>NZ_JACVSR010000026.1:0-255 GCF_014534735.1 Bacillus sp. 1021 | reverse complement strand
ATCGCGGGGTGGAGCAGTTCGGTAGCTCGTCGGGCTCATAACCCGAAGGTCGCAGGTTCAAATCCTGCCCCCGCAACCAAAAAAAATGGTCCGGTAGTTCAGTTGGTTAGAATGCCTGCCTGTCACGCAGGAGGTCGCGGGTTCGAGTCCCGTCCGGACCGCCATTTATATAAAAAGGCTCGGTAGCTCAGTTGGTAGAGCAACGGACTGAAAATCCGTGTGTCGGCGGTTCGATTCCGTCCCGAGCCACCATTT
>NZ_JACVSR010000025.1:0-292 GCF_014534735.1 Bacillus sp. 1021 | reverse complement strand
GATGATTAAATTAGATATGGCGGAGGAAGAGGGATTCGAACCCCCGCGGGCTTTGACACCCCTGTCGGTTTTCAAGACCGATCCCTTCAGCCAGACTTGGGTATTCCTCCGTATAAGTGGTGGACCTTGTAGGACTCGAACCTACGACCGGACGGTTATGAGCCGTCTGCTCTAACCAACTGAGCTAAAGGTCCAATGGTAGCGGCGGAGGGGATCGAACCCCCGACCTCACGGGTATGAACCGTACGCTCTAGCCAGCTGAGCTACACCGCCAAAAAACAATTAAAATCAA
>NZ_JACVSR010000024.1:0-334 GCF_014534735.1 Bacillus sp. 1021 | reverse complement strand
TCGACTGGGATCACAGGGTCAACCGGTCCAACTGGAGTAACAGGAACAACAGGAGTAACAGGTCCAACGGGTGCAACCGGCTCAACCGGATCGACTGGGTTCACAGGGTCAACCGGTCCAACTGGAGTAACAGGAACAACAGGGTCAACCGGTCCAACGGGTGCAACCGGATCAACAGGAGCGACTGGAATCACAGGGTCAACCGGTCCAACTGGTATAACAGGAGCAACAGGAGCAACAGGAGCAACAGGAGCAACAGGATCAACAGGTCCAACGGGTGCAAGAGGAGCAACCGGATCGACTGGGATCACAGGGTCAACCGGTCCAACTGGAG
>NZ_JACVSR010000023.1:0-361 GCF_014534735.1 Bacillus sp. 1021 | reverse complement strand
CCGGCAGATGACGCCAGTTTCTGACGAGACGTTTGCCGTCTTCATAACGGATTTCCGCTTGTTCAGGATGCGCCCGGTTTTCTTTCAGTTTGGCAAGAAGCGATGATGCTGGCTCGTCCGGATCGGCTTGGATGACTTGGCCGTACAGCTTCGGATGTTCAAGGTGAGCCGTTTTCAGAAAAGCGGCCAGCCCCGCCAATACATTGTCTTCCCCCCTGTCGGGGACAAGAAGCTGGATCAGCGTTTTTTTCTTCTGTTTTTCTTTGATAAGACGCGTGACGATCGCTGACAGCTCCGCCGCGCAGGCGTCATAACGGTCCTCAAGCGGACCTTCGCCGTCAGCCGCACATACGGCGCCGCT
>NZ_JACVSR010000022.1:0-461 GCF_014534735.1 Bacillus sp. 1021 | reverse complement strand
TATGCCTCCCGCCAAGGAAGAAAACAGAATGAAAAAGTCCAGCCGCACATCTTTCGCTGCTTCATCAAGATTGATAAGCCCTTTCACTTTCGGCGCCATGACGGTCTTCCGTTCGTTTTCTGTCTGGTTCAGAATGTAGTTGTCAGCGATCACGCCGGCGCCGTGAATGATCCCGTCGAGTCTTCCGTGCTCCTCCTGTATGCCGCGGACGAGGGCGATGACCGCCGCCCTGTCTGTCACGTCAACCGGTTGATACAATACGCGGGCACCTGACGCTTCCAAGCGCCGTAAGCGGGCGGAGCGGTCTTCATCAAGCGCTTCCGCCCTTCCCGTTAATACGAGGACGGCGTTTTTGACGCGGGAGGCTATTTCTTCAGCGAAAATCAATCCGATGCCGCCCGCTCCCCCGGTGAGGAGGTAAACCCCTTCGTCTTTCCACGGAACGGCGCCGCTTTGAGAGG
>NZ_JACVSR010000021.1:0-461 GCF_014534735.1 Bacillus sp. 1021 | reverse complement strand
CATTCCTCCCGCCAAGGAAGAAAACAGAATGAAAAAGTCCAGCCGCACATCTTTCGCTGCTTCATCAAGATTGATAAGCCCTTTCACTTTCGGCGCCATGACGGTCTTCCGTTCATTTTCTGTCTGGTTCAGAATGTAGTTGTCAGCGATCACGCCGGCGCCGTGAATGATCCCGTCGAGTGTTCCGTGCTCCTCCTGTATGCCGCGGACGAGGGCGATGACCGCCGCCCTGTCTGTCACGTCAACCGGTTGATACAATACGCGGGCACCCGACGCTTCCAAGCGCCGTAAGCGGGCGGAGCGGTCTTCATCAAGCGCTTCCGCCCTTCCTGTTAATACGAGGACGGCGTTTTTGACGCGGGAGACTATTTCTTCAGCGAAAATCAGTCCGATGCCGCCCGCTCCCCCGGTGAGGAGGTAAACCCCTTCGTCTTTCCACGGAACGGCGCCGCTTTGAGAGA
>NZ_JACVSR010000020.1:0-559 GCF_014534735.1 Bacillus sp. 1021 | reverse complement strand
AATAATGGTGGAGGATGACGGGCTCGAACCGCCGACCCTCTGCTTGTAAGGCAGATGCTCTCCCAGCTGAGCTAATCCTCCATCATATAAGTGACCCGTACGGGATTCGAACCCGTGTTACCGCCGTGAAAGGGCGGTGTCTTAACCGCTTGACCAACGGGCCCTGGTATTTTTTCGTTTGTTATGTATTAATAATTAGTGGCGGAGAGCAAGGGATTCGAACCCTTGAGACGGGGTTACCGCCTACACGATTTCCAATCGTGCTCCTTCGGCCACTCGGACAGCTCTCCATAAATGGCTCCGCAGGTAGGATTCGAACCTACGACCGATCGGTTAACAGCCGATAGCTCTACCACTGAGCTACTGCGGAATGAAGTCTGCCTGGCGATGTCCTACTCTCACAGGGGGAAACCCCCGACTACCATCGGCGCTGAAGAGCTTAACTTCCGTGTTCGGCATGGGAACGGGTGTGACCTCTTCGCCATCATCACCAGACATTTTAATGACATGTATTATTATACTATGTATTTCAGAAAAAGCAAGAGTTTTTTTGAAAAAA
>NZ_JACVSR010000002.1:0-978074 GCF_014534735.1 Bacillus sp. 1021 | reverse complement strand
CGAAGCAGCTTTATTATCTTACCACTCAGCTTCTTTTATGTCAACAACTTTTTTTAAGTCGTTTTTGAAGCTTTTTGTTGTTGTCTGCTGTTCATCAGCGACGTTTAATAATATAACACCCTTTTGAAAGTATGACAATAGTTTTTTTAAAAAAAGTCTCCGTTTATTTTCTTTCTTACTTATTTCAGTTTCTCTTCTATAGAAAGAATGCAGTCTTGTGGTTTGGTATATTTTCTTGTATAGTAAGATTGAACTAAATACTTGATGACCACAAGGGGAGCATTAAAGCTGAGAGTGAACGTTTTGTTCTGACCCTTTGAACCTGTTAGTTAACGCTGGCGTAGGGATGTGGCAAAGCCAAATGAATTGCAGTTTTGTAAGCAGCGCGCGGACCTTTTCCCATCCTTCCCCGCGCTGCTTTTTTGTTTATCCTTGATACGGTTGTCTGACCAGGGGGAAAACTATGAATCATTCAACACAGCTTGTGCGCTTAATAGAAATAGCGATTATGACCGGAGCGGCCGTCATTCTGGACATTGTGTCAGGTATGTTTCTCCGGATGCCCCAAGGCGGATCAGTCTCTATTATGATGATTCCGATTTTTTTGATTTCATTCCGCTGGGGAGTGAAGGCCGGGCTTACGACAGGCTTTTTAACAGGGATTGTCCAGATCGCCATCGGCAATTTGTTTTTACAGCATCCGGTGCAGCTATTTCTTGATTATATCGCGGCGTTTGCAGTTCTCGGTTTCAGCGGCTTGTTTGCTTCCGGTGTCCGTGAAACGGCATTGGCTAAAAAAAGAGGCGCATTAACGGTGTATGTGGTAAGCGGCGTTTTTATCGGCAGTGTACTGCGGTATGCGGCACATGTAATCTCCGGAGCGGTCTTTTTCGGAAGCTATGCTCCGAAGGGCACTCCGGTCTGGATTTATTCGCTCGTCTACAACGCGACTTATATGATTCCTTCTTTTATCCTTTCAGCCATTGTCCTTATCTTATTATTCATGACGGCGCCGCGGCTTCTTGAATCCAAGCGGGCAAATTGAAACAGCAGGCGGGTTACGCCTGCTGTTTTTTTATCCAGAGCTGCGTTCTTCTTTCGAATCGCTCAGTTCTTTTGTAAGTTCATTTATGCTTTGTTTTATGTTTCCTTTGCCTGAAAAATTCTCAATGATCTCTTTTACATTGATTCCGGAAGATGCTTTTAAACTTTCCTGAAGACCGGCCATTAAATTGGTTGCATAGCCCGTGACTTTATTGGCTCCGCCGTTTTCACCGCTTCCTCCCGTATCAACGACGGTTATTTTATCAATGTTGGAAAGAGGCGCCGAGACTTGCTTCGCATACTCAGGCAGCATTTTCACAATCATATCGAGGATTGCGGCCTGACCGTATTTTTCGAAAGCTTCCGCAATTTTCTCTTTAGCTTCCGCTTCCGCAAGACCTTTCAGGCGGATGACTTCCGCTTCGGTTTTTCCTCTCGCCTTTTCAGCCTCCGCTTTAGCAAGACCGTCAATTCTCACGCGTTCAGCTTCCGCTTTGGCCATCGCTTCAATACTATACTGTTCGGCATCTGCTTCTGCGAGCTGCTTCGCCTTTGCAGCTGCGGCCGCTTGCTCTACCGAATAACGGTCGGCATCGGCTTTTTTCTTCACTTCAGAGTCATACTGGCGCTCACGGCGGAGAATTTCTTTTTCTTCCAATTCAATCTGCTTTTGCCGCTCAATAATTTTAATCTGCATTTCCTGCTCTGTCACCTGCTGGCGGGCTTTTGCTGTTTCGAGGTCATATGCCTGGTCGGCATTGGCTTTTGCTGTGTCCTGCTCTCTTCTGTATTCCGCCATTTTCAACTGATTGATTTTTTCCGCTTCAGCTATTTCCGTCGCCCGCTCCAGCTCTGATTTTTTTGCGTCTTTATCAGCCGCCGCGCGTTTAATTCTCGTCTCTTTATCCGCTTCTGCCGTGGCAATGTCCGCATCCCGCTTGACTTGGGCGATTCTCGGCTTACCTAACGATTCTAGATAGCCATTTTTATCGCGGACATCTTTAATCGTAAAGGAAACGATCATAAGCCCCATTTTGGCAAGATCCTGAGACGCGACCCGCTGGACTTCCTGAGAAAACTTTTCCCTGTTTTTATAAATCTCTTCAACGGTCATGGAGCCGAGAATGGAGCGCAGATGGCCCTCCAGCACCTCACGCGCCTCCTGCTCGCGGTCTTGCTTAGACTTCCCTAAAAATTGTTCAGCGGCTGTTGCGATTTCCCCGATGGAGCCGCCGATTTTTATAATGGCGGTTCCGTCGGCCATTACCGGCACGCCTTGCTCTGTATAAACTTCAGGTGTAGAGACATCAAGTTTGCTTGACAGTAAACTGAGAGGTTCTGCCTGCTGGAATACCGGGAGCACGAATGTTCCCCCGCCCCGGACGATTTTCAAACGATTTCCGCCTTCATCAACGTGGACGTTCTTATTTCCCAAATAGCTTCCGGTTACGATAAGGGCTTCGTCCGGCCCCGCCGTCCGGTACTTCGTAATAAATACAGCAATAAGTGCGATGAGTAAAAAGAATACGATTCCGATAACAATGATAATCGGCATAGTCATAACAGTTCCCCCTTAGATATCAGATTGGTTCATGCGGCGTCACAAAAAGCACTCCGTCTTTCACATCAATCACTAATACGGCCGTTCCGTACTTGATCTGTTCTTGATCAAAGCTGACCGCAGATTTAGAAATGGCGCCTCCGATTCCCTCTATGATCACTTCCCCATAGCCATCTTTCGGAACGGAAGTAATAACCCTGCCGATTCTGCCCTTTAAATCCGACTCCCGATATACGAGCGATTCTTCCGCAGATGAAAGCGGTACAAGGATGAAGAAGTAAAGCAGGCTGACCAAAAAAACTGAAAGCACAAATGAAAGTAATGCAATGACAGGATTTGAAAGCGAAGTTGCGATTTCGCCGATGTAACCTGAGGCTGAAAAGATGGTCAAAAACGATAAAATCAACGTTGGATTTACGAATGAAACAGGAATGGCTTCCGAGAGGCCGTGAAACACATCTTGAAAAAACAGAATCAAAAGCGTGAGGCTCCCCGCAATAATCAGTGTGTAAAGATAGATCGTTTCAAGCGGCAGATGAAATATGTCCACATACTTTCCTCCTTTCGGCCGGGTCTCGGAGTGTTACTTTATATACGGGTGTAAAGGGAAATGGTTTCAATTTTCTGATAAAAAAGGCTGATTACATGATTATCCAATCCGGATATGGTATGTTTACTCCAAAGGAGGAGATAGAATGAGCATTTTTAATGAAGCCAGACAGCAGACTTGGGAAGAACTGAAAGGACTCTCTGATGAGGAATTCAACCAAAAGCCTGCGGCTGATGAATGGAGCGTGCGCGAAGTCCTTGACCATTTAAAGAAAATTGACGAATCAGCGCAGAATCTTTTAACAAAGCAGGCAAAAGACGCACCGTTTAAAAAAATCGAAGAAAAACCGATGGAGTTTATAGAGGACAGAACAAATAAACGGCCGGCGCCGTCACAGCTTGAACCTGAGCAAAACCGAATATCAGTCATTGAAGCGAAACAAGAATTAGATACGGCAAGACAGCAGCTGACCGCCGTTATTTCATCATTAAACGAGGAAGACTTTGAACGGGTGCTTCCGCATCCCGTTTTTCAAGAACTGACGATCCGCCAGTGGATTGATTTTATCGGCCATCATGAAAAGCGTCACATCAATCAAATAAAAGAAATCAAACAAAAAATCGAAAAGGTCTGAATCAGACCTTTTCGATTTTTTTCTTAACGCGTTTCGGTTCATAAGAATGAATGTCGACCGAATCACCCGTGCATATGTCTCCCGGCCGTTCAACAATACACACAATTCCCCTTCTGCCCATCGCGTGCCTCACAAACGCCGCAGCGAGTTTTGGCTGATCCGGGTAAAAGGATTGAATGATTTCTCCCGGCTGAATGCACGGATCATTTTCTCCCTCGCACAACAGAGACGCACCGCTTGGAAATATTATTCTGCTTCCTTCTTTAAGCGACGTCAGTGCAGAAAAACCGCTGATTGCGATATTAGCGCCGAGCCATTCGGGAAAGATATGAGAAACCCCCATCGCCGCCGCAATCTCATCACATTCCTCCATGGACACGATTGAAATTTGTCTCCGGTTAAAAATTTCCGTCCCTCTTTGATACATCGGCTCCCGCGCACCGGCTTTTTTTGTCAGTCCGAAATGAAGGTCACCGGGAAACCCGCCGTATTCCGCACGAAGCTTGTCCATCTTTTTGGTAACAAATTGTTCCGTATCCGCTATATATACGCCTTCCGCCTTTGCTGTTATGCACTTCCACATCACCCGTCACCGCCTTTTTCTTGACATTATCCTTAAAAAAACCCCGCTCTGTAAAGAAGCGGGGTTCAATTATTATACCGTTTTCGGCGTTAAGTCAAAGCAGCGTTTGTAAATCCAGTTGTATGCTTTCTCATTCAAGTCTCTTGGATTTCCGAAGGTTTGCGGATCTTTCATGGCTTCTTTTGATAAGCGCTCAATCATGTCCGGAGACACACCTTGTTCTTCTAAGCTCGGCACCTCTAAATCTTTTACAAGGTCATACATCCAATTGACGGACGCTTTGGCCGCTTCTTCGGTTGTCATTTTGCTTGTATCGATTCCGAATGCTTTGGCGATGCGGGCAAATTTTTCCGGATATCCCTTCCAGTTATATTCCATTACCGGCCCCATCATAGCTGCGACGCATTGCCCGTGAGCGACAGGGATGATGCCGCCAAGTGTCTGGCTCATTGCATGCGCAGCGCCTGCGGATTCACTGCCGTATGAAAGTCCGGCAAGCATCGCCGCCTGCGCCATGCCGTATCTCGCTTCCAAATCCTCTCCGTCCGCGAACGCACGCTTAATATAATGCGCCGCATATTCAATTGCCATTAAAGCCACAGCATCAGTGATCGGCTGCGCGAATTTCATCGTATAGCACTCAATGGCGTGCGCGAGGGCATCGATACCTGTCATAGCCGTCACATGCGGAGGCATGGACGTATGCAGCTCAGGATCAATGACTGTTAAATGCGCGGCGATAAGCGGTCCGCCCGTATTGAATTTAAATTCTCTTTCCTCATCTGTAATGACCGCCCATTGTGTGACCTCTGAACCTGTTCCCGCAGTCGTCGGGATCGTTGTCAGCGGAGGAATGCGGTTTTCCAGCGGCTTTTTGCCTTCCGCTGCTTCATAATCAAGCACGCTTCCTTCGTGTGTTGCTTCTACCCCGATCGCTTTCGCCGTATCCATGGAGCTTCCGCCGCCGACAGCCACAAGGCCGTTGCAGTTTTCTTTTTTATACAGTTCAGATCCTTCGTTCACAAGACGTACAGGCGGGTTCGGCTCCACTTTGTTAAACAGGACGACTTCGATGCCCGCTTCCTGCAAGGATTCAATAACCGGGTTTGCCACTCCCGCATTATAAATTCCCGGGTCTGTTACGAGCAGCGCTTTTGTGACACCAAGCGCTCTGACTTCTTTTCCCGCATGCTGAATCGCGCCGATTCCGTGCTTAATAACTGTCGGGATTTCGAATGTATGGAATTTATGCATGCTTTCTACTTTCATATTTAATGTCATATTATATCTCCTCCTTGTTATGCTTGAAACCAGTTAACAGGTGCAGGTTTCGTATTGCGGTAAATATGTTTGATTTCCGTGTACTCTTCCAGACCGATTTTGCCGAGTTCGCGGCCGAAGCCTGATTGTTTGTACCCGCCCCACGGCGCTTGCGCGAAATACGGATGAAAATCATTGATCCAAACCGTACCCATCCGCAGTTTCGCGGCTACGCGTTCGCATTTTTCAATATCCTTTGACCATACCGCTCCGGCCAGCCCGTAAATGGTATCGTTGGCGAGTCTGACCACTTCTTCTTCAGAAGAGAATGACTCGACTGTTAAAACGGGGCCGAAGATTTCCTCTTGGACAATTCTCATGTCAGACTTGCAGTTTGAGAAAATAGTAGGTTCATAGAAGAAACCGTTTTGAAGAGCGGGATCATCAGGACGTTTGCCGCCTGTTTCCAGCTTTGCCCCTTCTTCGATGCCGATTTCTACGTATTTTTCAACTTTGGCCCGATGCTCGGCGGAAATCAGCGGACCGCTTTCCGTATCTTCATGAAAACCGTTTCCTAATTTGATGCTTTTCGTGCGCTTGATCAGCTCGGCTAAAAATTCATCATGAATGGCTTCGTCCACTAAAAGGCGCGAGCCTGCAGAACAAACTTGGCCGGCATGAAAAAACACGGCGTTGAGCGCTTGATCTGCAGCTGTTTCGAGATCCGCATCTTTAAACACGATATTCGGATTTTTGCCGCCAAGCTCAAGGGCAATCTTTTTCACATTGCCGCTTGCCGCCTGCATGATTTTTTTGCCTGTTTCAATTCCGCCCGTAAAGGACACCAAATCGACGTCAAGGTTTCTCGCCAGCTCATCCCCGACAGAAGCGCCCGGTCCAAGCACAAGATTGGCGGCTCCTTTCGGAATACCGGCTTCTTCTATTAATTGAAAGACTTTAATCGTTGTCAGCGGAGTTATCTCGCTCGGCTTTAAAACGATCGTGTTTCCGGCCGCAAGAGCGGGAGCAATTTTCCAGCTCGCCTGAAGGAGCGGATAGTTCCACGGCGTAATTTGTCCGCATACGCCGATTGGCTCTCTGACGATTTTACTTACGGAATCGGGAATAGGAGATGAGATGACCTCGCCTCCGTCTTTATCCGCCAAACCGGCATAATACTGAAAAACATTTGCGATATCATCCATGTCGGCTTTGCTTTCTTCAATGGTTTTACCTGTGTCCAGCGATTCCAGCTCAGCTAATTCGTTCAGATCGCGTCTGATTAATTCCGCAATTTTCAGAACAAATTGACCGCGCTCCAGTCCGGAAAGCACCGGCCACTCCCCTTCATCAAATGCTTTTCTGGCTGCGGCGATGGCTTTCACCGCATCGTTCCGGTCTCCTTCGCATACTGTTGCAATTTCTTCCTGATTAAATGGATTGATGATACGGCGGGTCTGCTTTTTTTCTGCACTGATCCATTCGCCGCCGATATAAAGCGTTTTGCTCATAAGAGTCCTCCTTACCGAAAAGTAAGTTTGTTAAATAAAAATTTAATGTTTTTAACAATGTTAATTTAACACATGTTTTTTAACCTGTCAAAACCTTGTTTGTCCGCTTAGGTTTTGACATTTCGCCATGATTCGTTAAGATTAAGAACATAAAGAAATGACTTAATCAATTTAATCTTCAAGAGGAAAAGAGGGACAGTATGGATGAGAATCCAGAATTTGCAGCTATAGAACAAGCAAGGGATCTTGTCATTGATTCCATTGCTGAGACGATGGATCTGTACGGAATTACCCGGAGTGTCGGGATTTTATACGGAACAATGTATATGAGGGATGAAATGACGCTTGATGAAATGCGTGAGGAACTGCAGATGAGCAAACCGAGTATGAGCACAGGCGTCAAAAAGCTGCAGGATTTAAATGTGGTCAAAAAAACCTTTCACCGCGGCACGCGGAAGCATACATTTGTAGCGGAAAAGGATTTCTTTACGTTTTTCACGAATTTCTTCCCGCCGAAATGGGATCGGGAAGTTCAGGTGAATTTGTCCGCCATCGTACAGGCCCAGGCGGATTTGCAGGCCGTTTTGCTGGCAGAGGAAGGCAGCGCGGAATTACAGGAAGAAGCGCGGCAGTTATATGATCAGCTTGAAAGCTCGAAGGCCTATTATCATTGGCTGAAGCGGCTCGCCGATTCAGTCCGGAGCGGAGAGATTTTTAACTTTATTCCGATAGAAACAGACGAAAAAACGCCTGAATCGTAATCAGGCGTTTTTTCTTCGTCATTTTTCGACACGATTTGATCATTTTCGAGGAAATATAGGAACATAACCCCATTTACTTCCATTAAAATTGATGGTAAATTTTTATAGGTACGGTCGTTCTTTTTTAAGAACGATCGGCAAATTTTTTTAAGGGGGATTTTGATATGAAACAAAAGTTTTTCTCAACTGTCATGGCAAGTTTATTCGGCTTGGCTTTACTGCTTTCTCTGCCGACAGCGTCATTCGCCGCTGAATCAGGTTCAACCGTTCACGAGCCGGAAATGTCCACAAAGGCGACCGCTACTTTATTTGCAAAATACACAGGTGCCAGCCAGCAGGAATGGTCATTTTCTGATATCGAATTGACGTACCGCCCGAACACGATCCTAAGCCTAGGCGTTATGGAATTTACCCTTCCTAGCGGATTTGCGGCTACAACAAAAGATACAATCAACGGACACGCTTTGCGTGAAAGACAGATTCTGAATAACGGCAAAACAGTCAGACTTCCGTTAAACATTGATTTGCTCGGCGCAGCGGAATTTAAGCTTTCTCTTAATAATAAAACATTGCCTGCTGCAGGTACATATAAGTTCCGTGCAGAAAATAAATCATTAAGCATCGGCTCTAAATTCTATGCTGAGGACACAATTGTTGTTCAAAAACGCAGCACACCGCCGACACAGCCTTGCAACTGCAAATAATTGCGAAAAACGGACCGGCACAAGCTCCGCTTGTCAGCCGGTCTTTTTTTGTGCCGTTTTATCTTCCGGCTCTCACATTGACAAACCTTTGAAACAGGAGTACATTCTTGTTTGTTGTATTTGGAGTGACGAAAACAGTTTCTTAAGGAGTTATGAGGATTGGGAAAAATCAAAAATAAACAATTTGCCGTCATCGGACTCGGCCGTTTCGGCGGAAGCATCTGCAAAGAGCTTTTTAAAATGGGGCATGAGGTGCTGGCCGTCGATATCAGCGAAGAGCGGGTCAACGCATACTCCTCTTATGCCACTCATGCCGTGCGGGCAAATGCGACGGAAGAAAGCGAACTTCAATCGCTCGGCATCAGAAATTTTGAATATGTCATCGTGGCAATCGGCGCCAACATTCAGGCAAGCACGCTGACGACGCTGTTATTGAAAGAACTGAACATCCCTAACATTTGGGTGAAGGCGCAAAATTATTATCATCACAAAGTGCTTGAGAAAATCGGCGCTGATCGTATTATTCATCCGGAAAAGGATATGGGCGTAAGGATTGCGCAAAGCCTTTCGGATGAAAACGTCTTAAATTATATTGATCTGTCAGATGAATACAGCATAGTAGAACTGTCAGCCACGAAAAAACTCCATTTAAAAACCATTCTTGACCTCGGCGTCCGTGCCAGATTCGGCTGCACCATTCTCGCCGTGAAACATAATGGAGACATTCAGCTGTCCCCTTCTCCGGAGTCTGTCATCCATGAATGTGACTGCCTTGTGCTGATGGGGCATAAACGTGATATTAAAAGGTTTGAAACAGAGGGAATGTAAAAAAAGCCGGCTGCGGCCGGCTTTTGTGATGCTTATGTTTCTTCATTTAACTGGACGGCGGTTTGGTCAACCCAGCCGATCAGCTTGTCTTTCACCTGAAATTGATACCAGACAGATCCGCCGTTTTGCTTCTCAGAGACAACTTTAATATGCTGGCCGGTAAACTTTTGCGCCGATGCCAGTTTAATAGAATGCTGCTCTTTCGACGGCTTGGACCAAATGTCTTCCATGGCGTAGTCTTTGATGGCGCCTTTCTTATCAACTGCTTTAAGAGAGGCATTGATTTTGTCAAATTCATTCAGGTTATAGGTTTCTATGACATCTTTAATTTTTTCCGCATAGTCGGGATCTGTGGCATAGCCGGATTTTTGAAGGGCTGCCGCAGCTGATTTATAATCGTCCGCTTCTATGACGGGTTTATACTTCTTTTTATTCCAAGACGTTCCTTTGACAAATAATTTGGCGTGGTCATCCATGGATTCAAAAAACGTGTTGTACTTACGAAATTTTGCCCGAATCGTTTTTCGTTTCCCTTTTTCAAATTCATCTGTTTTCATCGTGACGTGTTTTCCTTTATAATCACCTTTTACACCGAACAGGTTGCGCGCTTTTCCCGCAAGCTCACTGTTCCCCCAATCCGATTCGAGAATGGCCTGTGCAAGGGTGATGCTCGGAAGGACATGATATTTCTCATATAAAATCTGAGCATGCCCGGAAAGGCTGTCAATAAAGACCTGCTGCCCGTCCACCTCTTCAGGCGGTTTTTCTTCCGTCGCTATGAATTTCGAAAACACCATTGATACCAGAAATAATCCGAATATAAGAGATACAGCAAAAAGGCATCCAAGCACCCTTTTGGTCTTTGCTTTCTTTTTCATATCAACCTTCCTTTAATTCCGGAATCACTAGATTTATAATTTTACTGGTCATTGATGAAAATTTCAATAAAATAGGGAAAAAGACGGAGAAAGAACATGTATGCAAAAAAAAAAACCCTCAAAGAGGAGTCTTTTTTTTTATGCCATGCTCAGCTGAGGACCGAACAATTCAAATTGAACGGATTCAGAGTTAAACCCGAGTGCAAGAATCATATCTTTCATTTGCGTCATAAACGGTGCTGAACCGCACAAGTAAAATTCAGCATCTTGATTCAGATGAAGCTGCTCTAAAAAGCTTTGATCAATCCGGCCGCTGTAAAAAGGCTTGTCTCCT
Organism: Bacillus sp. 1021; assembly: GCF_014534735.1. Taxonomy (NCBI): domain Bacteria; kingdom Bacillati; phylum Bacillota; class Bacilli; order Caryophanales; family Bacillaceae; genus Bacillus; species Bacillus sp. 1021. The sequence goes on along the minus strand of NZ_JACVSR010000002.1, from coordinate 967,426 downwards.
AAGCGGTCTTGTTCTGACGGTTCACTGTATACATAAATGACGTTAATATTCGGATTGCCTGCCGCAGCTTGCTCAACTTCTTTGCGGAACGCGGCGTACTCTCCGTTTTTCGCGGCATGAATAAAAGTAATGGAACGCTCCGGCTGTTTTTCGGCGGCTGTTTTCAGCATGCTCATCATCGGCGTGATTCCGGAACCGGCACTGAGAAGGACAGCCGGTTTTTCGGCGGAAGACAGTTTGAAATCCCCGGCGGGTGCGCTGACTTCAAGTTTATCTCCTTCTTGAACTTCATTGTGGAGATGAGAAGAAACCGCCCCGTCCTTTTTCACGGAAATTCGATATTCGCCTTTTCGGGCAGCATCAGAAAGGCTGTATTGGCGAATGTGCGTATAAGGAGAATCTGCAATCCGCACTTTAATGCTGATATATTGCCCCGCTTCAAATTCAGGAAGCGCAGAGCCGTCGCTCGGTTTGATATAAAATGATGTGATGTCTTTGCTTTCTTCGGTTTTCTTTATCACCGTAAATTCTTTATATCCCTGCCATCCGGCCGCATTGTACATATCTTTTTCAATGCCGATGAAAGCCTCTGCAATGACGCCGTAAGCTTTTTCCCAAGCCTCCATAATGTCAGGAGTTGCGGCATCCTGCAGCACATCCTTGATCGCCAGAAGCAAATATTTTCCGACAATCGGATAATGCTCCGGCTTTACCCCGATGCTAGTATGTTTATGGCCGATCTGTCTGACTGCCGGAATGATTTGTTCTAATTGATCAATATTCGCCGCAGCCGCAATGACTGCATTTGCCAATGCTGCGCGCTGCGTCTGTTTCTTTTGGTTCGTTTGGTTAAACATATTTAACAGTTCGGGATGATCTTGAAACATCAGGTTATAAAAGCGTCCTGTGATGTTTTCTCCATGTGTTTTCAATACGGGTACTGTGCTTTTGATGATGTCTATTGTTCTCTCATCCAGCATGTTAATCCTCAACCCTTCTAAAGATGTATTTATAATATATCTTTATAGTAAGAGATATTTCGAATAAAAGATATATCTTAAATGAATCTTTAGAAAAGTCGTCACAATATTGTGGTCAGTTTGGAATCATTGGTTTTTATTCCCTTTTTCACCTATTGGAACCGGGACACATATTCTAGAAATTATACGTTTACACATGAAAGCAGGGGATTGTATGGTTTCTTATATGGATTACACGTCTCCGAATACACAGTTCACATATGATGTGAATGAGAGCCGTTTTTTCACTAAAGATCATCGGAACTTTATCAATGTATTGGGGATTAAACAATTAAACACGCTTGAAAATATTTCATTATTGGATATCTTTTTGAGCAAGACAAATGTGATTGAACCGCATACCCATCAAAATGCCGCTGAATTGGTGTACTGTATTTCGGGTTCCGCAACCGTGTCGATGCTGAATCCGTTCACCCAGAAAATACGTAATTACCCGATTACCCCCGGGCAAGTGGCGAATATTCCGCAGGGGTGGTGGCATTATGAGATCGCGACTTCAGATAATACCCATCTTTTGGCCATATTTGACGCCCATACGCCTGAAGTGATTTACGGGTCGGATATTCTCCGCCTCACACCGCCCGAGATCATGGCGCATACGTACTGTCTGAATGAACAGGAATGGGAAAAAGCTGTTTCACCGATCTGCAAATCAACTGTGATAGGTCCCGATAAATACTGCGGGCAGTCTGAAAATACGGGTATTCACGATATGAATAAACCTTATCAGCCAAATACGCATTATCCGAATGATCCGTATCGGCATTATGATCCGCCGTTATATTGGGGGTATTAAACGGAGAGCAGGAGCGGCATTAAAAAAAGCCCCTCATGAAAGAGGGGCTCTTAATCATTACGGTCCGGTTCCGCAGCTTACTTTGTACTCACCTTCGGGCAATTTTTTCGAATAACATAAGTGCGGCGTCTGTCCGGTTTCATCTTTCCAATCGAACCAATTTACATCATAAAGGTTCCCGGCCTCATTGCTGTTTTCTTCTTTTCGAAGAATCGCAAAGTAGCTTTGATACGGATAGCCTTTTTTATAAATGTCATGCCTGATGGCTCCTTTTTCTGAAGCAGACGTGAAGACGACAGGAGAAAGAGCGGGGAGCGCTGTTAAAAGAAGTGCCACTGCCGCTGAAAGAGTTAGTAGAAGATAGATTTTCTTTTTCATTTTCCTCTTTTTCCTTTCATTTAGTTGTTAAAAATGAAGCAGAACACAGAGGCTGCTGCAGAGGATTAAAAACTTATAAAGGTATGGAGCCAAGGGGCTCGCACCCCTGATCTCTACGCTGCCAGTGTGGAAATGATAGGGGTTGCTGACGAATCTTTCTGATAAAAAATCTTCTGTTTGGCGAAAAATGAACAAGTTGGTCCCCAAATAGGATTGTAAATGAAAGTTAATTCCCCACTAGACCTGCCATCAAAACGCCCATCACAATCAATAATAATAGTAAAAGTAAACAAAGTGCCAGGATAACAAAAGAAATATTCTTTGCGATTCCTTTAGGCGATTTGATTGCCAGAATACTCCCCGCGACAATTCCTAGCATTCCAAGCGCCCAATGAATATGAGGCAGAAAGCACAATGTGAATAAAAGGATGATAAGCGACACGATCCAAAAATACTTTCTCATTTCTCTCCTTTCTATTTTCCCTCCATTAAATTGATAAATTGAAAAGAAAATTGAACTTATAAATATTGAGTGCCATATTTTTTAAATATTAGCATAGATTTATCGTTCGAGCTGATGGCGACCGATACATACGCAAAGTTATCTGCGCAGTTCATTACGGGACCACCTACGGAAGGATTTCGTGTGAGGGACTTAAAGGGGGATACATGGCTTATTGTATTTGATTCTTTTTTATCCGTTGAGACTTATGAAGTTGGGGGATGATCAAATGACTGATTTTGAACGAAAAGTTATTATATGTCCCGCTTTGGGAAAAATCCCTCCATGGAACAATTGAAAAGAAAAACCAGGTGGATGTTTTGAATACGTTATAATGAAGAAACTAAAAAAGCCTTTTCCGAAGAAAAGGCTTTTTACGTTCAAGTTTGAAAACGATCAGAAGCTACTTTGATTGTATCCTGTGCTTGTTTTTCTACCGAGTTCATACCCATCCCACATACTAAAGTCAATGTCAGCCCAGGACGATGAAGATGCTCTTTTTAAAATTCATACAGGCACTCTCCTTCTTAGGTTTGATTACGATCAGATGAAACTTGATATGATCCATCAAATGAAACAGCCGAGGCCGTTAGACCGACCCCTGACATTAAAACGACAGCCGATACAATGATAAATACGCCTTTTCTAAAATTCATACAGGCATCCCCCCCTCTGAATTTGTTTTTGCGTTTGAATCATTTTTTGATGATAAACATAAGATTTGTCATATTGTTTTGACTCTGCATAAACAGCAGCCGTATCAAGAGCAATATCTTCCACATACGAATAGTTTTTATTTTTCTCAAGGTAATCAATTGTTTTTTTGATTCGCATTTGGTCTATTGCATTAATATATAAAGCATCCAAATATTTTTGCAGAGATTCAAACAGCTTATCCCCGTGATGTATCGCTGATGAAAGTCCCTTTTTGCTGATTTGAATCGCCTCATTTGTTTTCCCTTGTTTAAATAGAAGCTTTGCGTATGTAAACAAGGAATGCGGGAGGTTACCCAATTTATACTTTTCAGATATCTCCGCTGCTTTTTTTAAGTAGATTTCAGCTTTACTGTATTCTTCTAGGTCTCCGTAATTCTTTCCTATGTTGTAATAAGCAGAACTGAGCAGCCTTTCATTATTATTTAGTTGTTTCGACAACTCTAAAGCTTTTTCTAAATGCGGCAAACTTTTTTCAAAGCGTTTAAAGTCAACATAATTCCCCGATATGACGAATAGACATTGAATTTTCCGGACTTTATACAACTCATACTGATCGTAAATATCGAGCGCTTGCTTTACGTGATGCATGGAGACGTGGCTTTGTTTCATACCGTAATATGCTTCAGCCAATTTAAAATGAAACTCCGCTCTCTCAATTTCATCATGCACATGAACAAGTTGTTTTTCAGCCTCTCTATAAAAACCGATCGCCTTTACATACTGCTTTTGATCAAATTCATACATGCCGCGGAAAAATAAAGAGTAATAGCATAGCAGTCCGGAAATTCCTTTATTTGATGCTTCGATTTTTTCCAGCAGCTCGTCAATTGTCGGTCTCACGCGGGTAGTCACCGGTTCTAAATAATCCAGCATGAGCTGATGGCGGAATTTCATGAGGGTGTAGTAAATCAGTAGATACTCGTCTTCTTCCATCTCATTTATTTCTTGCTCCACTTCCGCTTTCAAAATTTCCGCATCCGGAACACTGAACTGACGTATCATTTTGTACCATTCATTAATTTTAACGCCTACCTCCGATGATGGTAAAACAGAACTCACAAGGCCACTCCTCCTTTTATATAATATTCTAACATTTCCAAATTATGTTTGGATAAAAAAACCGCAATTTGTTTACGGTCTGCCATATTACTTATTTTCACATAACTGTTGGAATCGTCCATTCCGTTTGCGATAATAAAACTAATGTATGGGGAATATAATTGGGAGGATTAAGGATGTGTCATTTTAAAATGAGCATTACTTGATCACTCAAATGATTTAAGCTCTATGAAAGTGTGTACTTTGAAATAGGTTTATAAGTAGACTCTCTACAAGTCTACTTTATTTTTTCTCATAAATAAACGAGGTGAAAATCAATGGATGGTATAGAATTTTTAGAAAATATGACACGACTCGGAGTAATCATTTTGGTCTTCTCCGGCTATGCTGTTTACTGGAAGTTAGGTAAAACAAAAAGAGAGCGAGGGCTTACAAAATTTGAAGCTTGTCTTAGGTTCTCTGTGATGTTCGGTATATTAGCTTGGGGGTTTTCGACTCTTGCTTTTAGTTTATGGTCATAATCCTTTTTGTCAATATTCGACTTATCCTGTCTAAACAGATTAAAACCAGATAAATGTACCCTAATTCGGAAAACCACCTAGACTCTCCTTATAGAAGCCGGTGAAAATATGAACGCCATTCGAAATGCGCCGGTCATGCAAGCCGAAGACATGTAACCGAAAAACTTGAAAATGAGACAGCTCAATATTTTGAACCATTCAATCTTAATTTGAAGGCGAGGCTTTTTTGGGGCTGTTGGCTCTGTTCCTGACAAATAAAAAAACCCTTGTAGAATAAGGGTTTAAAGGTATGGAGCCAAGGGGGCTCGAACCCCTGACCTCTACGCTGCCAGCGTAGCGCTCTCCCAGCTGAGCTATGGCCCCGTGCGGTAACGTCATGTTTTATTATAGACGAGTTTCCTTCGAATTTCAAGCCGAAAATTCAGTTTGCTTACATTTTTCCGAGACGTTTTTCAAACATAGAAAAGACCCTCCGGGGGCCTCTTCGTTTATCGCACGAGCATGATTAAAATGATGCCGAGGATGACACGGTAAATGGCGAACGGGACAAGCTTAATCCGATTAATAAGCCGAAGAAAAAATTTGACGACTAAGAGAGCGACGACAAAGGCGCAGATAAAACCGACAAGAAAAAACGGAATCATGTCAGGAGAAAGACTGCTCCAGTATTTCACCAGCTTCAGAAGGCTTGCACCCGCCATAATCGGAATGGCCATGATAAATGTAAAGTCTGCGGCTGCCCGGTGATTCAAGCCGAGAATGACACCTCCGGCAATCGTTGAGCCTGAGCGGGAAAAGCCGGGCCACAAGGCGAGACATTGGAATAAACCGACACAGAAAGCCTGTTTGTAGGTGATTCTGTCTACCGTATTGATCGTATCTTTTCTTTTATTGACCCAGTCCGCAATCAGCATAAGCACGGCTCCGGCAATTAGTCCGTAAGCGACCGTTCTGACGGAGAATAGATAGCGGTCAATGAAATCCTCAAATAAAAAGCCGAGCACTGCGGCCGGAACAAGACCGACAGCGATTTGCGCGATGGTCAGCCTGTATCCTTTCTGCTGGTCGCGCGTCACGTTTTTTTTGAGGCCGAGTAAATTTAATATCCGATCCTTAAACACAATGGCCACCGCCAGGATCGAACCGAGCTGAATCACCACTTTGAAGGAATTGGCGGCTTCAGGATTCATCAGGCTTCCGGATTTCAGCCAGATGTCATCCGCTATGATCATATGTCCCGTGGAAGAAACCGGCGCGTATTCCGTCAGCCCTTCCACGATTCCCAAAACGGCTGCTGTGAACATCTCCCATAGTGTCATCCTATTCTTCCCTTCATTTATCATTTACAAAAGAGAAGCTCTCCTCTGAAGGAAAGCCTGTCTTATAATAAATATCATGTCGGTTCCGATTTTATGACTTCGATACTTCATCATTTTTTTCTTCTTCATATAAATGCGAGCGCATTTTGAACCAATCAAACAGATGGGTCGTGACCACTTTGATGACCGCGTAGCCCGGGATGGCTAAAATAATGCCGACAACCCCGAACAGCTTTCCGGCGGTTAAAAGAACAAAGATGATGGTAATCGGGTGAATGTGAAGATTTTTCCCCATGATCTGCGGAGAAATTAATTTTCCTTCCACGAGCTGGACAACGGTCCATACAATCGCAAGCTTCAGCAGCATAAGGGGCGAAGTGACCAAAGCGATAATAATCGCCGGCGTGATGGCAATGGTCGGCCCTAAATACGGAACAACGCTCGTACAAGCGGCAATGACCGCAAGCAGTGACGCATAATCAAGTCCGATAATCAGATAGCCGATAAATAATAAAAACCCGATGCAGAAGCTGACGATGACCTGTCCTCTGATATAGGAGCTTAATCTGTGGTTCATTTCGCTCAGCATCGTATACGTTTGTTCTTTCAGACGGGTGGGCACAAATTTCAAGATATAGATTGGCAGTTTTTTGCCGTCTTTCAGCAAATAGAACAGAATAAACGGCACGGTCACAATCGAAATAATCACTTCCGTCAGCGCACCGATAAAATTCCCGACTCCGGTAAATGTGCTGTTTGCAATTGTCGCCGCCTGCGCCGATACTTTATTGGCAAGATCGGAAATGTTGATATTCATCGTCTTTTGCGCCTGATTTACAAAATCGCTTCCGATCAGGCTTTTCGTCTGATCTTCAACGATGTCCACATATTTCGGCAGATTGTCGATCAAACTCATGATCTGTTCCTTTAAAAACGGAATAATAGAAACGATCGTAATTGTAATCAGCCCTATAATAACGAGGTAAAGGAGCAGGATGGAATAGACTCTTTTCACTCTTATTTTTTCCAATATATCTACAATCGGATTAAGCAGATAATAAACAATTCCTGTCAAAATAACGGGGAGCGCAATCGTTTTGAGCAGGACGATAATGGGTGTGAAAATAAAAGATGTCTTCATAAAGACAAGGATATTGAGACCGATGAGCAGCAATACAAGCAAAAACAAGACAAATTTATTGTCTAAGAAAAACTGTTTAAATCTGCCGCCCCATGTTTGCAATGTTTCCACTATTGTTCCTCCATCATATGTATTTTACTTAAATTGTACACTATCGTTCCTGTAATGAAAAATAATAACCGGTCTCTATGGGAATTTTTCCTATACTTTTGGCGGACAGTCTTTTTTCCATTTATGTTTCCTTGAAAAAAAGCTATAATGTAAGCCAATACATAGAAGGAGCGATAGCAATGATTCGATTTGCAACAGTCGGAACGAATTGGATTACAGAACGATTTCTAGAGGCGGCTTCTGCTATTGATGATTTTCAATTAACGGCGGTTTATTCCAGAACTGAGGAACGCGCGGCGGAATTCGCCGGCAAACACGGCGCTGCTCATTATTTCACCAGCCTGAGAGAAATGGCGGAAAGCGAAGCCTATGATGCGGTGTATCTCGCCAGCCCGAATGCATTTCACAAAGAGCAGGCGATCCTTTTTATGGAACACGGCAAGCATGTACTGTGCGAGAAACCGTTTGCGTCTAACACAAGGGAAACGGAAGACATGATTCACGCAGCCAAATCAAACGGCGTTCTCTTGATGGAAGCCATGAAAACGACGTTTTTGCCGAACTTCAGCATGCTTCAACACCACTTACATAAAATCGGACCGATCAGGAGATTCACGGCAAGCTACTGCCAATATTCATCACGATATGATGCATATAAAAACGGAACGGTGCTTAATGCGTTTAAGCCTGAATTATCGAACGGTTCGTTAATGGACATCGGCGTATACTGCATTTATCCGGCCGTCGTCCTGTTCGGCAAACCGAAAAACGTCATTGCGACCGGTCACAAACTAGCATCCGGCGTTGACGGCGAGGGCACGGTTATTTTGTCATACGACGGGTTTGAAGCGGTACTGATGCATTCAAAAATATCAAATTCGTTTGCCCCGGCGGAAATCCAGGGTGAAAACGGTACAATCGTGCTGGACAGCATTCACGGGCCGGAGCGGGCGGAAATCCGCTATCGTGACGGACGGATGGAGGACATTTCCGTTCCTGATCTGAAACCGGCGATGTATTATGAAACGGCTGAATTCATCAGCCTTCTTCGGAACGGACAGCAGGAGTCTTCCGAAAATACCTTTGAACGTTCTTTCATTACGGCAAGCATTATGGAAGAAGCGAGAAAACAAATCGGAATTGTCTTTCCCGCCGATCAAAACTAAAAACATCCGCCCGGGTTTCGGGCGGATGTTTTTTATTTGGACGCTAACAAGTCAGCGAACGCTTTTGCATACTGCGGAAGGTCGGGCGGGCGGCGGCTTGATACAATGTGGCCGTCAGTTACGACAGCTTCATCCAGCCACTGTGCCCCGGCATTTGTCATGTCGTCTTTGATGCCGGGCGTGCTCGTTACTTTTTTTCCTGCGAGAATTCCGGCAGATATGAGCACCCAGCCAGCGTGGCAGATCTGGCCGATCGGCTTTTTCTGCTCGTTCATCGTACGGATGATGTCCAAAACTTCCGGATATCTTCTCAGTTTGTCAGGAGCCCAGCCGCCAGGCACGAGCACGGCATCATACTCCTGAATAATCAGGCTCTTAAAATCGTAATCCGCCGTCGCGGGCACGCCGTATTTTCCTTTGTATGAACGGCCGGCTTCTTCTCCTATTAAATGGACAATCGCGCCTTCCTCCCTCATCCGGTAGACGGGATACCAAAGCTCTAAGTCTTCAAAGTCGTCACTGACAAGCGCTATGACTTTCTTGCCTTCTAATCTCATCACTGCCACTCCCTTCTTTTTTTCAAGTGTATCGCTTTTTTCAGCTGAGGAAAAGAAACAGCTCGTTACAGCTGTTCTTCGTCTTCAGACTGAATCGTAAATTTCCGTGTGACCTGCTGCAGTTCTTCGGCCATGTGCGCAAGCGTTTCAGCAGAGGAACTGATTTCTTCCATGGAAGCCAGCTGCTCTTCGGCTGACGCGGCGATGTCTTGAATGCCGGCGGACCCTTCTTTGGCGACTGAGGTAATGTGCTCCACCGCGTTTGTCACGTTTTGCGACCCGGCCGCAAGCTGCTCAAGCGTTCCGTTCATATGCTGCAAAGCGCCTGAAATCTGAGTCGTCATTTCCGAGATTTTTTTGAAGCTTTCGGCCGTTTGGTCCGTAATATCAAGGCCTTCTTTCACGTCTTGATTCACCGCTTGGAATACAGAAAGCGATGTGGCGATTTCTTTGACGATTTCCTGAATCAGCGTTTCGATTTCTTTGGCGGAGTCGGCTGATTGGACAGCAAGCTTTCTCACTTCTTCCGCAACGACGGAGAAACCGCGTCCGTATTCGCCGGCTCTGGCTGCTTCGATAGCCGCGTTTAGAGCAAGCAGGTTTGTTTGATCGGCAATGCCGTTAATGACGTTCAGAATGCTCTTAATGTCGTGCGACTTCGTTTCCAGTCCTTTTACGACGGCTTCCGCCTGCTGTACGGAACGATCAATTGTTTTCATCTGGCCGACCGTTTTCGCCACTAATTTTTCTCCGCTTCCCGCCGTATCAGAGGTTTGAATGGCCGATTCGGTGATTTCCGCCGATACATTCGCCGTCTCGGCAATGCCCGTATTCATTTGGGACAGGTGATCAGCACTTTCTTCCAATTTCTCGCTTTGTGATTCGTTTCCGTTTGAGAATTGTTCAATCGCCAGTGTGATATGCTCGGTTGCCTTGCTTGTCTGACCGGCAGATGCCGTCAGCTCTTCGGATGAAGAAGCGACATGTTCGACGGATGATTGAATGACGCCGATGACAGACCGGAGTGATGCCGACATCTCATTGAAGCTTTGGCTGAGCTGACCGAATTCATTTTTCGACCTGATGTTAATCACTTCGGTTAAATCGCCGTCGCTGATTTTAGCTGATGTCGAGACAAGTTTTTTGAGCGGTTTTGAAATCGAGCGAATGATAAAGAAGATTAAAATCCCGCCGACGATAAGAGAAATCGCAAGAATGATCAGCGCCATTTTCATGACAGGCGCGGCTGCGTCATGTATCTCACTGACAAAGAATGTGCCGGCGATTTTCCAGCCCGTCAGTTTATTTGTCGTGAAGGCCATTTTCTTTTGCTGTCCTTCAAACATGTATTCAAACGATCCGCTTGATTTCGAAAATACTTCTTTCGTCCAGTCTCCGGAGCCTTCCGTTCCCGCTTTGATGGTCGGATGGGCGATGTATTTTTTATCTCCCGTTGTAATGAAAGCAAATCCTTTATGACCGATCTGTACGCGTTCGGAAGCGTTCAAAAGGTCGCCCAGTTTAATATCCAGCGCTACAACGCCTGAGCCGTCTTTTGTCTGCTGGGCAATCGTAACGACCGTTTGTCCGGTTGCAGCGTCCTTATAAGGCTCGGTAAACACCGGCTGTCCGCTTTTTTCAACCGCTTTTGTATACCACTCGCGTGTGAGCGGATTGAAATCGGACGGCACGTCAGCGGACGGATATGTCACAAACGCTTTGTCGGCGGACGCGGCATAAATTGATGTGACATCGTCATTTACGGTGACATACTGCTTCATATTTTCAAGCAGGTCGGATTTATTTTTTTTGTTCATTTTGTCCTTTGTGATTAATTCACTGTAATAGTCAAGTCCTTTCAGCTTGCCTTCGAGCATGTTTTCCAGCACGCTGTTCAGTTCGCTGACATTTCCTTGCGCGCTGTGGGTCAGTTCGTTTTCTAATGTACTTCCTGCCGTTTGGTAGCTGAAATAGGCAAGTATGCCGACCGGAAGCACCAATACGGCTAAAAATGCCGCGATAAGCGGCTTGCTGATGGATGGCTGTTTGATCCAATGTATCAGTTGTTTCATTTTTTCAGTCTCCTTCTTTGAAAAGCTAAATCTATTATCGACAGCTAGGACAAAAGATTTATTAAAAAAACTAAAAAAAACACCCAAACAGCACATTTGGGTGTTCTATGGACTATTATTCTATTTTAAATTGTTTCGTCATATCACGTAATTCTTCCGCCATCTGGGATAACGTTTCTGAAGACGAACTGATTTCTTCCATGGAAGCCAGCTGTTCTTCGGCGGATGCCGCGATATCCTGAATGCTGGCTGAACTTTCTTTTGCGATGGACGCGATTTGCTCGGAAGCACCTGAAATCTGCTGCGAACCGGCTGTCAGCTGTTCTACCGTGGCATTCATGTTTTGAATTTCTCCGGCGATCTGGTTCGTCATTTCCGAAATCCGCCTGAAGCTCGTTTCGGTCTGATTCGTAATATCCAGCCCGCTCTCCACCTCTTTGTTGACGGATTGGAACATGCCGAGAGATGTATTGATTTCGTTGACGATTTCTATAATTAAGCTTTCGATTTCTTTCGCTGAATCAGCAGACTGCACCGCAAGTTTTCTCACTTCTTCTGCGACGACGGAGAAGCCCCGGCCGTATTCACCGGCACGCGCGGCTTCAATTGCCGCGTTCAGCGCAAGCAGATTTGTCTGATCGGCGATTCCGTTAATGACACGGAGAATGTTTGTAATGTCTTTTGATTTTGTTTCAAGCCCGCGCACCACTTGTTCAGCTTCTTTCACTGACCGGTCAATGACGTTCATTTGACCGACTGTCTGATGAACGAGCTTTCCGCCTGAATTGGCGACTTCCGCTGATGTGACAGAGGATTCGGTAATGACAGCAGATGCTTTCGCCATATCTTTGAGCCCGCTGTTCATTTGGTAAATATGTTCCGCGGCGCTTTCAATTTTTTCACTCTGGCTTTCATTTCCGTTAGAAAATTGTTCGATTGCCAGTGTGATATGTTCGGTTGCCCTGCTTGTCTGCTCCGCTGAAGCCGTCAGCTCCTCTGAGGAAGACGCGACGTTATTCACGGAATCCTGAATGGCATGGATGAGAGACCTGAGTGAAGCTGCCATATTGTTAAAGCTTTTGCCAAGCTCTCCTAATTCGTCTTTTGACTGAATCTCGATCGTTTCGGTTAAATCGCCTTCACTGATCTGTTTCGATGATGTCACAAGCTGCTTGAGCGGTTTTGTGATTGAACGGATAATCAGCACCATGACGATGGTTCCGATGACAATTGCTAACACCAGAACGAGCAGGGACAGATGAAGGATCGGCAGCGCCGCTTCATGAATTTCGTCCAGATACATCGTTCCGCTGATTTTCCAGCCTGTCAGCTCGTTCGTATCATAAGCCATTTTCTTTTCCTGGCCGTCGTATTTGTACTGAAAATCACCTTTTTTGCTGCCGTACAGCTGTTCAGCCCAATCTCCGTCTAATGCTGTGCCTGACGTGCGGTTCGGGTGGGCGACCACTTTTTTGTCTTTCGTCAGGATGAAAGCATAGCCGGATTTTCCGAGTTTTACTTTCTTTGTCGTTTTCAGAAGTTCTTCGATTTTCATATTGATGGCGACGACCCCTGAGCCGTCTTTCGTCTGCTGGACGATCGTCACGACCATCGTATTGGTGGAAGCCGTGCGGTAAGGATCTGTTACAACAACTTTCCCCTTGTTTTCCACGGCTTTTTTATACCAGTCCCTTTCAAGCGGATTATATCCTTTAGGCATCTGCAGATCGGGATACCGTGTGAAATGGCCTTCCGTGTCACTCGTATAGATGGATTCCACATCTTTATTGATTTTCATATACTCTGTGAATTTATCGGTAATTTGCGATTGGTTTTTCGGCTTGTACCGATCCTTGGTGAGCCAATCGCTGAAATATGCCGTTCCGTCTTCCTTCTGGCTGATGCTGGTATTGATCATATCATTAATCTGCTGCACATTATCTAATGCGCTTCCCATCATCTGCTTGTCAAGCGTGCTTACCGCCGATTGATATGCGATAAAAGCCAGCGTTGAAATCGGCAGAATAAGAATGGCCAAAAAAGAAATGAGCAGTTTTCTTGTAAGCGATCTCTGCTTGATGATTTGCATGATTTTTTTCATCTGCTATATCTCCTCTTACGTGTTTACCCTTCATATCGGCGATTATGGGTAAATATACATATCCAAAAAGAAGAAATATAACAAAACATACTTTTTACCTATTACAAAAGTAGTCTTTTAGACTTAATTAAAAACTTATTTTAAAGCGTTTTGTCAGCTCGCGTAATTCTTCCGCCATTTTTTCCAGCGTGACGGCGGATGAGCTGATCTCTTCCATAGAGGCGAGCTGCTCTTCAGCAGAAGCCGCAATGTCCTGAATGCCGGCCGCGCTTTGTCTGGAGACAGCCGCGATATCCTCTGAAGCGTTCGATACTTCCTGAGATCCGGCGGAGAGCTGTTCTACGGTTGCATTCATATTTTGCAGTTCACCGGCAATCTGATTTGTTTTGACGGAAATGTCCCGGAAGCTTTTTTCCGTTTCGTCCGTCAGCTGAAGTCCGCTTTTCACCTCGTGATTGACGGATTCCAGCATTCCGAGCGATGTATGGATTTCTTTAACGATTTCATGGATTAAGGTTTCGATTTCTTTTGCTGAATCGGCTGATTGGACGGCAAGCTTTCTCACTTCTTCGGCAACGACTGAAAAACCGCGTCCGTATTCTCCCGCTCTTGCCGCTTCAATGGCTGCGTTTAAAGCGAGAAGATTCGTTTGATCGGCTATGCCGTTAATGACGCGCAAAATGCTGGTGATGTCCTGCGATTTGTGCTCAAGCCCTTTTACGACTTGTTCCGCTTTACTTACGGATTGGTCAATGGTGTCCATCTGGCCTGCTGTTTTCTTAACAAGCCGCTCTCCGGCACCGGATATCTCCGCCGATTCAATAGAAGTCTCCGTTACAACGGCTGCCGCTTCCGCCAGATCGCTGAGCCCGTCTTTCATGTCATTCACTTGGGCTGTCGCTTTTTCAATGCTCTCACTTTGGTCTTCCGTGCCATTAGAAAACTGTTCAATCGCAAGGGTGATATGTTCCGTTGCTTTGCTCGTCTGCTCGGCGGAAGCCGTCAGCTCCTCTGAGGAGGAAGCGACATGTTCAACAGAGTCCTGAATTCCCTGAATAAGCGTCCGGAGTGAATCTGTCATATGATTAAAACTTTTACTGAGCACGCCAAGCTCATCTTGAGAGCTGACATCAACGGTTTCCGTCAGATCTCCGCTTCTGATTTTTTCCGCTGACGCTGCGAGACGTTTTAACGGTTTTGTAATAGAGCGGATGACAAAATAAATGAAGACCATTCCTGCGGCAACCGCTATGGCCAAAATGATAATGGCTGTGATCAAAACCGGTCTTGCCGCGTCCTTGATTTCATCAACGGACATGGTTCCGCTGATTTTCCAGCCTGTCGCCTCATTGGTGACATACGCCATTTTTTTCGCTTTTCCGTTCATCGTATATTCAAAATCACCTTTTTCCCCGCTGTATAATGTATCAACCCATTTTCCCGATACCGCCGCGCCGGATTTTTCATTGCTGTAGGCAACGGCTTTTTTATTTTTGCTGAGGATAAAGGCGTATCCTTCTTTTCCGATATTGACTTCTTTTGTCATCGTAATGAGATCGTCGATTTTAATATCAATGGCGACGACCCCTGAGCCGTCCTGAGCCGCACGGGCCATGGTGACGACCATCTTTTTGTTTGAAATGGACTGGTAAGGGTCCGTGATGATGGTTTGGCCTTTATTCTCCATGGCTTCTTGGTACCAGTTTCTCTCAAGCGGATTGAAATCGGCCGGCATATCGGCATGAGGATAACGTGTAAACGTGCCATCCTTGCTGCTTGAAAATACGGCGGCAGCTTTATCATTGCTTTCTATGAACTGCTTGAATCTGTCTTTCATTTCCGTTTGGTTTTTTTCTTTAAATTTTGCGCTTGTCGCCCATTCGCTGAAATATGCTGAGCTTTTTGTAAACGTCCCGATCCGGTCATCAATCATATTGTTTAAGATTTGCACATTCCCTTCGGCGCTTTCCATCATTTGATTTTCAACGGATGAGGCAGCCGAACGATAGGCGCTGGCAGCCAGCACTGCTACCGGAATGATTAAGATCAGTAAAAATGAAATGATGAGTTTTCTGGCTATTGATTTTTTTGCGATGTTTTTTGCTGTTTTTTTCAATTTTGTAAACCTCTTTCAATCATTTACTGTTTATATCGGCAATCTCCCTTTTTATTACATTGAAAATTTAGTAATAAATGAAAAATAGTTCTATATGCTCTTTTTACAAGTAAGACTTTTTATTTAATTTTCTCGATGAAGCCATAAAAAAAGACGCCTTCCATCCGGAAAGCGTCCTTTTTTACTAGTTGATTTTAAATTGTTTTGTTAATTCCCGCAGTTCTTCGGCCATTTGCGCCAAAGTGTCGGCGGATGTGCTGATTTCTTCCATAGATGCAAGCTGTTCTTCTGCGGATGCGGCAATATCCTGAATGCTTGCTGCGCTTTCCCGTGAAACGTCCGCAATATCGGTTACCGCGGCTGAGACGTGCTGAGAGCTGTCTGACAGCTGTTCAACCGTGCCGTTCATGGATTGCAGCTTCTCGGCGATGTCGTTTGTCATGCCGAAGATATTCTGGAAGCTTTCTTTTGTTCGGTCCGTCACCGCAAGTCCTGATTGCACTTCTTCATTAACGGATGTAAACATGTGAAGCGACGTATTAATTTCAGACGTGATTTCCTGAATGAGTTTTTCAATCTCTTTTGCAGAACCGGCGGATTGGACGGCAAGCTTTCTCACTTCTTCCGCTACTACTGAGAAGCCCCGCCCGTATTCACCGGCTCTTGCCGCTTCAATGGCTGCATTTAATGCAAGCAGGTTTGTCTGATCGGCAATGCCGTTGATGACTCTTAAAATATGAGCGATGTCTTTTGATTTGGCCTCAAGGCCTTTTACAACAGCTTCCGCCTGCTGGACGGATTGATTGATGAGATTCATCTGCCCGACGGTTTGCTGCACATATTCTTCCCCGGTGCCGGCAGCTTCTTTCGATTGTTTAGATGCTTCCGTAATGGATGATGATGTGCGGGAAACGGCGGCGAGCCCGTCATTTATATGATTCAGCTTGGCTGAGCTTGAATCGACTTTTTCACTCTGCTCTTCGTTCCCGTTTGAAAACTGCTCAATCGCCATCGTAATATGCTCTGTCGCTTTGCTTGTCTGCGAAGCTGAAGCAGTCAGCTCTTCTGATGACGCAGCCACGTTGTCGACCGAGCTTTGGATCGCGCTGATCAGTCCGCGCAGAGATTCTCCCATTTCATTAAAGCTTGCGCCCAGTTCGCCCAGTTCATCTTTCGAGCGGATCTCAATGGTTTCAGTCAGGTCTCCGCCGCTGATTTGTTTAGACGAGCGGACAAGACGTTTCAGCGGTGATGTGATGGATCTGACAATAAACAGAATTAAAATTCCCCCGATGATAATGGATGCTGCAAGGACGATCATTCCCATCGTCAGCACCGGTTGTGAGGCGTCTTTAATTTCGTTGAGCTCCATACTACCCTCTATTTTCCACCCGGTCAGTTTATTTGTCGTAAATGCCATTTTTTTATTTTCATCATCAAGCTTGTATGAAATAATCCCGCTGTCTTTGCTGTATACCTCGTTCAGCCACGGGGTTGAGACTTTATCGCCCGGTTTGTGGTCTTTATGCGCGACATAAGTTTTATTTTTAGATGTGATAAACACGAAGCCTTTTTGCCCGATTTTGATTCCCTGCATTTGTTTCAGCAGCTGGTCAATCGTAATATCCATGGCCACTACGCCTGTTCCGTCCTGCATCTGCTTTGCCACGGTGACGACCATGCTGCCGTCGCTTGCCGCAGTGTAAGGATCGGTGACAACGAGCGTGCCGCCGGCCTTTACAGCGTCTTTATACCATGTGCGTGTTCTCGGATCGTAATCAGCCGAAATATTTTCCTTCGGCGCCTGTGTGTAGCTGCCGTCTTCCGTTCCTCCGTAAATACGGGCTACGTCCTTATGAATAGACGTGTATTGCCCGAACTTTTCTTCAAGAGCGGACATATTTTTCTTTGAGAATGATGACCCTTTTAAGGTTTCACTGAAAAATTCAATCGCCTTTGCTTTTGCGCCGATATCATTTGTAATGGTTGTGTTAAAAGATTCGATGTTGTTTTTCGCGTTGCCTGAAATCTGATCATCCAGCGAATTGCTCGCCGTATGGTATGAACTGAATTCTAACACGAGAATCGGTATGATTAAGATCACGATAAATGAAATGATTAATTTACGTGAAATCGATGCCTTTGTGCACCAATTGATGAATTTTTTCATATTAAGCTGCTCCCTCATGTGTGATACCTTATATATCGGCTCAGACTTCACATTTTGTTAACATTTCCTCCTTTTTTATGACTTGATTTTCATTTCCCAAGCTTCCTGCATATCTTATAAAAAAAGATAGGGGGGGCGCGCAGATGATTATCATTTCCGGCCAAGTGCTTCGGCCCCAGGACATTGCGAACTGGCAGACGGAAGAAAGCCTTGTTCCGTATCTAAATGAACTGACCCATTCTCCCGTACAATTTGATTACGGATCGATTGCTGAACTGATGTTTGAAGCCCGGGTGCGGCGCCATATTGTGGAAGCCGCAAGGGAACTGCACGGATCAGGTGCAAAATTTGCAACTTTCGCCAAAACATACGGAAATACGGCTTATTGGAGACTGACGCCGGAAGGAGCCCTGGAGCTGAAGTACAGAATTCCCGCTTCAAAAGCGATTCGGGATATTGTTGAAAACGGGGCGTTTTATGCATTTGAATGCGCGACGGCCATTGTCGTGATTTATTATCTGGCCGTTTTAAAGACCATTGGTGAAGAACGGTTTGACCGCCTTTTCCGGGATATTACTTTGTATGACTGGCACTATGAGCATCTGCCGATCTACACGGAAACCGGCAGCCACTTTTTAAGGGGAGATTGTTTATATTTTAAAAACCCTGATTTTAATCCTGCAAAGGCCCAGTGGCGGGGAGAAAATGTCATTGTGATGGGGAATGACCAATATTTCGCCCACGGTCTCGGGATTCTGACCGCTGAACAGATTATCCAGAAATTGAATTCTTTAAGAAAAAGAGATGCCGTGCAGTCGGCTTATCTGCTTTCTCAGGCGACAAGGCTTGATGCGCCCGCGCTATATCGGATGATGCATTAAAACAATCCCATCGTCTGTCAATGTGACGATGGGATGTGAAATGCTTTTCTTTTTCGGTAAAAAGCCGTCGTGCCGAGCGCTTGATTTGCCGCCCATTCAAACTTCTCTAAATCATGGCTGGTGACGGCTCTGTCCCGTCTGCTCCATTTAATGGCCCGGACAAAGTAATACCCTTTAATCGGCGCCATGGTGACTTTGGAATGCGGAAAATCTTCAAAGACAAATTCAATATTTCCTCTTTTTTTATAGGACATTTGAAGAATCTTCATCTTCCATCACCTCACAGCATCTTGATTATGATCGGCACAAGCGGTCCAAAACGGCTTTCACATCTGTCGGCCCTTCAAGCTTCGCGGCGGACTGGCCCGCCCATAAAGACATATACTCCGCATCTCCTGATTGAGCCGCATGCCCGCGCATCGGCTTTGTGAGCGTATTATGCAGCGGATAAGGCAGCGTTTTTCCCTCGTCAGCTTCATATGTTTTCATGAACTGATTCACGATTCCGCGCGCCTGTTTTCCCGAAAACAAGGTGGTCAGCCGTGTGTCGGCTCCTTTTGATTCGGCAATGGCTTTTTGATATGCCGGTGAAGCGCTGCTTTCTTCACAAAGGAGAAACGGCGTGCCGACTTGAACGCCGTCCGCACCCAAACATCGGGCTGCCTGCACCCCGCGGCGGTCAAAAATGCCGCCTGCCGCAATGACCGGGATATTCAGCGCATCTTTAGCCTGCGGAATGAGCGCCATAAGACCGAGAGCCGGTTCTCCTTTAACCGGCAGAAACGATCCGCGATGTCCCCCGGCTTCTATTCCTTGTAGGATAACGGCGTCCATTCCCCGCTCTTCAAAAGCCTTCGCTTCCTCCGGCGTTGTCGCCGTGCCGAACAGGAAGCAGCCGTTTTTCTTCAGCTTTTCCGCCGTTTCTTCCGGCGGCAGGCCGAAGGTGAATGAGCACGCTTTGACCCCGTAACGGATCAGAAGCTCCGCTTTTTCTTCAAAATCGTTCCACTCTTCTTTCAGATCGGAGAACGGCTTGGCATCTTTTGCCCTCGGGATGCGCGCTTTCCATTGTTCAACCAGTTCCTCCTCAGGCATCTGCCTTTCTTCCGGGACGAACAGATTCACTTGAAAGGAGCAGCCGGTCAGGTCTTTCATCTCGATAAGCTGTTTTTCAAGCGCCGGCGGGCTGACGTATCCTGAAGCGAGGCTTCCGAGCGCCCCTTCATTTGATACCGCCGCAGCCAGGCGCGGCGTGACAAGCCCTCCGGCCATCGGAGCCTGAATGACTGGCTTTGTTAATGATAATGCGTCCATCCACTCACTCATTTGCGGCTGCCTCCGTTTCAGCGTGGATTTTGATATAACATGTTCTGTTTCGCGGACCGTCAAATTCGCAAAAATAAATGCCCTGCCACGTTCCGAGGATCAGGCGCCCGCCTTCTATGATGACATGCTGGGATGCGCCCGTTGTACTCGCCTTCATATGTGCCGCCGTATTTCCCTCCATATGCCGGTCCAGTTCGTGCTCCCACGGATACACTTCGTCAAACCTGCGGAGCATATCCCTTTTCACATCTGGGTCGGCATTTTCATTGATGGTAATGCCGGCGGTGGTATGGGGACAGTATATGAGCGCCAAACCGTTTTTCACGCCTGTTTCGCGGAGAAACGCTTCGGCTTCATGTGTGATGTCGATCATTTCATCCCGTCTGTTTGTTTGAATCTGCAATTGTTTCAGCATATGAATGCCTCCTCTCTTTTTCTCTTCCTTTCCCATATTCGTTTCTGTATTTGTCTTTTCCTGTCGGATCGCGATGATAAACGCAGATCATAAAAAACTTCAGCCCCAAAACTGAAGTTTTTCACCATATATATACGCGGGCCTCATAAGGCTTTAAAAGGAAGGATGTCACATGCCGATGCGGCGGCGTTTCCATGTTTGCGAGCACGAGCGCATCGGCGTCAAGCGGATAACCGGGATGCCTGTATAATGCGGGAGTTTTAGTCAGATTGGTGATGATCAGGGCGGTTTCCGTTCCGTTTTTTCTTAAGTAGGCATAAATCTGCCGGTCTTTTGGAAGCAGCAATTCATAAGTTCCGCTGATCAATACGTCATGTTCTTTCCTGAGGGCGATCAGCCGTTTGTAGAAATGGTATACGGAAGTTTCATCCTTCATTTGCGATGCAGCGTTCAGCCATGTGTGATTCGGATTCACCCCGAGCCACGGAGAAACTTCAGAAAACCCGCCGTTCGCCGTCCCGCTCCATTGCATCGGTGTCCGTGAATTATCCCGGCCCTTCTTCCAGATCGTCTTCATCACTTTTTCATGCGGAACGCCGCGGGACGTCTCTTTTTCATACAGCTGTTTGATTGTGACGTCGTCGTAATCTTCAATGGATGGGAACGAAACATTGGTCATGCCGAGCTCCTGTCCCTGGTAAATAAACGGCGTGCCTTTCATCAGCATATACATCGCGGCAAGTGCCTTAGCGCTTTCTGTCAAAAACCGTTCGTCACCCCATACCGAAACGGATCGGGGCTGGTCGTGATTTTCCATAAATAACGCATTCCAGCCTTTTCCTTCAAGGCTGTTCTGCCAGTCGGACAAAACGCGCTTAAGCGTCGGGATGCAAATGCTTTGATCATCATCCGTATCCCAAAGGCCGAGGTGTTCAAATTGAAAAATCATATGGAAGACGCCGTTTTCTTCACCGGCCCAATCAGCTGCCTCCCAAGCCGTCACCCCGTTCGCCTCGCCGACCGTCATGATCGGATAATGTGAAAATGTTTCCCGCTTCAGCTCTTTTAAGAGATCCACGATGCCTTCTGTATTCATATGATACGGGAAGGACGGGACATACGGGAGACCGTCCGGATTCGGCATGTCAGGGAGCCCTTCTTTTTTCTTGATGTGAGAAATGGCATCCACCCGGAAGCCGTCAATGCCTTTATCAAGCCACCAGCGGATCATCTCATAAACGGACTGCCTCATCGTTTCGTTTTCCCAATTTAAATCAGGCTGTTTTTTATCAAACAGGTGAAGGTAATACTGGTTTGTCTTTTGATCATATTCCCACGCCGATCCGCCGAAAATGCTTTCCCAATTGTTCGGCTCTTTGCCGTTTTTTCCGTCTCTCCAGATGTACCAGTCCCGTTTTTCGGAATCTTTCGCTGAGCGCGATTCGATAAACCAAGGATGTTCATCACTCGTATGGTTGACGACGAGGTCTATAATCAGCTTCATGCCGAGTGTATGGATATCCGCGAGGAGCCGGTCAAAATCCTCCATCGTCCCGAATTCTTCAGCAATTTGTTTGTAATTTCGAATATCGTAGCCGTTGTCGGCGCCCGGCGAGTCAAAAACGGGGCAAAGCCAGATCACATCAGCCCCCAACTCTTTTATGTAATGAAGCTTTGCTCTGATGCCGTTCATGTCGCCGATTCCGTCCCCGTTCGAATCCATAAAGCTGCGGGGATAAATTTGATAGACGGACGCCGTTTTCCACCAATCCGTTTTCATACCGTCCACTCCTTTCTTTACAGCATATGAAGAAGCGGGATGAAGAAGCATTTTTTTCGCAAAAAAAGCCTCATTGCAAAAGCAGGAGGCTCAGAAATCTGTTTTTTTAATTTCAACAAAGCGGATATGGTGGTCTTCTGCTTCAAGCACCTTAAATTCGCACCCTTCAGCATGAAACACATCACCGTTTTTCAGCTCCATTTTTTGTGTGAGGAGCCAGCCCGCAATCGTGTCTATGTCTTCATTTTCGATCGCGATATCAAGAAGATCATTCACCTCTTCTATCAGCGCTTTTCCGTCCATCACATAATGATGCTCGCCTTTTTTGACGATGTGGGGCATTTCATCCTGGTCATATTCATCACGGATTTCGCCGACGATTTCCTCCAATATGTCTTCGACAGTCACAAGTCCCGCCGTACCTCCGTATTCGTCAACAAGAATCGCCATATGAATCCGCTCCTTCTGCATGCGGATCAACAGCTCTTGAACAGGGATGCTTTCAATGACTCTGATGACCGGACGCATAATTTCTTTTAATTCGATGGAACGGCCGAGAAAATACGCTTTAAATAAATCCTTGTTGTTAATAATGCCGAGAATGTGGTCTTTGTCTTCCTTAATGACCGGATATCGCGTATACCGCTCGTTGATGATCAGATGAATGGCTTCATCAACTGACTGCTCGAGCGAGATGGCGGCGATTTCGGTGCGCGGCACCATGATTTCTCTGGCGACACGGTTATCGAATTCAAATATTTTGTTGACGTAACGGAATTCGGATTGATTGATTTGACCTTTTTTATAGCTTTCAGACAAAATCAGCCGCAATTCCTCTTCACTGACCACGACTTCATGTTCTTTCACCGAATGAAATCCGAACAGCTTGACCAAAAATCCGGCTGAGCCGTTTAACAGCTTGATAAACGGATACATCACTTTATAAAAGAGGATGAGCGGTTTTGCCGTCCACAGACTGACGGCTTCAGCTTTTTGAATGGATATCGTTTTCGGCGCAAGCTCGCCGATGACGACGTGCAGATACGTAACGGCGATAAATGCCGCAATAAACGTGACGACGTGCGTAATGGGTGACGGCATTCCGATCAGACTGAAAACAGGATGAAGAAGCCGCTGAATCGTCGGTTCCCCGAGCCAGCCGAGTCCGAGCGCCGTAATCGTAATGCCGAGCTGGCACGCTGATAAATACTCGTCGAGATTTGTAATCACCCGGTGCGCCGCAAGCGCCCGGCTGTCTCCGGTTTCAACCAGCTCCGCAATTTTTGAACCGCGGATTTTGACAATCGCAAATTCCGCAGCGACAAAGATGGCCGTTAATCCGATTAACAGCAAAATGAGAATCAGTTTTAATATAAGCAAAAAAACCCCTACCGCAAACGGTAAGGGGCCACCTCCTTCGTGTTAATTCTCATCACGACCATTTAAGAAAATCATCACAAAACGAAGCAGCTCGAATAATGAAACGAGCGCCGCAGCCACATACGTCAGCGCAGCGGCGTTCAGCACTTTATTCACGCCGTGTTCTTCACTGTTGCGAATGAATCCTTCCGACACGATAATCCGCTTCGCCCTCGCGCTGGCATTAAACTCGACAGGCAGTGTGACAAGCTGGAAAAAAACAGCGGCAGAAAACAAAATAATGCCGAGCCCGATTAAATTCAAGCTGCCAAGGAGCATTCCGCCCAAGAAAAGCAGAGGGGCGACCCCGGAGGCAAAATTGACGACCGGAAAAATTTTGTGCCTCAGCACAAGCGCGCCGTAAGATTCCTGGTGCTGCAAAGCATGTCCGACTTCATGGGAAGCGACGGAAATGGCGGAAATGGAGCGGCCGTAATATACCGGCTCAGATAAACGCACCACCCGCTCCGTCGGGTCGTAATGGTCTGTTAAAGTGCCTCTTACCGGTTCTACCGGCACATCATATAAACCGTTTATATCAAGAATCCGTCTTGCCGTTTCCGCCCCGGTCCGCTGACTGGAAGCTTCCACGTCTGAGTATTTCTGAAAATTACTTTTCACTTTAAATTGTGCCCAAAACGACAATCCCAATGCAGCAATTGTTAAAAAGACAAACAGCATATTATCCTCTTCCTTTTTCTCTTATATCGTACGATCTGCTTATATATTATTTTAATGATTGCCCGCTTTCCTGTACAGAAATCCGCTTCTTTTTTCTGACAGGAATCAATCCTCCGAGCAAAATCAGAACACATCCGGCCATTGCAGTATAAAACGGAAACGTGCCGACAGTCCCTTTTGCGAAAGCGACCCATGAAAAGCTGCCGGACATATGATCATATCCATTTAAATCGAAAATAAGCAATACGGCCGCTGAAGCGAGCAGCTGCGCTCCGGCCAGCGCCGCCAGCAGTTTTTGAATAACTGTCATCTGACTCACCCTTTTTCGGTCCGCTTTCTTTATCATATGAAAAAATGAAGGTGAATATGTTTTCACTGATTTTTGAAAGACATCAAACGAACTGGGACATACTGTATAAAAAAGATACAGGTGTGATCCATCATGAAAGTGACAAATGGCGAAAAAGAAAAGCTGAGCAATGCGATAGACAGAATGAATGAGGGGCTTGACGTCTTCATCCAGCTCTATAATGAATCGGAAAACGACGAACCTCTCATTCAGTTTGAGGATGAGACGGCCGATTTAATCAGACAGGCGCGTGACTCATACGGGCAGGAACAGCTGAATGAAAAATTAAACACCATTATTAAGCAGATTTTGTCCATCTCTTTGTCGAAAGAGGAGCAGGCCGAATGAAATCAAACCGTATCTTTATTACCTGGCTGAGATGGCCGTTATATATCCGGATCGGACTGATCATTATCGCCTTGATCTTATTGTTCGGCCAATTGATTTACATGCTTGAACCGAAGCAATTCACGTCTGTGTTTGAAGGGGTTTGGTGGGCGGTTATTACGGTAGCCACGGTCGGTTATGGCGATTATGTTCCGCAGACTCCGCTCGGGCAGATTGCCGCCATGGTGCTTGTATTAAGCGGAGCGAGTTTTGTGACCGCCTATTTCGCTACGCTTTCTTCAGCCGTATTCAGCAAACAGCACCGTTATATCGAAGGGAAAGTCGCCTTTAAAGGCAAGGGGCACGTCATTCTTATCGGATGGAATGAGAAGTCGCATATGCTGCTGAAAGAACTGCAGCACATCGCACCGTCAAAAACTGTCGTCCTGATTGATGATTCATTAAGAGAAGGCCCGCTTATTGAAAATGTCCATTTCATCCGCGGACATGCTGCTGATGACAGCACGCTCAATAAAGCGAATATTACGGAAGCCGATACCGTCATTCTGACAGCAGACCAGCAGAAAAATGAATCCGAAGCTGATATGCTGTCGGTATTAACGCTTCTCGCCATCAAAGGGTTGCATCCGTCCGTTTATTGTATCGTGGAGATTTTAACGGAACGGTATGTCAAAAACGCCGAACGTGCAGGAGCCAATAAGATTCTGTGCACATCACGCCTGTCGAGCCGGGTGATGTTTGAGCATTACCGGGTCAAGATGCAGCTTGCCAAGCCGCAGACGCTGTCCGACCTGACGCTGGAGAAAAAGGTTCGCATCATTCCCGTCCCCGAGGAATTAAAAGGCTCCTCTTATCATGATTGTGCGCGCTATTATCTCAAACGGAATACAACGATTATCGGCATACAAAAAGAAGAGGGGCCGATGCTGACCCCTCCTCTGTCATACCAAGTGCTCAGTACTGATCTTTTTTTGGCGCTTTAATGCAGCAGGACATCTTCCAGCTCTTTCACGAGCGAGATGCCGATATCTATATATGAGCGGTCAATTGCCGCATCCCGGCGTTTCGGCTCGGAGAATTGGTTGAATAATGATTCAAAAACTCCGCCGCCTGCTGCATCATCCGTTTCCTGCTGATAGACGTGCCTCAGCAAAAAGGGTGTGCCGATTGTAACGGCCGTTCCCCGTTCATCAAGGCGTCCTTTATTTGCTTCAACAGGGATACGGAGAAACAAATAGCCGTCCTGATCGGAAATTTTGTAATCAAAGAATCCCCGGTCATATTCCCAGCCGCCTCCGATGGTATAACCGATCGGTTTCAGCACCTGTTCCAATTCGCGGAGTAAAAAAGACTGTCCTTCAAGTGAAGATGGTATGCTGATCATGTAAATACGCTCCTTTTAGTCTTTAGCGTCCCCGGTCTGCGATATCTTCATACGGCTTCCGCAAAGAATCAGGAGCAGCAGACAGACGCTGAAAAGAGGTAACGGCGCATTCAATCAGAACATACGTCACAATTGCGGAGAGAGCGGCATCCGGCGAAATGAGGAAAACGACGGCATACAGACAGCACTTCGTAATGAGCGAATGCATCCGGCCCATCTTCAGTTTCAGCCGGACCATATCCGTAAACAAGCCGAGGGGAAGAGCGAAAAAAAGATCGTTTGTAAGAGGGAAGCAGAGGACGGGTTCAGCGCAAAAAAGACAATAGCAGCGGAACAGAAGGAAATGACGGTATGCTTACATAAGAGCCGTGTCAATTCATCATCACACCTTTCACGGTTTAAAAAAGGCTGACCCGTCATGCGGGCCAGCCATTCTTTTTATTTCTCAAGGCGTTTTTCAAGCTCTGCTTTTTTCTCTTCAAAGCCCGGTTTGCCGAGAAGCGCGAACATGTTCACCTTGTAGGCTTCAACACCCGGCTGATCAAACGGGTTAACTCCGAGCAGATAACCGCTCATTGCCACCGCTTTTTCAAAGAAATAGACGAGATATCCAAATGTATATGCATTAAGCTCCGGAATGTTGACGATTAAGTTCGGCACTTTTCCGTCTGTATGAGCCAGCATCGTACCTTGGAACGCTTTTTTATTGACGAAATCGACCGTTTTGCCGGCTAAGTAGTTTAAGCCGTCGAGATCATTTTCCGCTTCTTCAATTGTCAGCTCATGCTTCGGTTTTTCTACGTTTAATACAGTTTCAAACAGATCGCGTCTGCCTTCCTGCACGTATTGGCCGAGAGAGTGAAGGTCTGTTGAGAAGTTAGCGGAGGAAGGATAAATTCCTTTCTCGTCTTTTCCTTCACTTTCACCGAAGAGCTGCTTCCACCATTCTGCAAAGTACTGCAGGGCTGGCTCGTAGTTAATGAGCATTTCAATGGTTCTGCCTTTATTGTACAGAACGTTGCGGACGACGGCATATTGGTAAGCCGCATTCTCTTCTAATTCCGAGCTGGAAAAGTCTTTGCTTGCATCAAACGCGCCCTTCATCATTTCGTCGATATCAGCCCCGCTTACCGCAATCGGCAGAAGACCCACCGCAGTCAGAACGGAGAAACGTCCGCCGACATCATCAGGAATAACGAATGATTCGAAGCCTTCTTCGTTAGAAAGCGTTTTTAAAGCGCCGCGCTCTTTGTCAGTTGTCGCGTAAATCCGCGCTTTCGCTTCTTCTTTTCCGTATTTTTCTTCAAGAAGTTTGCGGAAAATCCGGAAAGCGATGGCAGGTTCCGTCGTCGTTCCTGACTTAGAAATGACATTGATAGAGAAATCAGCGTCTTCCAAAAGATCCATAACGTCTTTCATATAAGTTGAGCTGATATTGTTGCCGATAAAGATGACTTGAGGGTTTTTGCGTTTATCTTTCGGCAGGACATTATAGAAAGAATGGTTGAGCGCTTCAATCGCCGCGCGGGCGCCTAAGTATGAACCGCCGATTCCGACGACGAGAAGCACGTCTGAATCTGATTTGATTTTTTCAGCGCTTTTTTTAATGCGCGCAAATTCTTCTTTATCGTAGTTTTCAGGGAGGTCCACCCAGCCTAAAAAGTCGCTTCCGGCGCCTGTTTTTTCATGGATATTATGGTGTGCCGTTTTTACGAAATCACGTGCGTATGTAAGTTCATGTTCATTGAAAAAAGGTAACGCTCTTGAGTAATCAAAGCGTACATGCGTCATTTGCTTGTCCCTCCATCACGGTGAATTGTTTTCTCTTCCACTTTATATGAACTCTACCTCTAAATCAAGTCATGAAGAAGGCCTGACGGATACGGGATTTGCGCTAAAGACGCATTCATTTTTTCATAAAATATCTCGGTTTTGAGATAGGTATTGTACAGAACGTTATATTTGTATGCATGGTGAGAAGGATCACTAATCAGATGACGAAAAATGCAGTAAAGGTGAATGCACGCACGATAAATCAAATACTTCCATTTTTAAAAATAGTGTCTATATTTGGGTTATCATGTTAAGATGAAAATAATTTCAAACCGGGAGGTGATTTTATGACTAAAACCATTGGTCTTATTTGTGGAAGTTTACGAAAAAACTCGTATAATCGAGCAATTGCTCAATCATTGATTGACTTGGATCATTCGGCGCAATTTCGTTGGATTGAAATAGACCGTCTTCCTTTTTTTAACGAAGATTTAGAAATGGCCGGAGCGCCAGAATCCGTAACATCCTTTAGAGCAGATATACAAGACGTTGACGGCGTCATCATTGTAAGTCCAGAGTACAATTCCGGAATGCCGGGGGTATTAAAAAATGCATTGGACTGGGCATCGAGACCTCGGACCTCTTCTGTGTTCAACAGAAAACCGGTTGGCTTAATCGGAGCAACCCCCGGAGGGTTCGGTACTGCCTTTAGCCAAATGCAAATGAGAGAAGTACTCGAAGCTATGCAAGTCAATGTGCTGCCCTTTCAAAAAATGCTGATTTCGCAAGTCCATGAGAAAATTGATTCCACTCAAAACATACTTACGGATGAACAAACAAACCGTTATCTTCAACGCTATTTACAACAGTTCATCCATTGGATTGATCATGCTCCGGTTCCCGTTCTAGATTAATAGAAGGATCATAACCCTCACTAAAAGTCACCTCAGAAGCTTTCTACATAATTCTTAGATGCCTTTGACAAACTTACTTAATGAATTTAAGGAGGATGATAAAATGTCTGATCTTTATTCCCGTCTTTCAAAAGATGATGCTGCTGTTCTTTTGGTGGATCATCAAACCGGCCTTATTTCCGGTCTAGTACGTGACTATGGTGTTGATGAATTTAAGAATAATGTATTGGCTCTTGGCGATACGGCTAAATTCTTTGATTTACCGGTTATTTTAACAACGAGTTTCGAAAATGGACCTAATGGCCCACTCATGCAGGAATTGACGGATCTCTTTCCTGATGCACCAAAAATAGCGCGTCCAGGACAAATTAATGCATGGGATAATGAAGACTTTGTGAAAGCCATTGAAGCGACTGGGAAAAAACAACTTATTATCGCAGGTGTAGTTACAGATGTCTGCGTTGCGTTTCCTGCACTTTCCGCAATCAAGGCAGGTTACGAAGTGTTTG
Organism: Bacillus sp. 1021; assembly: GCF_014534735.1. NCBI lineage: Bacteria > Bacillati > Bacillota > Bacilli > Caryophanales > Bacillaceae > Bacillus > Bacillus sp. 1021. The sequence goes on along the minus strand of NZ_JACVSR010000002.1, from coordinate 937,881 downwards.
TTGTGACAGATGCTTCGGGAACATTCAGTAAGCAAGTAGCAGATGCATCATTAACCCGTATGGCTCATGGGGGCGCACAGCTTATGAACTGGTTTAGTGTAGCATGCGAGTTACAACGTGATTGGCGCAACGATGTTGAAGGGTTTGGCGCATTAATTTCCAGTCATCTTCCTGGTTACCAAAACTTAATGGGGAGCTATATGGGGGCGCAGCGAGATCTTAGTACACAGAATGCATAAAAAAGAGCGCTGATTTAATCAGCGCTCTTTTTTATTCTTACTTTCCATAGTTGTTTCAGTGCAAGGAGTGTTTCACTTGCTCCTGATTCACTCATAGAAAATCCGGTAGATCTGCAGGATGGGATCTTACAGAGACGCCTTCAGGATGGCAAGCACGTCATCTTTGTTCAGTTTTTGGAAATTGCCGAATCCGCCGTGTTCCATTTCTTTTGCGGCGATATCTGCGATCAGCTCAAGCTTGTCTTCGCCGATGTCATAATCAGCAAGACGGGACGGCGCGCCGAGGCTTGACCAGAACGCTGATAACTTATCGATTCCTTCTAAAGCAATTTCTTTATCTGTTTTGCCTTCGGTATCAATGTCAAACATGTTGAGCATGAGGTTTTTAAAACGGTCTACATTTGTATCAAGCGTGTATCTCATCCAATTCGGGAACAGAATCGCAAGTCCTCCCGCGTGAGGGATGTCATAAACCGCTGATACGGCGTGCTCCATCGTGTGGGAAGCCCAATCGCCGAAATAGCCCATTTGCAGCGTGCCGTTTAAAGCGATCGTACCCGCGTATAAAATCGTTTCGCGATGCTTGTAGTTCCCGAGGTCTTCCAAAAGTTTCGGCGCTGTTTCAATCACCGTCTGAAGCACCGCAAAGCACATTCTGTCCTGAAGCGGCGTATTTTCAACATTGTGGAAGTATTGTTCGAATACGTGGCTCATCATATCCACCATGCCGTATACGGTTTGGTTTTCCGGAACGCTGAATGTATTCTCAGGGTCTAAAATGGAGAAACGCGGATGAGTGACATCGCTGCCCCATACGTATTTTTCATTCGTTTCCCAATTTGTGATAACGGAATCAGGGTTCATTTCAGAGCCTGTCGCCGCAAGCGTCAGCACCGTGCCGAACGGAAGCGCGTCCTGTGCCGTTACTTTTTTGCTGTAAATGTCCCATGCGTCTCCGTCATACTTCGCTCCGGCCGCAATCGCTTTTGTACAGTCGATGACACTTCCGCCGCCGACTGCGAGAAGAAAATCAATTTCATGCTGTCTGCACAGCTCAATTCCTTTATTCACCGTTGCCAGACGCGGATTCGGTTCAACGCCCGCAAGCTCATAAACGGCTGCGCCTTCTTCTTTTAAGATGCCTGTTACTTGGTCATACAGGCCGTTTCGCTTAATGCTGCCGCCTCCGTATACAAGCAGCACGTTTTTCCCGTATTGTTTCAGCTCTTTTTTCAATTGGTCGATTTGACCTTTTCCGAAAATCAGTTTCGTCGGATTGTAGTACGTAAAGTTCTCCATTTATCATAACCTCCAAAAAAATCGTAAGGGAATTACTATAACACAGAAAAAAAGGAGCTGCCAGTTCGGCCGCCCCCTTTATTCTATTACAATGATGCCTTCAGTATCGCAAGCACATCTTCTTTCTGAAGTGATTTGAACTGTCCGAATGCGCCGTTTGCCATCGCTTTATCTGCAATCGTATCCAGCTTTTCATCTGAAATATCATAATCAGCGAGTCTGTTCGGAGCGCCGAGGCTCGTCCAGAAAGCAGACAGCTTGCTAATCCCTTCAAGCGCGATCTCTTCATCTGATCTGCCTGCCTCGTCAATATCAAAAACACGGACGGCAAGCTGCTTAAAGCGGGCCGGATTTTCTTTGAGCACATGTCTCATCCAGTTCGGGAACAAGATCGCTAAACCTCCGGCGTGCGGTATATCGTACACCGCTGACACCGCATGCTCGATGTTGTGTGTAGCCCAATCCCCTCTTGCGCCCATTGACAGCATTCCGTTTAATGCGATGGTGCCTGTATATAAAATGGTTTCACGAAGCTCATAGTTCTCCAGATCATTGATCAGCTTCGGCGCTGTTTCAATCACCGTGCGCAGAAGTGATTCACACATCCGGTCCTGATACGGCGTGTTTGACGTATGGTGGAAATATTGTTCAAACACATGGCTCATCATATCGACCATGCCGTAAATGGTGTGGTCTTTCGGAACGGTAAATGTGTTTACCGGATCAAGAATAGAGAATTTAGGATAAACGAGCGGGCTTCCCCATCCGTATTTCTCCTGTGTCTCCCAGTTTGTGATCACTGATCCGGCGTTCATTTCCGAACCGGTCGCCGCAAGTGTCAGCACTGTTCCGAACGGCAGCGCTTCTTTCGGCTGGTGTTTTTTCGTGACGATATCCCACGCATCACCATCATATTTAGCGCCCGCGGCGATGGCTTTCGTGCAGTCAATGACACTTCCGCCGCCGACGGCCAATAAGAAATCGATGTTGTTTTCTTTACAGAGCGCAACACCTTTGTTCACCGTTGAGACACGCGGATTCGGCTCTACGCCTGCCAATTCATGTACCGTAACTCCTGCTTTTTTCAGCAGCTCGGTTACTTGATCATAAAGACCGCTGCGCTTAATGCTGCCGCCTCCGTATACGAGCAGCACGTTTTTTCCGTACGGCTTGATTTCTTCTGGAAGCTTTTCAACCTCTCCCTTTCCGAAAATCAATTTTGTCGGATTCCAATATGTAAAGTTTTGCATGACATCTCCTCCTTTGGATTTATATTATGCAGAAAGTTGACGTTCAATGTAAAGCAATCCGCTTTTTTGACGGCACATCACACGGTTTCATGACAGCGGGTTCACGGGAAAGGCACTGGTACAGCATGAGACAGGATGCGATTTTCACGCCGGAGAAGGAAGCATGTATAGTTTCTTTGCTTTGTCACAATCTATAACTGTTTCACGAATTCATAGAGGAGGTTGTTTACATGAGTGTTATTCAGCGGATCTGTCTTGTTTTAACCATTATCGGCGCGATTAACTGGGGACTGATCGGATTTTTCCAATTTGATTTAGTAGCAGCCATCTTCGGCGGCCAAGGATCAGCTCTGTCGCGGATTATTTACGGCCTTGTCGGCATCGCCGGTCTCATCAATCTCGGCCTGCTGTTTAAGCCGAACGAAGAAACATCCCGCGAGGAAGCGGCAAATCCAGAAGTCAGATAAACATAAAAAAAGCACCGAACATACATATCCGGTGCTTTTTTTGATGCTTATTTTTTGATAAGGTCTTTGCGGTTGGACTGTTCGATCCACTCTTCAAGCTTATCTTTCAATGTGTTGAAACCTTGCGGAGCAGATGTTTCTTCAGAAACTTGAGCCGCTTTCGGTTTTCTTGGCTTGCTTTCTTTTCTTTCAGGCGCTGCTTGAGTCGCACGGATAGAAAGGCTGATTTTGCCTTTTTCTTCGTCAACTGCAAGAACTTTTACTTGTACTTCGTCACCGATAGAAAGGTGCTCGTTAATGTCTTTTACGAAACCGTGAGTGACTTCAGAAATGTGAACAAGTCCTTGAGTTTCTTCATCTAATGCAACAAACGCACCATACGCTTGTAATCCTGTTACTTTACCAGTGTAAACACTGCCCACTTCAAATTTTGCTGCCATTCATAACAACTCCTAAGTTAAATTAAATACAGTTTATACGCAATTTAAAATTATATCATACAAGTTTGTTTTTCGCAAAGGGAACTTTTTTGTATGATGATGTTTAAGCACAGAAAAAGGTGGGTATACTATGACTACGAAGGCTTTCTAGTATTCCCCCCCTTTTATTTGGATGCGAACCGGGTTCGTATCTTTTTTTATGCCCTTTTTTCAACAAACCGTTTGATTCTGACGAGCGCTTCCTGAATCTGCTCAATAGATGTTGCATAGGAGCATCTGATGTACCCTTCGCCGCTCGGGCCGAATACATTCCCCGGAACGACGGCTACTTTTTCTTCAAGAAGCAGCTGTTCCGCGAACTCTTCTGAACTCATGCCTGTCGATTGAATGGAAGGAAAAGCGTAAAACGCTCCGCCAGGATGGTGGCAGCCGAGTCCGATTTCGTTCAGTGTTTCCACAATCAGATTTCGGCGTCTCCGGTAGCTTTTTTTCATTCGTTCGACGTCTTCCTGACCGTTTTTCAAACCTTCAAGCGCGGCGTACTGCGCCATAGAAGGCGCGCACATCATCGCGTGCTGATGAATTTTGAGCATGGCATCCCTGATTACGGGAGGCGCCGCCGTAAATCCGAGTCTCCATCCCGTCATGGCAAATGCTTTGGAGAACCCTGAAATCAGAATCGTCCGCTCCTTCATGCCGCGGATGGCCCCCATGCTCGTGAATGGCTCATCATACGTCAGCTCGGCATAAATTTCATCGGAAAGCACGATCAAGTCATGTTTTTCAGCGAAAGCAGCGATGGATTCAAGTTCTTCTTTCGAATAGACGGAACCGGTCGGGTTTGACGGCGAGCAAAGGAGCAGCGCTTTCGTTTTGTCCGTCAGGGCCGCTTCAAAATCGACCGGGGATGCTTTGAAACCTTTTGCAGCGACAGTCTGAATCGGCACCGGCTTCGCCCCCGTCAGCGTCACGAGTGATTCATATGCGACAAAACACGGTTCGGGAATTAACATTTCCTCTCCGGGATTCATAATGGCACGGACAGCGAGATCAAGCGCCTGGCTTGCCCCTACCGTAACGATCAGTTCACTGTCAGGCGAGTAATTCAGGCCGAACCGCTTATCTAAATAGCGGCTGATCTCTTCTCTCAGTTCATAAAGACCCGCATTTGCCGTATAAGCCGTGTAGCCCTGTTCTAAAGAAAGAATACTCGCTTCCCTCACGTTCCAAGCCGTCACAAAGTCAGGCTCTCCCACTCCCAGTGAAATGACGCCTTCCATCGTAGCGGCCAGATCAAAGAATTTGCGGATGCCTGACGGTTTAATCTGCTGCACATAATCCGATAAATAAGAAGTCTTCGTTTCCATTTACGGAGACACCACGATTCTTTTGTCATCGTCTCCGCTTTCAAAGACTTTGCCGTCATGCTTATATTTTTTCAGGATGAAGTGCGTTGTCGTGGAAACGACAGACTCAAGGGTGGACAGTTTTTCAGAAACGAAGCTCGCCACGTCTGACATCGTATTGCCGCGGATGACGACAGATAAGTCATACACCCCTGACATCAGGTACACTGATTCGACTTCCTGGAATCTGTATATCCGTTCAGCAACTTCATCAAAGCCGACATTTCGTTTCGGAGTGACTTTTACGTCAATCATCGCCGTGACGCCTTCCAGCCCGTCAACTTTGCGCCAGTCGATCATCGCCGCATAATCAATGATGACTTTTTCCTTTTCAAGCTTTTCAATGATGCTTTTGACTTCATCAGCGGGAATGTTCGCCATTTTGGCGATCGTTTCCGCATCAACGCGGCTGTTTTCGTCTAAAATTTCTAATATTTCTGTTTCTTTTTCGGTCAGCTTCATACGTTTCACACCTTTGCTTAATCAAAAATCTTCATGACATTATATCATGATTTTCGACAAATGCTAAGAAAAACCCGCAAGAAACCAGAGCTAAAATCTGACAATTAAAAAGCCATTACACTACAACACAGAAAGGACGGAGAAGACGCTCATGGAAGCTGTTTCACCGATTAAACGGGCCGCGATACACGGAGTTGAGCTGTATTACGAGCATTATGAGAATCCCGGCAGACAGACGCTCGTCTGCGTACACGGTTTTTTATCTTCGGCATTCAGCTTCAGAAAACTGATTCCGCTGCTCAGAAACCATTATGATATTATCGCCGTTGACCTGCCTCCTTTCGGACAATCGGAAAAGTCACGGACGTTCGTATACACTTATGCAAACCTCGCCAAGCTTCTGATCGGACTTTTGGAAAAGCTCAATATCAGCCGGGCCGCGCTCGTCGGCCATTCGATGGGCGGCCAGATTTCCTTATCCGCGTCTTTGCTTAAACCCGAGCTTTTTACTAGAATCGTCCTGCTGTGCAGCTCGGGGTATTTAAAACGCTCGCATCCGTCGATTATAGTCGGAACGCATATCCCTTGTTTTGACCTGTATCTTAAGTATTGGCTTTCAAAAGACGGCGTGCTGAAAAACCTGTTAAATGTCGTGCACGACCGGACGCTTATCGACCAGGAAATGATTGACGGTTATGAAAAACCATTTACAGACCGCCAGATTTTCAAAGCGATGACAAGGTTCATCAGACATAGGGAGGGCGATTTGGACTCCGAGAATTTGAAGAAAATACAAAACCCCGCGCTCTTAATATGGGGGGAAGAAGACCGGGTCGTGCCGGTTTCAGTTGGAAAACGGCTTCATCACGACCTGCCGGATTCTATTTTATATTCGCTTAAAGATACGGGGCACCTCGTCCCCGAAGAGCGTCCTGAGTTTGTTTCAGAGCGGATTTTTGAATTTGTCCAATAAAAAAACCGGCGTTTCCGCCGGTTTTAAGGGGTGCAGGAGCTGCTTTCTTTTATGAGCAGAAGCTGCGCGGCGGCCTTTTGACAGTCTTCGATCGGAAGCTTTTGTTCAAATGAAACTTCAAAGATGTCCTGTATGGCTTCTGCCAGCTTGCCGGCGCTGTCTTCACGATATACGGCCTGAACGATATCGACGGCTTCTGTTTCATAAAATTCTTCTCCATATTTAAACGGGTCCCACTTGGCAATGATTTTCATCATTTCCATGACCGCTTGGCTTTCTTCCATTTTCATCACCGCTTATAATAAAGTTTGAAAATCTATTTTATCATAGATACGATGTGAAAAATAATGATACAACAGGAGTGACATACATGAACTTTGACCTTCGAGAAAACCGCTTTGGCACTCAATCGGTGAAATGGGACAAGGCGGAAGCGTTATTCGGCGTATCGGACGCACTTCCGATGTGGGTGGCCGATATGGATTTCCGCGCTCCCGAAGCAGTCACAGAGGCATTAAAAGCCCGTCTTGACCATGGCATATTCGGTTATACGTCTCCTGACGAAAACACAAAAAAAGCCGTCGCTTCATGGCTTGATACACGGCACGGCTACCGGCCAGATCCCGCAAGCATCACGTTCAGCCCCGGAGTTGTGACGGCGCTCAGCATGGCCGTCCAGGCCTTTACCGAACCGGGAGATGAGGTTTTGATCCAGTCACCGGTATATACGCCTTTTTATCAGATGATCGAAGAAAACAAACGGCAGGTTTTACATAATCCTTTACGGGAAGAAAATGGAATCTACCGCATGGATTTTGAGGACCTTGAGAAAAAGCTGAGCGATTCCGAGGTTAAGCTGATGATTCTCTGTAATCCGCACAATCCGTCCGGCAGAGCGTGGAGCCGGGATGAGCTTTTGAAGCTCGGATCGCTGTGCGCCGCCCATAACGTCACCGTCGTTTCTGACGAGATTCACTCCGACTTGATGCTGTACGGAAAACCGCACACGCCTTTTGCTTCTCTGTCTGAGGATTTTGCGCGGATTTCCGTTACTTGTGTCGCGCCGAGCAAGACGTTTAATATTGCCGGCCTTCAGGCATCGGCCATTATCATTCCCGATCGGTATAAGCGGGCGAAATTCTCCGCGGCATTGCATCGGAACGGGATCTCCAATCTCAACATATTTGCGGTTGCAGCAATCGAAGCGGCTTATACAAAGGGAGGCCCTTGGCTTGACGCGCTGATTCCTTACATTGAGGGGAATATGAAATTAGCTGAGGACTTTTTTAAAAAAGAATTGCCGAAAGTCCGCATGATGAAGCCTGATGCTTCCTATTTGATCTGGATGGATTTCAGCGAATACGGATTTTCAGACGCCGAGCTCAAAGAAAGAATGCTCAAAAAAGGGAAAATCATTTTAGAACCGGGAACGAAATACGGACCGGGCGGCGAAGGATTTATGAGACTCAATGTCGGCTGTTCAGCCGCAGCTGTAAAAGAAGGGCTTGAGAGAATCAAAGCAGCGCTTGCTTCATAACGTAAAGGACGCCTTTATCAGAAGAGATAAGGGCGTTCTCTTTAGAGAAATGTATACTTTTTTTGCCGGTAAAGATGTTATAATAGGTTCATATTTACATAAGAAAGGATTTCGCATAAATGGAGATTGTAAAGGATTATCTGCTTCACTTCTCTTTTCTTTTATTTCCTATTTTTCTCTATCAAGTCTTCTGGCTCAGCAAGCCCGATTTGCTTGTGCCGAGAGCGAACCGCCTGCTGGTCGCCGTATTTGCAGCGGCATCTTCATTATTATGTACGGCTTTTCCCATCCAGGAGCTTCATTCCGTCCGTTTCGGATTGCAGCTGATTCCCATTATCGTCTGCCTGCTTTATTCCGGAACTGCCGCAGGACTTGCCGCAGGAGCAGCGTCTGTTTTGTTCCAGCTCATATGGTTTGAACCTTCCGCTCTTTTTTTCTTATCCTTAATTCCTTTTTTAATCATCATCTCTATCCAGCTCCAAACGAAATGGCCCTTTTTTTCAAAGCGGAAGAAACTGATTTTCGCTCTTCTCATCGGCTGTACTGAAGCCGCCTTATTAACCGCATCTGTCTTCATCTATTCCGTGACCAATATTTTCAACTTTCAAAATCTATCTTCCGTATATTATGAGGCGGGAGTATCCGTTTTTTTTCAGATCAGCGCTCTTGTGCTGTGCATTTATTTGATTGAAATCATTGATGAGAATGCGTCCATGCGGGCAAGGCTGATTCACTCAGAGAAAATGGCTGTCGTCAGCGAGCTTGCGGCAAGCGTCGCACACGAAGTCCGCAATCCGCTCACGGTCGTCAGAGGTTTCGTGCAGCTGCTGTTCAGCGGCGATCAGCTTCGGGATAAATCACACGCCGGGTATCAGAAGCTTGTGCTGTCCGAACTTGACCGGGCTCAGACGATCATAACGAATTATCTGGATATGGCGAAGCAGGATGATTATGAAAAAGAAAAGTTTGATATTTCTCTGCTTGTGAAGGAAACAGGTTCCTTAATGGAGTCATACGCCAATTTTAAATCGGTGACCGTTACTGTTCGAAGCGAGCCGGATTTATATGTGTTCGGGGATGTGAAAAAACTGAAACAAGCCTTCATTAATCTGATTAAAAACAGTATTGAAGCCGTGCCTTCCGAAAACGGCCGAATCGAGGTCTCCGTCCAAAAACAGGAACAGATGATTCTCATTCAGATTACGGATAATGGGATCGGCATGTCCGACGAAGAACTTCAAAAACTCGGCAAGCCGTATTATACGCTGAAGACTAACGGCACCGGACTTGGGCTTACTGTGACATTCTCCATTATTCAGCATCATGAAGGCTCCGTCTATTTCACCAGCGGAGAGCACTCGGGCACCACGGCCTCTGTCAGGCTTCCGGCAGCTGTTGTCTAGCCAATCGCGTTGATCTTATATAGAATAAACAGAGAGGTGAACGCAATGAATTCATTTGAAATCGGCACAATCGTAAAAGGGTTTTATAAAACAGGAGTATACATAGGGGAAGTGACAGACGTCAGGCCCAATCACTATTTAGTAAAAATTAAAGCCGTTCTGACGCATCCCGCTCAAGGAGATCTTCATCATCCGAAGCAGGCCGATGTTCCGTTTTTTCATGAAAGAAGAGCGCTGGCATTCGGAGAACAGACAAACATACCGCATCATATGGTCAAACCGTTTGAAGGCGAAGTTCCTGATTATACGGCTTCCTTACAAGCGGCGGCTGCCCGGCTGAAAGATCAGCTCACAGCGGACGGCTCAGAATGGGCGAAACGTTCGCTCGCCAACTTGGCCGTGTTAGAGCGCGACTATTTTAAAAGACTATGACCCAGTCGGCATGATTGGGTTTTTTTATGTGGCCCGGCGAAACAGTTCAGTCAGATCGACGCGATCGCCGATCGTCGGAGGTTTCGGTTTTTCAAGGTATTGTTTATCCCGTTCGACAAGCTTGAATAATTTATAAGTCGTCTGCGCATCATCAAGCGCTTTATGATGTGTGCCCGTCCCTTTATCGCCATACTCTTCAGCCGCTTTCCAAAGCCCGGTCAGTGTTCTGTCTCCGAAGAAGTTTTTATATTCAAGGGACAAATCCCGGAGTTCTCCTTTAAATGGAAAGGGGATGTGGTTAAACATGCAATTTTGCTTTAACACTTTCATATCCATATTGCCCCAGGTGACGATCGTGCAGTTTTTATCAGGGTCAAGCTCATTTAATTTGCGGATGAATTCATTAAACGTGATTCCGCCGTCCACGTCTTTTTGGGTGATGTTCAGAAAGGTTTTGCATCGTTTTGTCAGCTTCGGAAATTTTTTCGGTTTGATATAACTCGAAAACGTTTCAGTCACTTCATCATTCACTGTCTTGACAATCCCCGCTTCAATAATTTCGGGGAAGAAATTTTGCGGGCTGTATTTTCCGTCAGGCATCGTAAATTCAAAATCAATAATGAGAAGACTGCGCTGATCCACTTTTTTACACCTGCCTTTCCTCCGATCAAAAATGATATTTTATGATAGTATATCAGTTTCCCCTCTGAAACTTTCTTCATTTTCTAAAAATAATGAATTTTCCTATATCCGCATCGAAAATACAAATACCGGATTCATTCCTATATACTTATAATTAGACACACGAAAAGTAAAGAAGGTGATGTTATTTCTGTCCGTAAGAAGAACTTCGTCGTCATTTGGATTACAAATTTCTTTATTTCCGCCAGCATGACTATGATTGTTCCGTTTCTTTCGTTATATATTGAAACGATCAGCCCCCATTCGGGCGGGTATGTGCAGAGATGGAGCGGTTATGTGTTCGGCGTCACGTTTTTAATGGCGTTTGTGATTTCCCCGTTTTGGGGAAGATTCGGCGATAAGCGCGGCTACAAAAAAATTCTCTTGATTACCGGCACCGGCATTGCCGTCAGCATTTTATTGATGGGGTTTGTGACATCGGTTTATCAGCTGTTTGTCCTCCGGCTGCTTATGGGCCTTGTCACGGGCTTTGTTCCGACATCATTGGCGATGATTTCGGCGCAGACGCCGAAAGAGACTGCCGGGAAAACACTCGGCACGCTGCAGATGGGTCAAGTGTCAGGCACTTTATTCGGACCGATGCTGGGCGGGCTGCTTGCTGACAGCTTCGGGTTTACGTACACGTTTTTTATTACGTCTTTTGTCATTTTCGCATCTGTGCTTCTCGTTTTATTTCAGGTCAATGAGCAGCCGCTCGGCGAGAAACAAAGCAAGCGGAAAACCTACTCCAGAAAACAGGTGCTCTCTTATATTTTTCACCAGCCCGCGCTTTGGGCGATGATGGTGCTTACTATGATCGTGCAGACCGGCAATTTCAGTATTCAGCCGCTTCTCGCTTTATATGTCAATGAGCTGCACGGACCTGTTAATTTAGCTTTTTTCTCCGGAATGGCGTTTTCAGCGACCGGACTCGGAAGCTTGCTGCTGGCCCGGAAATGGGGAGACCTCGGCGACCGCTTCGGCCACAGCCGGATCTTAATCGTGCTTTTAATTGCCTCAGCGGTGTTTTTTATTCCGCAGGCGATCGCCTCCTCCCTTTCCATCCTTTTAGTCTTCAGATTTCTGTTCGGGATGGTCATGGGCGGGACGCTGCCTTGTATTACGGCAGCGATCCGCGTCAGGGCGCCGGGCAGCATTCAGGGGGAGGTGCTCGGCTATAACGTCAGCTTCCGTTTTCTCGGAAACGTAATCGGCCCTCTGCTCGGCGGTGCGGTATCGAGCAGTTTTTCCATTTCGGCCGCTTTCTACGTCACCGCCTTTCTCTTTTTGGCAGGCGCGGGGCTTTTATGGCTGACCGGACATTTGCAAAAAGATACAGCGTCTGATGCGGGCTGACCGATCAGCAATTACGATTTCTTCTAAATTTAACCTTCTCGTATTCTTAAAAGAATGATACGATATGGCTAGAAATCAGGAGAAAAGAGAGTGACCATGGTACGTAAAATAATCGGATGGATTTTGCTGCTCGGCATTATCCCGTTGTTTGCATTTACAGTTATTGCTTCCGGCAAAGAGGTAAAACAAATCAAGCCTTTTGATCAGGTGCTCGATAAACATATTGATTTAAAAGCGATCAACCTGGTTCAAAACAGTTACATGTATGACAGGGACGGAAGCCTTGTTTCTGAGATTGTCAGCGATCATGAGAACCGCGTGATCGTGCCCTTTAATAAAATACCGAATGAGGTAAAACAGCTGTTTTTAACCTCTGAAGACCGTCATTTTTATGAGCATAAAGGGTTTGACTTTATGGGGATGGTCAGAGCGGCCGCCTCCAATTTCAAAGATCATAAAATTGACCAGGGCGCCAGCACCATCACCCAGCAGCTGGCGAGAAATGTGTATTTAAGCCATGAACGCACCTTCAGCCGAAAACTGACGGAGCTGGCCTATTCCTATCAGCTTGAGAAAAAATACAGCAAAGATGAGATTTTGGAAGGCTACTTAAATACGATTTATTTTAATAACGGTGTATACGGTGTCGGTTCGGCGGCACAATTTTATTTCAGCAAGCCGCTGAAATCTCTCACCTTGGGAGAAATGGCCTTTATCTGCGCCATCCCTAATAACCCTACATTATATGATCCTCTCAAGCATTTTGACTATACGAAAAAACGACAAGTCAGATTGCTTAACGGATTAAAAAAAGCGGGTGTCATATCCGGAAAACAGCTGAAAAAAGCCGAAAAGGAAAAGATCAAGCTTGATATAAACGAAAAAACAAACAAATATCCTGACTATGTTTCCTATGTAAATGATGAATTCACACAGCTTGTTTCATCATCTGAAGGCTATGACAAACGCCTTGAAAAAGCTTCCGGAAAGGCGAAACAAAAAATACAGAGTGAGCTTTCCGATAGAGTCGGCACATTGTTAAAAGACGGTGTGAAGATTTATACGGCGCTGAATCCGTATATGCAAAATCAGGTCGTCGCCCAAGTGAATCAAAATCTGCCGTATGCAGGCGTTCAGGGCGGAGCGGCCGTGATTAATCATCAGACGCATCAGATTATCGCGCTTTCAGGCGGGAAAGATTATCATAAATATGATTTCAACCGCGCCTATCAGGCATACAGACAGCCCGGTTCATCCATTAAGCCGCTGCTTGATTACGGGCCTTACATTGAAAAGACCGGCGCAACGCCGCACAGCAAGATTGACGCAAGCAAATTCTGCAGTGCGGATTACTGCCCGCAGAACTATAATAACCGCACGTACGGGACGGTTACGCTGGAAACGGCGTTTAAATACTCGTACAATACACCGGCCATCAGAATCATGGACCGCGTGGGCGTCAATAAGGCGTTCAGCTATCTTGAACCGTTTCATTTCGCGAAGCTGGTCAGCGCGGATTACCGTCTGCCTGCGGCGCTTGGCGGTTTTACAAACGGCATGACGCCGCTTGAAATGACCAATGCGTACACCACGTTCGGAAACAACGGCGTTTATACGCCGAGTCACGCGATTACGAAAGTGACTGATTTAAAAGGAAAAACGATATTAAAATGGAAAGATGAGCCGACGCAGGTATTCAGCGTGCGGACCAACATGCAGATCAAAGAAATGATGAAAGCCGTCGTGAAAAGCGGAACAGGGAAAAAAGCGAACTTTAAAGCTCCGTACGTCGGCGGAAAATCAGGGACGTCAAATGACTATCACGATATGTGGTTTGTCGGCCTGACGGATGCTTACACGATGGGGGTATGGGTCGGCAAGGATACACCGTCAAGCGTCGAATATCTGCATGACGCAAGCCCTCAGCTTTCGATCTGGAAAAACACGCTGCAGGCAGCTTATTAAAGATAATGGAGGGGATCCGACTTGAAACCAGCTCAGCTTCCGGACCGCGTGCTTTTGTTTGACGGCGTCTGCAACTTATGCAGCGGCGCCGTTCAATTCATCATTAAACGCGATCCGGCCGGCCTGATCTCATTTGCATCATTGCAATCAGATACCGCCCGGGAGCTTTTGGCATCAGAAGGACTTCCGACAGAACAATTTGACAGCATGATTTTTATCGAAAACGGGCGGATCTACAAAAAATCCGCAGCCGTATTAAAGGCTGCCCGGCATCTCTCCGGGGCCTGGCGGCTGTCAGCGGTTTTTTTCGCAGTGCCCCGCCCTCTCAGGGACAGAGCTTATTCTTTCATCGCCCGGCGCCGTTATAAATGGTTCGGAAAGAAGGAAGCATGCATGCTCCCCTCCCCTGAGATCAAAAACCGATTTCTATCCTAATAAAAATGGCTAGCTTACACAGGTAAGCTAGCCATTATGCTATTATAAAGCTTGATAAAGATGTACAAAATACCGATAACAAAAGTAAACCAAAACAGAATCTCGAGCAATATGAAACCGATCAGCGAAACGACCGAGAGCGTTGAATAGATTCTGTACACCATGAAGATCAAATAAACGAGTGTGACAACGGCAAAAAACGCCGCAATCCAGAAACCATTCTGCACAAGCGCAAAGGAAAGAATTCCGCCGCCTACATAAATTAAAGAGCCTAATCTGATTTTTTTCAGGTTTTCCCCTTCAGGGTCATTTGTGAAAAACAATAGAGACAGCTCTGTCACTGTGTCTGCAATCAGCTTCAAAGCCGAAAAAAGCATAAAATACACAAGGGCGAACGCTGCAAAAAGCGCCAGTCTGATCCCTTTCTCAGAGAAATAATCCAGCATTCCCTGATACATGCCGAGCGTCTGAAGCATTTTCATGACATAAAGCGAGGTAGAAATGGATAATGACGAACTAAAAAGCAGAATCGCAACGAGCGGAAAATAACCCGTCCAATAAGTATTTTTCATATAAAAAGTCCCTTTCTGTAATCTACTTCACTTATTATGGAGGACTTAAAACACATTGACAAGATAAAAAATTCCATTTTTCCTCACTTTTACGAAATAAGAGCCCGATCTTCACAAACCGGCTTTTTCGGAGTAAAGTAGAACGCGGGAATGATAAACGTAAGGAAGGCTGTCATGAAAAAAACATTAAAATTGCAAACCCGATTAACGATATTCGTCTGTATTGTCGTTCTTATCGCACTTTGTATCACCTTTTTCACTATCAGCGTCCAGACCGCAGACCGCGTGAAAGAAGAAGAGCGGACAACCGCCCTGCGAACCGCAAAGCTGGTCGCGGAAACACCGAGTGTCGCGCAGGCATTGCAAACAAGAAAAGGGCTGCAAGAGCTCCGGCACTATACACTGGATGTCCAGCATACGACAGGAACCGAATTTGTCGTGGTGATGGATATGAACAGCATCCGTCTCACCCACCCCGACGCAAATAAAATCGGTAAGAAATTCACCGGCGGAGACGAACAGCCGGCGATGCACGGCCATATCAAAACGAGCACATCAGCGGGAACGCTCGGGAAATCCATGAGAGCCTTCGTTCCGATCTACGGAAAAGATAAAAAACAAGTGGGCGTCGTTTCGGTCGGAATTTCGCTTAACAAAATACAGGATGTCGTCAGCCACAGTTTGAGACCGCTTTATTTCATTATCTGCGTAAGTATTTTTGTCGGCGTTATAGGAGCCGTCATTGTCGCCCGCACCGTTAAAAACATTATGTACGGTCTTGAGCCTTATGAAATTGCCACTCTGCTTGAAGAGCGGAGCGCCATGCTCGAATCCACGAAGGAAGGCATCCTCGCGGTTGACGCGCGGGGAAAAATTAAGCTCGCCAATGCCGAAGCGAAACGCCTCTTTATTAAAATGGGTATTCCGACTAATCCGGTCGATCAAGATGTGAACGATATTCTTCCGAAAAGCCGGCTGAAGCAGGTGATTGAAACGAAAAAACCGCTTCAAGACAGGGATATCCGCATTAACGGACTTGAGCTTGTTTTTAATGAGGTTCCGATTCATCTGAAAGGACAAACCGTCGGAGCGATCGCCACTTTCAGGGACAAAACTGAGGTCAAACATTTAGCAGAACAGCTGTCCGGTGTTAAAATGTATGCAAACGCATTAAGAGCACAGTCCCATGAATTCATGAATAAGCTTCATGTCATTTTAGGACTTGTCCAGTTAAAAGAATATGATGATCTCGGCACTTATATTAAGGATATCGCCATTCAGCAGAAGACGGAAACAAGCGAGATTATCAGCGATGTCAAAAGTCCGGTTCTTGCAGGGTTTCTGCTGGGAAAACAAAGCTATATACGCGAACAGGGCGCTGACCTGGACATTCAGCTCGGCAGCATGATTCCGAATGCGGCGGACCCCGCCGTCATCCACGAGCTCATTACGATTATCGGAAATCTGCTGAACAATGCGCTTGACGCGGTGGCGCAGATGCCGAAAAAAAACATTACGTGTTCGATGCGGTTTCAGGATCGACTGCTTGATATAGAAATTACGGACACCGGGGCCGGAATGTCCGCCGAAGACCAAACCCGTATTTTTGAACAAGGCTATTCCACGAAAGGGACAAACCGGGGATTCGGTCTCTATTTTACCCAGCAGGCAACAGAAAATTTAAAAGGCCACATGATTGTGACAAGTGAAAAGAATGAAGGAACGACTTTCAGTCTTCGCATTCCGTATGAACCGAAGGAGGAAAATGATGATTAATGTACTCATAGTTGAAGACGACCCCATGGTGGGTGAATTAAATAAACGCTATCTCAGCCAGATTGAAGGCTTTCAGCTGAAAGGGATCGCTTCATCCTTTCAAAGCGCGCTGCACGTGTTAAGCGAGCATCATATCGACCTCATCCTCCTTGACATTTATATGCCGGGAAAAAACGGTCTTGAGCTTTTAACGGAAATCCGCAAACAAAATGAATCGGTCGATGTCATCGTCATTTCAGCCGCAAGCGAGCTGGATGTCATCAAAAAAACACTTCGGTACGGCGCCGTCGATTATTTAATCAAACCATTTGAGTTTGACCGCTTTCAAACCGCCCTTTCCGACTACAGACGCAAGCAGAAGGTTTATCAATCACACAGAAGCATGACACAGAAAGAATTAGATGCGGAGCTTTTTCAAAAGAAAGTAGCGGCGGAAAAGGTTCACCTTCCGAAAGGACTGACAAAAAGCACGCTTAAACTCATCTGGGCGAGCATCGAATCTTTCGGCGACAGCTCTTTTACTACGGAAGACCTCGCCAAGCATACTGAAATCTCGCAAGTCTCCATCCGGAAATACCTTAAATTTCTTGAAGACATTCAAGTGCTGAACGTAGAGATGGCGTACGGCACGATCGGCAGACCCGTCTTTCAATACCATATCAACACCGGCAATGTCAGCACCATAAAACAATATTTATAATGTCAAAAGCGCCGTTCCGCCGTGAACGGTGCTTTTTACTGTCATATCCCCTGACAAAAGGCTTGAGATTCCGTTTTGATATGCTATATAAGAATAATGACCCGACGGAGCCGCCGATGATTTATCCAAATGAGGAAACAGATTCATAATATTGATATTTTTTTAAAAATAAGCAAATTTCTATTTATTTATGCTGGGTAAAATGATAAATTATGATTGGTTAGCTGATCTTTTCAGATATGACATAAGTCCCGAACTAATACGAGACAGCCGCTCAAAGCGGGAAAAAGAGAGACGTCTCATCACTATTATCAGAAAGTTTTTCGATTCTGTATCCTATCGGCGGCTTAAGTCTGAAAAAAACGGTATCAGCCATATTTTACAGGGGGGTTATATCTTTGAAAAAACGCAAAATCGGAATGGCGGTTGCGCTCATCGCAGCGGCCGGAACCCTATTAAGCGCATGCGGTTCGAGTGACAAAGCAAACGGCTCCGGCAGCAAAAACTTTACCGTCGGCATGGTCACGGATATCGGCGGAGTCGATGACAAATCATTTAACCAGTCCGCCTGGGAAGGCATTCAGGCATTCGGAAAAGACAAGGGGCTTACAAAAGGCAAAAGCGGGTTTGACTATCTCCAATCAAAATCAGATGCAGATTACACAACGAACTTAAATAAATTAGCACGGGAACACTTTGACCTGATTTACGGCGTCGGGTACCTGATGCAGGATTCCATCAGCGAAATCGCCGATCAGCGCAAAGACACAAATTTTGCGATTATTGACGCCGTTGTCAAAAAAGACAACGTGGCGAGCCTTACATTTAAAGAGCAGGAAGGTTCATTCCTCGCGGGAGTAGCCGCTGCGTTATCGAGCAAAACGGGAAAAGTCGGATTTGTGGGCGGCATGGAGTCTGAATTAATCAAAAAATTTGAAATCGGCTTCCGCGCCGGTGTACAAGCCGCAAATCCGAAAGCGGCCGTCGAAGTGAAATATGCGGGCGGATTCGACAAAGCCGATGTCGGCAAAGCCACAGCTGAAAGCATGTACAAATCAGGCGTTGACGTCATTTATCACGCGGCCGGCGCAACGGGTACGGGCGTCTTCACGGAAGCAAAAAACCTTAAAAAAGAAGATCCGAAACGCAACGTATGGGTCATCGGCGTCGATAAAGACCAGTATGCGGAAGGTCAAGTTGAAGGCACAAAAGACAATGTCACACTTACATCAATGGTCAAAAAAGTGGATACAGCCGTGAAGGACTTAACGAAAAAAGCAAGTGACGGCAAATTCCCGGGCGGCAAAACATTAACTTACGGATTGGCACAGGATGCAGTCGGCATCTCGGATCACAAGGAAAACCTTTCTGACGATGTCATCAAAGCTACAGACGATTGGAAGAAAAAAATCGCGGACGGACTCGAGGTCCCTTCAACTGAAAAAGAATTGAAATCCTTCAAGGCTGAGTAAGAAATCAGGGGATAAGGAGACTTTCGTGCTTATCCCCTCTCTTTTTTGGAAAGAGCGGTGAAGGAAAAGCTGCATCTTCTTGCAGCTTTTCTTTTGCCAAGCTTTTTCATCAAAGCATCTCTGAAAAGGAGCGTAAAATCGGTGGATTATATCATTGAAATGCTTAATATACGCAAAGAGTTTCCCGGAATCGTTGCCAATGATGACGTCACACTTCAAGTGAAAAAAGGTGAAATACACGCCCTGCTCGGGGAAAACGGCGCGGGGAAATCGACACTCATGAACGTTTTATTCGGCCTGTATCAGCCGGAAAAAGGCGAAATCCGGGTGCGGGGTGAACGTGTTCACATCAACAGCCCGAACAAAGCCAACGATCTCGGCATCGGAATGGTGCACCAGCATTTTATGCTCGTGGATACCTTTACTGTCTCAGAAAATATTATTCTCGGAAAAGAGCCGAAAAAATTAGGACGGATTGACAGACAGCGCGCCGACCGGGACGTGCGCGATATTTCCGACCGTTACGGCCTGCAGATTGATCCTGAAGCTAAAGTTGCCGATATTTCTGTCGGTATGCAGCAGCGGGCGGAAATATTAAAGACCCTCTACCGGGGCGCGGACATTCTCATTTTTGACGAGCCGACCGCGGTGCTGACCCCGCACGAAATTCAAGAACTGATTCAGATTATGAAAAACCTGGTCAATGAAGGAAAATCCATTATCCTCATCACCCACAAATTAAAAGAAATCATGGAAGTCTGCGACCGTGTCACCATCATCCGGAAAGGAAAAGGCATTACAACACTTGATGTCGCACATACGGATCAGGATGAACTGGCAAGCCTTATGGTCGGACGCGCAGTTTCATTCAAGACGGATAAACAGCCGGCTGTACCGAAACAGGAGGTGCTTTCGCTTTCTGATGTAACGGTGAAAGACGCGCGCGGAGTTGAGGCGGTCAAACAGCTCTCCCTCTCTGTCAGAGCCGGTGAAATTGTCGGCATTGCGGGCGTTGACGGCAACGGCCAATCTGAATTAATCGAAGCCATTACAGGTCTCAGAAAAACACATGCAGGCACGATCACGTTAAACGGCAAACAGCTGCAAAACATACCGCCGCGGAAAGTCACTGAAGCAGGAATCGGGCATATCCCCCAGGACAGGCATAAACATGGACTCGTTCTTGATTTTCCAATCGGAGAAAATATCGTGCTGCAAAGTTATTATCAAAAGCCCTACTCTTCTGTCGGCATATTAAATAAACACGCGATTTATGACAAAGCGCGAAGCCTGATTGAAGAATACGACGTCAGAACGCCTGATGAATATACGCCCGCGCGCGCTCTCTCGGGAGGAAATCAGCAAAAGGCCATTATCGGCCGGGAAGTGGACAGAAATCCCGACCTATTAATTGCCGCCCAGCCGACGCGGGGGCTCGATGTCGGCGCGATTGAATTCGTCCATAGAAAGCTCATTGAGCAGCGTGATGCCGGTAAAGCTGTGCTGCTGTTGTCTTTTGAGCTTGATGAAATCATGAATCTCAGCGATCGCATCGCCGTCATCTTTGAAGGCAGCATCATTGCAAACGTCAATCCGCCGGAAACAGACGAGCAGGAGCTTGGTCTTTTAATGGCGGGAAGTAAGCAAATGGAGGCAGGGAACATACATGATTAATCGACTTTCTCATCTGGCTGTGCCGCTGATTGCAATCATTCTTGGCCTGGCTGCGGGTGCGGTCATCATGCTTGCCAGCGGCTACAATGTCGCAAGCGGGTATTCCGCTCTTTGGAATGGCATTTTCGGTGAAACGTATTATCTCGGGGAAACGATCCGGCAGATTACGCCTTATATTTTATCCGGATTGGCCGTGGCGTTCGCATTTCGGACCGGCCTGTTCAATATCGGTGTTGAAGGACAGCTCCTTGTCGGCTGGACGGCCGCGGTTTGGGTCGGGACTTCCTTTGACGCCCCCGCTTACATCCACCTCCCGCTTTCGTTATTGGCGGCGGCTGCCGCAGGAGGCATTTGGGGGCTGATTCCCGGATTTTTAAAAGCCCGTTTTTTTGTTCACGAAGTGATTGTCACGATCATGATGAATTATATCGCTCTTCATTTAACCAATTACCTCATATCCGATGTCATGACGGACCACAGGGACAAAACAGATAAAATTCATGAAAGCGCGTCGCTCCGCTCGCCGTTTTTAGAGCAGCTGACAGACTACTCCCGCCTTCATTGGGGGATACTGATCGCTCTGTTTGCAGCAGTCTTCATGTGGTTTATCATTCATAAAACAAAAAGCGGATTCGAATTTCGGGCTGTCGGCTTTAATCAGCACGCGGCACAATACGCCGGAATGAGCGTCAGAAAAAATATGATGTATGCCATGATGATTTCCGGCGCCTTCGCGGGGCTTGCCGGGGCGATGGAAGGACTCGGAACCTTTCAATACGCGGCGGTTAAAGGCGCGTTTACCGGAGTCGGATTCGACGGCATCGCGGTTGCGCTTCTAGGGGGCAGCACGGCAATCGGCGTGGTTCTTGCGGCCTGTCTTCTCGGCGGCCTTAAAGTCGGCGCCTTAAATATGCCGATTGAATCCGGTGTGCCTTCTGAAGTCGTTGACATCGTCATCGCCATTATTATTTTGTTTGTGGCATCAAGCTACGCCATCCGGCTCATCCTTGATAAATTGAAGAAAAAGGGGGCGAAGTAAGTGGACTTCCTGCAGATTTTATCCATAATTGTCCCGGCCACACTCGTTTATGCGGCTCCGCTTATTTTAACCGCTCTCGGCGGCGTGTTTTCTGAAAGATCGGGGGTTGTCAATATCGGTCTGGAAGGCCTGATGATTATCGGCGCCTTTACAAGCGTCATGTTCAACTTATTTTTCGGACGTGAGCTCGGCGCCGCTGCCCCGTGGCTCGCCCTGGCTGCGGCTATGATTGCCGGCGGACTGTTTTCGCTGATTCACGCGGCTGCCGCGGTTTCTTTCCGCGCCGATCAGACGGTAACCGGGGTGGCGATCAATATGCTCGCGTTAGGAGCGACGTTGTTTATCGTTAAGCTGATATACGGCAAGGCGCAGACTGATAAAATCCCGGAGCCCTTTTACAAAACGAACATTCCGGGGTTAAGCGACATTCCGGTTTTAGGAAAGATCTTCTTTTCTGACGTATATTATACTTCGATTTTAGCCATCGTACTGGCCTTTGTTTCTTGGTTTATTTTATTCAAAACACCGTTCGGCCTTCGCATCCGCTCTGTCGGGGAACATCCGATGGCGGCAGATACGATGGGAATCAACGTGTTCGCCATGCGCTATATCGGCGTCATGATCAGCGGGCTGTTTGGCGGGCTCGGCGGCGGTGTATATGCTTCCACAATCGCGCTTGATTTCACGCACTCCACCATTTCCGGACAAGGCTTTATCGCTCTTGCCGCGCTTGTTTTCGGCAAATGGCATCCGATCGGCGCGCTCGGGGCTGCGCTGTTTTTCGGATTTGCGCAGAGTTTGAGCATTATCGGCTCGCTTTTGCCCCTGTTCAAAGACATTCCGAATGTATACATGCTGATGGCTCCTTACATTCTGACCATTCTCGCGCTTGCCGGGTTCATCGGCCGCGCGGATGCGCCTAAAGCCAACGGCATCCCTTATATTAAAGGAAAACGCTGATCATCATACAAAAAGAGTTCCGCGCCCTGATGCCGGAACTCTTTTCATCTATAAACGATTCTAATATATTCACGCGGCTGAAACGGCTTTTGCATTGATTCAGCCGCACTCAGCTTGTCGTGCGCGTATTCTGTCCCGAGAAAAAAATACTCCCATTCATCTGCCTCCGTCTCCTGCCTCCCTTTGCAGAAATCGTCCGCTATGAATGTTCCTGAAATAATGGAACAAAATATTCCAATACAGGCTGCCGCCTTTCTTTTCATCTGACCAGCTCCTTTTGTAAAGCTTGATCTGAAAGCTAAATGTATATACAAAGATCCGGATATTTGATAAATTTATTTTAGGTTCAAAAGACCACAAAAACACAGAGAGGAATACATTATGCCATAGCAGGGTAAAAAAAAGTGCGATATAATTTGTACTGGGTCCTATGACCGTGAATTGATTTTTTCACTCTTACATAAAGCAGTTGCTTGATGAAAAACAAGCAAAGGAGGTCTTCTGTTGCAGCTGTTACATTTCGCGATTTTGGCGCCTTTTTTATTTGCATTTATCGTTCCCTTTCTTTATAAACGGGTAAAACAAGTCCATACAGGCTGGTTTGTGCTGATATTGCCCGTTGTGCTGTTTGTTTACTTTATCAGCAAGCTCCCGCTGACAATGGCGGGAGAAACCGTCCGGTATGCGGCCGAATGGATTCCTTCCCTCGGTATTAACTATACCGTTTATATTGACGGACTCGGGCTGTTATTCGCTTTATTGATTACGGGCATCGGTTCTCTGGTGACACTTTACAGTATTTTTTACTTATCGAAGGACAAAGAAAAGCTCGGCCCCTTTTACGTGTACCTGCTGATGTTTATGGGCGCGATGCTCGGCGTTGTGCTAGTCGATAACGTCATTGTGCTTTATATGTTCTGGGAGCTGACAAGCCTGTCATCCTTTTTATTAATCGGGTATTGGCATAAGCGGGAGAAATCACGCTACGGGGCGGAAAAATCACTGCTGATTACCGTCGGCGGCGGACTGTGCATGCTCGGCGGCTTTATCCTGCTGTATCTGATGACGGACTCATTCAGTATCAGGGAAATGGTCAACCAGGTGCATATTATCGCCGGCCATCCGTTCTTTATTCCGGCAATGGTTCTCCTGTTATTGGGGGCCTTTACGAAATCAGCGCAGTTTCCGTTTTACATCTGGCTTCCTGATGCCATGGAAGCCCCGACTCCTGTCAGCGCCTACCTGCACTCGGCAACAATGGTGAAAGCGGGCATTTATCTGATTGCCAGATTCAGTCCGGTTTTTGCGTTTTCACCCGTCTGGTTTTGGACGGTTGCCTCAGTCGGTCTGATCACGATGGTATGGGCTTCCTTCAACGCGATTAAACAAACCGATTTAAAAGCGATTCTGGCTTTTTCCACAGTCAGCCAGCTCGGTATGATTGTATCGATGCTCGGCGCAGGAGCCGCCGCGCTTCACTTTCAGCATTCGGAGTATTTCACGGCGGCTGTGACCGCGGCTGTGTTTCACTTAATTAACCATGCTACTTTTAAAGGAAGTTTATTTATGGCGGTCGGCATTATCGACCATGAAACGGGAACGAGGGATATCCGCAGGCTCGGCGGACTGATGGCGCTTATGCCGATAACGTTTACCGTTTCATTGATCGGAACGTTTTCCATGGCCGGCCTCCCTCCTTTTAACGGCTTCTTAAGTAAAGAAATGTTCTTTACAAGTATGCTGCGGATTGCTCATGCAGATATTTTCAGCCTGGATACGTGGGGCGTGCTGTTCCCCGTTCTGGCGTGGATCGGCAGCGTCTTCACGTTTATCTACAGCATGAAGCTGTTTTTCAGAACGTTCAGTGGCGCGCGCAAAACGGATCAGCTTGAAAAGACGCCGCATGAAGCTCCGCTCGGCATGCTGATTTCGCCGGTGATTCTTGCCGCTTGCGCCGTCAGTCTGTTTTTCGCACCGAATGTTTTGTCCTACAGCCTGATTGAACCGGCGATGAATTCCATTTATCCGGCTCTGTTAACCGGCGGAGATACATTCCATGTCCACATTTCCCAGTGGCACGGTGTGACGGCTGAAGTGCTGATGACCGTCGGCATTATCATTGTCGGCACGATCGGTTATGTGTCTCTGTCTAAATGGGAGCGGGTATACAGTCTGTTTCCGAAAAAACTGACGCTGAACCGGCTTTACAATGCGGTGACGGGCAGTATGGAAAAAAGATCTTACCAGCTGACGTCATCTTATATGACCGGATTTTTGCGGGATTATCTGCTGTATATTTTTGCGGCGTTTATCATTCTCATCGGAGCGGCGTTCGTAATGAAAGGCGGCTTTTCCATGACAACGAAAGGAATGGCTGAGATCGGTCTGTATGAAATCGTGCTGTCGCTCGTTATGGTGAGCGCAACGATTGCGACTGTGTTCGCCAAATCGCGGCTGACGGCCATTATCTCACTCGGAGTTGTCGGGTATACGCTCGCGCTGTTTTTCGTGATTTTCAGAGCGCCCGATCTGGCGCTCACGCAGCTTGTCATTGAGACGATATCCGTCGCCTTGTTTCTTCTTTGTTTTTATCATCTGCCGAAAATGCGGCGGAAAAAGAAGACCCGAACATTCCGGCTGACGAATTTTATCATTTCTCTCGGTGTCGGCGTCATCGTGACAATGCTCGGAATCGCGTCTTCCAGTGAAAAAACAAAAGACAGTATCGCCTCTTTTTTCACGGCTTATAGCCATAAGCTTGGCGGAGGCAATAATATCGTCAACGTCATCCTCGTTGATTTCAGGGGATTTGACACGATGTTTGAAATCACGGTGCTGTCGATTGCCGCACTCGGCATTTACAGCATGATCAGAACGAAAGTAAAAGAGGAGGGAGAAGAGCGTTGAGACAGCAAAAAACAAACGACATCATCCTTCAGACGGCAACGAAACTTGTATCTTTTATTATTCTGCTTTTCTCTTTCTATTTATTTTTATCGGGGCATAACGCTCCCGGCGGAGGATTTGTCGGCGGGCTGATTACATCTTCGGCCATTGTGCTTTTGCTTTTGGCCTTTGATTTAAAAACCGTCAAGTCGATTTTGCCCGTCAATTTTATTTATGTAGCGGGCGCGGGTCTGCTTATTGCGATTGCAACGGGTGCAGGTTCGTTCTTATTCGGAGCGCCCTTTCTCACCCATACATTCGGCCATTTTCATCTCCCGGTGCTCGGGAATACGGAGCTTGCGACGGCCACTTTGTTTGATTTAGGTGTGTATCTCGTTGTTGTCGGCGTGACGATGACCATTATTCAAACGATTGGAGAGGAAGAATAGTGGAAATCTTAATGTCTGTCATTGCCGGTATTTTGTTTATGGCGGCAACCTACCTGCTGCTTTCTAAAAGTCTGCTGCGCGTGATTATCGGCACCGCGCTTTTAAGCCACGGCGTCCATTTGCTGCTTCTGACCATGGGCGGACTGAAAAAAGGCGCCCCTCCCATACTGGGCGGAAAAAGCACATCGTTTGTCGATCCGCTGCCGCAGGCACTCATACTGACGGCGATCGTTATTTCGTTCGGCGTCACGTCCTTCCTGCTTGTGATGGCGTTTCGCGCCTATCAGGAACTGAAAACGGACGATATGGATCGAATGAGGGGAAATGATCAACATGAATAACTTTGTGATATTGCCTATTCTGGTGCCGCTGCTTTGCGCAGTGCTGCTGATTTTTATGAACAGGCACGTGATGCTGATGCGGATATTCAGCACTGCCGCTTCCTGTGTCTCCATCGCCATCAGCGCCGTTCTCGTTCAAACGGTTTTTACACACGGAATTCAGACGCTGACACTCGGCGGCTGGAAAGCGCCGTACGGCATTGTGCTCGCCGCTGATCAGCTCGCCGCACTGCTTGTTTTGACAACCGCCGTCATCGGGCTGCTCGTCATTTTGTACTCCTTCCGCTCTATCGGAGAAAAACGGGAGCGCGCTTTCTATTATTCAGGTGTGCAGTTTCTTCTGGCGGGTGTAAGCGGAGCGTTTTTGACGGGTGACCTGTTCAACATGTACGTCTTTTTTGAGCTTCTGCTTATCGCATCCTACATGCTGATCGTGCTTGGCGGAACGAAAATTCAATTAAGAGAATCATTGAAGTATATCGTGTTCAACATTGTGTCATCCGCGTTTTTTGTCATCGGTGTCGGTTACTTATATGCGGTGACGGGGACGCTGAATATGGCTGATTTAAGCGTGAAAATCAGCGAATCGGGCCAGTCCGGGCTGATAAGTGTCATCGGCGTCCTGTTTCTCGTCGTTTTCGGTTTAAAGGGCGGGATATTCCCGCTGTATTTCTGGATGCCGGGCTCTTATTACGCCCCGCCGGCTGCGATTTCGGCCTTATTCGGATCTCTTTTGACGAAAGTCGGCCTGTACGCCATTTTGAGAGTATTCACCTTGATTTTCATTCACGATGCAGGCTTTACCCACCAATTGATGATGTGGCTTGCGATGCTGACGGTGTTATTCGGCGTAATCGGGTCTATCGCCTTTTCGGATGTCATGAAAATCGTCATCTATAATATTATTACAGCCGTCGGCGTGATTTTGTTCGGCATCGCCATGAACACCCCGGCCTCCATTCAAGGAGCGGTTTATTACTTGATTCACGATATGCTGATAAAAGGAGCGCTGTTTATGCTGGCGGGAACGCTTATCACGCTGACCGGCACGGCCAGTCTGCATAAAATGAGCGGCCTGATCACCCGTTATCCCGTTTTGGGCTGGATGTTCTTTATCTCCGCCATATCTTTGGCCGGCATCCCGCCGTTCAGCGGATTTGTAGGCAAGCTGAAGATTGCTGAAGGCGGTTTTGATCAGGGGGAAACATTGTTTTCCGTATTGATTCTCTTGTCAAGCCTGCTTGTGTTGTATTCCGTGCTGAAGGTTTTTACGACGGCTTTTTGGGGAGAAGAAAAAGAAATCCCGGGCGCGGGCGGACGGTCCGCAAAAGGGCTTCTTTATCCGGCAGCCGCTTTTCTCCTTTTGTCGCTTCTGTTCGGGCTCGGAACCGAATGGGTTTCACCGTATGTCAATCAGACGGCTGAGAATCTGCTGAATCCGGAAAAATACATTGAAGCTGTTTTGAAGGAGTAGATGGCATGGCTTTGCAACTATTATTAAATGTTCTTCTCGCTGTTTGCTGGATGTTTCTCACAAACAGCCTCAGCGCGGCGGGATTTGTTACCGGATTTATCGCGGGCTTGGCGGCGCTGTTTTTTTTCCGGCGCTTCTTCTCGCGGCCGTTTTACATTTGGAAAATATGGTCGGTCATCAAACTGATGCTGATCTTTATAAAAGAATTATATCTGGCCAATGTCAGCGTGCTGAAAACCGTTATTTCGCCGAAGATGAACATCCGCCCGGGCATTTTCGCGTTTAAGACGGAACTGACGGAGGATTGGGAGATCACACTGCTCTCTCTGTTAATCACTCTGACGCCGGGTACGCTTGTGATGGATATCTCCGATGACCGGTCGATTCTCTATATACACGCCATGGACATTGAGGATGCGGAGAAAGCGATTCATGACATCCGCGTCTCTTTTGAGAAAGCCATTCAGGAGGTGAGCCGCTGATGTTTACGTTTATTCTGCAATTATCACTCGGCATTATGGCGGTTTCGACTCTTCTGTACGTCATTCGAGTCATTAAAGGGCCTACGATACCGGACCGGGTCGTCGCGCTTGATGGGATCGGCATCAATCTGATTGCCATGACCGCGCTCGTATCTATCCTCTTAAGAACAACGGCCTTTTTGGACATCATTCTGCTGCTCGGCATTTTATCATTTATCGGCACGGTTGCCTTCGCTAAGTTTTTGGAGAAAGGAGAGATTATCGAAAATGATCGAAATCGTTAAATGGGCCGTCGCCGTTTGTATTCTGATGGGATCGCTGATCTGCCTGGTCGCGTCTTTCGGCACACTCAGACTTCCTGACATGTATACACGCGCCCACGCCTCTTCAAAAGGCTCGACACTCGGCGTTAATTTAATATTGCTCGGGGTGTTAGGTTACTTGTGGATGCTGACCGGAGAAATTTCCGTAAAAATACTGCTCGGCATCATTTTTATCCTGCTGACAGCGCCGGTCGGGGCGCACCTCATATGCAGAGCCGCGTATAACTCGGGAACGGAGCTTGATAAACGAAGCGTTCAGGATGATTATAAAGGGATCAGAAACTTTGTGATCAAACGAAAAGAAGATTCATATTTGTAAAAACAAACAGCCGGACGATTCAGGGTTCCGGCTGTTTGTTTATTTTGTTATAACAGCCAGCGTGCAGCGGGACACACAGATCAGCCTTTCTCTTTCATCGAAAATGTTAATCCCGTACACAATGGTTGTCCTGCCCGTGTGAACGGGTTCCGCAATCGCCGTGACCGTACCGCCCTCTTTCACGGATTTTAAATGATTGGCATTAATCTCAAGCCCGACACAGGCCTGTTTCGACTGATCGATAAAATGCTGGGCACCGATGCTTGCAACAGTCTCCGCCAGCGCTGCGGACGCGCCTCCGTGCAGATATCCGAAAGGCTGCACCGTCCTCTTATCCACCGGCATAACAGCGACGCATCTCTCCGCCGTGTTTTCAGTGATTTCAATGCCGAGTGCGCCGAGCAATGTATGATTCAGATTCATAGATCATTCTCCTTTCAAGGTTTATAGTACATTATCTGACTTGGCGATCAGCACCGCTTCAGTGCGGGAGCCGACATTCAGCTTATTAAAAATGGATGTCAGGCTGTATTCAATCGACCGCTTGCTTAAGTGAAGCGCATCGGCGATTTCCTGATTGGTCAAACCTTTTTCGACCTCTTGGAGAATATGGCGCTCTCTCGGAGTTAACCGATCCTGCTCACTTTGAGGGGAAGAAGACGTTTTTGTTTTTTGCTGGGTCATCAGCTGTTTGAAATAGGAGAAATCAACTAAGATCTGTCCGTTGAGCACGTGATATATGTATTGCATGATTTTCTCTTTAGATTCGGTTTTGCTGATGGCGCCATGCAGGCCCGCGCGGATGGATTCTTCAAAATAATCTTCAACTTCATAGCCTGTGTAGACAATGATTTTACAGAGAGGATTCTCTTTTAAGATTTTCTTGGAAAGCTCTATGCCGCTGAGGTCATCACCCAGATTTAAATCCATTAATATGAGATCGTAAGCTGAAAAATCATGCCGGAGAACGAACTGTTCACTGGCATCGGGACTGAGACAATCGACAGAAAGATTCGTGTCTGTTTCCAGAATCGTCTTGGTGCCCTCCATGACAGCCGGATGATCATCAATCACTAGTATCTTTTTCATGGTTTCCTCCCTTTTACTCATTCATTTCCATTTTATTAAAAAGACTTGGCTTCTGCCAAGTCGATTTGGTGATAAATTGGTTACAATTCCATTTCAATATCCGCTTTAAAACCATTTCCTTCACTTGTGTCGATTTTCATCCGGCCGTCAAGCGCCCGGACGCGCTCCTTAATGCCCGAAAGCCCCATGCTCATCGACTGTCCGCCGCCTTCTTCCTGATTGCACCCGACCCCGTCATCTTCATAATGCAGAATCACTTTATTTTGAATGCTGATCAGCATAATCAGCACCTCATTGGCCTGTGAATGCTTCATGGCATTCGAAAGAAATTCCTGAATGATGCGGTACAAATTCAGCTGCGTATCCAAATCCAGCGCCGCCGTAAACCGGCCCGTATTCAGACGGATATGAAACGGCGCACGCTCCTGCTGCTGCGCGGCAAGCTTGGATACCGCCTTGACCAGACCCAAATCATACAGCAGCTGAGGCCGAAGCTCATGGCACGTCTCCCGGGTCATCAAAATAACATCCGACATCTGCTCATTCATCTGATGAAGCTTGTCCTGCACCTCTAACTGGCAAGGCTCTTCTCTTTTAAAATCAGCCAGAAACAGCTCACACTGGCGCTTCAAAGAAATCAAATCCTGCAGCACCGAATCATGCAGATCACGGGCCAAATCCGACCGCTGCTTTTCCTCGATCGTAAACATCAGCTTTTTGAGCCAGACCGGGTTTGAGCCTTGTTGTTTTAGGTCTTGTAAATGATTCATGAGTTCTTCGATCTGTATCACGTTTTCCATAGAGACACTCGTATAGAAAGACAATGTTTTCAGCCATGAAATCTCATCCCGTGTCAGTCTCGGTGTATTAATGGCGGACAAACAAAGCAAAACATAAGAACTTCCCCCGCGTTCTCCTATCTTGATTAAGAAACCGCGGTTTAGCTCAATGATTTTCCCAATCTCTGAAGTAACTTTCTTAAATTCTTTTGAATACATTTCCCAGTCAGGTTCGTTATCCTTTTTATCATGATATAATATGTCACCCTCAGAGGTAACTTCAAAGACATAAGCTTTACTGACGAGGAGAACATCCAGAATCGTCTTTTTTAGTTCTTTAAACATTTGTTTTAAAGATGTTATACTTCTGATGAGCTGAGTATATTTGAATATACTATCTTGATAATTAAATTTTTCAGAAAAACGTTTTAACCGAAATTTATAATCCATTACTTCTTTAAAATAAAAGATGACAAATATCACAATAAAGAAAAATACAGTTTGCTGAGCAGGATTCATTTGTATATCTATTGACTCGAACCAAGCTGAAATCCCAACAATAAAAAGGGCTGGAACTAAGGCAAGCAAGCCATAGTACCTCATCCTGCCTAAAATGAATTCAATATCAAAAATTTTGTTAGCTACGAACTGGTATACCAACCCCAATGGGATAAGTACGAGCAGGGATGCCGCTGCCAACGCATCTAATATATAACTTCCTGTCAAAATAATTGGGATTACATAAAAAAGCAAAAAGGGCGAAAAAGAGAGCGTGTTTGTTAAAATTAAAATCTTAAGAATATAAGCATGTTCTGAATACTTGAATTTATACAGATGATAGAAAACAGATATAAATGCATAGAGAGTCACGAAGAAAAACGATACTAAATTTAAATTTGTTGTGAAGTCATATGAATAAATATGTCGAAACGGTTCGTTTAAGAGATTAATTATCGGTATGATATATAGAAAAGAAATCAAGCGATTGGCAAATTTTTTACCTAATTCCTTGAAATACTCTTGAATAAACTGGAGATAAAATATAGGTGAGGCAATGAAGGTAAACAAATTTATATA
Source organism: Bacillus sp. 1021 (assembly GCF_014534735.1). Classification (NCBI taxonomy): domain Bacteria; kingdom Bacillati; phylum Bacillota; class Bacilli; order Caryophanales; family Bacillaceae; genus Bacillus; species Bacillus sp. 1021. The sequence continues at coordinate 906,124 of NZ_JACVSR010000002.1, read as the reverse complement.
TCTGTTAAATTCATGACCTCTTGAGGGACCACCAGCACTCATATAAGCTATTGAGATATCTAACAGGAAGAGAATTAGGACATACCCAGCTATCGATTTTCTGGTTTGACTCACCTTTACAATATAAAATATACAAATTAAGCTCAAAAAATAAAATACAAGGGGAAGGACAAATAAAAAGTAACTGTAGTATCCATTTAAATTAACAATATCAAAATCATCTAAATGAATTTGCTGTCCATTTCTTTTTATATCTAAGCTCTTAACGTGATAGAGAGTATCCCCTTTTAGATATTTTAAAGATGGTTTTTTATTATTAATTTTGACAATCATATCACCTTGTTTTAAACCTACAAATTTTCCATACGAGGTTTTTGACATTTCAGCAACTTCGAATACTTTATGTTTATTTTCTACAATTTTCGTGCCTACAATAATTCCATTTATGTTAATAAAAGCGACATAACAAACATAGATAACACTTAAAATAATAATGGATATTGTAAATGGCTTTATAAGCTTCTTCAAGATTTACACCCTTCGCTTATTATTCATTATCCCATTTTTTATTGTCCGCACCCATCATTAAATAATTCTCAAACCCTTTAATGATAATTTGAGTTTGTATAGAGTCATAACCGATAAGGCTAGCTTCATTGCTTTTCAGTTTCTTTAATACATCAGGATAATTCAAAAAATAATTTATTAAATTCTGCATCTTCATCATCCTTCTTATTATTCTTATTATTCAACAAGTGTTTTTTTATTATTTTTATCTTCTTTATATCTAAATTTAAATTTTCAACTTCAGTTTCACACTTATGCATGTATAGTTGGTATAAAACCGAAACATATTGAGATGCTCCAGAATTATACAGCTTTTGAATAAACTCTTTTTTATTAAGCCGCAGTTGCGAATATAATTTTTGATCTGAGAATATACAAAGCAATTCTTGAGAAGACTTATTAAACAAGCGCTTAAGATATAAATTGATCAATGTATGTTTATCTTTCAGAATATCACTAGTATTATCCTTAAAAATAGCATGATAATCACCGGAAATTTGTTCAAATATCCCTTTATAATAGGAATAACTTTCAACAGACTTATTGAATTCTCCAGTTGCTAAAAGCGTACCAGTAACATTTGCTAACGCAAATAAACTTCCGCATTTTAACTTGATTACCTCTAAACATTCATCTTCTGTCTCTGGTCTATTGATTAAATCATCATGTTGACCCTGCATTGCATCTTGAATATATTTTAATACATACTTAATCACTAAAGGATTCGTACTAATCGATTTAATGCTTTGCAATCCTGCTGTGTATAATGAAAATGCTGCACTTAATGCTAGTGAACGATCTATCTTCATCCAAGGAGCATCTCGATTATCCTCATCTTCCAGATCATCAATTATATCGGAAGTAAGCGTAAGAATTTCAATAGCGGCACCCAAGTTCACTGCGGTTTCTTGATTTTCGCCGTCAAAGATCACATAATGCAAAACAGCTGATTCAGCTAGAGAAAAATTTTTTTTTGGTTCAATAAAACGAAGAAGAAGCTGTAGTAGATGTTCATTAAATATGTTCTGCTCTATTATACTCTTCATTCTATTCTTGATTTGGTCGGCATCTAAACACATTTGCTCAATAATTGTCTTCACCCTCCCATTCTATTTTACTAAATGCAGGTGATGAAAGACAGCGGGTTTTTGTTTTTTTAACAATCGTATAATACTTTATCCATGAAATGGGTGAAAAATGCACAAAAAAAAGACTTGTTTCCAAGTCTTTTTAAGAAATTTTCATTGCATATGAGAATTTATCGAGCTGATCAATGCTTTTGTTAATGTTTCGTAATGAGTCGGTTGTTTCTCTGATATCATTTTCAAGTCGGAATAATAATTGCTTTACTTCTTCTAATTTCTTTTCCACCGTTTCCACACTCCTTTTTTTGAAAGATCAATGAATTGTGTATGGTGAACGAGTCCTAGGTATTTGATCTGTTACTAATAGTGTAAACGTTTTTGCGGGATTTTTCACCGAAAAGTATGTGTAAAAGTATCTGCGTGACACCGCAAACCTCGATAATCCTATAGTCCCGAATAGAGCATTTAACGAACAGGACTATATAACTACGATAAAGGCAGAAGTTTAGGATGAAGCAGATCAATTTTGTGGTTCTGCTGTTTTTTTAACGGTTTTCCGACAAACCGACAAGGACTATAGTCCCCGTCGTCGCAATTTCAAAACAGAATGGGCGAACAGCGTCGCATATCCACCGACAAACACCGAAAAGACCGCAACCCCCGCATTGTGGTCTTTTTGCATGTCATAACTCGTTATCACGCGGCCTATACTCATATATAACGAATGTCATCTCAGGAAGGAGGCCGCCGCATGCATTATGTGTATCTATGCTGCCCTGTTTTCGCCGCGCCGTACCGCAATCCTGCGCCTGCTCCCCAGGCTTCCGCAAATATTTTGACAGCGTCCGCAAAAGACGCTGCGGGCATGCTGGAGGATGCCCGCCTGCTTCTTGCGCGGCTGTCGGCGTCAAAAGAGCTTGCGCGCCGCATCCTCACCGCAGCGGAATCATCTGACGCCGCAGCGGTCAAGCGGCTCATTAAGCAGACCGGCATCAAAAATGACTTTGACGTGACATTTAATCCCGACGGCATCCGCGTCAGTCTGATCAGGGAGCAAAGCCGGTTCATCATCGCCCTCAGGTGGTCAGCTTAAAGCATCAATCCACGATCAGCTGCCGGCACCATTCGATTGCCTGCAAGTAACATTCATACGCTGCTTCTTTGTCCAGTTCTTTTCCCCATTCGTCACAGTCCCAGTTGTTGCATTCAATGGCTTTGACGAGCCCGAGCATCTTATAATAATCGTTTTCATAACCGAGCAGCGCCTGTCCGACTTCATCAATTAAAGGCAGTTCTTTGACGATATCCTCCAGCTCCCTGTGGAGAAGCGTATCGATGAGTGAAAACATGCCGATCAGCATGTAGGAAGCGGGCTGCGGTCTTCCGGTCCTTTTCGCAAGCAGTTCGCACAGCTTAGCCCTGATTAAGGAAATCTTAATGATTTCTTTTTGGCTTGAGTGGCTTTTCGCCGTTAAATCTCTGAATGAAAGAATGTAAATCAAGCGCTTAATCTCATTCAGCCCAAGCATCATGATGGCCTGCCGGATGCTGTCTATCTTTTTTTTCAGCCTTGTCTGCGATCCGTTTAAAAAACGCAGAATCTGATACGATAATGTAACGTCCTGTTCTATGTATTCCGTCACGCGCTCTATATCGGGCTGGTCTTGGTTTAATTCGTTTAAAAGCTGGTAGTAAGAATGAAAATGAAACGTCAGATCATTCCCGCTGATGACACGCGGTTCACTGAAAAAATATCCTTGAAACAGGTGAAAGCCGTCTATGGCCGCCTGTTTGTAATCTTTTCTTGTCTCCACTTTTTCCGCTAAATAAATCAGGCTTTTACAGCTGTACGTCTGAATGATTTTTTTGCGTTCCAGACGCGAGGATTGCAAAAAGTCGATTTTTAAAATATCAATATATTTCATCAGCTGTTCCAATAATTCTTCATTTGCCGGATTGATGGCGTAAAAATCATCAAGTGCTAATGTATATCCTAGTTTCTTCAGCTGTCTGCATCTTGAGATCAGAGCCGGAGTGATCGGTATGTCCTCAAGAATTTCGATAATGAGCTGGTCAGGATCAAAGGAGGTAGGGAGATCTGAAAACATCAGGCTTTCTGTAAAATTCACAAAGCAGCGTTTTCCCTCAGTCAGCTTTTCGATTCCGATGTTGATAAAGCTGTTAATAATGAGATCAGTCGTAGCTTTATCTCCGTCTGCGGCCGAATAACGGTTCTCTTCGCTCTCCCGGTAAAGAAGTTCATAAGCAACAACCTGTTCATTCCTGTTGAAGATAGGCTGTCTGGCAACAAACACCTTCATTCATTTACCCCCTTAGATGCGGCCTTCGAACATAAGTATATCAAATAATTTGACGAATTTTGTCTAAATGTGAAAAATATTATCGCAAACAAAAAGCCTTTCCAGAGAAAGGAAAGGCTGCTTTGTCTTCTATTCAAGTTCCCGTTTCAGCTTGCTTTTGATCTCATGAATCCGCTGCATCTTGTTGCTCCAGCAGTCTTCGCTTAAATCAACCGGATATTCTTCCGGCTTGCTGATCCGTTTGTATTCCTCCCACAGAAGTTTGAGGTTATCCTGCACGTATTGCTGGATGTCGGTGATTTCGGGATTATCATAGCATAAAACGCCGTTTTCAAAAATCGGCTCATGCAGGTCTTTCGCATAGAAATCAGTGACGAATTTGCTGACGAACGTGTGAACGGGATGGAACATTTTTAAACGTTTCTGGTCATTTACCCGCTCGTCATAAAGAGCGATATAATCCCCTTCCGAGTGGTGGTTCAGCTTGTTGATAATCCGGTATACTTTCTTTCTTCCCGGCGTTGTCACTTTTTCAGGGTTCGACGAAATCTTGATGGTGTCGGTCAGTTTGCCGTCCTCTTCAATGGCGACAAGCTTGTAAACCGCGCCGAGGGCCGGCTGATCGTATGCGGTAATCAGCTTTGTGCCGACTCCCCATGTATCGATTTTCGCTCCCTGCGATTTCAGATTTAATATCGTGTGCTCATCAAGGTCGCTTGAAGCAATGACCTTTGCGTCTTTGAAACCCGCTTCATCAAGCATTTCTCGCGCTTTTTTTGACAGGTACGCCAAGTCCCCGCTGTCTAAGCGGATGCCGATGAAGTTGATCCGGTCGCCGAATTCTTTCGCGACTTTAATCGCATTCGGCATGCCTGAACGGATCGTATCGTACGTATCGACGAGGAACACGCAGTCTCTGTGCGTCTCCGCATATTTCTTAAAAGCCGTGTACTCATCGCGGTACGCTTGCACGAGTGCATGAGCGTGCGTGCCGGATACCGGTATATTAAAACGCTTGCCGGCTCTTACATTACTCGTCGCGCTGAAGCCGCCGATCAGAGCCGCTCTCGCTCCCCACATAGCCGCATCCATTTCATGGGCGCGCCGCGTTCCGAATTCAAGGGCGTCTTCATCACCGACTACGCCTTTAATGCGGGCCGCTTTCGTGGCGATTAATGTTTGGTAATTCACAATGTTAAGCAGAGCCGTCTCAATCAGCTGCGCTTCAATGAGGGGCGCTTCGACCCGCATAATCGGTTCGTTGTTAAAGACGAGCTCTCCTTCTTTCATGCTGTAAAGAGATCCGGTAAATGACAGATCCCGCAAATAATCAATGAAATCATCAGCATAGTGCAATTCCGTTTTTAAATAGTTCAGATCGCTGTCAGTAAACTTGAAGTTCTCCAAGTATTCGATTGCTTTTTCTAAGCCCGCAAATACCGCATAGCCGTTTTCAAAAGGAAGCTTTCTGAAAAAAAGCTCAAAAATTGCTTTTTTCTCATGAATGCCGTCTCTCCAGTACGTTTCGGCCATATTAATTTGATAAAGATCTGTATGTAAAGACAAACTGTCGTCTTTAAAACCATGCTCCACCAAAATTGTTTTCCCCTTCCTTACTCTGCCACTTGCGCTCCGATGCTGTTCTTAAAATGGGACAGCGCCCATTCATGCCCTTCCGGATTAAAGCTTGCCACAGCGTTTTGATGAATGACGATCTGAAAGCCCTTGTTGTAGGCGTCAACCGCCGTGTGAAGAACGCAGATGTCGGTGCACAGGCCCGCAAGATGCAGTTCAGTGATCTGCCGTTCCCGCAGTTTCAGCTCTAAATCCGTTCCAGCAAAAGCAGAATATCTCGATTTTTCCATGTAGCTTACGTTTTTTGCGTGTTTATGTTTCTCATAAAGAGGCGAGAGCTTTCCGTACAGCTCTTTGCCCTCCGTGCCGTTGATATTATGCGGAGGAAACAGGCGTGTTTCCGGATGAAAGTCATCGTCTGCATCATGTGAATCTACCGCAAAGACAACGTAATCACCATTTTCTATAAATGCTTGTGTCAAACTGACAATCTTATCCTCAATTTGCCTTGCGGGTTCTCCGCAGGTTAATGCTCCGTTCTCTGCTGCAAAATCATTCGTATAATCAATGCAAATAAATGCTTTTTTCATAGCCGGCCTCCCCGCCATTCATATGAAAACCATTATATCCTATCTCCACTTGTAAGTGAATTGGCATTATAAAATGACACTTGCTTTTCTAAGATTTCAGGAGTGAGCGCTTGAAAATGTCATCCTGAACGTAAATGCCGTCAAGGTTCACGGCATGATCGGCGGCAAATACCAGGCCGAGCGGCGTTTCGAATTGAAGATCCGAGATCACGGAGCTTCGGACACCTTCCAGTGCGGCAAGCTTCATATAGGGTGAATAAGCATGATACGGGAGCCTTCCGTTTATATAGAGCACCGCATCTTTTCGTTTTTTCAGCGCCTGTTTCACTTCTTCATACGGCTTCTTTTGCAGCACCTGCCCCTTCGTCAGGGCAATGATGACCCGTTCACGCAGCGAGCCTAAAAATAAATGCCGTTCATCCGGTTTCGTCTGCAGAGGGCCGTACATACCCTGCTGTAAATAAAGGTCAACCGTTTTGTCGCTCATCGGCCTTCCCTCCTCAGCTTGTTTTACAATTATCGCCCCGGACGGGACGCGGTAAACCGTCTTCGTTACATTTCAGCGACCCAATGGGAGATCTTGCCTGCGAGCTCTCCGGCGGGCTCTTCATCTATCAGCTTGCTGAATGATTGTAAAAGCCGCTGCGCCAGCGCCTTTTTCTCTTCCTCATAGGAAATGATCGTGCTCCACTCAAGTTCCGGAACGGCTACGAGGGTATGCTGTTCTTTTTTATTTTCATGCAGATACACGTCGCCGATCATTCCGGACTGAACGGTAATATTCGCTTTTCTGATTTTCATAAAAATTCCCCTTTTATAAAAGACTGATTCTATTATACTACAAAAAAGCGACAGCCTCCTAAAGGAGGCTGTCACGCGTTAAACCAATCAGGTTCGTCAAACAGATCAATGTCTTCAAAGCGCGTTTTGCTGAATTTATTAGTGACTTTGACAAAATCTCCGGAATGAAACGCCCCTGACCCCGCGCCTGAGTGGTCAACGGCTTTGGGAGAAATGGCAAACACGTCACCGAAGCTCGCCGCAGCATCTCCGGCTAAGCTCATAATATAAATCGGTCCCACAATTGCAGGCATACCCACACCTCCGCTTTTCTTTACAGCAGTTTATGCGCTGCGTCTGGAGTTGTGCCCGTTTTTATTTCGGCTTGCGGCTGTCTTCCAACTTCGATCGCTGACGAAGTTTGATAAGCCGGACGATATTTAAGACGAAGGCTTTTAAGACCGCGTAAACCGGCACGGCCAGAATCATTGCGAGAATACCTCCGAAACTGCCCGCTCCGATAAGCAGAAGAATAATGGTGAGCGGGTGGGTATTGAGCCGCTTCCCGATAACAAGCGGAGAAAGCAGGTTTCCGTCAAGCTGCTGGACGACAACGACAACAATCACGGCAAACAGCGCCTTAGCCGGAGAATCCATAAACGCGATAATGACCGCCGGTGCCGCCCCGAGAAACGGTCCCAGGTACGGAATGATATTGGTGACGGCGATCACCATCCCGAGAATTAACGCATACGGCAGGCCGATGATCCAATAACCGATAAAGCATGCCGTTCCGACAAAGAGACAAATCAGCAGCTGGCCTTGGAAATATGCGGCCAATGTGACATATAAGTCGTTAAATATTTTCCGGCCCTCCGCACGGTAGGAAGAAGGCAGAATTTTAACCGCCAAAAGCGGAAAACGCCGGCCGTCCTTCAGCATATAAAACAGAATGAACGGAACGGTGATCACGACAAGCGTAATATTCGTAACGACGCCGAACACGGCCGACAGGCTTGCCGTAATATTTTGCGGAAGACTTTGTAAAAATCCCGTCAGAGACTGCCGGATTTTTTCTATCGACACATAATCCTGCGTCATCATCCACGTAAACCATTTGGAATGGGATAATTGTGTAATCAAGCTTTGAATCTGATTAATGTAATCAGGGAAATTGTTAATCAGCCCCGTGACCTGAGAAGCTACGATCGGTCCGATTGCGGTGAACATAAAGGCGATCAGGCCGATGAAAACGAGATAAATGAGCAGGATCGCCAATGTTCGGGGGATTTTTTTCTCTAGCAGGCGCACGATCGGATTAAAAATGAAAAACAAAATGCCCGAGATCAAAATCGGAAAAAACAGAGTAGTGATGAAACCGAAAAACGGCTGAAAAATAAACGAGACTTTCGTTGATACGTAAATAATGAGCAAAACGAGCAAAATTTGCAGCGTCCAAAAATGGACCTTTGATTTCAACAAGCGGTTTCCTCCTATTGTCATGTGAACTTGTACTGTGATTGTACCAAAAAAAGGTGCCGTGCATCTATGTATCTCAAAAAAGAAGACGCACCGGGGTTCTGTAAGGGCCGCCTCCGGTCTGCGCCTTATCCTGGGCTGTTACACACGTTCGGTATAATCAGGCATGACAGAAACCACATGGCGGTTCCTGATATATAATACGCGGTCATGCGTTTCTTCAATGGCGATATGATCCGGAGCGGCATCAATCAGCCGTCCCCTGACAATCCGTCTGACGGTTTGAATGATAAACCTTGAGCCGATAAGCTTATGGATGGTCTGATAAACGTAAGGATCTACTAACGAGACGAGTTGCGGGCTTCCTTGATGGGCCATTTTCGCTGATCCCCTTTACTATGTTTTCCTTCATCATATGCAGCGGACAAAGGCTTTGACACAGTACGTCTATCGGAGGGGAAAAGGTGTTAGTGAGTTTGCGGGGTTATGTAAAGCGGAAAAGGCCGCATGAGTGGCCTAGACTGAGCTTCTTATGGGATATTGGGCTTGGTCAATTAACTGATCAAGCTTTTGGATTTGTTTGAGCGCGGCCGTGTGATCCATTTGGCGGTAATGATGATGTCCGCCAGGTTCTTCATCGAGTTCGTCCGCTTGTTTCACGATTTGCTGGAGCGTATTCTTGTCCAGTTCGCCTTCAGGCAGATAGGAATCGGTGTGGAGCAGAATCGCCAGCGCAATGTCTTTCGCCGCTTTCGGTTCTTCACCGAGCCGGATGAGCAGCTTATGCGCCCGTTCCGCGCCTTTTATGGCATGGATATCGTTTCTTCTGTACTTTTCATAGTCCCATTTGCCGTCTGTGTACCATTCGTAATGGCCGACATCATGCAGTAAAGCCGCTTTCGCCGCAAGATCGGGACTGACACCCGCTTTTACGGCAAGACGGTATGCATGAAACGCGCAGGCAATCGCATGGGCGACACCGGAGCGCTGTAAATACTTTTGTGCGATTGGATGGGTGAAGACATCCATTAACGTTACATTTCTCATGGAAACCCCTCCTTAATTATATTTTTAGAATCCTAACATAAATCGAGAAGAAACTCAATTCATCTGATACATTTCTTATACCCCTTACACGGTGTTTCATTCATAATATGCCGCCAGGCGCCGAAGTGATTGTACAAACAAAAAAAGAGCAGCGTAAAAGCTGCTCTACAAAAACTCTTTAATATCGTATATCCGTCCGTTTTCCGGCTCACCCGCGATCAGTGAGTGAATGACACTGGCGATGTATTCCGGGCTTCTGAGGTTTTTCGTTTCTTTCAGATTGCGGAACCGCTCGATGTCATGGAAATCTTCTTTTGACGAAGAACGGATGACAGCCTGCATGTCTGTATCCATCACTCCCGGCGAGAATGATATCATGCGGACCGGCAGCTCTTCATCTTCCTGTTCGAATCCGAATGTTTTCGTAAACATATCAAGTCCCGCTTTTGAGCTGCAATACGCGCTCCACCCTTTATAGGGATTTTTCGCCGCGCCAGATGTGATGTTGACAATTGTTTTGCTGCCGCTGAACGCTTCGAAACGCTTTGTGAACATTTGGCTGAGCAAAACGGGCGCCGTCAGATTAAGGGTGTAGTGGCGGTTCAATTCTTCCGCGGAAGCCTCTTTCGCCCGCTTGATCGGCTCCACCATTCCGGCATTATTGATCAGTGTGACGGCGGAATACCGCTTCTTCTCAGCTTGATCAAGAATCGCCTTCATCTGCCGCTCTGTATCTGCCAGATCAGTTAAATCAACACTGTATTCTGTCAGTCCCTCACGCTTTTCCCCGCTTATCGTTCTTGAAAGCGCGGCGACTTCGGCTCCTTCTTGCAGCGCCTGTTCCGTCAGCGCCCGTCCCAATCCTTTTGACGCGCCTGTTATAAGAAAAAACTGCATGAAACTCCTCCTTTTTTTCTTATTTTACGGGCTGTCTTCCCGCAAACACAAGCGATCCGTTTACCGCTTTGCCTTTTCCTGCGCCGTGACCTTCGGAATCAGATAGATCATTGCGGCGATGCCGAGGAGGATCAAGACGGCATAAATGACAGGCAGCAGAAAGGAAGTCTTTTTCTCATCCGTTTCCATGTCTGCTGAGGTGTGCCGCACGGCAGGCTCGGCAAATGTGATACCCAGTTTTTTCGATTGCGCTTTGATCGTATTCGGCTCCGTTTCTGACGATGTAAACAAATTTGATCTCAGTTTTTCATCCGGGTTTTCTGCCGGCTGATCGAACGTGATGTCCTTCTGCTCTTTCGGAAGCGCCGTTTTTTCCTCGGAATAGGCATCGTCATGAAGATAATCCGTACGAATTTCAATGTCCTTCTTTTCATATTCATTCGGCTTGACATCAGTATTGTCCTCATTCGCGGCTGCGGCTTGCGGGAGGAAAAGGAAAAAGGAGAGAGCAAACAGCAAAACTCCTTTTTCCACGATTGTGTTACGCCTCATAAGACTGATCACTTTCCTCCGTTTTTTCCGCAAGCAGCCGAATGATGAGCGGAAGCGCCGCCGCAATCAGCGTAATGATCGCAAGAACCGTTATGCCCATCGCAAACAGATGGCCCGTTCCGTATTGAATATCGATATACACTTTCGATACCGGGCTGTCAAAGCTGAAGTTCGGCATAATCAGGTCGATCAAAGGCGCCACATAAAAGAGAATGAGCGCTGATGAAGCGATCCATCCGGTGATTGAGCCAAAGACAAAGGCTGCCCGGATGAAAGCTGAACTCGCCGCAAGCAGGAGAATCGTAAAGACTGACCATTTAATCGTCTGATCGTCCGGAAGCGAGTAGATATTCAGACCGAACAGACTGATCATCAGTCCGACCATTATGTTTAAAATCCCAAAGAGCGCGCCTTTGACAAGAAGCGGCGCCTGCTGATAATACGAGCTGAAATAGCCGATCAGAAGACTGCTGATCAGAACGATTACCAAAATGACGACCGGCGGAACATTCTGAACCCGGTCTTCCGGCACCTCTCCGCTGATTTTAAGCGGATTGGCGAGATAATCATAAACATATCCGTTTTCCTGTCCGTCAACGAGCGCGTTCCCTAAAATGCCGTACACGTCATTTCTGATCAATTTCGTGGAATCGACGTTTTTGCCCCAGTTGCTGTTCAGGGTGTCCGCTTTATGCTGGACGTCATTTACGCTTTGCTGCATATTGTCGGTATAGCTGATGATGCCGGACTGGCGTTCTGACAGATGGCCCATCGTGTCAGACATTTGCAGCACTTCGCGGCCGACGGTATCCTGAGCGCCGAGCGCCATCGTTCCGGTTAATCCGTCTCCGCTGAATGCGGCCGCTTCCTGCACAGCGCCTTCTTCCAGCTGATCGGATGCTTTCGCCGCACTGTCTGAAATGCTGGCGAGCTCATTGAGCACTCCGGCTTGTTCATCTCTGATATACGAGCTGTAGTTGTCCGAGAATTCGGTCATGCCTTTAATGAAATTGCTGATGTCTTCATCTGTCTGCATCTTATTGTTTTTCAGGTTTTCCCAGCTTGCCGTTTCTTCCGGTTTGATGGCGAGAACGGTTTGGACTTCGCCTTGCTGGGCTTTCAGCACCCTGTTTTTCACATCAGGCAGCGAGCCTGCGTCAAGAGAGTGATAGAGTGTTGCCTCATACAATGATAAATCATTATAGTAACTCATTAAATCGGATATCTCTTTTGTATTAATGTCAGCGGCAAACATCTGTTCAAGAGCAGATTTGCGGCCGCTATCCAATGACGGGTAGTTCAGAATGTTCTGTTCTGTTTTTACAATCATTCTGTACACGGTATTGAAGTCTTGTTTTCTCTTTTCTTTTGATTCTTCCAGCTGTTCACGTAATTTGTCAGCCCGTTTTTGAACTTTAGCAATCTGGTCTTTAAGGCCTTGGATTTCTTCATCAAGAGCATCGAGACGTTTTTTCAGCTCTTCATTATGAGTCTGCTGTTTCTCTTCCAGTTCTTTTTCAATTTGCTGTATGCGCTCTGCGGCTTGGTTCAGCCTTTCTTTCGCGTCAGAAACTCCCGTGCCGCCGTCTCCTTCAGAATCGTTTGAATCGTCCTCTGGCTCAACAGCAGGCGGAGTGACGTTTTTAGCGGCCGATGCGGTTTGGACGGTTTTTGGCTCTTCGCCGCCAGTGTTATCGGAATCAGGCTGCTGATCTTTTGTGCCGTCTTCCGTTTTTCCGTCTTCTCCGGGAGCCGTTCCGTTATTCGGATCGGTACCTCCGGGTTTTTCACCGTCATCGCCTTGGCCCGGTTTTTCAGGGTCAGGATTTTCTTTTTCCGGTTCTTTTAGTCCGTCTGAAATTTGATTGATTTCAGCGGAGATGCGTTTTAATTCGTCACGCTGATCGTCAAGGTCAATTTTCAGATCACCGGGTTTTTCTTCTTCCGGTTTTTCTTCTTCTTTCGGTTCATCTGAGCCGTCATCCCCCGGATCATTTTCCGGAACGGTTAATGCCTGCCGATCCCTTTTCATCAGGGTTTGGATACTGTTCAGTGTTTCAAATCTTGCTTGAGCTTTATATTGAGTCAAATAATTGTCCAGTAAATTGGATTGAATATTTGCCATCCCGCGTTCCTGATCAGGCACCTGTGCTTCTCTCACCTGCTGGGCGGCAGACAGAGCCGCTCCTGTCTGGTCAAGCTGTGTCTGCGCCTGGTTTATGCCTGAAGACAGCCCGCTCATCATGGCGCTGAACTGATTGGCGGCCTGCTGTGCTTTAATGGCGTTCAGGCCGGTTGTGATTTGCTTTTGATTTTGTTCCTGCGCGGCCATCAGCAGTTTTTTCTGATTTTCCTGATATTGTTTATAGCGCTCAACCGTATCGGCAAAGTCTTTGAGCGTGTTTTTGGCTTCATCTGCCGAAGTCAATTTTTCTTTGGCCGCGCCTTGTGCTTCATTCATTGATTTTTTCAGTTCGTCAATCAGGTCTTTTTGCCGTTTGATTTCACCCGCTAAGTCATTTGAGCTCGGCTTGTAAAAGTTGTACATGACGTTTTGAAATTCTGATTCTTTATTGACGATCTTGTCAAAATCGCCTCTGACATTGTTCACTTTTTGTGAGACGAAATTCCAATACAATGCCGACATTTTTTTATTCATTGATTTTTGGGCGTCTTCAAGCTCACGCTGCACTTTTTCTTTGTTGACGGCGTTCAGGCTGCTTTGAATATTGAATGTCAGCGTGGCTTTTTGCGGACGCTCTTTGTCATAGCTTAAAATGTCTTTTGAAAAATCGGATGGAATGTAAACGACGGCGTCATACTTCTTAGCCGCCAGACCGTTTTCAGCCGCGCTCCTGTTGACAACCGTCCAGGAATAATCCGGACGGCCGCCGAGAGCCGCCGCCACTTCTTTTCCGAAATGGACGGATTCCTGCCCCTCATTTTCACCTGTTTGTAAGCCCATGTCTTCATTCACGACTGCGATTTGGCGGGTGGCATTGATTTTTTGTTTTCCCGGGTCATCGCCGATAAATCGGAAAAACAGCACCGGCAGCACCAGAATGATAACGACCGCGGCTATTAATTTGATCAGGCTTTTTCGTTGTTCTGTCATCTGACGGCCTCCCTTTCCGCTGAACATAGAGGTATTTGGATTTTTTGCTCCTTCCCGTTTTCAACCAAATAGCCGAAGCCCGGCTGAATGTCCGGTTCCTGCCTTTGGTAAGGCAGCGGAATGACGTTTTGTTCGGATTTTTTCACAAGCAGCATTGCGTGGCGGATCTGTTTCATTTCCGTCGTTAAGGAATCATAGCCTTTTGAGAATTCGCTGTGATTGCCCGCTGGGATAAAACTGAAGCCGACATGCGCGTAAGATTTCATAAACATCGCCAGCTTGTCCTGGATGGCGGTGTCGATTGTCTGCTGGAATCTTGTAATGCCGTCGGCCATTAACACGATCGGAGAGAAACTGAGTTTGTGCACATCACCATTTTTAACGGCCTGTGCATACTGGGCTTCACGCTCCGTGAATATGGCTTCAGCAGATTCGATCCACTGCTGTATGTCTTCTTTTGTGTCCAGATAACTGACCTTTGTTTCCTGCGCATATTGCGACAGTCCGCGGTCAATTGAGTCAAACAGTCCGATCTGTTCCGTTCCTTCACGCAGCAGGTGATTCAGCATGACTTTCAGGATGTTTGTTTTTCCACGCTGTGTCTGTCCTAAAATGAGGCAATGTTTATATTTACCCAGATCAAAGTACACGGGGCTGACCTTTTCCTCATGCAGCCCGACAGGAATTCGGAACGGTTCTTGACCCGGTTCGAGACGGAGCGAAAATTCGCCGGCCGTCAGCATGTCCGGGAGCATCGGAATCGGTTTTGGACCCTCCGTTCCGGCATGGCGAACAGCTAAAGCTTTGACATCGTCTTTCAGCGCTTGGAACATCTCGAGGTCATTTTCCGCTTCTGCCGGAAGAAACATTTGCGCGAAATACAGTTCTTCTTTTTGGATTATGACGCGGCCCGGAATCGGTTCGAGACTGAACGGCGGACGCCCGTATATGGAGTATCCTTCTGACTGATCCATTAAATAATGAACGACTTTCGTTTTTAAGTTGTTTAACAGCGACTGGCGGACGGCGTTTACCCTCGTTGCGGTCAGCAGGAAGTAAATGCCTAAGCTTTGCCCGTCGCGTGAAATCTGGATGAACTCCGTTTCCAATTCATGCATTTCGTCTTTGACGATATCGAAATTATCAATTGTGATAAAAATGAATGGCAGCTCTTCTTCACTGAGCGAATTGTACATTTTAATATGGCTGACTTCTTTTTCTCTGAACAGCCGTTTCCGCCGCTCGATTTCTTCCTTGATGCGGATCATGAATTTTTCAATCTTTCTCATTTGATCCATTAAGAAATAATCTGCGGTGTGCGGAAGCTTTGCCAATGGCAGAAGCGTTCCGTTTCCGAAATCAAAGATATACATGTGAAGCTCTTGTGGCGTGTATCCTTCCGCGAAGTTCATCAGGAACGTGATGGCAGAAACCGACTTGCCGTAGCCCGATGAGCCGAAAATACCGATGTTGCCGTCATCCATCATCGTATAAGCGAGAGGCGCCTGTCTTTGCTGATCAGGCTCATCCACGCAGGCGATGAAGAAGCGGTCTTTATCCTTCGAAGGATAAAGCGTGCGCGGAATACGTTCGGCAAGCGGCGGCAGCCAAGGGCTCGGCAGCTTTTCAATGCTCATTTCTTTTTGAATCCGCTCGATTTCTTCGACTACGGCCTCTATTTCTGCCGGGGCGTCTTTTTTCGCCGCATCATCCGCGTCCACCTCAGACAGCGGAATTAAGCCGGTATCGGTAACGATGGCAATGTCATCCTCGGTGCCGTATACATCTTCCATGTAAGGGGCGCCGCTCCAGGCAGACTGGAACTGCTCATACACTTCATTATTTCCGACTTGCAAATAGCCGCGTCCGGTGACGGTAATATTCGCCGCATCACTGTTTTTCAGGATTTCTTTACTGTCGCTTGCATCCTGCACTTTCAGCGCGACCTTAAAGCGTGAGTTGCTCCATATCTGGTCGTCAATGATGCCGCCCGGCTTTTGCGTGGCGAGGATTAAATGCACACCGAGGCTCCGCCCGATGCGCGCCGCGCTGACAAGCTCCCTGATAAAGTCAGGCTCTTCGCTTTTAAGCTCGGCGAATTCATCTGAAATCAAAAACAGGTGCGGCATCGGAATATCCGTTTCCCCCTGTTTATACAGCTTTGTATAGTCATTGATGTGATTGACGCGGTATTGATCAAACAGCCGCTGCCGTTTTTTCAGCTCGCTTTTGATGGAGGCAAGCGCCCTGATACTGAAGTTTCTGCTTCCTTCGATGTTCGTGATGGTTCCGAGAAGATGCGGCATCTTGCGGAACGGCTGCGCCATTCCTCCGCCCTTATAGTCAATCAGCAAAAACGCCGCTTCATGCGGGTGGAAATGAACGGCCAATGACAGAATATACGTTTGCAGAAATTCACTTTTCCCGGAGCCAGTCGTCCCCGCCAGCAATCCGTGCGGCCCGTGGGCTTTTTCATGCAGGTTTAAATACACGATATCGTCTTTTCCCTTGTAGCCGATCGGAACAGCCAGCGATTTAGCAGACTCACTTGTCTCCCACTTCTGCCTGATGCCGATTTCTTTTACTTCCTTCGCATGAAACAGTTCCAAAAATGAGACCGTTTCTGGAATGGAATTCGTCATCCCGACCTGATGGTGCAATGTCCGAAGCGTCCGGGAAAACCGCTCATTGTCTGTCCGTTCATGCCTGTCCAGCTTAAACGGGATTTGCACCGCTTTTTTCTTCTGAATGAGAATGTCGCCCTCATCCTCATTAATGTAGCGGACGAGAGTGTGAATGTTTTCTGCCAGGCTTTCCTTCGTTTCCGCGGCAATGATCGCCGAGATGCCGAGATGCTCATGCCGGCCTTCGATATATTCTAAAATGACGTGCTCTGCAATCAGCTGCTGATTTGTGATGACAAAAACAAAATGCGGCTGAAAAATCTTTTTTTCTTTCTCGTCTTCCAAATCCCGTTCCCGCAGCAGCTCATAAATGGACGATAACAATTGATCGCGCGTCTGTTCATTGTATATAAACCCTTTCGCATACATATGAGGCAGCTGAAATTGCGGCAGCCACTTCATCCATTCCCAATCCTTATATTCCTCTTCATGAAAGATAAAGACAAACCGCAGGTCATGATAGCTGTTGAAGAAAGCGAGCTGGCCGATCAGCTGATGAATTTCATTTTTGACGATCTGGGGTTTCCCGACGAGCCCCATCGGTCCTTCTTGTAAATCAACGGTCACGGGCGCATGGCGGATATCTTTATATACACGCTGCATATGCTGCGACTGCTCCATCAAGTCATCGACATCACGGTTCGCCAGGTCTCCGCCGCTCATCGAAATCTCGTAGCTTGCCGGAACCGTGCCCGTTCCGAGCCGGAGCATCAGGAAATCCCTGCTTTCCAGCGATTTCTCCCAAATGCGGCCGCTGATTTCAGAGGTTAAATATTTCATTTTTTCAAACGGGGGAAAGTGATGCGTCAGCACTTGCAATTGTTTTTCCGAAAGCGTCTGAAGCTCTTTCCGTTTGTTTTCTAAATACTGCTTGTACACACGCTCCCGCTTTTCCTCCCGTTTTTTTCGCTGCGTTTTTTCTCGGAAATACTGCACGGTGGACGTAATGAGAGTCATCATAAACATCGCCAAAGAGACGAGAATGAAAATACCCCTCGGCTGTATAATGGCGACAACCCCCATTACAATCAGCATGACCACAGGAGGCAGAATGACGAGCCACAGCCCCCGGTTATTCTGTTCGCTTTCCTGCGAAGGGAAACTGAATGACACGCGGTCTTCGGGAAGATCGTAGACCATCCGCGGCGTTCTTCGATATTGCGGGTATTTCTTTTTCATTTCGGTGCTTGGCTTTATCGTTTTGATTAAGCTGCTTTGAAATGTTTCGTGATGAATGACTTCTAAAAGGTCGTCCTCGGTCAGCCTCACACGCAGAAAATTCCACAGCAGCTCATCTCCCGTCCGAAGCTTTTCAGGAGCTTTTGTGAGCTCTCCGTTCAGATAAACTTCCCGGCCGCCAGGAACAACAGACCAGCTTCCTCCCGCTTTTCGCAGATAAAAATCGCCTGTTTGAGCGGACGACGGCTCTTTGTATATATCCGCTTCCTCTGTTGCTGATGAGAAAACGATCTCGTCCTTCCCGCCGATAAAGTAAACGGAGGATTCTTCCTGATCAGGAGTGAGAAGAAGCCGCAGCGTCTCTTCTTCAATCCGGCAGGGCATTTCATTTCCTATTGTCAATTCGCCGGCACAGTTATTTCCCAGGAAAACTTCGTAATGATCTGTTTCCTTACGATAAAGGGTTGCGGCAGGCTGCCGTAACGGCAGTGTGCCGAACGTGATCGTATCCTTTATTTCCGGGCCGATCGTAATCGGCTGAGACGGCGGGAGTTCAGACAGCTGAATCTTTTGTACATGCTCCCGGTAAAAGACCCATAACAGACTCATATGGCGAACCTCCTGACTGCCTGATCGTTATTTACGGCCAGTTGATATACGCTGTTATTTTTTTTCATCTTTTTTCTCATCTTTCTTGTCGCTCTCTTTGTTATCCTTTGCTTCGTCCTTTTTGCCGTCTTTATCCTGTCCTGCGGAAGCTTCAGCGGTGTTTTCGTCCGCTTCTTTGTTTTGCTCTTCCTGCTCTTTTTTCGCCTTCTCCAGCTCGCTTTCCACAGCGTCCAGTTCTTTCTGCTTTTCGTCGTCTTTCATACTGTCGTCCGCCAATAATTGCTGCTTATATTTTGTAAGCCCGAGCCAGATATACGGGTTGTACTCAAGATTGCGGCCGATATTGATGGCTTCTTCATTTTCCCCTCGGCCGATATCAATCCAATAAAGGAAGTGCTTCGGATCTGATTGCAGGGTGACCAGATTTCCGATGTTTTTCCGCTGTTCTTCGCTCAGTTTTTCTACTGCCACATAAGAAGAAGCAAGCTCGTACTGCACGGATTCAGGAAGGCTTTCCGCATCGTATTTGGCCAGTGTGTCAATGACTTTGCTGTACTGCTGATTTAAAAAATAGCGGTTGCTTTCGGTGATTGCCTCTTGCTTCGGTTGGGCGAAAAACAGTGCGTACAAGGAATACAGAAGTGCCGGCACAAGGAGGACGGCAAGCGCCAGTCCGGCGTATCTTTGAATTTTCCATTTCTTTTTCGGCAGTTTTATGTATGTCTTGTCCCTTGCTTCGAGGGAATCAATTACGGTTAGAATGGTTTCTTCCAGGTCCTCAAACGTTTCCGCTTCTAACACGCTTTTTACCTCGGGAGAGAATTGAAGTGTCTCCTTGTACTTCAAATATTCTTCGAAGGTGAAAGCCCCGTCAGCCGCAAGCGCCGCACATGCTTTGAGCTCCTTTAACACTCTTTCTCTGTCTTCCTCATAAGGCGGGAGGCTCTCCTTTACGCCGTAATGCAGAAAGTAAGGTGTCAGCGCTTTATCAAACACGATATTTTCCGGGGCCGCAATCAGATTGAGCCGTTTCAGCTTATGCTGTTTCACGGCTTGAACGAGACGGTAGGCAAATTGCCACCTGCTTTTTTTATCTTTTCCTTTTATATAGCGGAAAGCCTGGTAAGAAGAAGGGGGTCTGATCGTTATGGTTACTTCGTCTTCTGAGACTGAAACCTCTTTTTGAAAAAAAGGATCGGCCTCTTTAATCACGTTTGCTTCCAGCCCGTCAAGAAGTTTGACTTTTTCCCGCTGGAAGGTGAACGTGAAGCCTGATTCGGTTTCTTCCCGGACGGCGTCCAGTTCTGTTTCTAAATAAGATCTGTTATGACCTGTCATTCCACCATGTCCTCTCATAAAATTTCAAGGCGGTCTCCGTTCGTAATGCCGCAGTCAGATAATTTTTGCTCTCCGGAAAAAACCGTTTCTTTATTGACCACTCTGATCCAATAGCCTTCACGCGGCGGAACGGATACTTGCTGAGCCTGCCGGGCAATATCAATGACTTTTTTCACAGAATGGTAATCTGACAATCTGAGATCGAAGACGCTGCCGTTATAATGTGTTAAATCTATTGTAATATCGATATACATATTCATATCACCCTTACATAGAAAGAGCGCCGTCTTCTTGATTGAATCAGGCGCTCCGTTCTTCATTCATCTTATTATCCGCGAATTTGGTTAGCGATATCTTGGTCAGTAGACTCAAGCGTATTTGCCGTTTGATCGAGCTGATGATTCACATCTTGAAGCAATTCAGACATTTTAATAAATGAAGGTTTCAGCTGCTCATATTGATCCGCGAATGCTTCACTTGAAGCACCTTCCCACATGCCTTTCAAATCAGAAATCATGCGGTTCAGGCGGTCAACCTGATTCATGACTTCCTGACTTTCAACGCCATATTGCTTAGCCATCGCTCTTAGCTCTTCGGGTGTGACACGAATTAATCCAGACATATTCCTTATACCCTCCTGTGTCATCAGCCTAAATATGGGCTAATTCACTTATTTTTTGAACGTCATTATTATAAAAACAACAATTCGGCACAGTCAAACAAATCTGTTTTAATTTTACAAAATGAGTCTTATGATATATTGGATTTTTCGTTACATTTACACATTTTGTAAATATAATAGTATGATTATCTTATTCTTTTCCATTTTTTCAAATGATCCTATTTTCCTACTCCGCTTCCGTTCAAAGATGCCTTTCAGTCTGAAAAACAAGATGGTAAGATCAAGATATGAAGCTATGAAAAAGTAGGGATACAGATGACCAATCCAAAAGATCCATTTAAGTACAGTTTCGACAGGCTTGAAGATGTAGCCGACCATATCAGCGAGGTCCTTCAATGCCCCATTACAATAGAAGACGTTAATCATAAACTGCTTGCATACAGCACGCACAGCGATTGTACAGATCCGGCCCGGACGTCGACGATTATCGGGCGGAGGGTGCCTGAAAAAGTCATCAATAAACTGTGGAAAGACGGAACCATTCCGGCCCTTTTAAAAACGGACCAGCCGATCAAAGTGAAAGAAATTGACGAGGTGGGCCTGAGCAACCGCGTGGCGATTTCCATCTGGAAAAACAGTCAGGTTCTCGGATTTATTTGGGCGCTTGAGATCAAAAAAAAGCTCAATGACGAGGACCTGAAGACGCTTCAGCTGGCAGCCAAAGCGGTGCGGAACAAGCTTTTGCACCTGCAGATCCGCAAAACGAAAATCGAAGAGCGGGGCCAGGAGTTTTTTTGGAAAATGCTGACCGGCCATATTTATCAGGAAGCCGAGATGGCCGAAGGATTTCATAAGCTCGGAATGGCGCTGCCGTCCGTATTCAGCGTCATGATCATCCGTTTGCATGAGGAGCTGACTGAAAAGACGGAACAGCAGCTGCAATATTTGCAGGAAACGACACAGCAGATACATGTCATGCTGGCGACTGTCGATTCAAATGAATTAATCCTACTAGCTGCGCCGAAAACTGATCAGCCTTTTAAAGATTTAAAGCATTTCGCCCTCCATGTTCAAAAACAGCTGAAGGAACGATATAAAATTGAGGATGCGTCGATTGCGATCGGCGGTATTTACGAATCGATTTCTTACGTTTACCGCTCCTATCAGGAAGCGCTCTCCGTATTAAAAGCGAAAGAACGGTTTGTGAGAGAAACCAAACACCTTTTCAGTTTTTCTGAACTCGGCATTTATCAGTACCTTGATGTGTTGGATGAAAAACGCAAGCACAGCGGCTATATGAACTATTCCCTGTCAAAACTTGAGCAGTATGACAGAGAGCATCAGGCCGATATGGTAAAAACGCTCGAACATTTCATTGATGCCGACAGCAACGTCAACACCGCCGCTAAAGCGCTTAACATTCATGTCAATACATTGAATTACAGGCTGAAGAGAATCAGCCAGATCGCAGAAATCGACTTAAAAAACGTGAATGAAAAGTTTACGATTTACCTTGATATCAAGCTTCGCAGCATGGGTTCGTGAAATTTCACAAATCCGTGTTTTTTTATTTTCTGTTTCAAACAAAGAATTTTCGCAAAAATCGCGCTACACTTGAAACATCACACAAACATTGGGGGAAACAGACATGATTATCGGGGTTCCAAAAGAAATCAAAAACAATGAAAATCGAGTGGCATTAACACCTGGAGGCGTTTCACAGCTTATCGGAAACGGCCATCGGGTTCTTGTGGAATCCGGAGCGGGACTCGGAAGCGGTTTTACTAATGAAGATTATGTATCTGCAGGCGCGGAAATTCTGGAGGACAGACAGCAAGTATGGGATGCGGAAATGGTCATGAAGGTAAAAGAACCGCTGGCTGAGGAGTATGCGTATTTCCGTCAGGGCCTGATCTTATTCACTTACCTTCATTTAGCCGCAGAGCCGGAATTAGCTAAAGCGCTTACAAAAAAAGGCGTGACAGCTATTGCGTACGAAACGGTAACGGACGGACGTTCACTTCCGCTGCTTACGCCGATGTCTGAAGTGGCCGGAAGAATGGCCGCTCAGATCGGTGCTCAGTTCCTTGAAAAACCAAAGGGCGGAAAAGGAATTTTATTAGCCGGCGTACCGGGTGTATCCCGCGGGAAAGTCACGATCATCGGAGGGGGCGGCGTCGGAACAAATGCCGCGAAAATGGCTGTCGGACTCGGTGCCGATGTGACAATGATCGATTTAAACGCAGACCGCCTGCGTCAGCTTGATGATATTTTCGGGCATCAGATTAAAACACTGATCTCAAACCCTGTAAATATTGCAGACTCTGTCGCGGAAGCGGATCTTCTGATCTGCGCCGTACTCATCCCGGGAGCCAAAGCGCCGACTCTCGTTACCGAAGAAATGGTCAAACAGATGAAACCGGGTTCCGTCATTGTTGATGTTGCCATTGATCAAGGCGGCATTGTGGAAACCGTTGATCATATTACAACACACGATAATCCGACTTACGAAAAACACGGTGTCGTTCATTACGCTGTCGCCAATATGCCGGGCGCCGTACCGCGTACATCTACGCTCGCATTAACGAATGTGACCGTTCCTTATGCGCTTGAAATCGCCAATAAAGGCGCGGCGAAAGCCATTGCCGAGAGCCCGGCGCTTAAAGCGGGGCTGAATACGGCTAACGGACATGTCACGTATGAAGCGGTAGCCAAAGACTTAGGCTATGACTACGTGCCTGCTGAAAAAGCGATGCAAGGTTCAGCTGCAAAAGCTTAATAGATATGAAGAGGACAGCCTGATCAGCGGGCTGTCCTTTTTTCTTTCTCATAAAAGGAAAAACGGACACCTGTCTCGAATATCAATTCATATCCCGGAAGAAAAAGGAGGATTCATATGGCTGTTCAGCACTATGGTGTATTAAAAGGCACTGTGTTAGATATGAGAAGGGAAACAGATGATGATTCTCCGCATTTTCAAGTCGAGGTGCTAGGCGAGCCTGATACGCACTATCGCTGTGCGATCAATGTCATGTCAAGTTCAAAAGAATCAGAGGTTCTGTATGCGGCGCGCGATCATTTTGACGCAAGCGCGATCACCCTGCTGCCGAACATACCGTATGGGTACACCCCAATTGATGAAACGAGCCGTGAGCTGGCGCTGGATTATGTCCGCGGCGGATTGTTTGATCCCCGGAACATGGTGCCGCTCCCGCATGAAGTCACCGGGCCTGATAATGACTTAAATGATTTTATTGAGACGTATATGCAAAAAGCAAAATCGGAAAAAGCCGCCGTCTATATTTACGGCTCTAAATTCGGACCGGAGCCGGGCGCTGATAAGATTTTCGGATTCAAACCGACAAACGGCATGCATAATATTCATATGAATCAGGGAAATCCAATTGACACACGCTGGAAGAAGGATAACGGAACATGGCACGACGGCGGTATTTTAATTCAGTTTGCAGACCAGTGGGCCGCGGTCTTTTTGGCTTTTCTGTCTCAGTCATGGTGCACGAATGAAGAAGGACACCCTTATACATTTTGTGATCATACACAGCTTAACAGCTGATATCCGTATAAAAAGCCTGCCGAAATAGCGGCAGGCTTTAATTTATTACATCTTAGCGGCTTCGGCCTGTTTCAGGCTTTCCGGCCTCATATCACGCCAGTTTGTTTCAATATATTCGAGACAAACGGAGCGGTTTTCATTCATCAGGCGGGTTTCCCAGCCGTCCGGCACATCCAGATAGGCCGGCCACAGTGAGTACTGGCCTTCAGCATTGACTAGGACATGATATAAGCTGTCTTCCCGTTCAAATGGATTTGTCATAGCAGATTGATCCTTTCTTTACCGGACTGTACGCCGTCCGTTTAATTTCTCTGCCAGAATCGCGCCGATGTCGGCAAGCGGTCCCGGCTGGCACATATCCTTATGGCGGCAGTCTAAATCATACCGCTCGATTTTTCCCGTAATATACGGTTTCCAAGTATCCGGCTCAATCGGGTCAAACCATTCCGGGATAACCGTCGATCTGAAGAACAGAACATCTCCATGGAACGGCTTCGGCTTGTACTTCCCTAACAGCCCGACAGAATTGACGTATGTGTCTTTCAGATTCATCATCACTGACTCGTCCAGACTGGCTAATGCGCTTCCCTCACGGCGGAGAATGGTCAACGCGGTGTCAAAATCAAGCGGCTGATCCCCGAGGCTGTCCGGGTCGTACCCTCCCAGGGCAAGCAGCGCAATGACGGCTTCCTCGTCATCAGGCGCATTTTTTATCGGCAGAAAATGATTCGGGTACGCGTCAAGCATCACCAAAAGCGAAACCTCTTCGCCCCGGCTCTGTAATTGTGTCGCCATGGCCTGAATGACATTTCCCCCGAGAGACCAGCCGAGCAGACGGTACGGCCCTTTCGGCTGCACGGTGCGGATCTTTTCAATATAATCCGCCGCCATGTCATCAAGGCTTTCGGGAAGCGGTTCTTTTTTTCCGATGCCTCTCGCCTGTAAACCGTATATCGGATAATCGGCTTCTAAAGAAGACATCAGCCCGGCATAACACCAGCTGAGACCGCCGGCAGGATGGACACAAAACAGCGGTGTTTCTTCTCCGGCTGTTCTGAGCGGCAGAAGCACATCAAGCGCGCTTGTCCCTGTGCCCGTCTCAAGCCTTTCAGCAAGACTTGCCACCGTAGGAGCTTCGAATAATGTTCCGATACTGAGCTCGGCTCCCATCGCTTCCCGAATACGGCTCATTAAATGGACCGCAAGCAAAGAATGGCCGCCTAAATCAAAGAATCTGTCATCAATACCGACACGCGGCAGGTGCAGCACCTCTGCGAACAGCTCACACAGCATTTCTTCCTGAGGTGTTCTCGGTCCCCGCCCGGAGACCTCCATTTGGAAGTCAGGCGCAGGGAGCGCTTTTCGGTCAAGCTTTCCATTCGGTGTCAGCGGCAGTTCATCCATTTGGACAAAAGCAGACGGAACCATATAATCCGGCAGGCTTTCTCCGGCAAACCGGCGAATCTCTCCCGTATCTAAGCTGCTGTCAGAGCGGACAAGGTAAGCGGCGATCCGTTTGTCTCCCGGCCGGTCTTCACGGACGACTGCGGCCGCGTCCTCAACTCCCGGATGTTTGACGAGAACCGCCTCGATTTCTCCCAGTTCAATCCGGAATCCGCGGATTTTTATCTGGTGATCCGCCCTTCCCATATAATCAAGAGAACCGTCCGTCCGCAGGCGGGCTAAGTCTCCCGTCCGGTACATTCTCGTTCCCGGCGGGCCGTACGGATCAGCCACAAAGCGTTCCGCGGTCAGGCTTTGCCGCCCTAAGTAACCGCGTGCCACACCTTCCCCTGCAACATACATTTCGCCTGTGATGCCCGGAGGCACAGGCTCAAGCCGGTCATCAAGCACATATACGTTCAGATCAGGAATGCCGCAGCCGATGAGGCTGTTTGCCTTCAGTTCCGCAATGTTTTTGTCTAATTCAAGATAACTGACGTGCACCGTCGTTTCCGTAATGCCGTACATATTTATGAGCACCGGCTTATCGTCCGGATGGCGGCTGTACCAATCTTCAAGCCGGCCCAGCTCAAGCGCCTCGCCGCCGAAGATGATATATCTGAGTGCAAGCTGCCGCCCCAGTTCTTCGTTTTCTTTTTCCGCATGCATCAGCTGGTAAAACGCTGACGGCGTTTGGTTAAGCACGGTCACTCGCTCTTTCACAAGAAGATCCAGAAACGCTTCCGGCGATCTGCTGATGTCATGCGGCACGACGACGAGACGTCCGCCATGAAGCAAAGGCCCCCACATTTCCCAGACAGAGAAATCGAATGCGTAAGAGTGAAACATCGTCCATACATCATCAGAATTAAAGCGGTACCAGTGCTGTGTCGACTCAAACAGCCGGATGACATTGCTGTGCGGGATGATGACTCCTTTCGGCACACCGGTCGATCCCGACGTGTAAATGACGTAAGCCGGATGAAGCGGTGACAGCGGACAACTCCTGTCTGCGTCAGTCGGATTCGTGACGGCATATTGCTCAAGTGTTTCTTTTTTCTGCGGGTCATCCAAAATGAAGGACGGCATACCGCTTTCGGCA
The DNA here is from genome assembly GCF_014534735.1 of Bacillus sp. 1021. Classification (NCBI taxonomy): domain Bacteria; kingdom Bacillati; phylum Bacillota; class Bacilli; order Caryophanales; family Bacillaceae; genus Bacillus; species Bacillus sp. 1021. The sequence goes on along the minus strand of NZ_JACVSR010000002.1, from coordinate 879,565 downwards.
GGAAACTTACTTGCGCCTTCACGATTGGTAAGCATAAATACAGGCTTGGCATCCTGTAACATAAAAGCGATGCGGTCCGACGGATAATCGGGATCAAGCGGCAAATACGCAGCTCCCGTTTTCAGGACGGCTAACAGCCCGACAATCGTATCTAAAGAGCGCGGCAGGGCCAGCGCGACAAACTGCTCCGGGCCGACGCCGCGGGCGATCATCAAATGTGCGAGCTGATTGGCTTTTTGATTCAGCTCTTTATAAGTGAGCCGGCTCTCTTTATATACGGCCGCCGTTTCATCCGGTTTTTCGGCGGCCTGTCTTTCAAACAGTTCAGGCAATGTCTTTCGAGGCTGAGTGTGCTGTTTATTCCGTTTAACCGGCAATAGCTTTCGGCGCTCTTCATCAGAAAGAATCGTTAAGCTTCCGATCGGCTTTTCCGGATGCGATGCGGCATCTTCGAGCAGAAGAAGCAGACGTCCCGCAAGTGCTTCAGCCGTTTCTTTTTTGAATAGGTCCGTGCTGAATTCCAGTAGACCTTCAATACCGGCAGGCGTCCCGTCGTCATGGCGCTGTTCAGCCAATTCCAGCGTCAAATCAAATTTGGACGCTCCGACGCTGCTGATTTGCAGGCTTGTTTCCATGTCCGGAAGGCTGAGTACAGGATCAGGCGTATTTTGGAATGCGAGCATCACTTGGAACAGCGGATGTCTTGACCGGGAACGGACCGGATTCAATTCCTCCACGAGACGTTCAAACGGCACGTCCTGATGTTCATATGCGGCGAGATTTATCGTCCGGACCCTTTCAAGAAGCTCACAAAAGCTTGGATCGCCTGAGGTGTCAGTTCTCAGCACGAGAGTATTAATGAACATGCCCACAAGGTCGCCCAATGCGTCATCACTGCGGCCGGCTATCGGGCTGCCGATCGGTATATCAGTTCCGGCCCCAAGCCGGGTCAGCAGTGCGGAAAGCCCTGATTGAAGCACCATAAACAGGCTTACGCGCTGATTTCTGGCAAGTGAGAGAAGACGGGTATGAAGCTCTTGGCCGATTTTGACCGGAATGACGCCGCCTCTGTAGCTTGATTCGGCGGGTCGCGGAAAATCAGACGGCAGCTCCAGCTGATCCGGTACATTTTCAAGTGTTTTCTTCCAGAAATTCAGCTGGCGCGCTATTAAGCTCTCAGAATCAGATACGCTTCCTAAAAGCTGCTGCTGCCAAAGCGCATAATCAGCATATTGAACCGATAGCGGCGGCCATTCTGCTTTTTTGCCTGTTTGGCGGGCAATATAGGCTGCCGATAAGTCACGCATGAGCGGATTCAAGGACCAGCCGTCACCTGCGATGTGATGCAGGAGAACCATCAGCGCATATTCGCCGTAGCCAAGATCAAACAGCTCAGCCCGTACGGCCGGCTCTTTTGCGAGATCAAACCGGTAGCGTGCCGCAGCGGCAAGCATGTCTTGAAGCTCGTTTTCGTCTGCATGTGTCACTGTAAACACGGGACAGGCTTCTTCAGCAGGCAAAATGAGCTGATGAGACGAGCCCTTATTTTCCGGAAAAACGGTGCGCAAGCTTTCATGGCGGCTGACAACATCGTAAAAGGCGTGTTTCAGCGCTGTTTGGTTAAGCTTTCCTGACATACGGACAATCACCGGAATGTTGTAAGTCGGGCTCGGACCTTCAAGGCAGTAGAGAAACCACAGACGCAGCTGCGCGAATGACAGCGGGATATGCTGCGGACGGGCAAACGGCTTAAGCTGTGGCCGCGCGTTCTTTGCAGTGTCCAGCTGTGCGGCGAGCCCTGCAACCGTCGGTGTATCAAACAGACGGCCGATGCCTAGCTCTGCGCCCATCGTCTCCCGGATCCGGCTCATCAGGCGTCCCGCTAAGAGTGAATGGCCGCCCAGTTCAAAGAATCCGTCATCAATTCCGACCCGTGCAAGACCGAGAACCTCGGCAAACAGCTCGCATAATATTTCTTCCTGCGGCGTCCGCGGCCCTCTGTCACTCAGGACAGCGGAAAAATCAGGTGCAGGCAGAGCATTGCGATCGAGCTTCTTATTCGGTGTCAGCGGCAGTTCCTCCAGCTGTACAAATGCGCCCGGCACCATATAATCCGGCAGGCTTTCGCCCATATATGCACGAAGGCCGCCGATATCAAGGGGGTGATCCGCGACAGCATAAGCCGCCAGCCGCTTGTCTCCCGGCTGATCTTCACGGACAATGACAGCGGCCTGCAAAATACCCGGATAGTTCGACAGCACCGTCTCAATTTCCCCTAATTCTATCCTGAATCCGCGGATTTTAATTTGATGATCGGCTCTGCTGATATAATCAAGTGAACCGTCCTCACGCCAGCGCACGAGATCGCCCGTCCGGTACATTCTCGCACCTGCGGGGCCGTACGGGTCGGCAATGAATCTTTCCGCTGTTAAATCAGGCCTGTTAAAATAGCCTCTGGCAAGCCCCTCGCCCGCGATATAAAGCTCACCCGCAACTCCCGGCGGGACGGGCTGCAATGCGGCATCCAGCACATATACCCGCGTGTTCCAAATCGGCTTTCCGATCGGGGGCGTCCCTGTATAGTCTTTTGCAAGCGGCTGTGCGGCCGACCAGATTGTTGTTTCAGTCGGCCCGTACAGATTCGTCACCGTACAGCCTAATTCAAGCAGTGCATGCATTAACGCTTTCGGGAGCGCCTCACCTCCGACAAGCACCTGCAGCGACCGAAGTGAATCCGGTTCATTTGTGACTAATGAATGCCATAATGTCGGTGTTGCCTGCATGATTGAAATACCGTATGAGTGAATCATGTGCGCCAGCGCCTGCGGCTCCTGAATCGTCTCCTTTCGGGCAATGACGCACCCTGCCCCGCTGATAAGCGGAAGGAAGAGCTCAAGCCCGGAAATATCAAACGCCGCAGTCGTAACGGCGAGCAGGCGGTCTTGTCCGCCGAGCGGAAACATTTCCCGCATGGATAAGAGAAAATTGCTTACGCTTTTTAATGTGATGACAACGCCTTTCGGTCTGCCCGTTGAGCCCGAAGTATAAATGATATAAGCAGGGTTTAAAGGTGAACATTCCGTCAGAGCAGGACCGTCAGCATTTTGACCGGCAATGATTTTTACCGTATCCGGGTCATCGAGAATGATCCTTTTTGCATCACTGTCTTCCGGCATGCGGCCGGATAATTCCATCGTTGTAATCAGACAAACAGGCTGTGCATCTTTGAGCATGTATGTGATCCGCTCAGAAGGAAAATCAGGATCAAGCGGCAGGTACGCGGCTCCCGTTTTCAAAACGGCCAGCATGCTCACGGCCAAATCCTGTGACCGCGGAAGCAGTAAAGCGGCAAATTGTTCCGGCCCGAGCCCTTTTTGCTTTAACATGCCGGCAAGCTGGTTCGCGCGCTTGTTCAATTCGGCATAGGTGAGCTCTTCGTTTTCCGTGATGATTGCCGGGCGGTGCGGTGTTTTTACGGCCTGGTTGTAAAACAGCTCCGGGAGACTTTTCTGCCTTTCAGGTTTGCACGTGTCATTCCAGCTTTTCAGCACGCGGAGACGTTCGCTTTCAAGCAGAAGATTGAGTGTGCCGATTTTTTGTGTCTGGTCTTTCACAGCTGATTCCAGCAGCAGCAGGAAGCGTTTTTGATGGTTTTCAATATCTTCGGCGCTGTACACTTCCGGATTCGCATCAAAGTCCACACGCAATCCGCTGCCGTCGGCTCTGTCGTAAACGTTAATTGACAAATCATCAACGGGCCCTGCTGATAAGTTATGAACGATCCCCCGCGCTCCGGCGAAATCAAGCGCGTAATCAAACGGCATCACATTGACTTGCGGACCGAACAGCCTGCGGTTTTCTCCTAATAATTTAAGATCGCGGCGCAGGTCTTCATGGCGATATTTCTGATGACGCCGGATGCTTCGGATTTCTTTTGCCACTTGGCTGACCGCCTCGTGAAAATGCATATCCGGGCGGAGAGAAAGCCGCAAAGGCAGCAGATTCATCACCATACTCGGAATATTCAGTGAAATCGAACCGATCCGGCCCATCATCGGCAAACCGAGCACGATATCCCCGGCGCTTGTCATCCGATGAACATATACAGCTACCGCGGCCGTGACCGCCTCATGCCAGTTCGGAATCGCTTTCACATGCTGTAAAGCCGTTTCAGAAAGATAAGCCGTGCTCCTGTGAAAGCTTGTTGACGTTCTCGGCGCTCTTTCCGCCAAGCTGACGACATCAGGTTCATCTGCAAATTTCTCCATCCAAAATTCCCGATCTTTCAGGAATTGATCAGACGCGCGGTACTCTTGATCTTCTTTTACCAGATCCTCCAAAGAACCGAAGGAGCGCCCGTTATCCGGACGTCCCTCCCGCATTGCAGTGTACATTTGCGCCGTACGCCGTGCCAGCAGTGAAAAACCGTAGCCGTCTATCGCGATGTGGTGAATGCGCTGATACCAGAAAAAACGTTCCGGTCCGGCTTGGAATAAAATGTCGCGGTACAAGGGACCGGCCCCCATATCAACGGGCTCAGCCAAATCAGTCTGCATGATTCTGAGTGCGGTCTGCTTCGGATCAGCCGCTGCGCTCACATCTATGACCTCAATCGCGGCCTCACAAGAAGGAGCGATCGTCTGTCTCGGTCCGTCTGTTCCCTCTGTGAAGCGGGCGTGTAATGATCCAGCTTCGGTCAGCACACGTTCAAGAGCCGTTTTAAATATGTTCACATCGAGCGCGCCATTTATCTCAACATACTCGCCTGTATTGTAAATCGGATTATCAGGATCAAGCTGCTGCGCAAACCAGATACCGGCCTGTGCGCCTGTCAGAGGCAGCTGTTGTGTATCATGCATTCTATTCTCTCCCTTATAAATAATCTGCATTCGGCAAGACTTTTTGAGATCGGGAAGAAAGCAGTCTCCACCACTCTTCAAGCGTCGGATTCTCCGCCAGTTCCACAAACGTCACTTCAGCTCCGTCACGGCGCCATTGTTCGACAAGGCTCATGATTCTGACGGAGTCAAGGCCTCTGTCCAGCAGGTCTTCCTGATCCGGAATATCGGACGGAGATTCTTGAAGAATCGCCGCAATTTGCTCCCGAACCCGTTCTTTTGTCAATGCGGCGGGAGTCTTCTCTTTTCCGTCAGAAACCGGCGAGCCGCCCAGCACTTCCAGCACTTCGTTTGTCAAAGCTGTGTAAGCGCAGCGCTGGGACGCATATTCGATGGCCATCTTATGTTTTTCTGAAGAAAAGTCAGCTACGGCGTCTCCGATAAAGAAGCTTTGAATATCATCCATAAAAGCTTCACAGGCTGTGACGAGGCAGCCGATGTGTGCGTAAATTCCCGTAATAATGAGCTGATCTCTGCCCTTTTCACGCATGATATCAAGGAGATTCGTCCGTTTAAACGCGCTGTATCTCCACTTTGTGAGGACAATGTCATGATCTTCGGGGGCAAGCTCCGGAATGACCTTTTCTTCATAAGGACCGCTTTTAAGTCCCGGCCCCCAAAAATCCGTCAGCAGGGCGCGGTCTGCCGGGTCTTGGCTGCCCGGCTGCGCGGTGTACACCACCGGAATGCCGAGCGCTTTGCATTGCTCTTTTATTTTCTTGATATTCTGAGCCGCCTCCGTGATCGGAGCCTTCCCTTTCTCAAAAGCATCGACGAAATAATTCTGCATGTCATGGATTAAAAGCACCGCGCGTTTCGGGTTCAGCGTCCACGATACTTTATTTTCAGGCATATCTGACGCTGTCGGCAGCGCATATGCGGGAATAGCCGGTATAGCCAATGTAAACACTTCCTTTTTATGATTGTTTGATTTCAGCAGGCTTCAATTTTTGGGCGATCGTTTCGCGAAGGTCCTTTTTGCTGACCTTGCCGACGCCGGTTTTTGGGAAAGAAGCGATAAATTCAACCCGGTCGGGAATTTTATATGCCGCCAGCCCGCGCTCCCGTAAAAACGCTTTCAGCTCTCCCGGTTTCGGCGCTTCTCCTTTCGGAATGACGAACACACAGGACCGCTCTCCGAGAAAATCATCCGGCATTGAAACCATGGCCGCATCATGAACGGCAGGATGGGCCAGAAGGTGATTTTCCACCTCTTCAGCGGCAATCTTTTCGCCGCCCCGGTTGATTTGATCTTTCGCGCGTCCTTCGACGACGATATACCCCTCCGCCGTCACTTTGACGAGATCGCCGGTCTGATAAAAGCCGTCGTCTGTGAATGCTCTTTTATTATGTTCAGGCGCTTTATAATATCCGCGAATCGTGTAAGGGCCGCGTGTAAACAAATGTCCGGTTTCTCCGGGAGCCACGTCCCGCCCGTCATCATCTAAAACCCGCACCTCATCAAATGGTGACATCGGTCTGCCTTGCGTATTGACAATGATCTCCTCGGGATCATCCAGTCTCGTATAATTCACCAATCCTTCCGCCATTCCGAAAACCTGCTGAAGAGTGCATCCGAAAGCGCTTTTCACACGGCGGGCCGCTTCAGCGCTGAATTTGGCGCCTCCTACCTGAAGGACTTGAAGGCTTGATAAATCATCACGCCGCGAAGCGGATGCTTCCATCCACACCATCGCAAGCGGCGGGACGAGCGCTGTAATCGTGACACGCTCTTTTTCAATTAACGGGAAGCAGTCATCGGGACTCGGCGCGGGTGACAGAACAACCCGGCCCCCGGCATATAAAGTTCCCAGCACACCGGGTGAGCTGAGCGGATAATTATGCGCTGTCGGCAAAGCGGCTAAATAAACGCTGTGATGATCCAAGCCGCATATTTCCGCACTGAGGCGCAGACTGTATATGTAATCATCGTGTGTCCTCGGAATCAGCTTGGACAGCCCCGTACTGCCTCCTGAAAGCTGTAAAAAGGCGACTTCCGCCGGGCTGACGTCTTCCAGCTGGACGGGCTCTCTATGCAGGCTGCTCAGTTCCTGAAATTCCTCAGCCTCGCCGGCCACAATGACATGCGCCAAAGCCGGAAGTTTGTCTTTCACCTGTCTGGCAAGCGTTCTGTAATCAAAGCCTGAATGCGAATCAGGAATGATGTATGCTTTCGCCTCCGCAAACTCGCAGAAATACGTAATCTCACTGCTTCTGTGAGAAGGCAGCGCGAAAACAGGCAGCGCCCCGAGCCGGAACAGCGCAAAAATCACTTCAAAAAACTCAGCGATATTCGGCAGCTGAACGACAACGCGGTCTTCCTTTTGAATTCCGAGCTTGTGCAGTCCCGCCGCCAAACGGTCGGCCCTTTCATCCAATTCTTTGTAGGTCCAATGTACACCTTTACACGTCACGGCAGTTTGATCTCCGTATAAAGCCGCGCGCTCTTTCAGCACCCCTCCGAAAGTTTCACCCTTCCAGCAGCCGTCTTTGCGGTATTTGTCAGCCCATTCTTCCGGCCATGGCGTAAATCCAGTCAGCACGATCTGTTTCCTCCTTTTTTACATCTCATCTTGATAAAGCCCCATCGCCCGGAGCATGGTGCGGAATTTCGCCGATGTCTCGTCCAATTCGTCCTGCGGCTTTGATCCGGCGACAATCCCGGCACCCGCAAAGAGCCGGAGAGACCTTGTTTCCGCTTCGGCGCAGCGAAGTGCGATAATCCATTCTCCGTCACCTTCAGCATCACACCAGCCCGCCATTCCCGTGTAGAAATTGCGGTCAAACGGCTCAATATTTTGAATCGCTTCTCTCGCCGCATCCGTCGGCGTTCCGCATACAGCTGGCGTCGGATGAAGAGCGATGGCCAGCTCAAGCGATGTCGTTGACGGATCACTAAGCTCTCCCTTTACCTCGGTGGACAAGTGCCACATCGCCTCAGTTTTAATGAGTGACGGTTTTTCCGGCACATCAAGCACACGGCAGAACGGTTTAAGTGCGGCGGCAACTGCGGCAACGACTACGGCATGTTCATGCAGGTCTTTAGCTGATTGCAGGAGTTCCTCCGCTCTTCTCTGATCCTCAGCGGGATCTGTGCTTCGCGGTCTGGAACCTGCTAGCGGATTGGACAAAATGGATGTTCCGTTTTTCGACAGAAGCAGTTCAGGACTCGCGCCGAAAAGCGTTTTTCTTGTTTCTGACGTTCCCGTCACATCTGCAGCGAATGTATAGCCGCGCGGGTTGTGCTGCGCCAAATGCTTGACGGCCTGGGGAATGTCGATATCTCTTTCAGCGGTCAGATGCAGCGTCCTTGACAGTACAATCTTGCTGAGCGGACCGTCCGTAATGTTTAAAACGCCTTGTTCCACACCGCTCATAAAGTCCTCAGGGTCAGGAACGGGCCGGATGTCATATGTATTCGCTTGGGGTTTTTCTGCGGAAGCTTCCGTAAACGAAAGCGGACCTGCCGTTAGGACGGCTTTCGGTACAAAAAGCCGCGAAGCTTTTCTGCCGTCAAACGGAATGGCGCCGGCCGCAATCGGATGTTTGATGCCGGCTTGCTTTGCCTCAAGAAGCGTCTGTCTCACACGTTCAGACAGTGAGTCCAGCTGGTTCTCCCCGTCTGCATCCGGCACTTTTGCAAACACACCTTCTGCAAGGAGCGTACTTTTCGGGGAAGCTAAAAAGAACGCTCCGGGCTTGTAAGCGTCCAGCACCTCTTTTGCAGACACTTCCGTCAATAAATGTTGATTTGTCATGATTGTCCCTCCTTCTCGTTACATCAAATGCCTAAAGTAGCGCCGCCGTCCACGCATAAATCATGCATGGTGATATGGCTTGCCTGTTCAGAGGCCAAAAACAAAACGGCATTTGCAATATCAGAAGGCTTTGCCAGCTTTTGAAGCGGAATTCCCGTTTTATATGTATCAAGCGAACCTCTGATAACGTCCTGTGCTCCGTTTTCATCCCGCCACAGCGCACGCTGCATGTCGGTTTCCGTTGAGCCGGGAGATACGATGTTGCAGCGGATATGATAGGCCGCAAGCTCCAGCCCGAGGCATTTCGTAAACATGACGGCAGCCGCTTTCGACGCCGCATAAGCCGCCATGGAAGCACGCGGAACTCCGGCTGCATTTGAACCGACCGTTACGATGGCGCCTTTTTTCCGCTCCATCATGTATCGGCTGACAGCCCGTGACACATGAAATACACCGGTCGTATTAACTGAAAATGTTTGATCCCACTCTTCATCACTGAGGGAATGCACCGGCCCAGGCCGCAGCACGCCCGCAACGTTCGCCAATATTTCAATAGGACCCATGTCGTGTTCAACGGCGGCGATGATATCATTGACAGCCGCACTGTCTGATACATCTGCTGCGAAAGCCTGCGCCTGCACGCCTTTTTCCCGGAGTCTGTCAGTAAGCCCCCGAAGCAGGCCTTCATTCTTATCTATAGCAGCCACATTTACGCCTTGTTCAGCAAGGGCGAGCGCTGTTGCTTCTCCAATGCCTTGAGCGGCACCGGTGACAACCGCCGTTTTCCCTTTCATTCCCAATGCGTCCATATTATCATTCCCTTCCTATATTGATAATGATTATCATTATCAATTATGATTCAAGACAATCATATCCAAATCAAAACACTCCGTCAATTAGAAAATTAGAATCAGCCGCATTTAGTTCGAAGGGCCTGTTTTTTCTCAGGCAGGAGAATACGGGGTATGCGGCCCTCCCGGATTCAGGCAGAAACGCAGGGCCCTGCTGATTAAAACGGGCAGGACAGAGATATGGCCCTCTCCTTCAAACTCGCGGTATTCAGCGCGGACTCCGCCACCTTCAAACTCAGATAGTACAGAATACAGCGCCTCTGCGTGCTGCGGAATTCTGCTTTTATGTGTCTTTTCAATTTCTCCCGCTGCCAGCAGTACGCTGACTTGAAGATTGTCCTCAGAGAGCCGGTCTGACAAACGCTCCGCTTCTTCCTGAATGAAACGTTTGTTCCAGTGAATTGACGGACTCCCGGCAACATAGGTCTGGAACATGTCCGGTCTCGTCAAAAGCACTTGCAGCACAAAAAGACCGCCCAGCGAATGGCCGAAAATCGTCTGCCTGTCTCTGTCGATCGGATAATCCCGCTCCACCGCGGGCTTTACTGCTTCTTCTATAAATGCCAGAAACGCTTCCGCTCCACCCTGTTCGGGCCACGCCGCACCGCGCGGATGTACCGGCAGTTCTGATTCAGAGAGCGGCATCGTAAAATCACTGTGGCGTTCGGCGGAAAACGGCTGATCAGTCGGGTAGCCGATTCCGACAATCACTGCCGGGACAACGCCTGTTTTTTCCGGCCGGCGGCTTTGCACCCGCAAAGCTTCGGCCATTGTACCGAACACGGAATTCGCATCAAGCAGATAGATGACGGGAAAGCCGGATGGAGGCGGTTCTTCTTGAGGAAAAGAGACAAAGATACGATACGTACGGCCTCCTTTTGAACGCATTTCTCTTACTTCTGTACCCGGAATCGCGTATCGTCCGGCCTGCGCGAAATCCCGCTTTGTTTGTTTTCCGTCCATTATGAGTTCATCCCCTCTATGACATTCGCTCCGCTTATTGATAATGATTTTCAATATCAAAAGACACCTCAAATAATAGGTTTTTTGCCAAACAAAGTCAATGGATTTTGGATATAAAAAAAGCACCTTATTTCAATAAGGTACCTAAGAACTATATGATGGTATGTGTTTAATCCCATGTAAAGCGCTGATTTTTCCATGGATCTCCCCTCATATGGTAGCCGTTTTTCTCCCAAAAGCCGGGGTGGTTTTCCTTTGTGAACTGAATGCCGCGCAGCCATTTGGCGCTTTTCCAAAAATAAAGATGGGGGAAAACGCCTCTGAGCGGATAGCCGTGCTCGGGCGTTAACTGCTCGCCGTTATGCGCATATGCAAGCAGGGATGTATCCCGCGTAAAATCAGAAAGCGGCAGATTGGCCGTCCAGCCCTCTTCAGCGTGCAAAATGACGAAACCGGCTTCTTTGTGCACGCCCGCTTTCTCAGCGATGTCTTTCGCGCGTATGCCCTGCCAGACGTTATCAAGACGGGACCAGCCCGTAACGCAATGAATATCATTTTTCAATTCGGCTTTCGGAAAGGCTTTAATATCTTCAAAGCTTAACAGCATAGGACGATCGACAAGCCCGTACACCTGCAGGTTCCATTTTGACATATCTTCATAATAAGGAACATTTCCAGCGTGAAGCACGGGAAACTTCGTTGTGACATTTTGGTTTGGCGGAATCCGATCCGACTGTCCTGTTTGTTTCGTTTTCCCGAAAAACATAGGGCTCCCTCCATTTAGTAAACCTATATAAAATTCGTGTTGACAATTAATCATCCTTCGATTACGCTAATCTGGTACAAGTGTAAGGGGGAAAAACAAATGAAACAACGTAACCTTCGCGCGGGCGATATGGCGCTTATCGGCATGTTTGCCGCACTGATGGCCATCGGCGCCAACATTACATCAATGGCTCCCTTTTTGCAAGTTGCGGGAATTCCGCTATCGCTGCAGCCTTTCTTTTGTCTGTTAGCCGCGATGCTTCTCGGCGCAAGACGGGCGGCCGTTGCAATGACGGTATACGCATTGGCCGGACTCGCGGGGGCTCCCATCTTCGCCCAATTCTCAGCAGGCTTTGCGCCGTTTATCGGAAAGAGCGGGGGATTTATTCTCGCTTACATCCCGGCGGCATTTGCAGCAGGCTGGCTGCTGGAAAAGACAAAAGAACCCGGCCGTCTGCATTATGCATGGGCCTCTTTGATCGGTACCGCGGTCATTTATCTCATTGGCACGACCTATACGTATATTGCGCTGAAATTATGGCTTCATGCTCCAATCAGCTACGGAATTGCTTGGTTTTATATGATTTGGTTTTTCATAAAAGATATCATTTTAGCATTGTTATTGGCATCTATCGCGCCTGCCATTTACAGGTCCATTCATAAAGCGACGGGCTTCAATCGAAATCCGGCGTAAGTTTTTTCAAGCATTCAAAAAGGCTCCCGGAAAGGGGAGCCTTTTTTTACAGGACAACTGCGGCAATCCAGCCGAATATGACAAGCGGAATGTTATAGAAAATAAATGTCGGGACGCACGTATCCCAAATGTGGTGATGCTGCCCGTCGGCGCTGAGGCCTGACGTCGGCCCGAGCGTACTGTCACTTGCAGGAGAACCCGCATCACCGACTGCAGCAGCCGCTCCGATTACGGCGATCGTCGCCATCGGGCTGAATCCGAGCTGAGCGCACAGCGGAACAAATATAGTCGTAATGACCGGGACGGTTGCAAATGACGATCCGATTCCCATTGTGATTAATAAACCGACGATCAGCATCAGGAGCGCGCCTAACGATTGGCTGTGGCCGATAAAGCCTGTTGATGCTTTGACCAAGGAAGCCACATCCCCCGTTTTGTTCAATACATTTGAAAAACCGGCCGCAACGAGCATAACAAAACCGATAAAGGCCATCAGAATCATACCGTCTGTGATCAGCTTATCCGCTTCATTGCGCTTCATGACTCCGCTGATAAACAGCGTAAACAAGCCGGCGAGCGCGCCCATGATCATGCCTTCCACTCCGAGCACCTGTGACAGGTAGAGCTGAACGGCAAGCGACACGGCAATGGAGAACAGGGCGATCGCAATGCTTTTTTTCGTATAAGGAGAAGACGATAATCCGGCAATCTCCTTCGTCTCATATTTCTTCGGTTTGCGGAAGACGATGACGGATAAAATTAAACCGACTACCATCCCCGCCGTCGGGATGATTAAAGCATACGGGATATCACTGAGCGGCACCTTTAAACCGGCTGATGCCATATTATCTCTCAGCATCCCCTGGAAAATCTGTCCGAATCCGATCGGCAGAACAATGTACGGCGCAGTCAGTCCGAATGTCATCACACACGCGACCAGCCTGCGGTCCATTTCAAGTTCGTTAAATATTTTTAAAAGCGGCGGAATTAATACCGGAATAAACGCAATGTGAACGGGCACCACGTTTTGCGAGAAACAGGATATGATTAAAATAATCAGTACGATTAACACTTTAGACAGTGCTTTTTTCCGCGAATCTTCCTTTTTACCGATTAGTTTGACAGACGCTTCGACCATTGCATCGGGAAGCCCCGTCTTTGTCAGCGCCGCGGCAAATGCTCCGAGCAGCGCGTAGCTGACCGCGACGGTGGCATTTCCGCCGAGACCGTCAGTAAAAGCCTTCACCGTCTCTCCAAGGCCTAAGCCCCCTGTCAGTCCGCCGGCAAGCGCTCCGATCATTAAAGCTATAATAATATTGACACGCAGCAGGCTTAAGACGAGCATAAGCAATACTGCGACAACAACAGCATTCATTGATGAGTCCCTCCAAAAATCCTTTAGTTTGCTAATGTAGTAGATAATTAAAGTTAACATACATTCTGCGCTTTAGTCAACTAAAGATTTTGGAAATCAAAAAACCCGCTGCATCAAGGCAGCGGGTGCTGTTATCTTTCAGGCGTAAACCGCTCAGTCAAAACGGCCAGCGTCCTTGCCATGACGCCTGTTGCGCCGGCAGGGCCGAAGCATGTCGCTTTATTCGCCGTCGCGGTTCCCGCAATGTCGAGATGAACCCACGGGGTGTTTTCCGCGAATTCACCAATGAATGTGCCCGCCATAATCGCGTGGCCTTCTCTTCCCGGAGAATTGTTCAAATCAGCCATCTGACTGTTTCTCACGCGTTTTTTATCCTTTTCTGTAATCGGAAGCTGCCAGATCGGCTCTCCGGATTCCTTCGCCGATTCTGCCACCTGCTTATAAAACCCGGCGTGATTGGTCATGGCGCCCGTCATTTCGTTTCCTAAGGCGACAATGACACCGCCCGTTAACGTTGCGACGTCTACGAGGACAGAGGCTCCGTGCTGCTTGGCATATGTGATGCCGTCGGCAAGCACGAGGCGGCCTTCCGCATCGGTGTTCAGAATCTCAATGGTTTTTCCGCTGAGCGAAACGATGACGTCATCCGGCTTCATGGCATCAGACGAGATCATGTTGTCCGTAGACGGAATGACGGCTAGCACGTTTTGTTCAGGCCGCAGTTCGCCGATAATTTCCATTGCGCCCAATACCGAAGCCGCCCCTCCCATATCGCTTTTCATGCCGACGATGCCGGTTTTCGGCTTAATTGAATATCCGCCGGTATCAAAGGTAATTCCTTTTCCGACCAGGCCGATGACATCTTCCCAATAATCTTTGCCCTGATACTTCAGAACGATCATTTTCGGCGGTTCGGATGAGCCTTTGTTAACGGCTAGCAGCCCGCCCATTCCGAGCTCTTCCATTTCTTCTTTTTCTAAAATTTCACACTCAAAATCATATTTTGCCGCAAGCTCAGCTGCATATGACGCCAAATCGGTGGCCGTCAGCATATTTCCCGGCATGTTCACAAGCGTGCGGGCTGAATTCGTCCCTTGGCCGTATGCCGCGCCGACGTTCAGGCCGGCCTGCACTTCCCTCAAGTCTTCTTCGGTCACGGCGCAGACGGAAGTCAGTTCCTGATCCGGCTCATTCGATTTATGTTTATAATCCTGCACCTCATAAACCGCAAGCAGACAGCTTTCCGAAAGCGCATGAGCGGCATCGGCGGCAGGCACTTCACCGGAGACGAACGTATCAAGCAGAACGGATACTTCTTGTTTTTTATCTTGGTGAATCTGCTGAAACACGCGTGCGAAGCATTCTTTCGCATCTTCAAACGAATAATCCGCTTCCCTTCCCAAGCCGATAAAGTAAATACGTTTCATACCCGTCGCAGCCGGAGGGTATACTTTTGATACACGATTGCGTTTGGCAGACACATCACCGTCCTTTAACAGCTGTGTCAAATGTCCATCCAGTTTATCATCTAATTCCTTCGTAAATCCGCTCAGCATGCTTTTTTGAAAAAGACCGATGACCAGGGTTTCGGGATGCCGCAATTGATCAGATGCATAAAACATGAGTACACACTCCTTATGTGGGTATTTGTTATGTAAAGTGGTATAATGAAAAAACATTTTTCCATTGATTTTATTTTACCAAACTAAGGGCGTTTTCTGCAGTTTTTCGATATGATCGGACTTTCGCAGATACAGAAAGGATGTCGCATATGGATGTATTTATGAATTTTCCTTTACTGGCGAGTTTTGCTGCCATTATTTTTGCCCAAGTTGTAAAAGTGCCTATTCAATTTATCGTATCCAAAAAACTTGACTGGTCTCTTGTGACGAGCACCGGCGGCATGCCGAGCTCCCATTCCGCCGCCGTCACCGCGCTGTCAACCGGAGTCGCTTTGGAACAGGGACTGGACTCGCCTCTGTTTGCAGTCGCCGCGATTTTCGCCGTCATTACGATGTTTGACGCTACCGGTGTCAGGCGGCATGCGGGTGAACAGGCGACGGTCATTAATAAACTGGTCATCGACTTTAATCGGTTTGTCAGCGAAGCGAAGGACTTTCAGAAAGCGGAAGAGAAAGAAAAACAGAAGAAACTGAAAGAACTGCTCGGCCATCAGCCGATCGAAGTGTTCTTCGGCGGCGTCACCGGCATTGTACTGACACTGATTTTAAATTATTTCTTTATGTAAAAAACGCTTCAGCGGATGCTGAAGCGTTTTTATTCTTTTACCGTTTTGTATTGATTTCTGAAGACTTGAAGTGACTTTGTTTCGTTCAGCTTTACAAGTTCGTCCTCGGTCACTTTGCCGTTCCCTTTTTTGACAATGTAGACATCAAGTGTTTTTTTGCCCCAGTTGTTATAGACGTCCTTTACGGTGTCAAAGTAGAGATCCAGACGGCTGCCTTTAATTTTCGAGCCGGTATCGGCGACAACCCCATATCCGTAATTCGGTATAAACAGAATCGTCCCGATCGGGAAAACAGACGGATCGGCAGCCACTGTTGAATATAAATCGCGTTTGACCTTCACGCCTGAATATGTAATTCCATACTGCGGATGACCCGGAGATTTCCCCGTAGATTCCGCTCCTGCGGTATAACCGGTGGCCGTCACCTTTTTTGACGGATAGCGTTCCCAGTCAAAAGCCTCTTCCAGCGGTTTTACCTTGCCTGATGCCTGCTTTTCCGGCTGATTCTGTAAGGACTGAAACGGAGTGCCGATGTTTTTCAAAACGGCGCCGCGATGTTCCGTCATCCAATTTGTCAGATCCTTTGCTTCAACACCCGTTATGGAAAAGTATGTCGCATGGCATGCGCCCAAAAAAAGCGCAATCATGAATACGCGTCTGATTATCGTCAATCTGAAATCACTCTCCTCCGAGTCAGTGTTCCCAACCCGGTGAGGTGCTATACAAAAAGCGCCGAGGCACAAAAAAAGCTTTCTTTGAATAAGAAAGCGGCTTAAAACATTTGATATCCTCTTTTTCTCAGCGCCTTTATGGCAATGCCTGACATGATCGCTCCCGCCAGTCCGCCTGCCAAAATCACGACATCCGCAGCCGCTAATGACATGATCCGCTGAAACAGGCTTTGAAATGATTCCCCCGGCGCCTGCACGTAACTGATCATCTTTTTATTACTGATAATGAAAAGGCATACAATCGGATAGACAACAGCCATAATCCACGACATTCTCAGCAGCATGTTCAACAGAAAGCCAATGCCGAAAAACAGTACGAAAAATAGTACGATTGAGATCAGGACCACCGGCAAACTAATCACAAACATCCACCCCCTACAGCACTTTCAGTGTACCTCGGGGGCGGTAAAAAAGTCAACGTCTGGAAAATTCAGCGTCTCTCTTTGCCGCTTCCCTCGCAGGAGGGACATGTTTCGGAGCCGCCAAGAAGCAATTGAAAATACCCTTTACCTGAGCAGAACGGACACGCCGCCGTGCTTTTTGCTGTCGTTTTCATGCGGATCACCCTTTTTCTTAATTTTCTGATAATATATCATATTTACTTGTCAAGCACCAAGTCAGAATATGTAACGAATCATTTCATGTAAGCGGAAACATTCGTTTTTTTCTCTTACATGCTTTATATAACGCTCTTTTTTGAAAGAAGAAAAAACCCGCTCCTGCGGGTTTTTCAGAAGAATTTAAACTTCCCTTTTTTCAGTGTCAGGCCGAGTCCGCCGATCATAAATAACGAACGGTTGTCAATGACCTTTTTCATAAAGGACGCCGGCGTGCCTTTGAGCTTCCTGCCGTATACGACACCGACCGCGTTATGCTCACCGAGGGAGGCGACGGTTCCTTTAATGTCCGGCTTGAACTCTTCAAGCTGGCCTCCTTTAATCAGACGGCCCAGGTTTTTGGCCACGGTTTCTCCTTGCTGCATCGCGATCTGAGCAGTCGGCGGGTACGGCCGTTCCGTCTCTTCATTAATAAAGAGCGAGCTGTCACCGAGAATAAAAACGTTATCATGGCCGGGCGCCCGAAGATCGGGATTGACTTTGACGCGGCCGCGCATATTTTCAAAACCCGCTTCCTCCACGATCGGATGTCCGCGTACGCCTGCGGCCCAGACAACGGTCTGCGATTTGATTTCTTCAGGCTCTTCATCCTTCTTGCCGACTGTGACACCGTCCGCGCGGCATTCTTGAACCGCCGTGCCGATTTTAAACTCAACACCCTTGCTCTCAAGGTATTGAACGGCGTAATCGACAAGCTCCGGGTCAAATCCCGGCAGAACCGTCGGAGCGGCTTCGACGCAGACGATCCGGACGAGACTTTCATCTATATCATAATTTCTGCATAACTCCGGCTTGCGGTTCGCAAGTTCGCCGAGAAATTCAATTCCCGTAAAGCCCGCTCCGCCGACGACGATGGTTAAGCGGTCGGGGCGTTTTTCGGCCTCCGTATTGTATGTCGCAAATTGGAGCTCAATATGCTCTTTCAGCTGACGTGACGTATTAATATTAGCGATCGGAAAGGCGAACTCTTTTAAGCCTTTAATCCCGAATGTTTCAGGGACGGCACCCAGCCCGATAACGAGATAATCATAAGGGATGTCCCCTTGTGAAAGCGTCACCTTTTTATTTTGCACATCTATTGCTTTTACGGTATCCTGCACAAATTTGACCCGTGAATCATTAATTACATCTTTCACTTGATATCTGCAGCGGTCATGGTGGAGCGTTCCTGCGCTCGCTTCATGCATCCATGTCGTTTCATAATGATAATTGTGTTTATTGACCAAAGTGATTTCGGCGTCATTTGCCCCGATATGCTTCGGAAGCCTTGTTACTGTCATTAATCCACCATAACCTGCACCTAAAACCACGATTTTGGGTTTATTCAATGCCATCACATCCACCTTCTTTTTTTTGCTGTTAGACGCATAATCAAATCAACATTTGTATTAGCTTCAGCTTATTGGCGGGATTTTATGAAATGAATTATAAATTTTTTAGAAAACCGCACATGTCTGCATATCACCATACTATCCGGAAGCATCGGAAAACATTCAGGAAAAAACGGATTGGAATTTGTCCCCATATTAGCGGCAGGCGCAATTTTTTTCAATAATGAAGCGGCCGGGCGGTTTTCGGCACTCGTCATCCTTTCAAATTCTATGTTATAATTAATAACAATTTTCAATTAGGAGGCAATTTGGTATGCAAGAGGATTCAAAGGTTTATGATATTACGGTCATCGGCGGCGGCCCGGTCGGCCTGTTTACCGCTTTTTACGGGGGAATGAGACAGGCGAGCGTCAAAATCATCGAGAGCCTGCCTCAGCTTGGCGGCCAGCTCAGCGCGCTGTACCCTGAAAAATATATTTATGATGTAGCCGGATTCCCGAAAATCCGCGCCCAAGAACTTGTGAACAACTTAAAAGAGCAAATGGCAAAGTTCGATCAGACCATCTGCTTAGAGCAGGCCGTTGAATCTGTTGAAAAACAGGCTGACGGTGTGTTTAAGCTTGTCACGAATTCAGAAACGCATTATTCAAAAACGGTCATTATCACCGCGGGAAACGGCGCATTTAAGCCGAGAAAGCTTGAGCTGGAATCAGCGGAGCAATATGAAGGCAAAAACCTGCACTACTTCATTGACGACCTCAATCAATTCGCAGGCAGACGCGTTGCCGTTCTGGGCGGCGGCGATTCCGCTGTTGACTGGGCGCTCATGCTTGAGCCAATCGCCAAAGAAGTCAGCATCATCCACCGCCGTGATAAATTCCGCGCGCATGAGCACAGTGTCGAAAACCTGCACAATTCTAAAGTCAACGTGCTGACACCGTTTGTTCCGGCTGAACTTGTCGGTGAAGACCGGATCGAACAGCTCGTTCTTGAAGAAGTGAAAGGCGACCGCAAAGAAATCATTGAAATTGATGACCTGATCGTAAACTACGGCTTTGTTTCTTCTCTCGGCCCGATTAAAAACTGGGGCCTTGAAATCGAGAAAAACTCCATCGTCGTCAAAAGCACGATGGAAACCAATATCGAAGGCTTCTTTGCCGCCGGAGATATCTGCACATATGAAGGCAAAGTCAAGCTGATCGCGAGCGGTTTCGGCGAAGCTCCGACAGCCGTGAACAACGCGAAGGCTTACATGGACCCGAAAGCGCGCGTCCAGCCTCTGCATTCTACAAGCATGTTTGAAAAATAATAAAAAAAGAGTCTGTGTCCTGCCGGCACAGACTCTTTTTTATTTAAAGATCCACATATAATTCATGACGGTTCCGACAACGAGCGCAATCACAAGCGCCGACACGACCCAAATCGTGCCTAAAATAATCCGGTCCTGAATTTTCTGGGCTTTCGGGCTGTGCCCGGGCTGTTTTTGTTCCACACCGGCCCCTCCCTTCTTTGCAAATCTATCTATCGTAACAAATGTCTTACAACACCCAATACTACTATGATAACCAAACTGCAAAAGGATGACAAGCTGACGGCGTATGAGGCAGCATGAAATCATTTGACATTCCTGACAAAACAAAGTACATTATAAAAAGACGAACATTTTAATTTAATTATAATTTTATCATTCGCTTTTAGGGGTGTTATTTATGGAAAATGTATTTGATTACGAAGATATTCAGCTGATTCCTGCAAAATGCGTTGTAAACAGCCGATCTGAATGTGATACATCAGTTACATTGGGCGGACACACATTTAAACTTCCGGTCGTACCGGCCAACATGCAGACGATTATAGATGAAAACATCGCGGCCTGGCTCGCGGAAAACGGGTATTTTTATATCATGCACCGCTTCGAGCCGGAAAAACGCCTGGCCTTTGTCCAGGATATGAAAGCACGCGGACTGATTTCCTCGATCAGCGTCGGCGTGAAAGACAACGATTATGAATTCATCCGCGAGCTGAAAGCACAGGAGCTTGTACCGGATTATATTACCATTGATATCGCGCACGGCCATTCCAATGCTGTAATCAGCATGATCCAATTTATTAAAGAACATGTGCCGGAAAGCTTTGTCATTGCAGGGAATGTCGGGACGCCAGAAGCTGTAAGGGAGCTGGAACGCGCGGGCGCTGACGCGACAAAAGTGGGTATCGGGCCCGGGAAAGTATGCATCACAAAAATTAAAACCGGCTTCGGCACCGGCGGATGGCAATTAGCCGCGCTTCGCTGGTGTGCAAAAGCGGCAAGCAAACCGATCATTGCTGACGGCGGCATTCGTACGCACGGCGATATTGCGAAGTCCATCCGTTTCGGCGCGTCTATGGTTATGATCGGATCATTATTAGCCGGCCACGAAGAATCACCGGGGCAAACGATCGAAATCGACGGCAAGCTGTACAAAGAATATTTCGGCTCCGCTTCCGAATTTCAAAAAGGCGAAAAGAAAAACGTCGAGGGCAAAAAAATGCATGTCGAGCATAAAGGATCTCTGCAGGACACGCTGATTGAAATGGAGCAGGATCTGCAGTCTTCCATCTCTTACGCCGGCGGCAATACACTCGAAGCTATCCGCAATGTCGACTACGTGATCGTAAAAAACTCAATTTTCAACGGCGACAGATTTTAACACACAGCAGAGCCGCTCGAAAATAAAAAAAAATGACATTCAACATGAATGTCATTTTTTTATTAAATACCAAAATAAAGAGCCGCACTGGCCAACAGATTAATCACAAAAATAAACAAAAAGATGTAACGGATGAATTTGTTTTGCACCGGAGCAAATAAAAAGAGATACAGCCCCGCTGCCCCAAAAGTAAGAACAGGAAACAGCCACTCAAAGGATAAAGAAATGATATAACCGATAATCATAACAATCGGCACACCGATTAATGATAATTTACTTCTCATATGATTTCTGCCCCTTTTACTTAAAAATTGGTGTGATATAAGTTTCAATGATGGCGGCGGCGATCAGCAGACAAATAATAAACAGCACCAATATTCCGATATGCCTGAACATTGAAGCTATTATCCTTCTCTCTTTAGAAAAACACAGCCTGACGACCAATTCAACGCCCTTAAAACCAATGGCGCCACTTAATAATAACGCAGGAACTTCAAATATACCATGAGGAATTAGCAGTAAAATAATCTGATATAAAGGGATCCCGCCCTGCAGATTTTCGATAATAGAACCGCTTAAAATAAATCCATTGGTGAATAAATAAAAGATTGAGGTCAACCCAAAAGTAAAAAAACCTGCTGCTAAAAACAGACAAGCGATTGCATTATTCTTTAACAATTCAACTGCGCCTGACGAGCCATTATAAGACGCTGATGATACAAAGTGATCGGTAAAAACCGCAGCGATTGCACCGCCTGAAAAAAACAGCAATGACGCGGTTAACGGAATGGCGGACGTTCTGATTGCCGGCAAAATGCGGTTCATCATGTATAGATACGCTCAGCCATTTCTTCGATTTCTTCTAATGAATGCTCGGATGACTGATACTCCGCCGCAAAAACGCCGTCATGGATAATACCGATCGTATCGCACAACGAATGCGCCAGTTCCAGCAGGTGAGTCGATAACAGGACCGTATTCCCCTGTTTGACGTACTCCTTCAATAACGTCCGTATCGTTTTGCCGCTGATTAAATCAATGCCCGTCAGCGGCTCGTCAAGGATTAAGATCTTAGGCTGATGAATGAGCGCGGCAGCGATTGATAATTTTTGTTTCATTCCGTGTGAATAGGTTTTAATCAGCTGATTTCCGTCTTGTGAAAGCTTCAGCGTCTCTAACATATTCTTTATATAATCATTTGTCCGCTGAGACGGCACTTGAAACATCTCCGCTGTAAAACGCAAGTATTCGACTCCCGTTAAGTAATCATATAAAAAAGCATGGTCGGGCACAAAACCGATATCAGCCGATATTTGCCCCCCCTCTTCTGAATCTATTTCTTTACCGTCAATCACGACGCAGCCTGACGTCGGTTTAAGCAGGCCCGAAATGATTTTCAAAGTCGTTGTTTTCCCGACTCCATTGGTCCCGAGCAAAGCGTAGATTGAGCCTTTTTTCACCTCAAAGGAAATATCCTTTAACACCTGTTTTTCACTATAGTTTTTTTGTATATTCACTAATTTAATCATTGTTCGCAAACCTTTCCGCCATATTAATTCTGCGAAGAAACAGAAACATGACTCCATAGTTTAATAGTGTGAACAGGACAAATATACCTGATGCAGAATGAATAAGCAGCGTTTCAAGTTCCGGCTTTTTATAAATAAAATATGACGTGATCGCAGCAATTTGAAGCGACACAATGAAAATCAAAGAACCGTATAAGTTGTTGTACGTCTTTGCTTTCCCGGCTTCTCCGATTTCGTACAGGTGCTCCCAGTTTTTTTTAGGGTACAAGGCGGTGCTTGAAATCTGGACAAGACTGTATAAAAAACCCGAACATAAAAATACAATAAACAGGTAGACCGTCAGCGCAGCGGAGGACGGAAAAAACACCGTAATCAAAATGGTCATGATGAATGAATAGATAAGAGCCGCAAGATTATAAATACATACTTTCGGAAACACGAGCTGCCACGCATGCTTGATATTCCGGTGAAACAGATGCTGATTTTTTATTTCTCCATCAACGGATAATACGGTTTTGAGCGCGTCCCCGACAAGCTGATACGAAAAGTTCGCAATGATAACCGCGGCGGATACGATGGCAGCTGCCGAATACCCGGTAAAATGATGAGAAAGCAGCGGAACACAAAAACCTAAAAACAGCATGAACAAATAAAGCATACTGCCGAAATTCCTGATAAAAAACCCGTCAATTCTCGTTAAAAACAGAAGGTCCTTTTGAAAAACGGCATGAAATATTTTGTTATTCCTATATAATTTAAGCTTTGGCGTAAAAGCTGCGTTTGTCAAAAACATATAAGGAATAAGATCCATTTTCTTCAGGGTAGCCGCCCACAGCTTAAACAGTCCAGCCGTAAAAAGGACGGCGGCTGCAAATACTGCTGCGAAAACGAGCACGGAATCTGAGCGGAATACCAGCCATACATACGGTGTATTCATGAGGATGTTCCGGAAAGCCGGCGACTCCGTAAATCCGGAAATGTCCTTTACCGTATACTCCCCAAACACGAGAAGATAAACGGCATACCCCACTGCCAGCGGCACCAGCAGGCTGACGCTGAATAAAATGCCCTTCATGATTTTCAAGTAAAACCATTTGCTCCACATATTCGTAAGAAGATAAACAACGTAAGAAAACAGCATAGATAAAAATAAATTGAGAAGAAAATAAACGAAGCCCAGGAAAAATACGATGACCGCTGCAGATCCAGCCATGCCTGCGCCGGTTAAAAACAAAAAGACCGGAAAAACAAAAAGATACCATACGAAAATGGTTTTTTTGATCGCCTGGCCGGTAAAAACTGAAAACAGCTGTAAAAAACGAACCTTTTTTAATTGATGAATGACCTTGCGCGTATCCAGCAGAAAAGCATTTTGATGTTCTTTAAAGAAGCCGGCAGACCAAAAAAGCTGCTCCAATGAAACGGCGATTAAAACAAATTTCCCCCACGCGCTGATAGGAAGCTGAATCAGTTTTGTCCCGAATACAATGCCGCATCCCAGTAAAATAAGATAAACACATAACAGAGAAATGATAATGGCAGAAAGCAGTTTGCCGTTGAGTTGAGGAATTCCCCAATCTTCCTTTTTTTTGCGGAACGACGACAGGGTATTATATTTGATAAGAGCTGTAATTTGTCTGACTATCATACTTTCAATCCTTACATATGTATTTGGGAGAGAGGCTCTTTTTGCAGCTTGTACAAAAAGAGCAATTATTTATCGATCGATTTTACCAAGCAGCTGCGTATTTTTTGCCGTATTTCTTAATCATTGTTTTTGCTGTTGCAACGATTGCATAAGAAATCGCGCCTGCGCCTGTAACGATACCGATGAGAGAAATGATAGAAGCAATTGTTGAAGCCGCATCAATGATATCAATTGCTTTTTTAGCTGCTGCTGTAGAGATACCGAGAGTCGAAGCTAATTCAGCATTGGCTGAGAATGCATGAGCCGCCGCCACATTTAATTCAGTGCCAGTTAATAAAAGTGCATAAACCAACGTCGCTGCAGCAAGAGCCGCGCCAAACAAAATGAAAGATTTTTTATTAGATTTTACTAAGTTCATCTTAACATCCCCCTGCTCTGTTTTTAATATATAATAAAATTCAGCTTAATTGACTCTCTCCCGAGCTAAATTTTATCCGCCATAAAATAATTAAAGAAGATAGTGAAGAGTTTTAATAAAACAAAACATCCAGTTAAAATGATTCTCTTTCCTTTGCTGAGATCGGTAAGTTTTCCTGCGGCAGCATAAAGAGCCGCGATTGACAGAAGCAGAAATGGATCCAGCAGCTGTAAACTCAGTTTGGTGCCGCCGGCAGAATATATAAGTGAGGAATCAGCCGTTAAGTAGTTAACAACTGACAGAATCAACATTTTAAATGCCGAGATTAAAGAAGTCAGCGTATATAGAAGCAAATATATTTTTTTCGGTTTTTTTGTACCGAGAATAAAAGCGGCAACGAATAACAGAAACCCGCCTATCAGGATTTCCACAAAAGTGGTGAAGATCATAAACCCTTGCAGAAACATGACAATCGTACGAACACTTTTCTCCCCGATATCGTAGGTATTTTCTCCGACAGAAGAGTAATAAGACTGCAGCACTTTATCTGAAATACTGAATTGGAAGAGTAATGAACAGATCAAAATGATGAAAAAAGAACTTAAAAATATTTTTTTATTGCTCAATTGACCTATCATATTATCATCCTTTTCTTACAAAATAAATGAACTATTCTATACTTTTACAATTTAGTTTATTCCTATCAAAAAATCAATATCCTTTCGAAAAATATGACTTTAGAATGTGTTGACAAAGAGCATATTTTTCATAGTTTTTGATGCTATGTACCCTTTATTTTTTTCTGAATTTGCAAATAGTACGATTTAGACAATGGATTTGAGGTATTAGAGAAGAATGACCTGCGGAATGAGACGCAGGATCCAAAAAAGGAGGATATCGTTATGTATCCTCCGGATGTATGATCGCCAGCACCTGATGATCTTCCCATTTTCCATTTATTTTTACATTTTTTCTCGCAATGCCTTCTTTATGAAAGCCGGTTTTTTCGAGCACACGGATTGACGCCTTATTGTGCGGCATGACTCCGGCTTCTATCCGATGCAGGTTCAGCTCATTGAATGCATAATCGGCTGCCAGCTTGACAGCCTACGTCGCATAGCCTTTTCCATTATGTTTGCCATCTAAAAAGTAACCGATGAAAGCGCTTTGGATGTCGCCCCGAACCACCTGAAAAGGCTGATCGTGCCAATCAGGGCCTGATCCTGAAGAAAAATGCCGAAGCTGTATTCTGTGTCATTTTCCGCATTCTTCAGTGATTGTTCAATTCGTTTTTTCCGGCCTTCCAGCGTATAAAAATCCTCTTGTCTCGACATGGCAAACCGTTCAAAAAACATGCGGTTTTCCGTCTGCAAAATCAGTTCCTGCTCAGCATCATTCAGGCTGAGCGGCCTGATATCAACGCTGTTTCCTTCCTGCATATGCATCGCCGTCCTTTTGTTTTAATCAGAAACGTTTTTTAATTGCCTTTTTCCCATGTTATACGGTACGCTTTATCGCATCAAGAAAGATCCCAGAATTTGATCGGAAAAGGTTCTTTTGTTGACTTAAACCGCACTTTAAGCCGTATCATCATATTGTGACAAGGAAAGAATAGTTTTGGCGGGTTTCCCGATGATCCCAAAAAATATATTGATTGGATTGCAGCTGAAATGTCATCAAAGAAATGTAAACCAAATTGGAAAAGAGGAGTTCATATGAACCTGACGGGAAATACAATACTGATTACAGGCGGAAATGCCGGGATAGGATTGGCTTTCGCAGAACGATTTTTAAAAGCGGGAAATAAAGTCATCGTGACCGGACGGCGTGAACATGCTCTTCAAAAAGCAAAGGAAACATTTCCGGATCTTATTACCTATGTCAGTGATTTGAGCATTCCATCTGAACGTGTATCACTGTTTGATTGGGTGACAGAGAACTATCCGGAAGTGAATGTGTTAGTCAACAACGCGGGGATTCAACAACGTTTTCATGTGCTGAATGCGGATGCGAAGGACAATTGGGACTATTTCAATAAAGAAATCACAACGAACATTGAAGCTCCCTTCCACCTGTCTATGCTGTTCGCTCCGTTTTTTGCCGGAAAAGAAGATGCGGCTGTCATTAACGTCTCTTCGGGATTGGCTTTTACACCGCTTGCCATTGCTCCGATCTATTCAGCAACGAAAGCGGCGCTTCATTCATTTACAATGAGTCTGAGACACCAGCTTTCTGATTCAGCTGTAGAAGTGATTGAAGTTGCGCCTCCGGCAGTCAATACAGATTTAGGCGGAGCAGGGCTGCATACGCAAGGAGAACCGCTGGATGAATTCGCTGATGGGATTTTTAAAGGACTGAAAGAGGGCAAACTAGAAATCGGATATGGTTCTTCAGCGGAACGGCTGCGCATGTCCCGGGATAAAGCCGATGAACACACGGCAAATATGTACAATGCAATGAAACATACAATTGAATAACATCTTTGAAAAAGCAAAACCCGCTTCTGTTGAGCGGGTTTTGCTTTTATTAAACAAACGCCTTTCTTAACAATGGTGCAAGCGCCATCGAAAAGAAAGACGCCATATTTTTTCATCCTAAGAATGGCAGGTTGAGCCCTAGCACTCTTCCGGCGTACCGGCGTTTTTGGCCGTGCGGAAAGAAGATCCGCAGCCGCAGGAAGCGATGGCATTCGGGTTGTCAATGGTGAAGCCGCCGCCCATCATGGACTGTTTGAAGTCGATGATCGTGCCGGTCATAATATCGAGGCTGTCGCTGTCGACCAAAACGGTGATTCCGTGCTGTTCAAACATGCTGTCTTTTTCGCCTTTTTCATGCTCAAATCCCATTCCGTAAGACAGGCCGCTGCAGCCGCCGCCTTTTACGCCCACACGGAGGAACGCGTTTTCTTCTTCATGCTCTTTCATCATATCTTTTATATGCAAAGCTGCTGCTTCAGTGATGGTTACTGGAACACTCATAGGTAGACCTCCTTTTTTAAAAACGAATACTGATGTCTATTATAAACCTTGAGAAGCGTATTTCTCAAACGAGCTGTTTACAAATAATAGACGCCGCTGCATACGGTTTCGGCGGGCCCTGTCATCAGCACGTGCCCATTGTCCTGCCAATTAATCACAAGGTCGCCTCCCGCCAAATGAACAGTGATATCCCGGTTCCGTTCAGAAACACCGTTCAATACGGATGCGACAGCCGCCGCACAGGCGCCTGTTCCGCAAGCCTGTGTAATGCCGGAGCCGCGTTCCCATACACGGAAATGAAGTTCATCCGCGCTGACGGTTTCCACAAACTCGACATTGACGCCTTCCGGGAATCTCGGGTCTTTTTCAATGACGGGGCCGAGCGTTGTAAGAGGCGCTTGACTGATATCTTCAACCGGAAAGACAATATGGGGGTTTCCCATTGATACGGCAGTTCCTGAAAGCTCCGTCTCTCCAAAAACAAAGGTCTCATCGATCGTCCGTTCATCTTCATTGCCTAGCATCGGCAGCTCTTTTTTGGTCAGGCGGGGTTCGCCCATATCAACGGCGACTTCACGCACTATCCCGTTGTCCTCCGTAATGTCTGCTTTCACAAGACCTGAGAGCGTTTCAATGAAAAAGGACGTTTCTTCTGTCAGCTTATGTTCGTATGCGTACTTTGCCACACAGCGAAGGCCGTTGCCGCAATTTTTTCCTTCTGAACCGTCATTATTAAAAATCCGCATTTTAACGGGCGCTTTTTCTGACGGACAGATGAGGATCATGCCGTCAGAACCGATGCCCGTATGAATGCTGGACACTTTAACGGCAATCTCAGCCAGCCGTTCTTCCGGCAGCTTTTCTTCGAATTGATTTACATATATATAACTGTTTCCAAGACCGTGCATCTTGGTAAAACGGAATGAATTCATATCGGCCTCCAACTTTTTTTCTTTTACTTAGTATAAAAGCTCTTCCCCTCGGACACAATATAAATATCCCCCGTTTTTCATACATAAAAGCTCCCTGCATATGCAGGGAGCTTTTATCGTTTACTAAATAAACATGCCGGCAATCGCCGCGCTGAGAAGGTTAGCGAGTGTTCCCGCAATAACCGCTCTTAACCCGAGGCGCGCGATGTCTGAACGGCGGCTTGGGGCCAAACCGCCCAATGTGCCGAGCATGATCGCAATGGAAGAGAAGTTGGCGAATCCGCACAGCGCAAAGCTGATAATCGTAGACGTTTTTTTAGAAAAGTCCGCAATATGTGGACCGAAGTTGGAATAAGCGACAAACTCATTCAGCACAAGCTTTTGTCCGATATAGCTTCCCGCTCCGAGCGCTTCATGCCAAGGAACTCCGATAACAAATGCGATCGGTGAAAACACGTAACCGAGAATGGATTCTAATGTAATATGTTTGAAACCGAACCAGCCGCCGATTCCGCCGAGAATTCCGTTCACTACGGCGATGAGCGCGACAAACGCAAGCAGCATGGCGCCGACGTTTAGCGCAATTTGAAGGCCGGTGGACGCGCCTTTTGCCGCGGCATCGATCACATTAGCGGCGCCTTCGCCTTCTTCGTCCATATTAAAGTCACCTTTAACCGTCTGCGTTTTTTCTGTTTCCGGTATTAATATTTTTCCGAACACGAGACCGGCAGGAGCCGCCATGAAGCTAGCCGCCAGCAAGTACTCGATCGGAATGCCTAACAGGGCGTATCCGAAAAGCGTCGAACCCGCTACAGCCGAAAGGCCGCTCGTCATAATCGTAAACAGCTCGGAACGGGTCAATCCCGCAATCAGCGGTTTAATGGCAAGCGGTGATTCAGACTGTCCGACAAAAATATTCGCAGCCGCCGCAAGCGATTCTGTTCTGCTTGTCCCAAGAAGCTTTGACAGTCCGCCTCCGATGACGCGAAAAATAAGCTGCATGATTTTCAGGTGATACAAAACGGCAATCAGCGCTGAGAAAAAGATAATGACCGGCAGAACACTCAGCGCGAAAGCCGGGCTGCTGCCCACTTTTAACAGCGGGCCAAAAATAAAGCTGATGCCTTCGTTCGCATAATCAATGAGAAGCTGCACACGGCTTGAGAACCATAAAAATACGGCCCGGCCGGCGTCCCACTTTAATACGATGAATCCGAAGGCCATTTGTAAACATAAACCGACAATGACGGTTCGCAGTTTAATTTTGCTTTTCTTCTCTGATAACAAAAAAGCAATGGCTAATATAGCAACTGCCCCAAGCAGCCCCCAAACGATATTCAATGAATCCACCTCTAAAATTTTATTTAAAAAAAGTCTTTATTAAGATAACAATATTTATTTTTGCTGTCTACAAATTTTTTATTTTGCCAAATCCCGGGGCGCATAAAAAAAGAGGCCCGTTCGGAGCCTCTGATTAAAACATCGGATTTTCTTCTATGAATGTATATATGTTGTCAACCAATTCAGCAGGCGTGCCTCCCGTGACCACTTCGCCGTTAACCAGGGCGAACAGGGACTCCATGCATTTCCCGCAATAGCTTAAACAGCCGTATTCAAGCACGTCCAAGTTCGGATCCTTCTCTAAGATCTCAAGTGCTTCCTGGGAACCGCGCGCTAAATTGCTGACACAGAATTCAATCATCGGATTCATGCGGTTTCACCTCACATATGTACCTTATCCTAACGGAATTTCCTCTATTCGTCAAAGATCCGGTTTCACACTCAATGTTATCGTAACATATTAATTCAGGTTAAAGGTTTTACTATTACGCGTTTTCTGGTCAATTTGTAGGTTATTTTAAAACTATTATTGTGGTTTTAGATCAAATTCGATATAATTCTAGATGTTATTTTACATAGTTCGTTATTTTGTAACAACATTGACTACCATATTTTTCGGGCAAAAGGGGAATCATTATGAAAAAATTGGTCTTGATCGGCGGGGGTTACGGAAACATGCGGGTGCTGCACCGCTTATTGCCGAACCAGCTTCCGTCAGATACATCCATCACGCTGATTGACAGAAACCCGTATCACTGCTTAAAAACAGAATATTATGCGCTCGCCGCCGGCACGATTTCTGATCATCATATCAGAGTGTCCTTTCCAGAGCATCCGAATCTGGATGTTCAATACGGTGAGGTGGCTTCCATCGACACGAAAAACAAACAAGTTCTGTTTCATGACCGCGAACCGATTTCTTACGATGACGCGGTGATCGGACTGGGCTGCGAGGATAAGTATCATAACGTGCCCGGCGCGCCGGAACATACTTACAGCATTCAAACCATTGACCAGTCACGCGAAGCCTATCAAAAGCTGAACAACCTCGGCGCCAATGCATCTGTCGCTATCGTCGGAGCGGGATTAAGCGGCGTGGAGCTTGCCAGTGAATTAAGAGAGAGCCGTGACGATCTGAAGATTATATTATTTGACCGGGGCGATCTGATTTTATCAAGCTTTCCGAAAAGGCTCAGCAAATACGTTCAAAAATGGTTTGAAGAGCACGGCGTCACCATTATCAATAATGCGAATATTACAAAAGTGGAAGACGGTATCGTTTACAATCATGATGAAGCAATACCGGCCGATGCCATCGTGTGGACGGCGGGAATTCAGCCGAATAGAGCCGTCAGAGAACTGGACGCTGAAAAAGATCCGCAAGGCCGCATCGTTTTGACACCGCACCATAACCTTCCGGGCGATGAGCATGTTTACGTCGTCGGTGATTGCGCGAGCCTTCCGCATGCGCCGAGCGCTCAGCTTGCTGAAGCGCAGGCGGAGCAAATTGTGCAGGTTCTTTTGAAACGCTGGAACAATGAAGAGCTGCCGGAAACAATGCCGCAATTTAAGCTGAAAGGCGTCCTCGGCTCGCTCGGAAAAAAAGCGGGTTTCGGTCTTGTCAACGACCGTCCGCTGATCGGGCGTGTGCCGCGCCTGTTAAAATCAGGCCTTTTATGGATGTACAAGCATCATAACGGCTGATAATGGAAAAGCCGCTGATTGCGATCAGCGGCCATTTTTATGAGCCCGCCACATAGCCGCGCTTTTCCATTTCTTCATATATATCTTTTAAATGCGGATTCCCTTCTCCTACAATGACATCTTCCACCAGCACAAGCGGATAGAAAAATTCATCGTTTCTGATTCGCTCCGCAAGCTCTTTTGTCTCCTTTTGCTGAGGCGGTGTGTCAATATCAATATACTGCATGTTAAAAGGCTGCTCCGGATATTTCCGTTTCAGCGCCGCCTCCAGCCATTCAAACGTATCTTTGGCGCTCGGCATATTTACACAGCTTGCGCAGAGCGTTTCAGCGCCGTAAACACTGAGCGTCACCGGCTTTGTCATGTTTATCATCCCCTTTCCACCAGTATACAAAGGACGGGGCAGCTTTTGTATAAAAAACGGTTTTTATGTTCAAGTTTAAATATGCTATAATGAAGAAAGCAGCATTGCAAACCAAACATTAGATTTTTACCGTTACTGTGAATATAATGGTTTTATGCATATGAAAGGAGCGAATCTCATGACTGAGGTTGAAATGAAAGAGCAAGTACAGGAAGTATTGGATAAATTACGCCCGTTTCTGCTTCGTGACGGCGGTGACTGTGAGCTTGTCGACGTTGACGAAGGCATTGTAAAGCTTCGTCTCCTTGGCGCATGCGGCAGCTGCCCAAGTTCAACGATTACGCTGAAAGCCGGAATCGAACGCGCCCTTCTTGAAGAAGTGCCGGGTGTCGTTGAAGTAGAACAAGTATTTTAATAACAAAACCAGGCTGATGACAGCCTGGTTTTTTATTTTATTTTTGCAGATAGTCATTAAACCATGAACAAATATAACGGATGCGTTTGATCCGCTGTTCCGGATGGCCGCTTCTCGACAGCTCATGCGTGGCTTTCGGAAATCGGATGAACGCCGTCGTTTTGTTCAGCTTCTTCAATGCGATAAAGAGCTGCTCAGCCTGTTCTATCGGACAGCGGTCATCACGCTCGCCGTGCAGGATGAGAAGCGGCGTTGAAACGCGGGACGCATATTTTACAGGTGAACGGTCCCAAAGCTTATCCGCTTCCTCAAACAGATCATGGCCAAGCTGCCAGTCGGTAAAAAAGAAGCCGATATCGCTGACACCGTGGAAACTGAACCAATTTGAAATGGAGCGCTGCGTGACGGCTGCTTTAAAACGGCCGGTCTGCCCGACAATCCAATTCGTCATAAACCCTCCGTAGCTTCCGCCCGTCACGCCGAGACGGCCGCTGTCAATAAACGGATACGCCTGAAGGGCTTCATCCACCGCCTGCATGACATCACGGTAATCTCCGCCTCCGTAATCGCCTCTGACACGATTGACGAAATCCTGTCCATAGCCGTGGCTTCCCCTCGGGTTGACATAGACGACAGCATATCCTTGCGCGGCCAGCACTTGGAATTCATGAAAATACGTATGCCCGTACATCATGTGAGGCCCGCCGTGTATGTATAGAATGAGGGGATAAGTTTGATCTTCTTCAAAAGCCGCGGGCTTTAAAAACCAGCCGTGCACCGTCAGTCCGTCTTTCGTTTCATATTGCAGCTTCTCCGGCACGGATATGATGCGTTCCTCTGTAAAACAATCATTGTTGTTTGTCAATTGCTTCTCTTTACCGTTTTCAAATGAAATGCTGTAAAGCTCAGAAGGCCGGGCGGGTTTGGCAATTACGGCGATACAGCTTTTCTGATCGGGATGAAAAGCAAAACCGTTCACATACTCTTCTTCTAATCGGATCGGATAGACGAGGCCGTCAATCGAGATATAATAAATACCGGTGCTTCCCTGCTCGCTCCCGAGGACGTAAAATCCCTGCCCGTCATTTGTCCAAACCGGCCGGGGCGTCACTCCTCCTATGAGTGAATCGGCAATAAGCGCATCGCTCAAATGAACATCCAGCATGTCGGTTAAGCAGGACAGCCGCTCATTTTTCACATCGTACAGCCACGCTTTTTCTAAGGTTGCGTTGCGAAATTCATTCTCATGGCCCAGCATCGCGATATAAGAACCATCCGGTGAAAACACGCAGGAGCCGAAAGAACCGCTGTGCGGGGTAATCTGTTTGAGATCGCCGTCTGCCAGATTCATCAGGTAGACATCGCTCGGCTTTCCGGCGTCACCGGGCTCGCATAAATTGGCGGTAAACGCAATCTGCTTGCCATCCGGTGAAAATGCCGCGTCATCATGATCCGCTTCATGGTCTGTCAGCTGCTGAATCTCCCCCGTTTCAAGATGAATCAGCACAAGCTGTGTCCGGCTTCCGTTGAGCAGGCCCTTCCCGTCGCGTTTATAAGTTAATGACTGAATGTCGATTGGCTCATATTCGTCATGCTTCTTTTTTTCTTTCTCATCGGCGCGCTCCGCTGATGTCAGACTGACGGACACAAGCACGGATCTGCCGTCGGGAGCCCATATCGGATCTGACACGCCCCAAGGGATATCAGCCGCCTTTTCCGCCTCTCCCCCGGCAGTGTCTATGATGTACAGCTGAGGGACGCCATCCTCCCTGTCAGAAACAAAAGCAAGGCGCCGTCCGTCAGGCGACCACCGCGGGTTTGTATTTTTACCGCTTCCGAATGTCCACGGTTTTGAGGTGCGGGATTCTGTGTCGTACACCATAATGGCTGAGGAATAAGAGTCCCGTTTATCATTGACAGTTGTCCGGACGTATGCGGCCCGTCTGCCGTCAGGGGCGTATTGGGGATCTGTCACGGATACGAGAGACGCAATGTCCTCCTCGGTTATAAGTTTTTTCAATCGTTTCTCCTCCTTTTCTCTTTTATTTCGCTTCCCTAAATAAAAATCCTTCTCCAGAAAAAGAAAGCGTCCTTCTCTGATGGGAAGAACGCTTTTTACCATTATACACTTTTCATTTGCTTTAAAGGGTTCCGTTCGATTACGCTTCCTTCTGACGGGACGGTAAGCGACGCAATCTCACAGTGCGGAAAATGCTGAGAAAGGTGGCTTCTCATCTCTTCTCCTTTTCCTTTTGCAGTCAGGACAAGAATCGTCGGGCCCGCTCCGCTCAGCGCGGTCCCATAAGCGCCTTTCATTTCTGCCGCATGCTCTACCTTCGAAAGCTCAGGAACAAGCATGGCGCGGTACGGCTGATGCAGCATGTCTTTTCTCATCATTTTCCCCGCGAGCGCCCAGTCATTTGACATGATCGCAGCAACAAGAAGGTTGCTGACGGCGCTTGCTTTAACGGCGCCGCGGTACGGCAGTTCTTTCGGGAGGACGTCTCTTGCATCCCTGGTCAGAACTTCGTAAAACGGAATAACCGCAACAACGTCGATATCCGCTTCGGCAGTACGCACGATATGTGTTTCATCTTCTTCATGAAGGCCGATCACAAGCCCTCCTGCGAGAGAAGCGGCGGCATTATCAGGGTGCCCCTCTTCAAGACTGGCTAAGTGCAGCTTGTCGCTTTCCGGCAGCTGCAGGCCGCATAACTCATCCGCAAGCTCAATGGCGGCGACGATAGCGGCTGCGCTGCTGCCGAGGCCCCGCGCAAGGGGGATGTCACTCCACACCTTGACATGCGCGGGCGGCAGCTCTTTCTGATAACGGTCAGCCGTCCGTTTGGCGACTTGATAGATGAGGTTGTCCGTTCCTTGAGGGATGCCCGCGACAGTTTCCGTCTCCGCCGAAAACATCCATTCATCGTTTCGGAAAACCGAAAGCTTCAAATATCTGCTGAGCGCCATCCCGACGGAATCAAAGCCCGGTCCTAAGTTGGCGGTGCTTCCCGGAACCGTAATGGAAAACAGCATCTCCGCCTCATTCATACACGCGCCGCTCCATTTAAGTATTCGAGAATACTGTCTTCATCTGTCGGCAGCGTGATCGGTTTTATCTCAGATACGTCTACAGCCGTGTTCGGATCTTTCAGGCCGTTTCCGGTCAAGACTGCGACAACCTTGCTTCCTTTTGGAATTTCACCGGATTTCACCTGTTTTAAAACGCCGGCGATGGATGCACAGGAGCCTGGCTCGGCAAATACGCCTTCTTCACGGGCAATCAGCTGATAAGCGTGAAGGATTTCTCCATCTGTGACTTCATCAATTTTTCCGGCTGACTCTTCCGCTGCAAGCACGGCTTTGTCCCAGCTGGCAGGGTTCCCGATCCGGATTGCCGTCGCAACGGTTTCGGGATTTTTAATGACCTCGCCGCGAACGATGGCCGCAGAACCTTCCGCCTCAAAACCGCGCATCTTCGGAAGTCCGGTGCCGTTTTTCTCATGGTATTCTTTGAACCCTTTCCAGTAGGCCGTAATATTCCCGGCGTTTCCTACCGGGATCGCGAGAATGTCAGGCGCTCCGCCGAGCTGTTCGCATACTTCAAAGGCCGCTGTTTTCTGCCCTTCAATCCGGTACGGGTTTACCGAATTCACTAATGCAATCGGAGATTTTTCACAAATCGACCGGACGATGGCCAGCGCGTCGTCAAAGTTTCCGTCGATCGCGATGATTTCCGCTCCGTACATGACAGCCTGCGCAAGCTTTCCGAAGGCGATTTTTCCGTCCGGAATGATGACAATGCATTTCATGCCTGCTCTCGCCGCGTATGCCGCAGCCGCCGCGGATGTGTTGCCTGTTGAAGCGCACATGATCGTATCATTGCCTTCTTCTTTCGCTTTGGCGACCGCCATGACCATGCCGCGATCTTTAAAAGATCCCGTCGGATTAATGCCCTCCGTTTTCACATGCAGCTCAATTCCGAGCTTTTCGGAAAGCTTCGGAAGATGAATCAGCGGCGTATTTCCTTCATGCAATGTCAGGGCCGGCGTTTGTTCCGTCACCGGCAGAAATTCTTTATATTGATGGATGAGTCCTTTCCACATTAGCTCCAACCGTTCCCTTCTACGCGATATGTGCTTTTTACTTCCTGTACGACTTCGAGATCATTTAAGTTTTGCAGAATGTCGCTGAAATCTTCTTCTGATGCATGATGCGTGACAATCACGATTTCCGCAAGATCATCGCGGCCTTTGATCGGCAGCTGCAGAATTTTTTCAAAGCTTACACCGCGCTCTGAGAAAGCGGATGTGATTATTGAAAAAGAGCCGACCTGGTCTTTGACGTGAATTCTTAAAAACTGCTGAGCGTAAATATCTGACGGCTGCTTCAGATTTCTTTCATACTGCGGGGCGACAAAGCTGTTTCCGTTTACGCCGAGACGCATGTTTTTCATAACCGCGACCAGATCGGAAACGACTGATGTCGCAGTCGGCATGCTTCCGGCGCCGGGGCCGTAAAACATCGTTTCTCCGACAGCTTCTCCGTATACGTAAACGGCATTAAACTCGTTATGCACCGCAGCGAGCGGATGATGATCAGGGAGCAGTGTCGGCTGAACGCTGACCTCGATTTTATTGTCATCACGCTGGGCGATGCCGATCAGCTTCATTGTGTAGCCAAGCCGTTTGCTGAAGCTGATGTCTTCATCCGTAATGCGGGAAATCCCTTTTACTTTGACATCGTCCAAGTCGACATTCATAGAGAAACCGAGACGGGCTAAAATCGCCATCTTGCGTGCGGCATCGAGTCCTTCTACATCGGCGGTCGGGTCCGCTTCCGCGAATCCGAGATCCTGCGCTTCCTTCAGCACTTCTTCATACGGGCTTTTTTCTTTAATCATTTTCGTTAAGATGAAGTTCGTCGTTCCATTGACGATTCCCATCATTTTTGTAATCCGGTCAGAGGAAAGCCCGTCTTCGAGTGTACGTAAAATCGGAATTCCGCCGGCGACACTCGCTTCATAATACAAGTCACAGCCATTTTCCTTTGCGGCGGCTAAAAGCTCTGAGCCGTACACAGCGATCAGATCTTTATTTGCCGTCACAACATGTTTTTTCGCTTTCAAGGCGTCGAGCAGGTATTGCTTCGTCTGTTCGACACCGCCGATGACTTCAATAATCACATCGACCTCAGGGTCATCGATCACATCATAGACTTCCGTCGTCAGCACTTCTTTCGGCAGGTCTGCGTCTCGTTTTTTATCAATATCTTTAACTAGCACTTTTTTGATCGTCACCGGACAGCCGACCTGGTGCATAAGCTTATCCTGATGATCTTGTATAATTTTGACGACACCGCTTCCCACGGTTCCCAGTCCTAACAGTCCAATACGAATTGCTTCCAAAGAGAAACTCCACCTTTCTTCCTTTTGTCCACTTGAAAAGGACAATTGTTAACCCTTCACAGACATTTAAGTTACAAATATTATATAAGCCCGCTTTTGTTTTGACAAGCGGCTGAATATTGATTTCGCGGCCATGAAAACGCTTAACACACTGATATGACAAGATTCTCTATTTTCTAAATATTTTTGCGTTATATTTTCTTACGAAATGCTTCCTTTTCCGAGCCAGGCGACAGGCGGGACAAAAACCTGCGCCGCTCTGACATTCAGCATGTCGTGACATGTCTGCAAAAACTGTTCATAACGGGTGCAGTCGGCAAGAATGTAGTCCAGCTGCTCTTCGTAAAAATGCTTTTCAGACTCATCGGAGATGTAATAGCTCTCCACCGTCTCGAAAAAATGGAGCGGAAACAGCAGGCGGCTGTAAAACAGGCGTTTGGAAAAGGAGGATAACGGCGTAACTTGCTCATACTCCTGTAAAAACAAAAACCCGTCATTGAGCAAGTCGTCACGATGATACAAATATGTGCTGCGCATATATTCCGCAATATCACGGGCGGCATGGTCGAATACCCAATCGCCCGGAATGCGGATCAATGAATCAGCCGACCAGGTATCCCGCTCCATCCGCTGATGGCAGATCGTCCCCGAGTCTTCCGCGCCGGGATTGTCATCCAGCTCCGTATCCACTAAATATTGAATGGCATTTTCCGCTAAGCCTGAATAATAAGGAAATGCTTCGATCATTTTCTTTTCGAACGGTTCAAGCGGAGACATATGAATTTTCTGCATCCAAAATGATTCCAGCTGATCCACCCGTTTTCCCCATAAGTCTTTCCATTGACCGATTCTGCCCGCTTCTTTCACTTCGTAAGGAAAACCCCGCCCTTTTCTGTGGAATTCAGCAAGCTCCCCTCCGACAGAAAACGACCGGTTTGAGACGGGAATCGGCGCTTTTAAGAGCGCATATGTTTTGCCTTCGTCCTCAAAGGTCAGTTCTCCTTCCTTCGTAAAGATAAACACTGAAACGTATGGGTCACTTTGTTCTTGTAAATACTGACTCATGTAATAAAGCTCCGTCAGCTCTGATTGCGAAAAGCCGGAGACGGGAATAATAAGAAAGAAGGAATTAGGCGTCTGGAAGCATTGGTATTTCTGATAAACGGAAAGCTGTCTGACATGGATGCCGTATTTTTCTTTAATGATGCTTTTCATCATAATCACCTGCCTGAAAAATTAGAGCTATTCACATCGTAGTCATACGCCGGCGGAATTATGAATACATATTGTATTCCTTTGAATGAAGAGGAGAAACATCGTACACATCGGAAGGATGTTGTATAAACTAGTAAAAAAAGATTGGGTGAAGCAAATGTCAGAAAAGGAACAACTGAATCAGGTGGAAGCTGTCGCCAGAGCGCGTTTACAAGAACGGGGAGTTGAGACGGATGATATTGCCGAGCTTGTGTATTTCCTTCAGAAAAAATATCATCCTGATTTGACGATAGAGGTATGCAGGCTCAATGTGGACCGCGTCATCGCGAAACGCGAGGTGCAAAACGCGATTTTAACGGGAATAGAATTAGATGTGCTTGCCGAACAAAAAAAGCTGTCTGAACCGCTTCAGACTATTTTGGCGATTGATGAAAGCCTGTATGGGGTTGACGAGGTGCTCGCCTTCTCTATCGTGAATATATACGGCTCGATCGGCTTTACGAATTACGGTTATATTGACAAAGAAAAACCCGGCATTCTCGGGCGGTTAAATGATAAATCAACGGGCGAATGCCATACGTTTCTTGATGATATCGTCGGCGCAATCGCAGCAGCGGCTTCAAGCCGGCTTGCCCACAGCGCCAGAAATACAGAATAAGGACGGCCGTCATGGCCGTCCCTTTTTTATAGATGTTCAATCCATTCAGTTAAAGAGTCAATCGCATATGTCGGCTTCTGATCGTAACCGGCCATATGCTCACGCTTTGTCACTCCGGTATGAACGAGCAGCGTATCCATGCCCGCATTGATGCCGGCCATAATATCCGTTGCATAGTTATCACCGACCATGAGTGTTTCGGAAATATCCGTTCCGAGCACACGCATCGCCTGTTCCATAATAATGGATTCCGGCTTGCCGATAAAGACAGGCTCAACGCCTGTGGACACCGTCAAAACGGATGTCAGTGAGCCGTTCCCCGGCAAAAGCCCTCTTTCAGTCGGAATGGCGACGTCTCCGTTTGTTGAAATAAACCGGGCGCCGTTTCTGATCGCAAGACATCCCGTAGCCAATTTTTCATATGTAATGCCGCGGTCAATTCCCACAACGACAAAGTCCGCGTTTTCTTCTCCGAAGCTCAGCCCGTTTTCTTCGATGGCCTGGCGGATGCCTTCTTCGCCGATCACATATACCGACGCATCTTTTTTCTGCTGGGCGATATGCTGCGCAGTCGCCATGCTAGTTGTGAAAACCTGTTCTTCAGAGGCCGGAATGTCAAAGCTCATCAGCTTGTCCGCCACCTGCTTCGGCGTCCGGGAGGAATTGTTCGTCACGAATAAATACGGAATGCCGCGCGCTTTAAGCGTTCTCACGAATTCACACGCTTCTTCGATTTTTTCCGTCCCGTTGTACATTGTGCCGTCCAAATCAATCAAATATCCTTTATAATCCTTCATACTCAACACTCCTGTGGATTTTCTCACTTGTTGTTATTTAAATGCGGAAACAGGGCCTAACTCTGTTTCAAGGTAGGTTCTTACGCGGGCCGGAAAGGCTTTCAGCACGTCTCTGGTTGACGAGATCAGTGTAAACAGCTCCTGATGATCGACGTGCTGATATTCCTGAACAAGCTGCTTTCTGGAAGAGATCAATTGCTTCAGCTTATTTCCTTCTTCCTCAGCTACCACCTTTTCGTCCGTCAGAATATCCATGATGTCGTCATAACTTCCCGGATCGCGCATGATAAAGCCGTCAATCATATCATTTCCGACATCGAGAATGCATTCGATCATAAGATGGCTGATCCGCTCAAGCGCTCTTTTTTCGATCTCGTTCTGCCAAGCCGGCGTGCTGTCAAACAGCGCCAGCTGATTCTCAAAAAAACGGAGTGTTTGTTCGATATTATTTCTGTCAACAAAATACACGTGACAGCATCCCCTTCTGCATCAATTATTTTCTGATTCGTTTAAGAACAAAATACGCGCAGCCGAAATTGCAGTATTCGTAAATGTATTCGTCCAATGTGCTGATTTTCGTTTCAAAGGTTGCTTTTTGATTCTGGTCATCAAAGAAGCCTTTGAGCCGCAGCTGACTGTATCCCCAGTCCCCCACAATGTAATCATATTTATTTAATATGTCCGAATAGCGGGCTTTGAACGCTTCTTCATTAAAGCCGTTTTTAAAATCATGTACGAGTTCAAACTCGGCATTTTGAATAAGAATCATGTCTTCACCTCTTTTATCACTCTTTACTATCATAATTCATTGACTTCTGTGCATCAATTGCAAAATGAGACGCTTCGGATTGCGGAGAAGATTTTTCCCTTTTATATCCAGTTTAGCGGTTCAGACGGTCCTTATTCAAGAATGACTTTTTTTCGGCTGAAACGGCTCCATCACAAAAAACCCAAAACCTGCGGCGTTTTGGGTTTTTTCGGCTTATATTATGCTTGGGCCTGGCGCTTTTTAGACGCTTCGTTTACTTGTTCATCCGCATGATAGGAAGAACGGACAAGCGGGCCTGCTTCACAGTGGCTGAAGCCTTTTTGCATCGCGATTTCTTTCAGTTCGGCAAATTCGTCCGGATGATAATATTTTTGAACTTTTAAATGTTTTTTGGATGGCTGTAAGTATTGGCCGATCGCCATGATGTCGACATTGTTCGCAAGCAGGTCGTCCATCACTTCAATAATTTCTTCCTTCGTTTCGCCGAGACCGATCATAATGCTTGATTTCGTCGGGATGTCAGGCTGCATTTCTTTCGCACGGCGCAAGAATTCTAAAGAACGGTCATATGTTGCACGGGCGCGGACTCTCGGTGTCAGGCGGCGCACGGTTTCAATGTTGTGGTTCAGAATATCAGGACGGGTATCCATTAATGTTTTCAGGTTGTCGTAATTTCCGCCCATATCGGATGGCAGCACTTCAATCGTCGTGAACGGGCTTTTTCTGCGGATCGCCCGGACCGTTTCCGCAAAGACGCCTGCTCCGCCGTCTTTCTGATCATCACGCGCCACGGCCGTGATAACGGCGTGCTTTAAGTTCATCAGCGCAACCGAATCAGCTACGCGTTCCGGCTCCTGCAGATCCAGCTCAGTCGGCAGACCCGTTTTGACAGCGCAGAAGCGGCATGCTCTCGTACAGACGGAACCGAGAATCATGAATGTCGCCGTACGTCTGACAGCCCAGCATTCATGGATGTTCGGGCATTTTGCTTCTTCACATACGGTATGCAGATTATTTTCACGCATTAATTTTTTGAGACCCGTATAGTTTTCATTCGTGTTCAGCTTTATTTTGAGCCATTCCGGCTTTCTCAGATGCTCGTCTTTCTTTGCCATTTCCCCATCATCTCCATTATCCCTTTATTCATGTTTATGTGCGAAAAATTTCTATTTCACGATTGATATAAAACTCGCGGATTTCTATTCATAAGTCACTTTAACATAGGAAAAATTTCTCGACAAGGGAAGAGAATTACTTACATTTTCTCGGATTGTTGCCGCAAACTATTTGTATTCAATCCTGAAAGGAGATCATGTTGTGAAAGTTCTGTTATCTGCTCTTCTCCTTTTATCTGTTTTCTGTCCGGCTGCAAGCGGAAAAGAACAATCGGCTTCTGTCTACGACGGACGGATGCAATTGTACCGCAAAGCCGAGGCGGTCACACAGATTCCTTGGTATGTGCTTGCAGCGGTTGATCAATATGAAGAAAATGTCCGCTCGAACAGAAAGGATCTGCCTGAAAAAGCGGGAATCATCAGCATTTATATTCCGGATCATTTGTGGAGCGGGCCTGAAAATCCAAATCCTAA
This sequence comes from Bacillus sp. 1021, assembly GCF_014534735.1. Lineage (NCBI taxonomy): Bacteria > Bacillati > Bacillota > Bacilli > Caryophanales > Bacillaceae > Bacillus > Bacillus sp. 1021. Next base: position 836,880 of record NZ_JACVSR010000002.1, on the reverse strand, counting down.
GGACGATGCGCCCCTCAGTATTAAAGTATTTGACGGCATCGGCCTGGACGGCGACGGTGATGGAAAAGCCGAGGTAAGCAATGATGAGGATATCCTTTATACATTTGCACAGTACTTAGCGGGATTCGGAACGGATCTTGACCATATCCGCATCGGCCTCTGGAATTATTACCGCCGTGATCAGACGGTCGGCATTATCACCGAATTCATGACACTGTTTAAGACATTCGGCCGCCTTGACCTCGGAGAGCACGCCTTTCCGCTTCCCGTAAAGACGGATTACAGCTACCGCAGCACTTGGGGAGCCGCACGGGGGTTCGGCGGGCGCCGGATTCACGAAGGAACGGATCTGTTCGCTCGTTACGGGCTCCCCGTCAGATCAACCTGCTACGGTATTGTCGAAATGAAAGGCTGGAACCGCTTCGGCGGCTGGAGAATCGGCATCAGGGATATCAATAACACGTATCACTACTTCGCTCACCTGAACGGCTTTGCAAAAGGCATTCATAAAGGCCAGATCGTCAAACCCGGTGAGGTGATCGGTTCTGTCGGAAGCTCCGGCTACGGCCCGCCCGGCACCGCGGGAAAATTTCCGCCGCATCTTCACTACGGGATGTATAAAGATAACGGCAGATCGGAATGGTCTTTTGACCCGTATCCTCATTTAAGGGCATGGGAACGGAAAGAAATCCGCAGGAAAAAGTAAACACACAGCCGCCAGAAGAGAATGCGGCTGTGTGTCTTTATTTGTCTTTCTCCTTTTTTTCATTCGGCAGCTGAACGGAAGGCGTCACACCTGATCCGCCGCTTCCGTTATAAAACTGCGGCACTTCTCCTTGAATGGCTTTAATGGAGACCGGGATATTATTTGTCACGACTGATGTTTTGCTGGCAAACGGGATAATCACCTTCACTTTAATCTCCACGAAAATACTGATATCAATCAGGGCATTGTTGATGCCGTACGGCTTTATTTTTGTTTTCACGTCAGTTAACGCATCGCCGATCAAGTTAAAGCGCACGGGGATTTTCGGCCCGAGATTCCCAAGAATGCTGTTACCCGTGACCTGCCCTAAAGGGATGTTAATCATAATTGCATCGGCCGTTTTGGCGCCTTTTTCTGTTTCATGCTGCTTATTGTTCGACTCCGCTTCCTTCAGATGAGCCTGAAGCTGCTTTGTCACTTTCGCCTTCATGCTGTTGACCACTTGTGTATTAAAATCCATCGTTGTGACTTTTCCGTTTTCATCCGTTTTCATATCGACCATATCTTTCACATTGTCGCTGTGAGACATGTATTCTTCAATGGATTCTGTAATGACCTCTGTCGCCACCCGTTTTGTTTCCATTTCTCCGATGTTCATCAGCACCGGTTTAATTGAGGAGTTGATCATCCAAAGGCTGATGACCGTCGATATGATAAAAAAAGCAAACGACAGAAGAAGCACATACCGAAAAGGCAAAGGCCCTCTCTTGCGAAGAGTGCTCCGGTATCTAGGCAAGAAAAATCCCCCCTTACATATCACAATGTATGCTTGTAAGAGGGGACATAGTAATTTATTTTTACTCTTAAAAAGTCACGCTTTCCTTCATTCAAGTGCCCGCGGCAGAAATGGACCGGCGAACGAACACCTCTGACATTACGGCTGCTGCGCAAGCTTCCAGGCGAGCAGATCTCTTAAAAACTCCGGCATAAAGTATTGTTTTTCTTTCGAATCACGGATCTCAGGGAACAGCTTTCCGAGTGTGAACATGTCGAGAACGGCAACCGAGTATATCCGGTCCGGATCAAGCTCTTCTCCGTTCACTTTCACATTGATGAGGTGCGTCACCCCGTCTTCAAGAATGTCAGTCTGCACCTCTGCTCCGGCATATACCATCCTGCCCATGACTTCTCCGCGGAAGCCGAGGCCTTTAATCCGCAGCTGCTCCATTTTTTCAGAGGCAGCCTGGCTGATTGTTTCTTGAAGTTCCCTGCCTGAAAGACGCACGGCGACCGGATTGATCGGATGGGGGCAGATGCGGTGCAGATCAAGCTTTGTGACAGGCCCCTTTCTTAAAGGCCCCAAAATGACACCCGAATTCACCATGCTGACTTCACAGCCGCACCAGCTTTTCAGCGCTTCGGCTAAAAGAAGCGGAAGGGGCGATTCTTCAAACCACTTCACGCCGGCTTCTTCATTCAGATCGGCGACTTGCACGGAGAGCAGGTTTTCCGCTTCCCGTTCTTTCTCTTTCAGATAAGCCGCTGTATCTTCAGATTCACCGTGCCAATCAGCCATTTTCTGCACAGATGCCTGTTTGCTGACGATGGTTCTTGATTCACTTTCGATCGTCAGCTCGACACAGCCGACATAGTTCCCGTATTTCTCCGCACAGGCAAGCAGTACGCCGTTTATATCCTGGCCGTCCTCAAGAAGGTGGTGCGTATGCGATTCAAGAATGACATCAATATCGGGGAATTTTTCCGCTGCGGCCCGGTCATCGATCAAGCCTAAATGCGAAAGCAGAATGATGATATCCGCTTTGCCCTTGATATCGTCAAGCGAGTCTTGAATGCTTTTTTCCGCATCCGTCACCGTCCAGCCAAGCTTTTGATAGACGGGATAATACGGCACCGTGACGCCGAGTATGCCTGCGGTCATCCCGTTTTTCAGTGTTTTGATCACGTATGGCTCGGCCCATTCCGGCCGCTGTCCGTCCGCGTCAAACAGGTTGGACACTATGACGGGAAACGCGGCATGATTATATAAATCCGCCAGTTCATCATGAGGCAGCGTAATTCCTTCATTATTCCCCACGGCGGCCGCATCAATCTCAAGACGGTTTAACAAGTCGACATTCGCTTTGCCGAAGGTCGCTTCCGTTATCATTTGAAATCGGTCCATATGGTCGCCGATGTCGAAAACGAGTGTTTCCTCCCCGTCTTTTTCATGCTCATGTTTCTTCTGCTCAATATAATGTACGATTTTCGGCCAATTTTCGAAATGGCTGTGCAAATCATTCGTATGATATAAACGGAGCTTCTCTAACATACCATCTCTCCTACCTTTTAGCTGAATATCCCTTGATAAATCAATTCACAGCCGATCAAAATCAAGACGATCCGCATGAAAAGCACGATCGTTTTCGTCTGCACCCGCTTGTTGACCCACGCGCCCATTTTACCGCCGAACCAAGCGCCCGGAATAAGGCACAGCGCATACAGCCAATTGACATGGCCCTCTGCGATATGTGACACGGAACCTGTCACGGAGGATAAGAAAATAATGAGCATTGACGTTGCCACAGCCACTTTCGGCGGGAACAAAAATAACAGCATCATGGCCGGAACCATAAGAGAGCCGCCGCCAATGCCGAAAAGACCGCCCAATAAGCCGACGAAAAAGGCAATCGCGATACCGGTAAACATACGGTACGAATATGTATAAAGCTCACCTGATTCATCCTCAAATGTCCGGATCATGCCTTTATGCGCTTTATTGACCGGTTTTGCTTTCGCCTTCAGCATTAATGTAATGGAAATCAAGATCATAAAAAGTCCGAACCAGACGGAAAACGTATGCGCATTAAAGAGTTTAGACAAATACGCGCCGATGATGCTTCCCGGGCCGGAACCGATAAAAAAGATCAGCCCGCTTTTGTAATCAACGGTTTTATATTTCATATAGGCCAGAGTTGATGACAGACCCGTAAATATAATCACCAAAAGGGACGTGCCGATGGCAGTCTGCGGTGTTACGTCATGGAAAAACGGAGTCATCGTGCTTAAATAGAGCATTGCGGGCACAATAATAATTCCTCCCCCAAGCCCGATCAGGCTGCCGACCGTTCCCGCGATAAATCCTAATATAATTAAAATAAGATAAGACATGTGTCTTGAAACCTCTTTTCTAGCTGAATAGGTCAAGCTGCTTCGGAGCAAGCCCGGTATATTGTATATCTAGCATTTCAAGCATCTCAAGGCCGTTGTCGGCGGCGTCTCCGCCTGAGTTATTATTGAAGAGCACGTACAGATTGCGCGACTGCTTTTTCAGCTCCTGAAGATTGTTTTTCCAATCTTTGAGTTCCTGTTTATTATAGCGGTATAAATATCTGACCTCACGCCAGTTTTGCCCGCCGTCAGGTTTGACCCAGCCCTGCTTGTTCCGTCCGTGAAAACGGACAAGCGTTTTTTCTTCATCCGTTGCTTTCAGGACGGCCGGAATGCTGCCCTCGCCGATTTGCGGCTCGTCACATATGGTGTGAATCCAGCCTTCCGACTTCATAAAGGAAAGCGTCTGCTCGTAAAACGGCGGGGAAAACCATGACCTGTTGCGGAATTCAAGCGCACACGGGATATCACCCATCTGCTGCCTGCACCATCTTAAATATGCGACGTTTTCTTTCTTGCAGTCAAACCACGGCGGGAATTGGAACAGCACCATGGCAAGCTTTCCATGCTCTATATACGGCGTCAATGACAGCTTAAACGCTTCAAACATCTCTTCCTTCGTTTCAAAAGGAATATCGCCGCGCTGATGGCCCGTCATCCCTTGATATGCTTTGATGATAAATTGAAAAGTTTCCGGCGTCTCTTTGACCCACCTCTCGTTATTACGGGCGGGCTGTATCGCGTAAAAGCTCGCGTCCAGCTCAACGATGGGAAAATGGGAGGAATACGCCTGCAGTTTTTGCGGTCCCGCCGTTTTAGGCGGATAGATGCTGTCATGATCCCCCCAACCCGTCAGTCCGATATAAATCACATTCCTTCACCTCTCACTCTAGTTTATCACAGGTGTTTTTCTCTTTCCGTCTCCATGTTTTGTCTGAATGCAGTTTTCAGATACCGGTATTGATGTTCATTGGTGTCCGAAAATGCTTCACTTCTGGTAGAAGGGATATGCTGATAGACGACCGGCTCCGAAAACTGTTCCCTCGTGAAATCGTATATCTCCCCTTCTATTCGGTTATAAAAATGCCAGCTTGTGCCGGTTTTTGTTTTGAGAATGTCACCGCCGTAAACATCTTGGATGACTAAAGCCGTCACGCCGCACTGGCCTTTGGCCGGGCATTCTTCCGTCCATTTTGTACTGGACTGCCGCGACCAGGATGCCGTTAATATGTTCAAGATTTGATCATACAATGTGTTTTACTCCTTTTTATAAAAAGATACCACGTTGATGAAATTTTAAAAACAAGCAGGGCGGAAATCAAAAAAACCCGGCGGTAAAATCCGCCGGGCTTACGAAGGAACGACCAGCGTTCCGTCAATGCCTTCTTTTGCTTTCTTCCCGTCACTGTACACGCACCGGCCTTTGCTGTATGTAGCCGAAATGCGGGAGGGAAAGGTATGTCCTTCGTAAAGGCTTAGCTTATGCTTTGCAAACATCGATTCTCTTGTGACAGTGTACGGCTCCATGCTGACGAGCACAAAATCCGCATCACACCCTGCTTCCAGCCGCCCTTTTTTCTGAAGGCCGAATCGCCGCGCAGGTGCTGCCGCTGTCCATTCAGCGATGGTTTCAAACGGAATCTGATGCTCAAGCGCGAGTTCCAGCATCCCTAATAAAGTAAACTGCCCGCCGCTGATTCCGCCCCATGATAAAAACAGATTATCCTCCCGCTTCAAGGATGGACGGCAAGGGGAATGGTCAGAGGAAACCATGTCAATGTGCCCCGCAATGAGCGCCTCGATCAGCGCTTCCTGCGACTCCCGCGGCCGGAGCGGAGGCGCGCATTTTGCGACAGAGCCCTTTTCCCGTAAATCGTCATGGCTGAACAAGACATAATGCGGGCATGTTTCGACTGAAACATCGAGCCCTTCCTGTTTCGCCTCTCTGATCAGCCGAACCGCTTTCGCCGTGCTGATATGAACAAAATGCACCGGGCACCCTGTCACCCTCGCATACTGAATGGTGCGATATACCGCTTCAGCTTCAGCTTCCTCCGGGCGGGAGGCGGCGTACGCATCCGCATCCACCTTTCCTTCATTGGCCAAAACCATCTGCAAATAACTTGTGAGCGCGTCGCTTTCCGCGTGAAGAGCGAGGATTTTCCCTGTTGCCGCGATTTCCGCCATGCCTTTGAGCAATGTCCGTTCATCAACAGAGCGGAACTCATCTGTGCCTGATCTTGATAAAAATGCTTTAAATCCGATCGCTCCCGCTTCAGCCATCGGACGGATGTCCTCGATATGGCCGGGCACCAGGCCGCCCCATAGCGCAAAATCCACGGCTGATTTTTGTCTGCCGAGTTCAGCTTTTGCGTGTAGATGCTCTGCCGTTACGGTTGACGGGATGCAATTGAGCGGCATATCAAAATAGGTAGTGCAGCCGCCTGCCGCCATCATTTGAGAGCCTGTTTCAATCCCCTCCCAGTCCTCTCTGCCCGGTTCATTGAAATGAACATGGCAGTCTATCGCACCGGGAAACACGTACTTTCCGTCTGCTTGGATGATTTCTGCCCCGCTTGTTTCAATGACAGAACCCACCTCGGCAATGATACCGTTTTGAACTGCGATATCAACTTCCTTCACACCATCTGGCGTAACTGCCTTCGCACCTTTTATCACCATATCGTAAGCCATACCGATCCCCCCATGTCAGGTTGACGATTTTTCATGTCAGTTTATGTAACACAATCCATTCTATTTTCAACAGTTTACTGCTACTATAATCGTATTACATCAGCAAAACCGCTAGAATTCCTATTGAAAATTATTCATCTTAACCAATCTTTTTATAGAAAAGGAGAATACGCTATGAATATTTTTGATGTGATGAGAATACCGGCTTTTGAAAACGCCCATTTAATCGCTGGAAAAGCAGGAGGGGAAAGAGAGGTTCAGCATGTCAATATGATGGACGCACCGGATATTGCAGACTTCCTGCACAAGAATGAATTGCTCGTCACCACCGCGTATCACCTGAAGGATCACCCGGACCAGTTATCTGAATTGATTCGGCAAATGGCAAAACGCGGCTGCGCGGGTCTCGGCATTAAAACAAAGCGCTACTTGGAGGATATCCCGCAAGAAATCATCGAACTGGCCGATTCATACGCGTTTCCGATCATTGAGCTTCCGGAACACATCCGTCTCGGCGATATTGTGAATGCAACACTCAGCCGTATTCTCGATATGCGTTCCAGCGAGCTTCAGCAAGCCATTTACGCGCACAAAAAATTCACAAACCACATTATGAGCGGCAAAGGGCTGCAATCTCTCCTCAAAAAGGTCTCAGACCTGCTTCAGATACCCGTACTGCTTCTGGACCAGCATGCCAAAATGCTGTCTGCGTCCCATCAGATCTCAATTGAGACCGAAAAGCTAAAAAGAGTCCTGAACACCGTATCCGGGCCGTTTTTCACTTGTTTTTCTGCAATCTCCGATCAGAAAACATATTCCGTCCTTCCTATTTATAATCATGAAAAAAACTGCGGCTTCCTGCTGATACCGGACATGGTGCAGGCCGGCGACAAAGGATTGATTCTCACCATAGAGCAAGCGGCCAACGTAATATCCTTTGAACTGCTGAAGGAAAATGCGCTGAAGCAATTCAGCCGGCGTGCGCGCAATGAGTTTTTCAGCAATTTTATTGAGCGCACATTTTCTTCAGATGATGAAATCAAAAACCGGGCGAAGGAATTCAAGCTGTGCTGGGATCAAAAATACATGTGCATCGCCGGCAAACTCGACCGGAATAACGATTCGATCAGCTTCACAGAAAATCAGCTCGCCTCCGACGGTGTCTTCGACTTTCTTGAAGGTGAATTATCAGCCTTCCCATTTCCACCCCACCTTTTTATAAAAGGAAATGTCGGCATTATTCTGATAGAAGCGACAGACAGCTGGAATGAAATGCACGCCTCGGTGATCAGCTTTTTAGAGCAGTTCCAAACACAGGTCAGAGCTCAATTTAAGCGGACGGTGTCCTTTGGCATCAGCAATATATGCCAAAAGCTCATTGACGTGCCCGACGCATTCACAGAGGCTTCTGATGCTCTGCACTCTGGGCATTTGTCAAGAAGCACGGAGTTTATCCAGGTGTATCACGCGAAAGATGTGCCCGAGCTTCTCCGCCTGCTTCCGGTTGAGGATTTGAAGAAGTTTTACAGCTCCACGCTTCAAAGCCTCGCTGAAAAACAGCAGGAGGATCAAAGCCTGCTTCATACCCTGTCCGTCTATTTAGAAACACACTGCCAAATCTCCGAGACGGCAAAGCGTCTGTACGTTCATCGCAATACGGTCATCTACCGCCTTGAAAAATGTGAGGATCTGCTGGGCAAAAGCTTAAAAGATCCTGAAACGACGATGCGTTTGCGGCTGGCCTTACGGATGCAGCGGCTGATCAGCTAGCATCCGTCACATAATCTTACAAACTAAATCGTTTTTCGTCACTTCCAGCAATAATGCCTGTCTTTTTCAGCTACTGTACCCAATGACACCTAAAAATCAGCACGCTATCATGTTACTAAAGTTTACATACAAGGAGGGACTATGTTGAAACAAAGATCGTTTGCGGTGTTTTCTCTTGGCCTTCAGCATGTGCTGGCCATGTATGCAGGTGCGATTTTAGTGCCCCTGCTTGTCGGCAGGGCGCTGAATGTAACCTCTGAACAGCTGTCTTACCTGTTGGCGATTGACCTGTTAACGTGCGGCATCGCGACGCTTTTGCAGACCTTGCGCGGCGCACACATCGGGATCGGGCTTCCCGTCATGCTGGGCAGTTCCTTTGTGGCCGTCACCCCGATGATCGCAATCGGCGCCAATTACGGCATTCACGCGGTTTACGGTTCCATCATCACAGCCGGTGTGTTCATCTTTTTGTTTGCGCGTTTTTTCGGCAAGCTGACCGTGTTATTCCCTCCTGTCGTAACAGGAACCGTTGTGACCTTAATCGGCCTATCACTTGTTCCGGCAGGTGTGAAAAATATGGCCGGCGGCGAAAAAATAAACGGCAGCGCCAACCCCGAATACGGTTCGCTCGAAAACCTTCTTCTCTCTGTCGGCGTTCTTGTTCTGATCTTAGTCCTCAACCGCTTTCTCAAAGGGTTTGCCCGAACGCTGTCTGTTCTGATCGGAATCGCCGCCGGAACAACGGCAGCAGCGATCATGGGCAAAGTCAGCTTTTCTGCTGCTGCTGAAGCCCCGTTCTTCCAAATCCCGAAACCGTTTTATTTTGGAGCCCCTTCATTTGAAATCGGACCAATCTTAACGATGCTGATCGTCGGAATGGTCATTATCGTCGAATCAACTGGCGTTTTCTACGCAATCGGCAAGATATGCGGCAGATCTTTAACCGAAAAAGATCTTGTCAAAGGCTACCGGGCGGAGGGAATCGCCATTCTCATCGGCGGATTGTTCAACGCCTTTCCTTATAATACCTTTGCGCAAAACGCCGGCTTATTGCAGCTCACGAAAGTGAAAACAAGAAATATCGTTGTTACAGCAGGCTGTATCCTTGTCTGTCTCGGGCTGATACCGAAGATTGCCGCCCTTGCTTCTGCCGTTCCTGCTGCTGTACTTGGCGGCGCAACCGTTGTCATGTTCGGCATGGTGATTGCCTCAGGCGTTAAAATGCTCAGCACAGCGGATCTCAAAAACCAATACCACCTCTTGACCATCGCATGCTCAATCGCACTCGGCATCGGCGCCAGCACGGTCCCCGGGATTTTCGCTGAATTCCCCGCTCCAATCAGAATTCTGGTCAGTGACGGCACGATCACCGGCAGCCTGACCGCCATCTTTTTGAATTTATTTTTCAGCCTGCGCGGCAAAAAAGAAAAAACAACACAGAATACTGAACTTCCGGCATTAGATCATACACTCGCATTAGAAAAAGAGGTGTAAAAAAGATGAAGAAACAGCAAAATGCCTTTCAGCTGGCGATACTCGGACTTCAGCATATGCTTGCCATGTATGCGGGAGCGATTCTCGTTCCGCTGATCGTCGGAGCGGCGATCGGGCTGAATGCGGGGCAGCTGACATATTTAATCGCGATCGATTTGTTCATGTGCGGGGCGGCGACTCTTTTGCAGCTGTGGAAAAACCGGCTTTTCGGCATCGGCCTCCCCGTTGTGCTCGGATGTACGTTTACCGCGGTCGGCCCGATGATTTCCATCGGCAGCACATACGGTGTCTCAGCGATCTATGGCTCCATTATCGCCGCAGGGCTGATTGTCGTCATTGCCGCGGGCTTCTTCGGAAAGCTTGTCCGTTTTTTTCCGCCTGTCGTGACCGGCTCAGTCGTCATGATCATCGGCATCAGCCTGATTCCGACGGCAATGAATAACCTGGCCGGAGGTGAAGGAAGCAAAGACTTCGGCTCACTGGACAATGTGCTCCTCGGGTTTGGCGTCACGGCTTTTATCTTATTGCTGTTTTATTTCTTTACAGGCTTTATCCGCTCCATTTCGGTTTTGCTCGGCCTTATCGCAGGTACAGCGGCCGCATTCTTCATGGGAAAGGCCGATTTTTCTAATGTCATGGAGGCGTCCTGGCTTCATATTCCGTCTCTGTTTTATTTCGGCATGCCGACCTTTGAGCTGCCGGCTGTTGTGACGATGCTGCTCGTTGCGATTGTCAGTCTGGTCGAATCGACAGGTGTTTACTTTGCGCTTGCCGATATCACAAACCGCAGGCTGTCGGAGAAGGATCTGGAAAAGGGCTACCGGGCGGAAGGCCTTGCGATCGTGCTTGGCGGCTTATTTAACGCGTTTCCCTATACCGCTTTCTCGCAAAATGTCGGTATTGTCCAGCTGTCAAAAATGAAAAGTGTCAACGTCATCGCCGTCACGGGAATGATGCTGATGGCAATCGGACTGGTTCCAAAAGCAGCGGCACTGACAACAGTGATTCCAACCCCCGTTCTCGGCGGCGCGATGATCGTCATGTTCGGCATGGTCATTTCTTACGGGATCAAAATGCTTTCCAGCGTTGATCTCGACTCGCAAGCCAATCTGCTGATTATTGCCGCTTCCGTCAGCTTAGGGCTCGGCGCAACGACAGTTCCCGCGTTGTTTTCATCTCTTCCGGGAGCGGCTTCAGTCTTGGCAGGAAGCGGAATTGTGATCGGCAGTTTGACGGCCATTGCATTGCACGCTTTTTTTCATACCAAACAGCCGGATCACGCTGAAATAAAAACGTAAAGGAAGATGCCAATGTTCACTATCGATGACCTGAATCAAATGGAAAGACACACACTGACAGACACGCTGGGATCTATTTTCGAACACTCTTCATGGATTGCGGAGGAAGCTGCGGAATTACGCCCGTTTTCTTCCCTTTCTGACCTTCACCGCAAAATGGCCGGCATTGTAAAAGCTGCGGACCGCCAGACGCAGCTTGATTTAATCAACAAGCATCCCAGGCTCGGAACAAAGAACATAATGAGTGATGCCTCAGTAAGCGAGCAGCGAAACGCAGGGCTCAGCAAATTAGAACAAGAGGAATACGAGGAGTTTCTCAAGCTGAATGAACACTATTATGAACGCTTCGGCTTTCCTTTTATTTTAGCGGTAAAGGGGAAAACGAAACAGGACATTCACCGGGCCCTAGTGAAAAGGCTCGAGAACGAACAGGAAACCGAGTTCCAGCAAGCCCTTATCGAAATTTACCGCATCGCCCGCTTTCGGCTGGCTGACATCATAACTGAAAAAGGAGAGACGCAAATGAAAAGAACCATGTCTTACGGCAAAGGAAATGTATTTGCATACCGAACGTTTTTAAAACCGCTCACAGGAGTAAAGCAAATCCCAGAATCATCTTTTGCCGGGAGAAGCAATACCGTTGTCGGCGTTGATGTGACATGCGAAATTGGCGGAGAAGCCTTCCTGCCGTCATTTATAGACGGGGATAACACCCTCGTTGTGGCTACAGACTCAATGAAAAACTTTATTCAGCGCCATTTCGCTTCCTATGAAGGGACTACAATTGAGGGATTCTTACACGATGTGGCTCACCGATTTTTAAATACGTATTCTCATATGGACACGATTACTCTGACAGGCGAAGAGATTCCATTTGAAGCAATGCCCGCATATGAGGCGCAAGAGCTCCGCACAAGCCGGCTCGTTTTCAGAAGATCGCGCAATGAACGGGCTCGTTCTGTGCTGAAAGCGGAACGAATCGAGGATACCATAACGATTAAGGAGCAATACAGCGAAATCATAGATCTCCAGCTCGTCAAGGTGAGCGGCAACTCCTTCGTCGGCTTTATTCGCGACGAATATACGACTCTCCCCGAAGACGGCAACCGCCCGCTGTTTGTCCATCTAAACATTGGCTGGCATTATGAAAACACAAATGACGCATACGCTTCTGATCCCGCCCGCTACGTCGCCGCTGAACAAGTCCGCGACTTGGCAAGCGCCGTATTTCACGAGCTTGAAACCCCTTCAATCCAAAATTTAATCTATCATATCGGCTGCAGAATTTTAACGAGATTCCCGCAACTCACTGAAGTCAGCTTCCAATCTCAAAATCACACATGGGACACAGTCGTGGAAGAAATTCCGGGGTCCAAAGGAAAAGTCTACACCGAACCGCGCCCGCCATTCGGCTTCCAGCGTTTTACCGTGACAAGAGAAGACGCCGAGAAAGAAAAACAGAAAGCCGATGAAGCCTTAGGGAGCCTGAAGGCTTGATGGGAAAGCTGACGACCCATATCTTAGATTTAACCTGCGGCAAACCCGCGGCGAACGTAAAAATCGAATTGAAGCGGCTGGGCGGCGGAGGCTTTAGGAAAGAGGCATACACTAACGATGACGGCAGAGTCGATGCGCCGCTTCTCGCAGGTGAAGAGCTGGTGTCCGGAGAGTATGTGATGGAGTTTCATGCAGGGGACTATTTCGCGAGTAGAAACGTGAACACAGCCGCTCAGCCGTTTTTAACCATCGTCACCGTCAGGTTTCACATTGCAGATTCTGATGCGCATTATCATATCCCGCTTTTGCTGTCGCCGTTTGGTTATCAGGTGTATAGGGGAAGTTAATTAAAAGGAAGCCCGCCGGTGAGGCGGGCTTCTCCAAGTATGTCTTACACTCTTTTTACTTGGCGGCATTCACAGCTACAAGGAAAGAGATGTATTCACTGCTGTTTGTGCATGAATGAAAGCCGTATCAAATAATGGCACTTCAGAATCCTCGGCTTTTACTAATAATCCAATTTCAGTACATCCGAGAATAATCCCTTCTGCACCTCGATCCACCAAATGATTGATAATCTTCTTATACATGGTTTTAGACGACTGTTTGATTTCGCCTAAACACAGCTCCTGATAAATAATATGATTGATTACTTCTCTTTCCTCATCAGCAGGCACAATGACATTGATATTGTGAGACTCAATACGTGATTTATAAAAATCTTGTTCCATCGTATACTTCGTTCCAAGTAAACCTACTGAACGAATACCTTGTCTTGTGATTTGATCGGCAGTTGCATCTGCAATATGTAAAATAGGGATGGTGATCATTTTCTGGATATAGCCAATCACTTTATGCATGGTATTTGTACATATGACGATAAAATCTGCACCGGCTTTTTCTAATGATCTCGCAGCCTCCCCCAAAGCTGCACCCGCCTTATCCCAAGCCCCTTCAGACTGATAGTGTTCAATCTCTTTAAAATCAACACTGTACAAAACGCATTTTGCAGAATGCAGCCCTCCTAGTTTCTTTTTTATCTCTTCATTGATCATTCGATAATATTCAGCCGAAGATTCCCAGCTCATTCCGCCAATAAGGCCGATCGTTTTCATATCACCACTCCTGAATTTTTCTCAGAATATAATCAATTATTCTAAAGTATCGATTAGTCTTATACAATTATTGATTTTCAGAAATGGCCTGCGGGGAAAATATCCCGAAGTTTTTTAGATACTAAAAGTCCGCTCTTAACAGCCGAACTCCCTTTTCCCTCTGTTGAGCTCTCTTCTAATCCTCCAAGCCGACCGCATAATTCCGCCATACCCGGTACACCGGCACAAATTCCCTGCCAGCCCTTCTTCTATGTCTTCATCTGTGGGATGCGGGTTTTCTTCGAACAATGCTTTAAGCGCAATGATCATTCCCGGCGTACAGTAGCCGCATTGGAAGCCGCCTTCTTCCAGGAAAGCGGTTTGGCACATGTCCAGCTCTTCTTTTTGAAGCCCCTCGATGGTTGTGATGGAATGGCCGTCTGCTTGATAGGCCATCGTCATGCACGCATTGGCAAGCTTCCCGTCAATTAAAATGGAGCATGCTCCGCAGCGGCCGATTCCGCAGGACACCTTTGTCCCGGTCAGCTGAAATTCCTTTCTAAGCAAATCACTCAGACGTGCCGTGGGAATGGCTGAAATCTCCCGCTCCTGCCCATTTACGGTCATTTGGTACTGTCCCTTTTTTACAGGAAGTGATCCAGCTTCTTTTACGTCCATTGCTTCAGCCCCTTTCTGTCTATCGCTTCAAGCAGCTCTTCTCTTGAAATCGGCAGCTTGTTTATCCAGCAGCCGACCGCATCATGGACAGCCTTTACAATAGCGGGAGTGATAGCGATCGTTCCGATTTCGCCAACTCCCCTCGGGCCATATGCGTCTCCCTTCATCAGTTCTTCTATTGCGATCACCTTCATGTTAGGAACATCTTTGACGACAGGGATTAAATAGTGATCGAGATTTTCCGCGGCATAACGGCCGTCCGTCATTTTGGCCTCCTCCATCAGCGTATAGCCGAGAGCCATGGCGGCGCCGCCTTCAATTTGGCCCCGATAACCCTGCGGACTGACAATCGGCCCTGCCGCAATAGCATGCTCACAATCTATCACTTTGACATCACCTGTTAACAGATCCACCTCCACTTCAACGGCGGCTGCTCCGAATGAGTAGAGAAAATGTCCGCCATCCACAGGATCAGGCGTTGTCGGAAAGTCAAATGCCGTTTCCTCTGCCAAAGGGCCTTTTTCAGCCAGCTCCTTATACGTCACCATGAGTGCCTCTGTGTGTTTGTCACGCAAGCCTTTAGCGCCGGGAATAAGGTTTTCCGCTGAACAGCCGCTCCATTCTGCCGCCCGTTTTTTCAAGCGGGAAAGAAACGGCTTCTTCAAACGCTGAATTGCGTGCCATACCATGCTTGTGCCGCGGGATGCCGTGGAGGAGCCTGACTTCGGCACCTTTGCGGTATCCCCGATCACAATGGAAATATCCTCTGCGGCACAGCCAAGCTCCTCTGTGACGATATGTTCAATCGCGGCCAGAATGCCCTGTCCGCATTCTTCAAATCCGAACGAAGCTGTGATTTTGCCGTCACTTGAAAGGGACAAACGGCCTCCCGCCGCATCCATTCGGCCATACCCCAGCCCGCCGCCGTGCATTGTTATTGCCGCTCCCGTGCCGCTCCGTATATACCCGGAGTACCGGCTTTTTCTTGTGAGAATGGGAGATTCAGAAATGGCATTTAACACCTTTGCCGCTCCGTCAGTCGGTGCAATCCGATGCTCCAGCGGCCCTAAGTCATACGGTTTTCTGATATTTTTTCTTCTCAGCTCCAACGGGTCGATACCAAGCCTATCACTGAGACGGTCGAGATGGGTTTCAAGGGCAAATGTGATTTGATTGCCGCCAAAGCCCCGGAATTCTCCCGCCACCCCGTTATTCGTAAACACAGATATCCCTTCCGTCCGGATATTCGGAATACGGTACGGCCCCGCGGCATGCTCGACAGAAAAATCAAGAACAGCGGGCCCAAGTGTGGCGTAAGCACCTGTGTCCGATACAATTTTCACGTCATGAGCCAAAAGCTTTCCTGTTTGATCAGCTCCCGTTTTTATTGTCACCTTCATCGGATGGCGCTTAATGCCAGAACGTACAGATTCCTTTCTCGTCTGATGAATTTTGACAGGGCGTCCGCTTTTCAGGGCCAAAAGCGCGGCATACGGCTGGATATTCAGCTCATCCTTTCCTCCGAACGAGCCGCCCATCGGACTCGACACCACCCTGATCTTCTCTTCAGGAATGTCAAAAATACGAGCAAGCTGGAAACGGTCTTTATAGCCGTGCTGTGTTCCTGAATACATCGTAAAGCTCCCATCATCCTCCGGAACGGCTGTGCCTCCTTCCGTTTCCATATACGTATGCATCTGCCGGGGCAGCTCATAGGTTTCTTCAAGAACTGTGTCACACACCCGAAACCCTTCTTCCGCATCACCGTGTGCAAAACATGCACGGTGCAGAATGTTGCCGTCCTCGTGCAGTTTATGCGCGTCCGGCAGAAGCGCTTTTTCCGGTGAATCAATGACCTCCAGTTCTTTATATTCAACGTGAATCAGCTCCAGCGCAGCCTCCGCGATTTCCTCCGTTTCCGCAGCCACGGCGGCAATCGCATCCCCGACATACCGTACTCTGTCCTCGCATAAAACCGGCTGATCAGGGATGACTATGCCAAATCGGTTTAATCCGGGAACATCTTTATGAGTGACGACAGCCCGCACACCTTCCATTTCTTCAGCTTTCATGGTGCAAATCGACACAATCTCCGCATGAGGATAAGCGCTTCTTAACACCTTGCCATGCAGCATTCCGCGAAAGCTGAGATCGGTCATATATTTCAGTTCCCCTGTGACCTTTTCTCTTCCATCCGGCCTGACTCTTGACGGTTTGTTGATCATCATTTATTCCCCTCCCTCAGCCATCAGCTCTGACATAATGACGTTAGCAGCCGCTTTTTTTCTGTATGCCGCTGACATAAAAGCATCTGCGGAAAATGGCAGCTCATGGATAAGCGTTTCGTACAGCTCGTGCGGATCACACCCTGACGCCATCCGCTTCGCTTCACTTTCCAGTAATCTTTCAGGTGTAATATCGGCATGGCCGGCAGCGAGACGAATGCCGCCGTCTTTCAAAAAACGTCCGGCCACAACAGCAGCCGCTCCTGTAAAAGCCTGGCGCCTCCCAAGCTTGCGGTAAAACACACGCTCTCCCTCCGCACGCGGGATGATGACACGCGTGACGATAGCAGCTCCATCGTTTTCATTTGCGAGCCAATCGCCAAGCGGCAGTCTGATCAGCTCGTTTTGATACACGACAAGCTCCGCATCAAGCACGAGCAAGAGCGGAAGCAAATCGCCGATTTTACTCGCGATGTTTCCGCCAATTGTGGCCCGGCTGCGGACACCCGGTGCGGCGACGGCGGAAGCAGCGTCGCTGAAACAGCCAAGCGCACTTTTGATGAAAGGATGCTTTCTGCATTCATTCAGTGTCGTGAGCGCTCCGATCGACACGTGGGTGTCACTGACGCTGATCCCCCTCATCTCTTCAATTCCTTCCAGACTGACAAGGTGCTGTTTCGGAAGAATTCCCTTATCCCACTGAAGCTGAAGCAGTGTGCTGCCCGATGCGGCACACACATCCGGGGCAAACTGCTCTAGAAGCGAATAGGCTTCATCGAGCGCTGCCGGTTTCCATAATTGAATGTTCATCCTCGCTTTTGGCACTTGCCCGTTCATACCATCACCCTCCTCACCATCTCATATTCCTCCGGTGTATCAATATCGTTCAGCTCCGCGTCTTCCTTTGCCTCCAAAACGGCTCCTCTTCCAAGCTGCCCGTTTTTCAGAAGTCTGCGGGCCCCTTCATCTCCCTTTAGCTTCTTTATATAAGGAAAACACGCTGCTGAGAAATAGATTGGCGGGGCAGGAGCGCCTAAAGATGAAGACACGGCAAACGACTCAGGTGCCATTGCCACAAGGGCATTGAGATGATCAACGGAAAGCTGCGGCTGGTCGGCTAACAAAATGACAACGCCGTCCGCTCCCATGCTTTCCGCTTTTCTCACCCCGCTGCTGACTGAATGCCCTTGACCTTTTTCTGCGTCTCGACAAACATGCAGATTCCAGCGTTTTCGAAAAGGCGGAGCGTGATAGGGTGCTCCCATCCATTCAAGGGAAGCATGTTTTGTCCGCTCGACGATCAGCACGTGATCAAGGCCGGACAGAAGAGCCGTTTTCAAGGAAAGCGATCCGATGGTTTCTCCTTTTAGCGGCAAAGCCAGCTTGTTTCGGCCCATCCTTTCGCTTTTGCCGGCAGCGAGAAACACGCCGATCAGATAGGGGCTTCTCATACAACCGCCAGCCGTTTTCTTGTTTGAATGATTTCGGCAACAACGCTGACGGCAATTTCCTCGGGGCCTTCCGCACCGATTGACAGCCCGACCGGACTGTAAAAGTGAGCCGGCGGCTGTTTACCGTTCAGCAGCCGCTTCGTGCGATTCGCCGAACCCAACAAACCGATATAATGAAGGTGTTGAGAAAATAAAAAGTCGATGATCGCTTGATCGTGCTGAAAATGGTGGGTTGCCACAACGGCTGCATCCTGCGGTAAAAACTGAAATTCACTGAGCATTTGTTCCGGAAAAGCGGTGATCAGCCGATCCGCTTTTGGGAATAGAGAGGATGTGCAATAAGCGGGACGCCAATCTGTCACGATCACAGAAAATCCTGTATCAGCCGCCAAATTGGCAAGCGGCACAATATCCGGTCCCGCTCCGAACAGAATGAGGCGCGGCTTCGGTTCAATCCGCTGCATAAACAGGTTGGCAGATGGATCAAAATGAGGTAAATGAAGCGCAGAAACGGTACGTTGTATGTCTTCCAGAGGCGCGCCCGGCCAATTCCCGAAATGCCCGTTTTCCGTCAGAAATAAAGAACGGGAGGAGTCAATCTGCGTAACGGCTGTTACTGCTTTGCCTGCATGAAGGCAGTCTCTCACTCTTTCATAGTGCCGTCTTTTTTCCTGAGTGATTGCTTCCGCATGAATATGAATCATGCCGTTGCACCCTGCTCCCATGCCCCAAGAAAGATCGTCCTCCGCCCGCATATCATAAGAAATCAGCGCTGACGTCAGCTGATCACCCAGCTCACTGATTCTGTGGAATAAATCTTCTTCCACACATCCGCCGCTCAGCAGGCCGACCCTTTCCCCATTTTTCTTAAAGAGCATAGAGGCGCCTGCTTTTCGATATGCGGAACCTTCTACTTGAACAATTGTCGCCAGCACAGCCTCTTCCTGATCTTCCAGGAGCGCATCTACCATCATGTGCAAATTTGCCAATGCTGTATCCCCCTCTCTCAAATTGTTGTGAGAATCAACAAGTTCAGCGTGATTTTATAGGTAACTTGTATAAAGAATAGATGATGGAAGAAAAAATGACTCATGCTTCGTCAGAAAATACAACACGGAGAAAGAAGATTTGTAAAAAGAGTCAAACGGAGAAAAACGGATTGGAGAAATAGCACATCATATGACTAAAAAAGCTTGCGGAGATTCCGCAAGCTTTTCTTTATACCGCCGCCTGACGGCCGGCGTTTTCATACACGTCAAGCGCCGCTTGGAGTGCTTTTCCCGCTTCGATCGCTGCACCATGCCTGAGCAGCACAGCCTCCAGCCCGGCAAGGACGAACAGCACGTTTTCTTTTCTGCAGCTGTAGCCCATCGTGCCGATTCTCCAGATCTTCCCCGCCAGCGGACCGAATGAGCTGGCGATTTCGATGCCGAATTGCGCCAGCAGCATGCGGCGGACAGACTCGCCGTCAATGCCGTCCGGAATTTCTACACAGGTGACAACAGGCATTTTGCAGCTGTCATCTCCAAACGGATTCAGCCCCATGGCCTGAATCCCTGCCGCTAATGCGTTCTCATGGCGGCGATGGCGCTCAAAGCGGGCTTCCAGACCTTCTTCAAGGACCAGCCTGACACCTTCACGCAAGGCATACAGCATCGTCGTCGCTTCTGTATGATGATTGAGCCGTCTTTCGCTCCAATAATCCTCAAGCTGGCTCAAATCAAAATAATTGCTTGTGATCGGCCGGTTTCCCGAAAGTGCTGCCCTATCCGCTTGTGTCGCAATCCCGCGCTCCACCTTTTTACGAGCCGCAATCACATCCGCCACCCGCTCATTATATGTAATCGGCGCCATTCCCGACGGAACAGACAAGCATTTTTGCGTGCCGCCGATGGCCGCGTCAATCTTCCATTCATCCACCTTTACCTCGCAGCCGCCGATCGTCGCGACTGCGTCGACAACAAACAATGCATTGTGTGCGCGGCAGGCTTCGCCGATTGCTTTCAGCGGGTGAATCCGCCCTGTCGAAGTTTCGCCGTGCACCATCGCCACGATTTTCGGCTTCACTTTTGTCATTTCCCGTATGATGTCCTCCGGGTCAAAAACCGTTCCCCATTCACACTCAAGCGTATGGACATTCGCCCCGTACCGCTCGGCAATTTCAGTCAGCAAATAACCAAAGCGCCCGTAAATGGGGACGAGCACATCATCTTCAGGTTCAATGATACTCGCCAGCACCGCTTCGATTCCCGCTCGAGAAGTGCCGTCAATCGGGTATGCCCAGCGGTTTTTTGTTTGAAACAGCTCCCGAAGCATTTCCATCGTTTCATTCATGATATCCGTAAACGCCGGATCAAATTGTCCGACAACAGGGGTGCTCATCACTCTTAATACACGCGGATCAACCTCAACAGGGCCCGGCGTCATAATCGTTCTTAACGGCGTGCATAATTCTTTTCTGCCTGACACAGCCATTCCTCCTTTATCAGTAAGCCAGTTTGTATAATAAATCAGTCAGTACGCGGACGCCGATCTCAAGCTGTCTGGCTGAGGTATATTCCTTCGGTGAGTGGCTGATGCCGCTTCGGCTAGGCACAAACAGCATACAAGCCGGATGGCGCCGTCCGATCATTTGCGCGTCATGCCCTGCTCCGCTCACCATTTCCTCACAGCTGATACCGTTTTCTGCCGCCGTTTCAAAAGCCGCATCCTTCAGCCTTTTGTCCATCGACACAGGCTCTATCCGCATATATTCATCAATCACGGCGTGAATTCCTTTTTGACGGCAAATTCGGTTGATCAAAACAGCCATGTCTTCATGAAATTGCTTCAGCACGCGCTGATTTTGATGGCGTATATCGATTGAAAACTGCACCCGCCCCGGAATGACATTGGCTACATTGGGTTCGGCCGTTATTTTGCCGCATGTCAGACGGAGCTCATCCGGCTGCTCTTCCGCGCGCAGAAGCAGTTCATGAATGATGCGGCTGCCTGCTGCGAGCGGGTCCTTGCGCCATTTCATGGAGGTAGTTCCTGCGTGATTGCATTCTCCTTCGAGCGTGACGAGATATCGTCTCTGCCCCGCAATACTTGTCACAATGCCGAGATCCCGTCCTGACATTTCCAACGTCTGCCCCTGTTCAATATGCAGCTCAACAAATGCGCTGATATCTGTCCTATATGCTGACTGAAACACACCTTTGCCAAAACCGCTCTCATGCATCGCTGTTTGGAGGGAGACTCCCGACTCGTCTCTTGGCTCTTTTGCATCTTGTTCTGAAAAAACACCCGTCATATTCCCCGACCCCCAATAGGTCATTGGAAAACGGCTGCCTTCCTCCTCACATAAGGAGACCGCCTCGAGCGTTTTTTTCGGCGCTCCGTATGTTTCCTTGAGCTGCTTGATCGCGAGCATTGCCGCCAGAACGCCATAAGCGCCGTCATACTTTCCCCCATTGATGACAGTATCAATGTGCGAACCGGTTACAATCACTTCATCCGGAGACTGGGTGCCCGAAAGCCTGCCGAAAACATTGCCGACGTCATCGAATCTTGTTTCAAGCCCGAATGAAGACATTTCCGTCTTCACTGCAAGCTGTGCGTCCATCCACTCTTTTGTGTACAAAAGCCTCGTTACACCGCCGTCTGCTGATGCGCCGTATTGGGCGAGCCATTCAATATAATCTGTGATGCTGTTTTTGACTGAAAGCTTCTGCTTCTCCATGTACTCCCCCCTCTGGCCGTTATGGTGACTTCATTATAGAAGGAGGAACACGACAGTTCATTGACAGATTAACCAAAAAAACGTTTATTTTTTGGTCACAGTATCTCATGTAAAGCCCAAAGAAAACACAGTAATCAGCCGCAATGGATGAAAGAACCAGCGAGAGGAAAAAGGAGGACAAAAAACCTTTCATATGAACAAGCCAAGCTTTGAGGGAGAAGCGCTGCGGAGATCGCGGGACGGATGAAAACAGAAATGCCGGCAGCTTGCCTCCCAACTGAAGCAAAAACCGGTCCTCAGGATATCCCCCAAAGGAACCAATTTACAATTTTAATGAAAAATATACAAAATGACACTTCTATCCTTTATATCAATTTTAGATAATAGATATGAGTTGATAAAAGGAGGGCAAGCGATGACAAAAAAAGCATGGTTTCTGCCGTTCGTCTGTGTATTACTGATTTCCGGATGGTTTGCGCCGGCAGCTTCAGCAAGCGCGCAAACCGCATTAAGCCTGAATGACCGATTGGCGTCTTCCCCTTCAGGAAAAATGAGCCTTCTCTCATTAGCCACACCCGCAGCACCCTACGCTGACACTGATACCTATTATGAAGGGGCTGACGGAAAAACAGGGAAATCGCTAAAAAGCGCCCTGCACCGCATCATCAGCGGACACACGATGCTGTCCTACAGCGAAGTATGGAACGCGCTGAAAGAAACCGATGAAGATCCGGCAAATCCGAATAACGTCATCCTGCTCTATACGAATGAATCACGGTCCAAAAACTTGAACGGCGGCAATGTCGGCGATTGGAACCGCGAGCACGTCTGGGCGAAATCCCATGGCAATTTTGGTACGGGCAAGGGACCCGGAACTGATATTCACCATTTGCGCCCGGCTGATGTCCAAGTTAACAGTGCCAGAGGAAATATGGATTTTGACAATGGCGGCACTGAATATAAGAAGGCACCCGGAAATTATTATGATGGCGATTCATGGGAACCCCGCGATGATGTAAAAGGCGATATTGCCCGCATGCTGTTTTACATGGCTGTCCGTTACGAAGGTGATGACGGCTATCCTGACCTTGAGCTTAATAATAAGACAGGCAACGGCTCGGCTCCTTATATCGGCAAACAATCTGTCCTGCTCGACTGGAATAAACAGGACCCGGTTGACGACCGTGAGCGAAAAAGAAATGAAATCATTTATGAGAAATACCAGCACAACCGCAATCCATTTATCGACCACCCTGAATGGGCCGGCGACATCTGGCCGTAAGAAAAAGGTGCTCCTTGTGAGGAGCACCTTTAGATAACTTTGGTAAACATATTCTGAGCAAAAGGGATACTCATTTAAGATAATTATACACACACAATACAAAATCATTCTTAGGAGGAGCTTTTAAAATACAAGACAAACAAAAAATAGACTAATTAGAAATTAAAATAACCGGTAGTTTTTAAGATTAATATCTTTCGAATATGAGCTTATTCGTAGGATACCAAAGAAAGTACGAAGTACCGGATTTATTGTGCAAAAGAGCTCTTACCTATTCCTTTAGAAAGACTGGCCCCTACCACTTGGATAGGTGTAACGAACGAATGAGATGCATTTGACAAGTTTTAGACATGGGAGCGAAAAGCTACAAGGGTTGCGTAGAGAATACGTACGACACATGGAAACTATTGGAGTTATTACTACCTTAAAATTCTTGTACTGTGGATAAGCGCTTGGCATCCAGCTCCAGCGCCTAGCCCCTCGAGGTCATAAGCGACTCATGAATTGAAGGTAAAGAGCACCTTCTATTCATGAGCGTCTTATTTGCCCGAGGCTGATCAAGGCACTTGCGCTTTTGTTCTTTCCTTTATATTTAAAATTATAGAAAATATCTTAGTAAACTAATAGTTATCATTCCTGCCACTACAGCACCTAGCAAACTCTTAGTTAATAAAACAACTAAAAAAGTTGGTATGATTCCTAATAACTCATGACTATTTGAGAGAGGTGAAAAATTATCATCTTCAAAAAGAAGTTCTTGACCCAACAAAGCAGTCATAACAGTAACCGGTACAAAACTTAGCCAACTCAAAAACCATTTAGGCAACTCTATTTTACTTAAAAAAAGGAGTGGGATTACTCTAGGTAATAATGTAACAATACCTGTACCTAAAACAATGAGTAAAATATCTAATCTCAATTCCATTTCTTAATCACCATCCCGACTGTTGAAGCAATAATAGTTGTCACCATGACGGCCCACATACCTGGCATTAAATAATTAACAGCGATCAAACAAAAAATTGTAAAGATAGCTATTGATATTTCGAGAGCTTTATTGGTCTTACTCAAAATCTGTAGAACCAATAGGCCAGCGAACATCGCAGGTAAAGCAAAGTCCATCCCTATAGACTCTGTATCTGTTACTAAACCTCCAAAAATACCTCCTAGGACATTAGCAAGTAACCAATTGATATATGCTGTTATATTTAATCCGAGTAGCCAAGAAAAACTCGCTTCCTTCCTATTTTCTAGATGATTGGATGCAACACCAAATGTTTCGTCCGTAATTTGCGAACCAATAACAAAGTTTTTCCAAGCGGAAAATTTACGACAATAAGGAGCTAAAGAAGCACTAAATAGCAAATGTCGTAGATTTACTAAAAAGATTGAAAAGAGAATGGAAGTAATTGCACTTCCAGCCAAAATCATTCCAGCTGTTACAAATTGTCCTGAACCTGCATAAAGGAATAGGGATAACAATGCAATTTCTAGAACACTTAGACCAGCTGTCTTTGCAACTACCCCTGCTGCAAAACCAATACTGAGATAACCAAACACAGTCGGCAAGCAAGCTTTCACACCATCCATAAAAGTTTCTTGGCTTTGTGCTGAACGTTTAAGTTGAAGAGCACTGTCTGACATACGAATTCCACCTTTTTATAATTTTCAAAATAAGTTATATTGTATGGTATGACCCTAATATAAACCAATAATTAGAATAACAGTCAACATAACACTATAACACCTTGATGGTTTTACGGAGGGATTAAATTTGAAAATTGAATTGAACAGATATAGTAGAATATCCCTTGTCCAACAAATATACGAAAATCTATCCGACAGAATACGGTCAGGGATATTAAATGAGGAGGAGTGTCTGCCTTCAATTAGGGAAATGTCCAAAAATTTAGAGGTGAGTTTTCTTACAGTTGTGAAAGCTTATGATCTACTTGAACAAAATAACCTTGTCAAAAGAGTACAAGGAAAAGGAACTTTTGTTAAATCGCATTCCATAAAGTGTGAAAAATCAAAAAACACGGGGAGTTCATACAAGTGGCAACTTTCAATACAAGATTATCTTCCAAGAACACATTTTGATACACATTACAATTCGTCAGATCATAGTTTACAATTTTCATTAGCAGCTATTGCTCCCTCTCTCTTGCCAAATAGATATCTAGAAAACGAGATTCATATAATGTTAGAAAAAAATCCTCTTATCTTATCAGAATATGGACCAATTCAGGGAGACTTAGATTTAAGAATAGCTATGAAACGAACTTTAAAGAAACAAAAAATTAATGTTAGCGAAAAGGATATTTTAGTTACAAACGGTACACAACAGGGAATAGACTTAGTAGCAAGGACATTTATTGGTCCAGGAGATGTAGTTATAGCAGAAGCGCCTACTTATCCAGCAGCATTAGACATATTCCGTTCGCGAGGAGCCTCAATTTTACCCGTTCCAATAGATAAAAATGGAATAAGAACAGACATATTAATTAAACTATGTGAAACAAAAAATCCTAAATTAATATATACAATCCCTAATTTCCACAATCCCACAGGAATAGTTCTTAGTGAAGATAGAAGAGAACAACTGTTAACAATTGCTCAAGAATTTAAAATAATAATTATTGAAGATGATCCTTGGAGTGAAATTTATTACAATGAAAAACCGCCAAATCCAATTAAAAGTTTGGATACTAAGGGGAATGTTATATATCTAAAAGGATTAAGTAAAACACTAATTCCTGGTTGTAGAATAGGATTACTAACTGCAGATGGGACTATTTTTAATCGTTTGGTATCATCAAAAATGAATGCTGACCTTGGAAGTCCTTTATTAACACAAAAAGCTTTATATCCACTCTTTCAATCTAAAAGAATGGAAGATCATATAAAAAAATTAAGAACTGCATTAAAAATAAGAAGAGATTTAGTAATTAGGTTGTTAAAGAAACATATGCCTGAAGGTGTTGAGTGGATAGAACCAAAAGGAGGATTAAATATTTGGATATCTATTCCTGAAAAGTGGGATACCAAACAGTTATTATTAGAATGTCAAAAGAAAAACCTATCTTTCCTACCAGGTTTTGTATGTTTTTCTGGTGAACCAGAAACAAATCATTTAAGATTAAGCTTTTCATATCTAAACGATAAGGTTTTAGAGACAGGAATTATAGAATTATGTAGAATCTTAAAAGAATTTTTATCAGTTACTCCTCCAGAGAATAGTCGACTAATATTATAAAATAGATATTTTAGTAACCTATTATCAAAAAAGAGCGAATATTAAAAATGTTCACTCAGGCTGTCGAGAAAATCTCGACGGCCTTTATTTTTCCTTAAAATATCCATTCTCCTGCAATAAAATAAAAGAAAGACTAAAAAGGACGGTGTCTTTCTCATGTTCCACACAAGAAACTCTTCTCAAAACACAGCCGAATTTGTTCTGCTTGACCAACTCGTCGAAGAAGATCATCTGCTTCGTAAAATAGACTTCTCTTTCATCATTGAAAAGGTGAAACCTTACTACAGCGAAAACAAAGGCCGCCCCTCACTTGATCCGCTGATTTTATTCAAAATGATGTTTATCGGATACCTCTACGGTACCCGTTCAGAAAGACAGCTTGAAAAAAAATTTACTACAATATGGCGTACAGATGGTTTTTGGGACTGAATATCAATGACCCAGTTCCGCACCACTCCACCATCAGCTGGAACAGACGAACACGCTTTAAAGATACAACTATTTTCCAAGACATCTTTGATGAGATCGTTCGCCAGGCCATCAATCATGACATGGTGGGCGGACGTGTATTTTTCACCGATTCAACTCAACTGAAAGCCAATGCCAACAAGCACAAATACACAAGAAAAACAATTGAACAGGATACACAAAACTATATCAAAGATTTAAATGAAGCCATCCAAGAAGATCGGGAGGAACACGGAAAAAAGCCATTACCCGCCAAAGAGGAGGTGAAAGCTGAAAAAGAGATCCGCCACAGTACCACTGATCCTGAAAGTGGATATATATACCGTGAAAACAAACCGGAGGGTTTCTTTTATTTAGATCACCGCACAACGGATATGAAATACAACATTATCACCGATGCCTATGTCACACCCGGAAATCTCCATGATTCTGTGCCCTATCTTGACCGATTGGATCTTCAAATCGCACATTTGGTTTTCAAGTAGAAGCCGTCGCTCTTGATTCCGGATATTTAACGACCCCGCATCTGTAAAGGATTAGCTGACCGCCATATTTTTGGCGTTATTGCCCATAGACGATATCACCCTACTAGAGGCTTGTTTCCAAAATGGAAGTTTCATTATGACAGTGAAAATGACAGTTATATTTTCCCGAACCAGCAAAAACTTACATACTCAACAACTGACCGAAAAGGCTAACGGTCATATAAATCAAATCCTGAAACCTGTTCCGTATGCCAGAACATGAAGAAGATTGCCACATACCTAGCCAAGCAGGGCTAGGCATGTGGGAGGGAGCGCTTTTTCTGCATCTGAAACCTGATGAATATCTAAAGAAACTGTATAAAACAAAAAAGCTTGTAGAAAAAACATCGTTTTCTCTACAAGCTGAGTGAACATTAAAAATATTCACTCTTTTTATATGGGGTGGCGGCAAACTTCTACCCTGAGGAACACAAGTTTATAAAAGGTTAGGCGACATTTGCTGAGTCTGCAATTCAAGATAAGTTAGGGGGAGAAGCAAAATCCTATAAATGGGAAATTTTCATAAAGGATACTGGCGTCCAATTCTTCACAAAACCTTATGTTCCGCTAATTAGCGAAACTAGGGTTAAAGAGCATAACTCTACTAAAAAATTCAATCATATAAAAAAATTTAAAAACAGTCAAGGAAGAGCAATAACACTACTTATAACACTAGGGAATTTAGAATAACACTTGTATTCGATTGTTATTTACAAATTTAGTCATATCTCGATAAACTGACACATGAAACACCACAGAAAAACAAGTAATAACGAAAAAAATATCAGAATGGGAGGATTGAAGTTTTATTGCATATGTTCCATGGAGCATTTACAAACAAAATCAAGAGGGAGAACTAACTTTCATATGGGTAAACTTTACACATTATCTATCGAGAAAGAAATGTTAGAAAAATTCAAGGACATTCACTTAACAGGAATTATCGTTAAAAACTTGAAGGTGAAAAGTATAAATCCTAATTTTTTTGAACCTTATATTTCCGGCTTAAATGAACTCTATAAACAACAGGATGTAACTGAAAATGAAGAAGTGAAAAAATGGAGAAATATATACAAAGAAATGGGACTAAAGCCAAGTAAATACCATTGTTCTTTTGAAAGTATTCTTCGAAGATATTTAAAAGGCTTTAATTTTCTGGGCATTAATAATGTTGTAGATTCCTATAACTCTGTGAGTCTATTACATCAAAAATGTATTGGTGGTTATGATCTAGACAAGATTCAAAATAAAATCACTCTCCGTTTTGCGAAGGAAGGTGAAACTTGCTTACCAATTGGAGCAAGCGAACCAATTTCTCTTTCTAAGAACTCTGTTGTATATGCGGATGAAGAAAAAGTGTTGTGTTCCTATTGGAACTATAGAGATTCTGAGTATACAAAAATTACTGAAAATACAAAAAACTCTATATTCTTTATAGATGAAATTGACGCAACACCTAAAAAAGGGAAAAATGCGATCAAGGACTTAGCAAATCTACTAAAAGATACATGTGATGCTCAAATTATATATCAATTTGAACTAAGTAAAGAGTATCCCACTAATTATTTCGAAGTTTAAATAAATTATTATTCGTAAGGGAGAGTTATTAATGGAAAATAAAAATAGAGGTTTTCAAACTAGTTGTATTCACTCTGGAGAAGAATGGAACAAGAGTGGTCATTTGAGTCCCCCAATATGTCAATCTACAGCATTTGAATTTCCCAACACTGAGGAAGGTGCACGTAGAGCAGCAGATATACATGCGGATGAGTTTTACGGAAGATGGGGTAGTAGAAATGAAAGGGAGTTTGAAGCGATTATAGCTGCATTAGAAGGAGCAGAAGATGCCGTATCTACTTCTTCAGGATTAGCAGCAATATCGATGGTATTCCATGCTTTACTGCAACCAGGAGACCATTGTGTTGCTGTACATAATTGTTATTCCGAGTCGAAAATATTAATCGAGGAATTATGCAAACAACATTCTGTTGAACTTACAATGATTAGTTCAGAGGATATTGAAAACTATAGGAATGCCATTAACCCAAATACAAAACTTGTATATGCAGAAACACCAGCAAATCCAACTATCACTCTTGTAGACATTCAAGAAGTGTCTAGGATTACAAAAGAACAGAGTGACGCAATCTTTGTAGTGGATTCCACTTTTGCAACACCATACAATCAACAACCTTTAAAGCTCGGAGCTGATATTGTACTACACTCGGCAACGAAGTATATTGGCGGTCACTCTGATGTTGTAGCTGGAGTTTGTGCAGGAAACAAAGACTTAATGAGCAAAGTGAGAAAAGCATTTTCGTTCCATGGTCCGAAATTAGATCCTTTTGCAGCATGGCTTTTATGCCGCGGTGTGAGAACTTTAGGATTGCGAGTTCAAAAACATAACGAAAATGCTTTGAAAATAGCTACATTCCTCGAAAATCACCCTATGGTAAATAAGGTATATTATCCATTCCTTAAAAGTCACAAACAACATGATATAGCCGCTCGTCAAATGACTGGTGGGGGGGGAATGGTTTGCTTCGAGGTAAAAGGTGGAATGAACTCGGGTCTTTCACTTATATCTAACGTGAAACTTAATAAGATGGCTGTTAGTCTTGGTGGTTATTCAAGCACCATTACACACCCTGCTTCTATGACTCACAATTTATTACCTCGTGAGGAAAGAGAAAAAGGTGGAATTACAGATGGAATGCTTAGACTTTCAGTTGGAATTGAGGAAGTTGAAGATATCCAAGCTGATTTAGAAAATGCATTAAATCAAGCAAATTTAGTAACAAATTAATATAAATAATAGGGTGCCATTCGGCTCCCTATTCTAATTAATAACGGAGGAAAAGTCATGTCTTCAGTGAACTCTATCTTTTCACAAGAAACTAGAAAAAAATTAACCAAACTTTACAAGAAAAATAACTGGTATAACTTCTTATGTATCTTCTTTAATTGGGGCGTGATAAGCAGTTCGATTTATTTATCTATGAAAACCCCTAATATTTGGATATACCTATTAAGTATTACCTTGATTGGAAGTAGAATGAGAGGTTTTGACAATCTCATGCATGAAGCAAGTCATAAAATGTTATTTAAGAATAAGCACTTAAATAAATGGGTTACTTGCTTTTTTATAGCCTTTCCTATATTCACTTCTTTTACAACGTACTGTAAGTCACATGTACTACACCACCGTTTCTTATGGGATCCTCAGAAAGACCCAGATACCAAACGATATGAGTTAATGGGGTTAGATAAACCACAGAAAAAAATGAGCACATTCTTAATTAATCATATTATTAAACCATTAACATTATTACATGTACCTAAGTATATATTTGGAACATTAAAAGTTAATCTTTTCTCAAAAGAAGAGCCATTGAGCGAACGTATCGCACGCCTCGGTTTTTGGGCAACTATTTTAGTAGTTACTGCTGTATTTAATCTATGGTTAGAGTTATTGTTATTTTGGTTTGTACCATTATTAACAACATTTCAAATCATTAGATATTGGGCGGAAATGGCAGAGCACTCAGGTTTAAAAACTGATCATCCCCTCTATTCAAGTAGAAACACACTTGGTAATCCTATCGAAAGATTTATCTTGCATCCACATCATGATAATTACCATCTTGTTCATCACTTATTTCCTGGTATACCGCACTACAATTTAAAAAAGGCACATATTATATTAATGGAAAATCAAGAATATAGAGAGGCGCATCATTGTATGGGCTTCTTTAAGTCCTTCTTACCTGGATTTTCATCGGTTATAGAGGACATATGCGGTAAATTTATATTTTTGCGAAATAAATAATACTACTTTATTGAAATAATGAATGCCACAAGTTAATTACAGAATACTTGTGGCATTCATTTTATATATAAATTGTTATTAGCAAAAGAGCTATAATAAAATATTAGGAGATGTAGATATGAAGGTAGTCAAATTTGGTGGTTCCTCGTTAGCAACAGGTAATCAAATCAAAAAAGTGTTTAATATAGTTGTGTCAGATCCAAACCGAAAAATAAATGTAACGGCAAGTGAAAGACTTAAAATCAGCAGGGCAGCTGTGATTACGGGATAATTAATTCGCTGAAAAGGACGGCCGCTATACCACGTTCTTTATTGAGTATTTCTTCTCTTAAAACTCCTCATACTCCGCGCGGGATCTTAACCGTTATGGGTACGTCCGGACAGGTAAGCGAATGATGATCTTCATGTCGTTTTCTTCAAGGAGAAATCAAAAACAGAGATATTTACAGGCTGGCTGTCTAGCGGTGCTGATTTTGGAATCGGGACAGCACCGGGCTAGATATGCCAGCGTAAGATCACTTAGAAATTGTTTTATGATGCTTTCCTGCAATTTGCTCAAGCTGAAGATGTCTTTTCAGGAGCACCTTTCCTAATACACAGCCTCTTCCGTCTCCGCATCGAAAAAGACGGCGTGATCCATTTTCACTGCCAGCGGAATCGAATCGCCTGCGGCAATTCGCGTGTTCCCATCCAGGCGCACCGTCAGCCGCTCGTCCCCGCTTGTGACATGGACAATCAGCTCTGATCCCAGATTTTCATTCACTTCCACCTTTGCTTTACACACTGAATCAAACAGCTGTTCATTCCCTGCCACATGTGTGATATGCTCCGGCCGGATGCCGGCAATCATCTGTTCTCCGGCGTAACCCTTTTGTCTAAGCCGCTTCGCTTTTTCTTCAGGAATGTGAAGCCGTATCGAAGAATTTGTGAAAAACAGCTCGCCTTGCTGCTCTTCTATGAAGCCTTTCAAAAAGTTCATTCCGGGAGAGCCGATGAAACCTGCGACAAACAGATTTGCCGGATAATGATAAATGTCATGAGGTTTCGCCACCTGCTGGATTTCTCCTTCATTCATCACGACAATCCGATCGCCCATTGTCATCGCTTCGGTCTGGTCATGTGTGACATAAATGATGGTAGCCTCTAAACGCTGGTGCAGCTTGCTGATTTCTGTACGCATCGTCACTCTCAGCTTCGCATCCAAATTGGAAAGCGGCTCGTCCATTAAAAAGACCTTCGGCTCCCTCACAATCGATCTGCCCAGCGCCACCCTTTGCCGCTGCCCGCCGGAGAGCGCCTTCGGTTTTCTCTTCAGCAAATGCTCAATCTCTAAAATTTGAGCTGCCGCATGAACCCGCTCGGTAATTTCCTGTTTGGACATCTTTCTGAGCTTTAATCCGAACGCCATATTATCAAAAACCGTCATATGCGGATAAAGCGCATAGTTTTGGAATACCATCGCGATATCACGTTCTTTCGGGGGGAGATCATTGACCCGCTCCCCATCAATGAGAAGGTTTCCTGCAGAGATGCTTTCCAGTCCCGCCACCATCCGCAGCGTGGTCGATTTTCCGCATCCTGACGGCCCCACCAGCACTAAAAGCTCCTTATCCTTTACATTTAAATCAAAGTCCTTCACCGTTAATTGTGAGTGATATGATTTTTTGACATGTTCAAATGTTAACGAAGCCATCAGACATTCCCCCTATCTTTTCATCTGTTATTTCGTCACTGGAAACAACTCGGTCTTTCTGTTATTTTTAAAATAATCAATTCCTATTTTTGTTATATTCCTAAAATAATAAATGCGAATTTGTATTATAACGTCATATTACATTATAATATGAATAACAGGTTAAAAGGAGGCTACCTTTTGTTAAACAACGGAAGTTCTACACCTTTATACATTCAGCTGAAACAAATCATCACTGATGATATCAAAAAGGGCGTGTATTCTCCCGCCGCCAAGCTGCCTACCGAAAACGAGCTTTGCAGCAAGTATAATGTCAGCCGCATTACCGTCAGGAAAGCCATTCTCGATTTAGTCGAAGAAGGCTATCTGATCCGGCAGCAGGGAAAAGGAACGTTCGTTAAAAGCCCTAAATTAAAACGGGAGCTGATTGCAGTAAACGGTTACTCGGAATTTATGGAATCAACCGGAAAAAAACCGAAGCACCATGTGCTGTCCCATGAGATCATTCCGGCGGCAAACCTCATTGCTGAGAAGCTTCAGATCAATCCCGAGAGCCCTGTCGTTGAACTAAAACGGATTTTATATAACGATGACCAGCCGCTCACCTTTGAAGTGACACATTATCCGCTGGATCTGTTTCCCGCTATTGATACGTTTATTGCTGACGGCGTATCCATGCATGATATTTTAAGACAGCAATACCAAGTTGTTCCGACCCACAATACGAAGCTATTAAATGTCGTATATGCCCAACAGGAGGAAAGCAAATACCTGGATTGCGATATCGGGGACGCGCTGTTTGAAATTGATAAAACGGCTTTTACATCAAATGACCAGCCAATCTACTGCTCACTGTTTTTGATGCACACAAACCGTGTCACCTTTACCATCAACAGCCCCTACACTTAATAGGCATAAAAAACGAGACACTGCTTACAGTATTCTCGTTTTTTCACTGCTTCCCCCGCCATCCTCCAAGCGATAAGGATGGCCATAGCCGAAAGCCCCGTACACGCTGCAAGTTTTCGCAGCCGTTTCCGCCGCTTGGCGCAAAGCAGGCGTTATGTCCTGCTTCTCACAAAAGGCAGTCAAAAAACCAGCGATAAAAGAATCTCCCGCTCCAAGTGTATCTATTATATCAATTTCCACAATCGGCTGATGATAGATTCGGTCTCCCGCAGACAGGATCGCTCCCTGGCTCCCGCGGGTCAGACAAACGAATTTGGCTCCGTACCCATGAGCTTTTTCAACAAGCGCACCGCACTCTGACTCACTCAAATCGCTTCCTGAGAAAAACGCATACGTCACATAAGGACAGACCTTTCTCAAATAATCATCCTCCCGATTGGTTGAAAAATCAAAAGAGACCGGGATCAGCCCGCACAGCTGCGGAAGATCGTTCTCAAGCCGGCTGTACACACTGGTATGCAGCAGATCATGCCCGCTGATAAAGACGAGATCTTTCTCCTGGAACACGAGCCGGAGCCGGGACTGAATGCCGCCTTTATTTGACCTGACAAAAATTCGGTCCCCCTGTTCATCAAGGGTAACAATCGCCATTCCGTTTTCTCCGTGCGCTTGGCGGATATAATCCGCATTAACCTTCTCTAAATTCAGTACGTTCAAAAGATGTGCCGCAGCTTCGTCATTGCCGACAATTCCGATATAAGAAGCCTCGTGCCCGAGCCGTTTGGCAAGCACAGCGACATTCAAGGCATTTCCTCCCGGGTAGAACGTTTCTTGATCCTTATAGTAATCGACAACGTTATCTCCGACCGCAATCAATTTCATTTCTCTTCCCCCTTTAACCTTTTACACTTCCGCTTGCAATCCCGCGGACAAAATATTTCTGCATCAATAAAAATAGAATGATAATCGGCGCTGCTGAAATCGTTAACCCCGCCAGCAGGACGCCCCAATCTGTCTGCAGCGCGTCTCTGAACTGCATCAGCCCGGCTGGAATGGTCCGCAAATTCTCATCATCTATGAAAATAATCGCAAACATAAACTCATTCCACGTATGATAAGCCGTCAAAATGCCGGAGGTGACCAGGATCGGCACACTCATTGGTAAGAAAATTCTGAAAAATACTCCGAAACTCGAACACCCATCTAAATAAGCTGCCTCCTCCAATTCTTTTGAAATAGAAAGAAAATAAGAGCGGATCAAAATGATGGTGAATGGAATCCGGTAAGCCGCATACGGGAGGATCAACGCCCAATACGTATTGTACAGGCCAAGCGACTGAATAATAGAATAAAGCGGCACAAGACTGACCTGCGGCGTCAGCATCAATCCGCCAAGACACAGCACCAAAAAGAATCCTTTTCCTTTAAACTCAAAACGGGAAAGTCCATACGCCGCCCATGCACTGATAAAGACAGTGATCACACACGTCAGCGCCGTGACAATGACACTGTTCATAAAATAAGAAGAAATCCCCTGATTCCAGGCCGATACAAAGTTCTCCGGATGCCACGAAGACGGCAGCGACCAGCTGTGCTCGAAAATATCATCCGAGTTTTTAAAAGCGCTCATCACCATCCATATAAGCGGGTAGGCGATCGCAATCAGATAAAGAAACAGAAAAACCCACACAGACGTTTCTCCGATGTACCATTTTCGTCTAGGCTTTCTTTTCTCCTCAATGCGCCGGTCAGGCACAGGCTCCAATCTGAACGAATCTGTCTTCTTCTGGGGCAGCATCTGTTAATCCTCCTTTCCGGTTTTAAAGAACTTCATTTGCATGAGCGACAATACGAGGGTAATGATTAACACAACGGTGGCAATCGCTGAGGCATAGCCCATCATATCCTTTGTAAAGGCGCTTTTATATAAAAATGTGCTTAAGACTTCTGAAGCGTTTCCCGGCCCGCCGCCTGTCAAGATGTACGGCTCATTAAATACCGTAAAGGCGCCGGTCAGCGTCATGACGACCGCAACAAATGACATCTCTTTCGTCTGGGGAACGGTAATATGAAAAAACTGCTGAATTTTTCCCGCCCCGTCAAGCCGGGCCGCTTCATACAGTTCATCCGGTATTTTTTGGATCGACACAATGTACAGCATCGCAATATAACCGACAGATTGCCATTGGGACACGAAAATAACAGAAAGCATAGCCGTGCTGTCCTCCCCAAGCCAAGCCCTCGTCAGCTGATCAAGACCTGCCGCCTGAAGCAGCTGATTCAAAAGCCCCGTCTCAGGGTTGTAAATAAAATCAAACAAAAGCGCGATCACCGTCATAGAGATGACGACCGGCAAAAAGAAAACGGTGCGAAAAAACGGCGACCATTTTCTGACCAGCTTATCCTCAAGCACCGCCGCCAAAATCAAACCGCCAAATACCTGGCATACAATGGAGATCACAGCGTAAAGCACATTATTGGAAAGCGCTTGGTAGAAGACAGGATCATGAAACAGTTCCACATAGTTCTTCAATCCGATAAACGTTTTTTCCGGAGAAAAAGAGCTCCACTGAAACAAGCTGAGGAAGACATTCTCAAAAATCGGGATATAAACGAAAAGTAAAAAAACGAGAGCGGGCACCAAAAACAAATAGGGGATTATTTTATTCTGATTGACCAAGGATATCTCATCTCCTTTATAAAAAGAAAAGGTGCGAAGCTTCACCTTTTCTTGATTTATTCAGCTTGCGCCCTCACTTGCTTCGCTGCTTTTTGAACGGCCTTCATCACCTGCTCCGGTGTCATGTCGCCGCCAAGCATTTGCTGGACGCTCGTTAGGTACGCATCTGCAATTTCAACATCGACATCCATATCAAACCATGGAACCATTGATTTGGCATCAACAATATGCTGAACGGCTTCACGCTGGACGGCTGTAGAATTTTCTTCAGTTGCCGTTCCTTGCACCGCACTGTATTTTCCGACATCTTTGACGAGCTTTTCCCCCATTTTCTTCGACGTCAGAAACTGCAAAAATTCCACCGCTTCCTTCGGATGTTTTGTTTTTGAGGAAATCATGAATCCTTCCGGCGCTCCCGTTAACGCTTCTGAGGATCCTTTTTGCCCGCTGATTTCAGGGAATGGGAACATCCCCAGATTCACCGGTTCAACCAGCTTGATTTCCGCTGTTTCCGCATATATCATCGCCGACTTTCCGCTCTTAAATTGCTGTCTTACATATTCGTGGTCGACGGAGTTTACATGTTTATTGAAGTAAGGCATCAGCTCCTGAAGCTTTTCAAGTGCTTTTACATAGCCTTCATCGGTAAATTCACCTGTTTTGGCGTTATAGTCCTTTTCCCGGGTTTTTTCATCGACCATCCGCTGATTGAGCGTGCCGATATAGTGCGAGATTGTCCAAGTTGCCTTTGTGCCGAAGCTGATCGGTGTGTATCCATGTGCTTTCAGCTTCTTTGACACATCGATTAATTCATCCCATGTCTTCGGCGGATTAAGGTTCAGTTTTTGAAAAATGTCTTTATTATAGAAGAATGATTTAGCGTCCATTTGCCACGGCACGCCATATTGCTTGTTTTCATAAGTAAATGGTGTGATTTGCGATTGAACGAGCTGTGATGACCAATCGGTATCATTTTTGTAGTAGGACGAGAGATCAAGTGCTTTATTGCCTTTGATGAATTTAAAAGCAAACTCGTCGCTCCAAGAGAAGTAAATGTCTGGAGGACTGGTGGTTCCCAGCATAACCTTAATTTTGTCTTTATAGGAGTCATTCAAAACGGATTCAATCTGAATGTTGATATCCGGGTGCTTTTTTTCAAATTCCTTCACAACCTCTTGAAAGTAACTTTTTTCCGGCTCCTTCGGCCATCTGTGGAAAAATTTCAATGTCACCTTTCCGTCCGCTGAACTGCTCTGACTCGAACAGCCTGCAATGGTGAGCATACTGACAGCTGCAATGATCAAGAACAACAACATTTTCTTCAAAGGGTTGGCCTCCTCTGGACACTAGACTATAATGTTATATAACATTATAGTCTAGTGCATAATGGTTCCTCATTTTCAGATCAATACTCAACTTTCCACATGTATCTTCTATGAGATAAAGGATGATTTCTCGCCTCTGCCAGCTCGTCTGCGTAGCTTCTCAGCACACGGTTGAGGACGAGCGGGGCAAGGTAGCCTTTAACTGAATCGTCAATTGCAGTGAAATCGTAAGATGCGGCATCAAGCACAGTGAGCTTTCTGCCATACTTTTTCGAGAAGGAAAGCGCCCGCTCTTCAAGAGGTCTTGTTTCGTCTAAGCCGAGCAGGATAATAAATGGAACGGATTCATCAATGATTTCAAATGGTCCGTGAAAATATTCTCCGGCATGAATGGCGTGGGAATGAATCCATTGCATTTCCATGAGAATGCAGATGCTGTAGGAGTAAGCGACACCGTAGTTTGCACCGCTTGCCATTGTGTAAATGATGCTTTCTTTTTCATGAGCTTTTGCGAATTGCTGTGCGTTGTCAGCTTCCTGCTTAAGGGCTCCTTCATACACAGCCTGTAATTGGTCTAAGCCTTCAATGGCCTGCTCAAATTTCGTGTTTTTTTCTAAAACTTGCAGGGTGCCGAAAACGATTTGATACAAAACGCCATAGTTCGTATTGATCGCAAGCGCCTCATCACCCCAATCGTACTGGGCAACATATTGCGCTTCCTGTGCTAAAGGAGACTCCGGTTTATACGTCATCGCAATCGTAAGTGCGCCTTTGCCCCTTGCAAACGCGGCAGCTTTAACTGTTTCCGGGGTATTTCCCGAATGCGAGCACAAAATAACAAGAGACTTTTCACCAAGCTGAACAGGGTTGCGCTGAATAAATTCGTTTGAGCTGTAAAGGTCTGAGCTGATTGATTTTGACTCCCTGTCAAACACATATTTACTCGGATACATAATGGCCGAAGACCCTCCGCAAGCGACAAAGAAGACATGATCAATGGTTTTCCCTTTCAAATCCTGCAAGAAAGCTTGAACCTCACGATTTACTTTTGCTGTGGCCTGACTCAAATCCTTCACTCCTTATTCTTATTATATAACGTTATATAACATTATATATTGTTATATTAATCGCAATAAAGGTGTGTTGTCAATTATATTTTCTGAAATTTCTAAAATATAAAGCAGGATCGCCTTATTTCCCGCACTCTCTTGACCTGACCCTTAGAGACACGTTTAGAATAAAAGCAGGGAGTGATGCAGAATGAATATAAAAGAAGCTGCCCGGCAGACGGGTCTCACGAAAAAAGCCATCAAATATTATGAGCAGGAAGGTTTAATTACCGTCAGCAAAAACCCTGATAACGGATACCGTGAGTATTCCGCAAAGGATGTAAATACACTGAAAATGATTGCCGCCCTTCGAATGCTGGCACTGTCCGTAAGCGATATTAAAGCGTTTCTCTTAGAGGGCAGCAGCCTGCATGAGATACTGCAGCAGCAGCATCAAAAGCTCAGCCGGCAGATTGAAGGGCTTGAGCAGGAACGGAAACTCACCGAACTGCTGCTCAAACGCGTGGAGGGTGCAGAAAATGTCGATTCCATTTTACATGACATCGGCGAAGTCCAAATAGACGAACCGAAGTATATGGGGCTTCAGCTGAAAAAACTGTTCCCGGGAGATTTCGGAAAATTTATCGCCGCGCTGTTTGAACCGTTCCTCGACTTTTCTATTGATACAGATGAGAAAAAAACGACATGGGCGGAGCTTATTAAAGTATTGGATGATATGGAAGAAGTGCCGGCCGCACACCCGATCATGCAGCTGGTCGGCAGTGAGGATCCGGCTCAGCTCCAGCAGCACAAAGCCCAGCATGACCAATTCATCGAGCGGATTTTGGAGAGAGACCCCGCTACTTGGGACACTCATAAAAACACAATCATTCAGCTCGTAAAAAGAGTGCAGACAGATGAAGAATACAGAGAAAACCTGATTAAGGTCGGGGAATCCGCTTCGGATCTGCCGGCGCTTAAGGCGGGTTCGCCTTTCAGCAATCTCCTTCAAAAGCTCAGTCCGACATATGACAAATACGTGCGCCTTCAGCTTGAACTGAAAAAAGAAGCCGACGAGGAGCTCGGCTTTGATTCAGAGGCATATTTAAAAGAGATGCTGCAAATAAAAAAACGCTAAGGCCGTTTTCCTTAGCGTTTCTTTCTTCAGCTTCAGTGCTGCGCATTAATGCGGTCCACGACATTAGCGATGAGCTGCTCTTTGCCTAAGTCGGAATCTTCGTCAACGCTTGCTACGGTCAAAATGATGGCCGCTACCGCAAGAGCGATCGTCTCAATGGCGGCTGCCGCGTTTAAAAACACCCAAACTGCCGTTGCGCATTGGCCGATGGCCGTTGATTTTCCTTTGTCCATGCTTTTTTTGTCAAATTCTTCTTTCAGCACTTTCGCCATAATCTGCGAACCTTGATCAATGACGCTGTTCACTTTCTCATAATCGCCGCTGTAGACCGCGGCTTTTAACTTTTTAAAATAATCCGGCGATGACTTTTTAATATCAGCGATCACCTGATCGGAAACTTGCTTTAATTCGTCCTGATTAATCTTTTTGACAGCTTTGGTATCCCATACCTCGGGAAGAAGCTTTGCGACCTCACCTTGTCCAAAAAAGATGCCGGAAAAAATGTCTTCACCCGAATAAGAGACGGCTGGCTTCGTTTTCGCTGTGGCATGCGGGCCGACTAATGCGACCATTAAAACAAACACCAGCAGCATGGCGGCAGCTGACCTTTTACTTTTAACCATATAATTTCCTCCTTTTCCTTTTATTGAGAAAATTGTAACTAATAAAATAGGAATTGTAATGGTTCAAAGCTACTGTTTTCTCTGCCGGCACCAAAAACAGGACCAAAATACCAGACACTGTAATGGAAAATGAGGTAAGCCCAAGCATGACAGCAAAAATTTCATGCATAAAAATGGATATAAACAAGATCAGGCGCCAATATTTTTTCGGAGCGAACAAAGCGCAGAACATAATGGTTTGCACAATGAGCGTGCCCCAAGTCGGGATGATGACAAGCTTTGACTGCAAGATAAAGTCAAACAGACTGTGAAGCGCATCCGGCAGCCCCAGCATCGGATCGTTCAAATAGTAATAAACGGCGGTGCCATTCTGCCACTCTTCTTCCATCAGTTTGGCAATGACGGAGTTAAAGTACAGCATCGCGACCTGTATTCTGATGATTGTCAGTGTCGCCCAGCATAAGGAACGGTAATAAGGCTCAAGCGGCCTTTTCTCAAAAGACGCTTCGTACGGAGACCAGTGCCACTTCCGCGGATCAGTTAATGTCAAGGGCAGCAGCAGCAGCGTAAAGACTGCAGCCACCTGATCTCCCCCATCAAGGGTAACGGCGGAGTTTTGGAAGCTGTATGAAATCCACCAGTGAAAAAAACCTGTTAGGCGGGGCCGCCAGCCAATGACAACCAGAATTAAAATACAGATACAAACGGCTTTGACGACCTCAATGTAACGGAAATCGGGAAACAGCAAGAACAGGCTGAACGTATCGGAAAAGCTGAGCATTTGATTTTGCGTTTTAAAGAAGACAGACGCCGGATTGAACAGCAATGTCAGAAGCGTGCCGAGCGCGATTAAACTTCTGGCAAGCCCGTACACATTTGTCCAAGGCGGATTCTTCATCATCCATAAGGTGAGCTGCTTTTTTGCATCCTGAATCAATTGACATCCACTCCGATGTATTTTTTGATGGTTCGTTTCGTTTCAGTATGGCTGCTCCATGCCCATGGGGTAATGCGTTCATATGTAATGATCATTTTTCCTTTCAGCCTTGGGGAGGGAGACTCATTTTTCACCTTCAAAAATGTGGTATCCTTAAAGTCCTGGCCGGCCGTGAAGTCGTTCCACTTTTCTTTGGAAGGCAGCTTTTCCAGCATAAGGCCGAGTTCTATCCCTTGCGTCCGTCCGTAGCGGTTTAAGCCGATCACGTTTTTCAGAGAATTATTCGGCCATCTGAGCTCCTCCCCGGCATCAAGAAGATAGATGTTCAGGCTGTCTTCTCTCGGATCTTTACTGAAAAACCCCCAGCTTTGCGGATAAATCATAGAAACGGTTTTGGATTGATGTTTGGTTAATTGGATGGCGGAGCTTGGCAGTGCCGCGATAACGGTTAAAAACAAAACGATGATCCAGGCGGCCATGATAAAAAGAAAGAATGAAAACATGCCGGTTTGCTTCTTGTCAGTCAATCGAAACCCTCCTATTGTTTGGAAATTTCATTGACATGATTATACACCATTCAACAGGTAAAATATTGATAAATTAGATTTTTCGGACTAATATACTATTATATGTAAAAAAGGG
This sequence comes from Bacillus sp. 1021, assembly GCF_014534735.1. Lineage (NCBI taxonomy): Bacteria > Bacillati > Bacillota > Bacilli > Caryophanales > Bacillaceae > Bacillus > Bacillus sp. 1021. The sequence continues at coordinate 794,726 of NZ_JACVSR010000002.1, read as the reverse complement.
GTGTTCAAATGTTTTTGATGAATGATAAGGTGCTGTGGGGAGCGGTGGCTCTCGCCTTTATTCTGTCGATTGTGTTTTATCCGTTGCTTCCTGCTGATATGGCCATTCACTATGACGTGTCGAACCGTCCGAATACATCAATCAATAAAACGGCCGGCGTTCTGATTTTACCCGTGCTTATGATTGTCTGTATGTTATTCAGAAAACGGATCGTCCAGTTATTCCTCGTCGTATACTTTCTGCTGATCGTCCATATAGCGGTGCTGTGGCTGGCACTGTAACAACAATAAAACCGGAGCCTGAAGGGCTCCGGTTTTCCTTATTTATAAAATACTTTCTCAATGTTGTATTTCGACTGAAGGGTATTGATCGCGTACGTTTCGTAAATTTCCCTTTCCATCGGATCATTGACGACACATACTTCAATTTTATACACTTCGTCCCTGTGATGTTTAACAGGCGACACATTGTCTTCAAAATGCTTTTTGATTCTTTGTCTTAATTTACGGGCTTTCCCGACAAACAGCAGTTCATCATGAATGTTATAAAACATAAAGATGCCGCCTTTGTCTCTTGGAATTCGGTGAAAATCAATGAAACCGTAAATCGCTTTAATCGCCGGTTCATTTTCCGACTGTGACTGCTGCCGTTCCGTAATCGTTACATCAGGAGCAGGAAGGTTTATTTTTATCAAAATGGGTCACGTCCTCTTATTCATTAAAGCTCCATCCTATCATAAGAATGCGCCAAAAGCTATTTTTTATTCAAGCGCCCCGGCCGGATCATAAAGGCTCAAATCAATTTCTGTCTGCTGACCGAGCGCGAGTTTCGCCAGTTCAGCCCCCAGATACGGCCCGCTCGTCAGCCCTGAGGCGCCCAGCCCGTTGGCAACGAGAAGTCCGCTGATATTCGGCAGTCTGCCGATGACGGGTAGAAAACCGGGAGTAAACGGCCGGAATCCGACTCTTGTCTCCATCAAAGTACTGTCTGAAAGCCCCGGCGCCACGGTTAATGCTTTATCAAAAATCTCGCGGAGACCGCCGGCCGTCACCCGCAAATCCATGCCGGTATCGTTTTCATGAGTCGCGCCCGCTACAATCCGGCCGTTTGCAAACGCGAGAATGTATTGATCATTTGGAGGCATGACGACCGGCCAGCCGCCCGTATCCTCATCCTGAAGCTCTAAATGAACGATCTGCGCCTTTTGGTACGATACTGAAAAGCGGATGCCGAGCGGCTCAAGCAGCTCTCTCGCCCAAGCGCCGGCCGTTACGAGAACCTGATCGGCCAAAAGCGTGCGTTCTGCGGTTTTCACACCGATGACGGCACCGTCCTCTGTCAATATTGACGCCTCTTCCTTGTAAACAGCCGCGCCGTGCTTAACGGCAGCGTTTAACAGCGCCTTACGAAGCGCCCTGCCGTTCACCCGGGCCGCACCGCTGATATGAACCGCTCCGTATTCCTCCGACAGCGCAGGAAACAATGCTTTCGTTTCTGCCGGAGTCAGTCTTGTAATGTCACCGATTTCAGGAGCGTCCTCTCTTCTTTTATAAGCTCTTTCCTCCATTTGGCTGAGCTTTTTTTCATCCGTATGGAGACTGACGGCACCGACCTTTTGATAACCGGTGTCCGTTTCTCCGTCGGCTTCAAGCTGCTGTATCAATTGGTTATAATAACGGGCTCCGCCTTTTGCGATCGCATACCATGCCTGATTGCGGCGCTGTGACAGCCACGGGCAGACGATCCCCGCTGCAGCGTCAGTCGCCTGCCCCTTATGTTTCCGGTCAATGACCGTTACATCCGCACCGGCCTTTGCGAGATGATAAGCCGCTGACGCACCGAGAATGCCGGCTCCGATAATGATATAAGACTTCATGTGTAACACCTTTTCTATCTGTTTTGTCTTATTTATTTTAACAAATGGAGCGCCCGGTTCCTACCGGAGTCCTGACGGCAATGATGAGTTTCGAAATAAGTTCTTGTCTGGAAGCCGTTTTCCTCAAGAAGCTTTCTGTATTCAAAGCACCCGTCAGCCAGCCCCAGAAAAGAGGGATCATGCCGCATAACGTGCCTGCAGCATAAAGGATCGCAAGTAAAATAAACCCAAAAGCCCCATAAGGCGCATCAATTCCGTATCGTGTTGTCATACCATCAAGCCCTTTCAATATTTATCCAACTATTATATCATAATATTCAAAAGCCGAAAGAAGTGAGGACAATATGAAACGCGGCATTACCTTTGACATCCCAAATCAATTCGGGCGGTTTGCGGCAGATATATTAAAACCGTTCCCCATCTCTTCCTATACGTGGTTTATCGGTGATGGAGAGGCGTATACTGAGTTCAAAAAAGACACCGATACAGACCTGTTTCCGCAAAATCAGCGCATCATTGAGGGTCAAGAACTCCGTCAGCGTCTGGAAGGAAACCCTTATTATATGATTTTTGCTGAATTGAAAGCTTTCCCGAGCGGGATGGTAACGGAAATCAATACGTACGAGGAGTATGTGGAGAGTTCCTGTGAACTTGTGCTTCTCATCGCGGATTGCTCGTATGTAACGTTATATTGCAAAGATCCGGACATGCTCGAAGCTCTGTTTCAGCAGGCTGTACAATGCGGGTTTCACCGCGTTGACTATGTGACAGATGAGAATGATGCGAGAACGGGATTGTCTGTCTGATGAAGATGCGTTCTTTTTATGAAGCACCGGATAGGGCTTACGATTCAAAAAATTGACAAATTCGTGTGTTTTCAACAAAAAAACAACCCCCTCATGTATACTGAGTGCGTAACTTACATATGAAAGGGGTATGACCATGAAAATCAGGTTGAAGAAAAAAGCAGGTTTTTGGAAGAAGACGGCGGTTTCATCTCTTATTTTCACTATGTTTTTTACCCTGATGATGAGCGGTACGGTTTTTGCGGCCGGGCTGAATAAGGATCAGAAGCGCCGGGCGGAACAGCTGACCAGCATCTTTGAAAACGGCAAGACGGAAATCCAATACGGCTATGTTGAAGCGTTGGATGACGGAAGAGGTTACACCTGCGGCCGGGCCGGCTTTACGACGGCTACCGGAGATGCGCTGGAAGTAGTCGAAGTATACACGAAAGCGGTGCCGAATAACAAATTGAAAAAGTATTTGCCTGAATTACGGCGTCTTGCAAAGGACGAAAGTGATGACATCAGCAATCTGAAAGGATTCGCTTCTGCCTGGCGCTCACTTGGCAATGATAAGGCCTTCCGCGCTGCCCAGGATAAGGTAAATGACAGCTTGTATTATCAGCCGGCGATGAAACGTTCAGAGCAAGCCGGACTGAAAACGGCATTGGCAAAAGCGGTGATGTACGATACAGTGATTCAGCATGGCGACGGCGATGATCCAGACTCCTTCTATGCCCTGATTAAACGCACGAACAAAAAAATGGGCGGGTCACCGAAAGACGGAACGGACGAGAAGAAATGGTTAAATAAATTTTTGGATGTGCGCTATGACGATCTGATGAATCCGTCAGATGAAGATACCCAGGATGAATGGAGAGAATCGGTTGCCCGGGTCGACGTTTTCCGTGATATTGTCAAAGAGAAGAACTACAATTTAAACGGGCCGATTCATGTCCGGTCAAGTGAATACGGAAATTTCACTATTCAATAAAACAAAAAAACCCCGCGCATGTCGGGGTTTTACTATTAACCGATAGAACCTTCCATCTCGAACTTGATCAAACGGTTCATTTCAACTGCGTATTCCATCGGAAGTTCTTTTGTGAACGGCTCGATGAAGCCCATAACGATCATTTCTGTTGCTTCTTCTTCAGAAATACCGCGGCTCATCAAGTAGAAAAGCTGTTCTTCAGAAACTTTTGATACTTTCGCTTCGTGCTCCAATGAAATGTTGTCGTTCAGAATTTCATTGTAAGGGATTGTATCAGAAGTTGATTTGTTATCCATAATGAGCGTATCGCACTCGATGTTAGAACGGGCGCCGTCCGCTTTCCGTCCGAAGTGGACGATTCCGCGGTACGTTACTTTTCCGCCTTGCTTTGAAATCGATTTTGATACGATTGTGGATGACGTATTCGGTGCAAGGTGAATCATTTTCGCACCTGCGTCCTGATGCTGTCCTTTGCCCGCAAGAGCGATAGAAAGCGTCATGCCGCGCGCGCCTTCACCTTTCAGAATGACAGCCGGATATTTCATCGTCAATTTAGAACCGATGTTTCCGTCAACCCATTCCATTGTTGCGTTTTCTTCACAAACCGTACGTTTCGTTACAAGGTTGTAAACGTTGTTCGCCCAGTTTTGGATTGTTGTATAACGGCAGTAACCGCCTTTTTTGACGATGATTTCAACAACCGCGCTGTGAAGTGAGTTTGTCGTATACACAGGAGCCGTACAGCCCTCTACGTAATGAACGCTTGCTTCTTCGTCAACGATAATCAGCGTGCGTTCGAATTGGCCCATGTTCTCAGAGTTGATGCGGAAGTACGCTTGAAGCGGTGTTTCAACCTTCACGCCTTTAGGCACGTAGATGAAAGATCCGCCGGACCATACAGCTGAGTTCAGCGCCGCAAACTTGTTATCAGTCGGCGGAATGACTTTCGCCCAGTGCTCGCGGAAAATGTCTTCATTTTCTTTCAGCGCGCTGTCTGTGTCTTTGAAGACGATGCCTTGCGCTTCAAGATCTTCTTTCATGTTGTGGTACACAACCTCAGATTCGTACTGTGCAGAAACACCGGCAAGGTATTTTTGCTCAGCTTCAGGAATACCGAGTTTGTCGAATGTCTGTTTAATTTCCTCAGGCACTTCATCCCAAGAACGCTCTGAACGCTCAGACGGTTTTACGTAGTACGTAATTTCGTCAAAGTTTAAAGAGTTTAAATCCCCGCCCCACTGCGGCATCGGCATGTTGTAGAAATGCTCAAGAGATTTCAGGCGGAAATCAAGCATCCATTGAGGCTCTTCTTTCATGCGTGAAATTTCTTCTACGATTTCTTTTGTCAATCCGCGCTCTGAACGGAAAATGGAAACGTCCTTATCGTGAAAACCGTACTTGTATTCACCAATTTCAGGCATTTTTTTAGCCATCCATTTTCACTCCAATCTTTTAATTGCCGCCTTTTTCGCCAGCGACTCCTTTTTCAAGTGCTTTCCATGAAAGGGTGGCACATTTAATCCGGGCCGGGAATTTCGAAACGCCTTGAAGAGCTTCAATATCCCCGAGATCTATTGAGTCGTCATACTCTTTCCCTTGCATCATGTCTGAGAAAATCTTAGACATGGAAAGGGCGGTATCAATATCTTTTCCTTTAATCGCCTGCGTCATCATGGAAGCTGAAGCCATGGAGATAGAGCAGCCTTCCCCTTCAAACTTCGCTTCCTGAACGGTATCGCCGTCAAGCTTCATTGTCAGTCTGATCCGGTCGCCGCAAGTCGGGTTGTTCATATCGACGACGATGCTGTCATCCAAAACCCCTTTGTTGCGCGGATTTTTGTAATGATCCATGATCACTTGTCTGTATAATGTATCTAAATTTGCATTAAAAGACATTTGTAAAGTACTCCTTTGTCTTTTGGAGAGCTTCCGCGAGCTTATCGATCTCTTCCTCTGTATTATACAGATAAAAACTCGCTCTCGCAGTAGCAGATACATCCAGCCATTTCATGAGCGGCTGGGCGCAGTGATGTCCGGCTCTGACCGCAATGCCCTCAGCATCAAGGACAGTCGCGACATCATGAGGGTGAACCTCATCAAGGTTAAATGTCACAAGGCCCGCCCGCTCTTTCGGTCCGTATACCGTCACGCCGTCGAGCTGTTCGAAACGGTCAAGCGCATAGGCCGCAAGCTTATGCTCATGCCGGGAAATCTCGTCGAGTCCGACCTCTTCAAGAAAATCAATCGCGGCTCCCAATCCGATTGCGCCTGCAATAATCGGCGTGCCTGCTTCAAACTTCCACGGAAGCTCTTTCCAAGTTGATTCATAAAGCCCTACAAAGTCGATCATCTCGCCGCCAAATTCAGCCGGCTCCATATTCTCAAGCAGTTCTTTCTTGCCGTACAGCACGCCGATTCCCGTCGGGCCGCACATTTTATGGGAAGAAAGCGCGAAGAAGTCGCAATCCAGATCCTGAACGTCGATTTTCATGTGCGGTGTGCTCTGCGCTCCGTCCACCACGATGACCGCGCCGTTGTCATGAGCGATTTTGGCGATTTCTTTAATCGGGTTGATCGTGCCGAGCACGTTTGACACATGAGCGACCGCCACGATCTTCGTATGGCTTGTGACCGTCTGCCGGACGTCTTCCAGCGAAAGCGTGCCGTCTTCCTGCATCGGGATATACTTTAAAGTCGCGCCGGTTGCTTTTACAGCCTGCTGCCACGGGATGATATTCGCATGATGCTCCATTTGGGTGATGACCACTTCATCACCGGGTTTTAAGCTGGCACGGGCATAGCTCAGCGCCACCATATTCAGTGAAGTTGTCGTGCCTTTTGTGAAAATGACCTCAGCCATTGACTTCGCATTGATAAACTTACGGACTTTTTCACGCGCTCCTTCATAGCCGTCTGTCGCTCTTGTGCCAAGAGTATGGACGCCTCTGTGAACATTGGAGTTGTATTTGTTGTAATACTGATCCACTGCTTCAATGACAGACCGCGGCTTCTGAGAAGTCGCCGCGCTGTCAAGGTACACGAGGTCATGTCCGTTCACTTGCTGATGAAGGATCGGGAACTGTTCACGAATATCAGTGATATTCATTATTTTACTTTCCTTTCGATGACGGAGACGAGCTGTTTCTTAACTCCTTCAATCGGAAGTTCTTTTACCACCGGAGCAAGGAATCCGTAAATGACTAAGCGTTCTGCTTCTTCTTTCGCAATTCCGCGGCTCATCAGGTAGTAAAGCTGAATAGGGTCCACACGGCCGACAGATGCCGCATGTCCTGCAGTTACATCGTCTTCATCAATTAAAAGAATCGGGTTTGCGTCGCCTCGCGCTTTTTCACTCAGCATCAGGACGCGGGATTCCTGTTCAGCGTTTGCTTTAGACGCGCCGTGCTCAATTTTGCCGATGCCGTTAAAGATGGAAGATGCGGCATCTTTCATGACTCCGTGCTTCAGGATATAGCCTTCGGAAGCTTTACCGAAGTGGATGATCTGCGTCGTAAAGTTTTCCGTCTGTTCTCCTCTTCCGACAACCACGGTTTTCGTATCGCCGTATGTGCCGTCTCCGTAGAGGTTTGTCGTGTTTTCAGAAATCGTGTCGCCGTCGTTCATCAGACCGAGCGCCCACTCGATTTTGCTGTCGCGTCCGCGCGCGGCTCCGCGGCGGTTGACGTATGTTGTGACGCCTGCTGACAAGTTGTCAACGGCACCGTACGTCACGCTGGCATTATCACCTGTGATCACTTCACTGATAATGTTGAATACAGCTTCTTTCGGATTCACCGTGCTGATATAGTTCTCAACGTAAGTGACGGAGCTGTGGTCTTCAGCGACGATCAGCACGTGGTTGAACAATGCCGTGTCATTGCTTTCATGAACGTAAACGGCCTGAACAGGCGTCTCCACCTGAACGTTTTTAGGAACATAAAGGAATGCCCCGCCGTTCATTAGTGCCGCATGAAGCGCAGTCAGTTTATGCTCGTCGACCTTTACGCCGTCTTTCATGAAGTATTTCTCAACGAGGTCGCTGTGCTCACGGGCAGCCGTTAAGATGTCCGTGAAAATAACGCCTTTGTCTTTCAGCTCTTTAGAGAGAGACAGGAATGCTGGCGTTTGGTCACGCTGCACATATAACGTTTTGTCTTCATTTTCAATATCGATCAGCGCTTTTGCTTCATCAGCTAAATCTTCCAAAGAAGCAAGCGGCGCGTTTTCTACTGTATGCTTGTTGAACTTTGTAAAGTTCCAATTTGTGATTTTTGTTTTATCAGGCTTAGGCAGCGGCAGATCTTCAGCTTTTTCAAGAGCCTGTAAGCGCAGGTTTTTCAGCCAGGCAGGTTCTTGATGCTTTTCGGAAAAGCCTTTGACATATTCCTGATCTACGGATAGTTTCGTTTCCAATGTCATGTTAATCCCCCTAACGCTTACGCTTCTTGGCCTACAGTTTCGTCTTCAATGCCGAGTTCTTGTTTAATCCAGTCATAACCTTCCGCTTCAAGGCGCTGTGCAAGCTCCGCACCGCCTGATTTCACAACGCGTCCCTGCATCATAACGTGAACGACATCCGGCGTGATGTAGTTCAGAAGGCGCTGATAGTGAGTGATCATTAAGCAGCCGAAGTTTTCGCTGCGCATTTTGTTGATTCCTTTAGAAACAACTTTAAGCGCATCGATATCAAGACCTGAATCGATCTCGTCAAGAATGGCGATTTTCGGCTCGATCATCATAAGCTGAAGGATTTCGTTGCGTTTTTTCTCTCCGCCTGAGAAACCTTCGTTCAGGTAACGCTGCGCCATTTCAGGGTCCATTTCAAGGAACTCCATGTTTTCGTCCATTTTGCGGATGAATTTCATAAGAGAAATTTCATCGCCTTCTTCGCGGCGTGCGTTAATCGCAGAGCGAAGGAAGTCGGCATTCGTCACACCGCTGATTTCACTTGGGTACTGCATCGCAAGGAAAAGACCCGCCTGAGCGCGCTCGTCCACTTCCATTTCCAGTACATCCTTGCCGTCAAGCGTGATGCTACCTTTAGTGACTTCGTATTTCGGATGTCCCATAATCGCTGCAGAAAGCGTTGATTTACCGGTACCGTTCGGCCCCATGACAGCGTGGAATTCGCCGCCTTTTATTTCAAGGTTTACACCTTTTAAGATCTCTTTTCCTTCGATTTCAACGTGAAGATCCTTGATCGTTAATGTTGAAGCAGCCATATCTATACCTCCAAAAATATATAATCATTATTCTCAATTTATTCTCATTCTAATTTTATAACAAATGAAAAGTAAATACAACTTTTTATATTACCCGGAACATTCCTAAAGTTTATCAAAGAACCGGACGTAGTTAAAGCTGTTTGAAACAGAAAAAGGGCGGAATTCCACCCTTTTTTACTGACCGATTTTCTCATTAAACTGCGCTGCGAGGAACTTGCTTTTTTGGTACTCAAGCTCCCTCTGCCGTTCGACTTCCATCCTTTTTGAAAGACGCCGTCCGTATTCCTCGTAGCCGATGCCGTGTGACTTCTGCATCGCTTTTTCCATTTCAGGCGTATAGTCAAGGTCCAGTCTCTCGTGGCTGGTGCAGATAATGAATCAATCCCTTCATATATTTGCTTCTATTGTAACAATGATCCTCTGCTCCGGCCAAAGGGAGTGTGCCCCTGAATCCTTTCGAATGTGCCGGTAACCGGCGCTGGCTTTATCTGAAAAACGATATTCATACGATTGCTCTTTCTAATGCGTCGTATGTCCGAATTCCTGAATACACTGCTGCACGAGGGTTACTCCCTGACTGAGAGCCGCGCCTCCCCCGAATGCCGCGGCGACGCTGATGACCTCAAGGATGTTTTCCTCTGTCGCGCCCTGATCAAGACAGCCTTTCGTGTGATAAATCATGCAAAATTCATCTTGAGCGCTGATGCTGATGCCCAGAGCGATTAATTGTTTCTCTTTTTCAGTTAATGAATCCGCTGAAAAACACTGTTCAGTAAATTCATTAAACTTCCGCCCCATCATCGGCATTTTTTGCTCGAATATGCCTAAACCTTCTTTATATTGTTTCAATGCGTCATGCACGCTTTTTCCGTTATCCTGGTATTGAGCCACTGCCATTCCCTCCAATCGTTAACCTTCCTTTTTATTATGGACAGTTCTCCGATTAATACCCGAAAAAAACCCCGGATGATCCATCCGGGGTTTTTGCTTTATTCAGATACAGGAAGCACGGCTCCGTCGTATTTTTTCTCAATAAAGTCTTTGATTTTCTTAGAGTGAAGCACTTCCATAAGCGCTTTGATTTTCGCTGATTTTTCGTCACCTTTTCGCACGGCGATGATGTTTGCGTACGGGTTGTTTTTCGTTGATTCTACTTGAATCGCATCTTTTAACGGATTCAGTTTGTTTTGAATCGCATAGTTGACGTTAATGAAGACTGCATCGCCTTCTTCTTCATTATATGCTTTCGCCGTTAATTCAGGGGCGATTTTTTTGAATGTCAGGTCTTTCGGGTTTTTCGTAATGTTTTTCGTAGTGGCGTCAATTGTTTTTACCTTCGGATCAAGAGTAATCAATCCGGCTTTTTCAAGCATCGCCAGCATCCGGCCTTGTTCAGCGACGTTGTTTGTCATGATGATGGTCGCGCCTTTAGGCAGGTCTTTCAGTGTTTTATATTTTTTCGTATAAATACCGAACGGCTCAAGATGAACGGCTCCGGCATTCACGAGTTTGTAATCTTTATTTTCTTTCATTTCCTGTTCAAGGTAAGGAACGTGCTGGAAGTAGTTTGCATCCACTTCTTTATCAGCTAACGCTTTGTTGTACATTTTGTAATCGTTCAGCACTTTTACTGTTAATGTGTAGCCTTTTTCCTTCAGGAGCGGCTCCGCTTCTTTTAAGATTTCAGCGTGCGGCGTCTTTGTCGCAGCGACGACGATTTCCTTTTTATTTGATCCGTTTGATCCGCAGGCGGCCAAAACTCCCGCGAACACAAGCAGCAGCGCACTTAGTACAATCTTTTTCAATGTAAATCCTCCCTTATCTTTTGTCTATTATATTTGTAATCACATCACCGATGATTTGAATGATAAAGACGATGATGAGTATAAATACAGTTGCTACAAACGTTACATCCGTATTATTGGACTGGTACCCCTCTACATATGCAAGGTTTCCGAGTCCGCCTGAACCGATGGCGCCGGCAATGGCGGTAGATCCGATCAGGGCGATGGCTGTAACGGTGATGCCCGAAATTAACGCAGGCATTGATTCAGGAATCAGCACTTTGAAGATAATCGTCGATGTCTTTGCTCCCATTGATCTGGCAGCTTCGATGACTCCTTTATCGACCTCACGCAGCGCAATTTCAACAAGCCGGGCATAAAACGGCGCGGAGCCGATAATCAGCGCAGGCAATGCCGCGTTCGGCCCTAAAATCGAGCCGACCAAAATCTTAGTAAAGCCGAGAAGCAGAATAATTAAAATAAGAAACGGAATAGACCTGAAAATATTAACGACCGCCGCAATCACAGTGTTAATGATTTTATTTTCCCATAAGCTTCCCTTGCCCGTTAAAAAGAGCAGAAGACCGAGAATCGCTCCGATGACAAATGAAAAGGCTAAGGCGATGACCGTCATATAAAGGGTCTCGTATGTGGCCGTCCACAGCTCGGTTAAATCAACGTTCGGGAACCATTTTTCAAACATTTGTGATCACCTCTGCTTCTACCTGTTTGTCTTTGATGAACCGGATCACGTTTTCTACTTCTTTTTCCTGACCGTCAATATGGATGAATAAAGAACCGTAGGCTCCGTCCTTCGTCTGTGAGATTTTCCCCTGCAGAATATTGACGTCCACATCAAAGTTTCGAATCATCTCCGTAATGAGGGGCTGCTCGGCGGCCTGCCCGACAAATGAAAGCTGAATCGTTTTTCCTGTCGCGGTTTCCTGCAGAAAATGCTGGATGGTTTCTTTCGTCTCTTCCGGTTCTGTCACCTGCTGAACGAAACGCTTGGTCATCGGTTCGCGCGGGTTTCTGAAGACTTGGAGCACTTCGCCTTCTTCAACGACTTTCCCGTTTTCCATAACGGCGACTCTGTTGCAGATTTTTCGGATGACGTGCATTTCATGGGTAATGAGCACGATCGTCAGACCGAGTCTGTCATTTATATCGGATAAAAGATCCAAAATTGAATCGGTCGTCTGCGGGTCGAGCGCTGATGTTGCTTCATCGCACAGAAGGACTTTCGGATTATTGGCGAGCGCCCGGGCGATGCCGACACGCTGCTTTTGACCGCCGCTCAGCTGTGACGGATAAGACTTTTCTTTCCCCTCTAATCCGACCAGTTTAATCAGCTCATCGGCGCGGCGGACCCGTTCGCTTTTTTTCACGCCGGCGATTTCCAGCGGAAACATAATGTTCTCCCGGACGGTGCGCGACCACAAAAGGTTAAAATGCTGGAAAATCATGCTGATTTCCTGGCGCGCTTTTCTCAGTCCGCGGCTGCTTACTTTATTTAATTCCGTCCCCGCAACTTCCACGATGCCTGACGTCGGCTTTTCAAGGCCGTTCAAAAGACGGATTAAGGAACTTTTACCAGCTCCGCTATATCCTATAATTCCAAATATTTCGCCCTTTTTGATATCAAGAGTGACATCTTGGACAGCATTGACATCCCCATGCTTCGCTTTATAAATTTTTGAAACATTTTGAAGATGGATCAAAGCAATCACCTGCCTTACACTGTTCTAAGAAATCTTCCGGTTTTCTACGCAAAAGAAAAGCCTTTCTGCAAAAATGAGCAGAAAGGCTTATTGAAAAAGGCCTTTCTCTCATCTTTCAAAGCAGACCGCTTTGAGTGAATTGGCACCATTTCAACATCGTTGATGGTTGCCGGGCTTCATAGGGCACTTCCCTCCACCTCTCTTGATAAGAGAAAACATATCGTATTTTCGTCCGGAAATTCTTACTGTAGAATAGCACGGCGAATGATAAAAAGTCAATAAAATAAATAATGGAAGCTATTGTCACATAGTAGATTGGCTGTTTACGGCCGTTTGCTGATCGTCTGAAAAAATCCGTTTGTCAGCCAGAGGATGGCCTCCAGCTTCAGCAGGGCTCGGAATGATCCTTTCACTTTGAGTTTTCCGCTTTGGATGAGCTTCTGCAAAGAGACATCACCGTGCAGGAGATGGATGATTTCCGCCTGGTTTCCGTAAAAGGTCAAATTTGATTTCTCCTTTGAAACCGCCGTTTTTCTCATTTCTCCCTGTCCGTTAATTGAGACCGTTAAGGCTTCTTTTTCTCCCTGGAATGTAATCAGCAGCGTTGAGGCGTTTAATAGCGGTTTCAAAAACAGATGCTGTCCGTCATTCTCCAAAACTTCTATTTTCTCCACTCGTATAACCTCCCGTTTTAATGGCCATACATACACTTTCTCTTTTTAACGGACAGAACCCTTTATAAACCGCACGACATTTTCCTGTAAAAATTGTCACATCGGGAACGTTTGCGATGTTTTTTGTTTAATCAGCTCATATAAATAGGAAACGGAGCGGAAGGCGTATCCTTTCTCAACAAGCTCTCCGCCTTTAAACAGCAAAAAGCACGGAACACTCTCAATCTGATAGGCTTTGGCGAATGCGGGGGAATAATTCACGTTGTTTTTATAGAAGGCGGTGCCGGGCAGCATTTCTTCGACGACAGAAAGCATCTTGGACGCCAGCTGGCATGTGCCGCAAAACGGGGTGTACAAATACAGGAGATAGACATCATCCTGAATCAATTCGAGTTCATTTTCTTGGAGTTCTTTCATTTTGATTATCACCTCAGGTCGTTCTTTTTCAAAAATACAGGGTCTGCATCAAGGCCGGCTCTGATCAGCACGGATGCGAGATGATGGCCCGGGCACGACTCGACTTGCCTGTATGTTCTGTCTATATAGATATGGCGCGCTTCGGGAAGCTCCCGTTTCAGCTGTTTTCTTAATTTTTCTCCGGATTCATCTGCGTCCGTTAATATAAACACGTCTCTGTCAAACAGGCGGTCCGCCAAATCTTCCAGTTCGGTTTGGCCGATCGTCCCGTTTGTGCAGACGATTTCCGCGGGTTCGATGAGCACTTCTCTGACTTTGATTTTATCCGATTTTCCTTCTACGATGATCACCTTTTCATCTCCGTTGAACATAAGCGCATCACCTGCCGATTGTTTTAGCATCAGATTAAAAAAGAAGGCAGTGAAATTCACCGCCAACTGTTAACACCAGCCGTTCTCATAATCGCAATCCACATATTTCGGATCACTGCCGTTTATGACATCGGCTGTTTTATAAAATTTTTGATTCTCAAATGAAAAGCCCTGTTTGAGCTCGTACTGGTTCATGCCTGTCATCTCGCCGATGGCTTCATTTTCATGAAACAAGGAAAACCGGCCGTTTTGAAAGCGGCCCGTGACGTTTTCCGTCACATCGACCTTTTGTTTATCAAAAGCCATATTAGACACCTCCCGTTACAGATAGAATGTCCAAATGGCCCTTTTGCTATCCGATCAGTCTTCCTGTGTCATTTCGTCATATTGCTCGGAAGTCATGAGGTTTTCGATTTCTTCAGCATCAGCCGGTTCTACGACGATCATCCACGCTTTTTCATACGGAGACTCGTTTACGAATTCAGGGCTGTCATCAAGGTCTTCGTTCACTTCCGTCACCGTTCCGTTAATCGGTGCGTACAATTCGGATACGGTTTTGACGGATTCTACGCTGCCGAATGGCTCGTCCGCTTTAATTTCAGCGCCGACTTCCGGAAGCTCGACAAATACGATATCGCCAAGTTCGGCTTGCGCGAAATGTGTAATCCCGATACGGGCTTTTCCGTCCTCAACTTTGACCCATTCGTGCTCTTTGGAATAACGCATATCTTTCGGTGTGCTCATCTAAATCCCTCCAATTTTTTCTTATAATAAGAAGATACCATAATTCTTTGAACGCGGCATTACATCCAATATTTTTCGAATTGGTCTTCTTTGAAGCCGACAGTGACTTTTTCGCCGTCTGTCGTAATCGGGCGTTTCAGGAGCATACCGTCAGATGACAGAAGGTCAAGCTGTTCATCCTCTGACATGTGATACAGTTTTTCCTTTAGGTTCAGCTCGCGGTATTTCATGCCGCTCGTGTTGAAAAACTTTCTCAGCTCAAGTCCGCTCTTTTCATAGAGGTCTTTAATTTCTTCTTTCGACGGAGTTTCCTCCACAATATGTATTTCGTTTATTTCCTTACCGCGGTCTTCCAGCCATTTTTTCGCATTACGGCACGTTCCGCATTTAGGGTACCAGTAAAAATTCAACGACATCTTCTTCACCCCTTGTAAATGATCGTCGTTATTTTAACACAATCACTTGTAAAAACCTATAACGTTGCTTCATGAAAAAGCGCTCCGGATGAAGGAGCGCTTACAGCATGTGATCAGACGATATATTTTTCTTCACGGAAGACAGCGGCCGCTGCTTCACGTTTTTTCTGAATCAGATTTTTCGGTGTCAGGCGCGTCAGTTTGCGCAGCACGGAAAGCATCATGCGGAGGGAATCTCCTTCCTCCATGGCGATCAGTGATTCTTTGGCATGCGCTTCAATATTCTGAAGGGCTTCCTGGGCAAAGATTTCCGTATATAACAGCTTTTGCGCGGCTTTTTCGGCACCGTCCGCCGCAATCGCTTTTTCCGTTCTGAGGACGGCAGATTCCAAAGCGTACACCGCGCTGACGATATCAGCGATGTTTACCATGATTTCCTGCTCGCCTTCGATCTCTTTCCCGTATTTCTGCGCCGCGAGCCCCGCTGTCAAGAGGGCAATCTTTTTCGCCTGTCTGACAATGTATTTTTCCTGTTCAAGAGGCTCTGAGCCCGGCTCTTCAGGCATCAGCATCATGAGCTCTTCCTGGAGCGCCTTCGCTTTTTCAAAGAGCGGAAGCTGCCCTTTTACGGCTTTTTTCAGGAACGTGCTCGTTACGATCAGGCGGTTGATTTCATTTGTGCCTTCAAAAATTCTGTTGATTCGCGAGTCACGGTAGGCGCGCTCCACTTCATATTCCTGCATAAACCCGTAACCGCCGTGAATTTGAACGCCTTCGTCGGCAATGTAATCAAGCGTTTCAGATCCGCACATTTTGTTGAGCGAGCATTCAATGGCGTACTCGGCGATCGACTTTGCGACTTCGCGTCCGTCTTTTTGCGCTTCTTCCGTCAGCCTGCTCATATTATCTTCGAATAAGCCCACTGTTCTGTATACAGAGCTCTCCATGGCGTAAAGCCGTGCCGACATTGTCGCAAGCTTTTCCTGAGTGAGCGTGAAGCTTGAAATCGGTGTTTTAAATTGCCGGCGCTGGTTTGCGTAAGCGGCAGACAGCTCAATCACCCGTTTAGAAGCGCCGATTGTGCCGACGGCAAGCTTGTAGCGTCCGATATTCAGGATATTAAAGGCGATGACATGGCCTTTTCCGATTTCGCCGAGAAGATTCTCTTTCGGCACTTCCGCCTGATCTAAAATCAGCGTTCTCGTCGATGAACCTTTAATCCCCATTTTTTTCTCTTCAGGGCCCGTTGACACGCCCGGATAATTTTTCTCTACGATAAATGCGGAAAACTTATCTCCGTCCACTTTTGCGTAGACGACAAAGACATCTGCAAAGGCGGAGTTCGTAATCCATTGCTTTTCTCCGTTGAGAATATAATGTGTGCCCGCTTCATTCAAAACAGCCGTCGTTTTCGCGCCGAGGGCATCTGAACCTGAACCGGGCTCAGTTAAGGCGTATGCCGCGATTCTTTGTCCTGAAGCCAAGTCCGGCAAATATGTTTTTTTCTGTTCTTCCGTTCCGAAGAACACGATCGGCAATGAGCCGATACCGACGTGAGCGCCGTAAGATAGCGAAAAGCTGCCGGCACGCGAAAATTTTTCCGTAATGAAGGCTGAACTGATTTTATCCAAGCCGATGCCGCCGTACTCTTCTGGCACGTCTGCTCCGAGGAGGCCTAAGTCTCCGGCTTTTCTGAGCAGTCTGACTGAATGCTCAAACTGATGGTTTTCAATTTCATCAATATAAGGAAGCACATCGTTTACGACATAGTCTTCTGTCGTTTTGCCGATCATTTTATGTTCGTCTGTAAAGTCCTCCGGAGTGAATATTTGATCATATCCCGTCTCCTCAATCAGAAAGCTGCCGCCTTTTTTGACGTTGACCGTTTCCTGTTTCATGTTTGTTTCCCCCTTTGTTTAAATGAGCTCAAATACGCCGGCAGCGCCCATGCCGCCTCCGATGCACATCGTCACCACGCCGAATTGCTCGTTTCTCCGTTTCATTTCATGTATGAGTGACAGGGTCAGCTTCGTCCCCGTGCAGCCGAGCGGATGTCCGAGCGCGATAGCGCCCCCATTGACGTTCACCTTTTCTTCATCTATCCCCAGCGATCTGATGACTTGAATGGCCTGTGAAGCAAAGGCCTCATTCAATTCAAAAAGCCCGATATCCTGTAATTCGAGTCCGGCAAGCTTGAGCGCCCGCGGAATGGCTTCAATCGGACCGATCCCCATGACCTCAGGGGGAACGCCGCCTACGGCAAAGGAACGGAATTTGACTAGCGGCGCCAATCCGAGCGACGAAGCTTTTTCGCGATCCATCAGCATGACTGCCGCCGCGCCGTCACTCGTTTGTGAAGAGTTCCCCGCCGTCACGGTCCCCGTTTTAGAAAAAGCCGGACGGAGCTTTGCCAATACGTCAGCCGATGTGCCGGGACGCACGCCTTCATCTTGAGAAAAGGTAAATTGTTTTTTCCGCGGCTTATGGTCATCCCCGACTTCTGTCAGCGATACTTCAACCGGCACGATTTCGTCATTAAATTTTCCTTCTTTAAGGGCTTTCGCGGCATTCTGATGGCTGCGGACGGCAAACGCATCCTGGTCTTCTCTGGATACGCCGTACGTTTCGGCGACCTGCTCCGCCGTATGCCCCATGCTCATGTAATACTCAGGTGCATGCTCCGCCAAAGCGATATTCGGGCGGGTCACATGCCCCATCATCGGAACTTGTGACATGGATTCCGCACCGCCGGCGATGACGGTGTCGCCCGCGCCGAGCATAATTTTTTCCGCACCGTAAGCGATGGATTGGAGTCCGGAAGAGCAGTAGCGGTTCACCGTAATGGCCGGCACCGTATGAGGAAGCCCCGCCAGCGCACCGATATTCCGCGCCATATTTAATCCTTGTTCGGCTTCAGGTGTTGCACATCCGATAATTAAGTCATCGATGTTTCCTTCATAGCCGCCTGCCCGTTTCAGCGTTTCTTTCACACAAAGCGCGCCTAAATCATCAGGACGAACGGCTGCAAGCGACCCTTTTTTCGCTTTACCGACCGGAGTTCTTGCACCGGCCACAATGACTGCTTCTCTCATAAACACCCTCCTAGTTCCGTAAAGGTTTGCCTTTGACCAGCATATGCTGCATTCTTGCTTGAGATTTCGCCTCGCCAGCGAGGCTTAAAAAGGCTTCTCTTTCAATCTCGAGTAAATATTCTTCTGAAACCTCCGTGCCGAACGGGACTCTTCCTCCGGCAATGACATGGGCCAGCTTCTTCGCAATCTTCATATCATGATCTGATAAATAGCCGGATCTTCTCATTTGGTCTGCTCCGAGCAGTAATGCGGCACAGCCGGTTTCCCCGGTCACTTTTACTTTTTTGCGGGCAGGCGGGCGGTATCCGCTGTCATATAAATAAGCAGCCAGCTGTTTCGCATCATGCAGCAGGTGATCCTGATTCATGCTGACACGGTCTGCCGCAGACAAAATCTTCATATCACGGGCTTCGTGCGCCGAGCCGGACACCTTGGCAAGCGCAATTGTTTCGAAGGTTTTAATGGCCGCGTCCATCAGTTCACTTCCGCCGTTCAAGTAATTCATGTACAACTCTTTATTTCCTCCGCCGCCCGGAATAAGGCCGACGCCGGTTTCGACAAGACCCATGTACGATTCGCTCGCCGCCTGAACGCGTGCCGCCGGAAGACAGACTTCCGTTCCTCCGCCGAGTGTCATTCCAAACGGCGCCGCCACAACAGGTTTGGCGCTGTATTTGATGTTCAGCATCGTCTGCTGAAAACGGCGGATGACAAAATCGACTTCCATGAAGTTATCATCCTGAGCTTCCATTAAAATCATCGCAAGATTTGCTCCCGCGCAGAAATGTCTGCCTTGGTTTCCGATGACAAGACCTTTATAATTCCGCTCCGTTTCCTCAAGCGCATTGTCAATCATCTGAATAATGTCTAAGCCGATCGCGTTGCTTTTCGTATGAAATTCCAGCAAAGCGATATCATCGCCGAGATCAATCAGACTGGCGCCGCTGTTTTTGCTGATCACGCCCTTTGTTTCCTTTACCGCTTGCAGGCTGATCCGTTTCGGATTTTCTTTCACAGCCCTGTATTGGCCGTCTGAATAGTAAAATGGTCTTCCGTTTTCCTTCATATAAAATGTTTCATGGCCCTCGTCAAGCATTTCTTTCACCCAGCCGGGAAGTTCTGCGCCTTCTTGTTCAAGCCGCTCTGCTGATGTTCTGACACCGATGGCATCCCATATCTCAAACGGGCCGAGCTCCCAGCCGAAGCCCCATTTCATGGCGTCGTCAATCGCTTTGATATCATCAGCGATTTCACCTAAAAGCCGGGCTGAGTATAAGAGGGTTTGCGACGTGATATTCCAAAGCAGGCGGCCGGCGCGGTCATCAGAGTATATAAGCGCTTTCATTTTCCCTTTGGCACCCTTTGCCTGTTTGGCGGCTTCTAAAGCGGGTGTCTTCATTTTCGAGCGCTCGCCGTATGTCATGGTAAGCGGATCGAGCTCATATATTGTTTTACCTTCTTTTTTGTAAAAACCTTGGCCTGATTTGCTGCCCAGCCAATTGTTTTTCAGCATGTCATTCATAAATTCCGGCAGCTTAAACATGTCTTTTTCAGCACCGTCGGCTTTATCATAAACATTTTTTGCCACATGGGCGAATGTATCAAGCCCCACGACGTCAAGGGTTCTGAAGGTCGCGCTTTTCGGTCTGCCGATCAAAGGCCCGGTCACCGTGTCCACCTCGCCGATGCGGCAGCCGGAGGAAAGCATTTCCCTTACCGTGACCAACAGGCCGTACGTACCGATGCGGTTGGCGATAAAGTTAGGCGTGTCTTTTGCGATGACGACACCTTTTCCGAGTGTATTTTCGGCAAATGAAGTCATAAATTGCAATACATCAGGATCTGTTTCCTGAATCGGAATGATTTCCAGAAGCTTCAAGTAGCGGGCCGGATTAAAGAAATGGGTTCCTAAGAAATGAGCTTTAAAATCGGCAGATCTGCCTTCCGCCATTTTTGTGACGGAGATACCGGACGTATTGCTGGACACGATGCTTCCCGGTTTCCGGTATTCATCAACAAGTGAGAAAATCTGTTTTTTCACGTCAAGATTTTCGACGACGACTTCAATAATCCAATCAGCATCCTTCAACCCAGCCGCGTCATCTTCCAAATTCCCCGCCGTTATATAATCGAGATTGGCAGCTGAAGTCAGCGGCGCCGGTTTTTGCTTCAGCAGCTTTTGCATGGCCGATCGGCTCAGTCTGCTGCGGACCTCCGGGCTTTCTAATGTCAGCCCCTTTTTCACCTCATCCTTTGTCAGCTCGTTTGGCACAATATCAAGCAGCAGGACGGGAATTCCAATGTTAGCCAAGTGCGCGGCAATTCCGGACCCCATGACGCCTGACCCGAGAACGGCTGCTTTCTTTATAAACTTGTGCATGAGTCATCCCCCTTGAACTTTGAATGAATAGTCATTCATTTTTTCGGCAAAAAAAATGAAACCCTTTTCTTCTTTCATCTTAAAAGATTTTCAGGATGACTTCAATAGCAAATATGGAATTTTTTTAAATTTTTTGGCTTCCGCATGTTCCGTGCCGCAGGCGGGAAACTTAAACCCGGAGGTGAAGGGAATGGTGCGAGGGAGAAAAGATCCGTCTTCCGGCGCAGTGAGCGCGGCAAGCATGAAAGGAAATGCGGGACCGAAGCAAAAATACGGCGGCGGCAAGCGGACAAGCCAAAATCAGCAATATAAAAAAGACAACATGGAGTAACAGACTGCGGCTGCTTTTTTAAGGCAGCCGTTATTTTTTGAAGATTCCTTTCAGCACAAACGCCGCATTTGCCGGGCGCTCGGCAATTCTTCTCATCAGGTAGCCGTACCAATCGGTTCCGTACGGGACGTACACCCTCATCCTGTACCCTTCTTCAGCAAGCTTCTTCTGGCGCTCCGTTCTGATGCCGTACAGCATTTGGAATTCAAACTGCTCCCGGGGAATCTGATATTCGCTGATGAGTGTTTTCGTATACGAAATCATGTCGTCATCATGTGTCGCCACCGCTGTTTCATGCCCGCTCAAAAGCTGCAGCTTGATCAGCTGCTGGAAATGAAGATCGGTCCCTTTTTTATCAGGAAACGCAACGGACGCTGATTCTTTGTATGCGCCTTTTACAAGCCTGAGCCGCGGTTTGTATGGCATCAGGCTGCTGATGTCTTCAGCCGCGCGGTACAAATAAGCCTGAATGACGGTGCCGAGCATCGGAAAATCCGGTTTGCACCGCTTATACAGATCAAGCGTGCGGGCGCATCTGGAATAGTCCTCCATGTCAATCGTGACGGGGACGCGGTGTTCTTTTGCCTCCGTCAATATGTCTCTGATGTGCTGTTCGGCGAGATTCTCAGATATATCCAGACCGATGGATGTTAATTTCAGCGACAGCTCACAGTCCAATTGATTCTCGGCGATCGCCCTGATTGCTTTTTTACATTCTTCGGCCGTCCTTTTGGCATCCTTCCGGGACCCAGCATATTCACCTAGGTAATCTATCGAGGCCGACAGCCCGTTTTGGTTCAGCCGCTTCACCGTTTTTACTGCTTCTCGAAGTGTTTCCCCCGCAACGAATCTTCCCGCGCCGAAGCGGAGGCCGTAAGCCTGGGCGAATTTCGTAAGCATTTTATTTTTCGACAAAAATAAACATATGCTCCGCAGCAAGGGCGAACTCCCTCCTTTTTCTTTTATTCGTGTATGAAATCCCGGTCGCAGAGAAAGCTAAGAAGAACAGAATTGAAGGAGGCGTTTATATGAATAACCAGGAGCAGCACGGACATTTGCCGCCTGCCGTCATCTCAACGAAAGACCATTTGTATCTTGAAGACATGCTGAACTGGAATCTGCTTGCCATGAAAAAAGCGCATTTCATGGCGGAACACTGCCAGAATCAGACGTTAAAACAAGAGCTTGAACAAATAGGCCGGATGCACCACAAACATTATCAAAACATTTTGGGTCACCTGAATCCCGCTCAAGGCGGACAGACAACAACAGGCTATATGCAATAGGAGGACAATACATGGAACAGCAAAATCAAAAAATCACTAACCCGCAAACACCCGTGCCCAATACGGCGCAAATGAATGACCGAGACTTGGTGAATGAACTGCTGACGACGGAAAAGTATATCACGTCTTCATATTGCACAGCCCTGCACGAGTTCAGCCACGAGTCTCTTTATCAAGATATTCAGGCGATTTTCGATGAGTCACAAAAAGCGCAGAGAAGATTATACGATGTAATGTTTCAAAATGGCTGGTATTCCATTGAAGCGGCCGACACCCAAAAGCTTCAGCAATCGTATCAGAAGTTCCGGCAGACCATTCAGCAGCAGTCTCCCTACCAGCAGTAACATAAGAAAGGATTTGATGTTTTCACTAAGCATCAATCCTTTTTTTATTTTTGCACAAAAGGATTGACTTATCTTTAATCCTTATTTATATTTAACTAATGTTAATTATTTTCCCGAAGAACCAGATGAGGAGGAGTTATGAAAAACGCGGATCAATATGTGTCTGACATCCAAAAATCCCTTCAGACGCTGCTGCAAAACATACAGCCGGAAATGATGGAAAGCATGGCAAAACATGAGGTGACTCCTGCCCAATTATTTGTTTTAGCCAGCTTAAAAAAACAAGGGAGCTGCAAAGTTTCCGAAATTGCGGAGCGCATGGAAGTAAAGCCGAGCGCAGTGACGCTGATGGCCGACCGCCTTGAGCAAAAAGGACTGATCGTCCGCAAACATAATCAGCAGGACAGACGTGTCATCGACATCAGCCTTACCGAAAAAGGCGAGAAGAAATTCGAAGATGTCGTGGAAGGAAGAAAAGCGATATTAGCGCGAAACCTGTCCGTTCTGACTGACGATGAACTGATTCAGTCCGTGAACATCATCCGCAAAGTAGCGGAAGCCGCCGAGAAATACGCGGCTGACCAAAAAGAAAACGAATAGAAAAGAGGAGCTGCCGAAGCATGAGCATTGAACAGAAGGATCCAAAACGCACATTATTAATAACGGGCTTAATTATCGCTATGTTTTTCTCAGCCCTTGACGGCACGATCGTAGGAACGGCGATTCCTAAAATCGTGGGTGACCTCGGGGGATTAAGCATGATGACGTGGCTGACCACGGCATATCTTTTAACTTCGACGACGATCGTCCCGATTGCGGGGAAACTTGCAGATTTATTAGGGCGGCGCGTCGTATATGTATCAGGTTTATTGATTTTTATGGGAGCTTCCGCACTGTGCGGAATGGCCAGCAACATGACGGAACTGATTATTTTCCGCGGACTTCAGGGAATCGGCGGCGGTGTCATGATGCCGATGGCCATGATCGTCATCGGAGATTTGTTCACAGGGAAACAGCGTGCCAAGTTCCAAGGGCTTTTCGGGGCGATTTACGGGCTGGCTTCTGTTATCGGCCCGCAAATCGGGGGCTGGATTGTTGACTCTTTAAATTGGAAATGGGTTTTCTATATCAACCTGCCTGTCGGAATCTTAGCCGTCATCTTTATCGCAAGAGGACTTCAAGGCAGAAAACAGACCGGGCCGATTAACTTTGACATCGCCGGCATTTTCACAATGATCGTCGGAATCGTCAGCCTCCTGCTCGCACTCAGCTTCGGAGGAAAGGATTATGCATGGGGGTCTTGGCAGATTCTCGGTCTCTTTGCGCTTGCGCTTGTCGGGATTGTCGGATTCATTTTCGCTGAAATCAAAGCAAAAGAGCCGATTCTGCCGATGTACCTGTTTAAAAACAGAACGTTTACCGTACTGAATCTGATCGGGTTTTTCATGAGTATCGGCATGTTCGGCGCCGTTACGTTCGTTCCTTTCTTTATGCAGGGAATTATCGGAGTCAGCGCTACCGCGTCCGGAACGATTATGACACCGATGATGGTATCTATGATCATCACAAGTATTATCGGAGGCCAGCTGGTTTATAAGATCGGCATTAAACCGCAAATCATGATCGGCATGCTGATTATGGCCGTCGGCTTCTTCTTATTAACGACTTTGCAGCTGGATACAAGCAAGCTCGCGGCTACATGCTATATGGCCGTGATCGGTCTGGGAATGGGGCTCGTCATGCCGCTTCTCACACTCGCTCTGCAAGAAACGTTTTCAAAAGAAGAGCTGGGTGTGGTGACTTCATCAAGCCAATTTTTCCGGATGATCGGGGGAACGTTCGGCATTACGGTGCTCGGCGCTGTCATGAATGCCAGATCAGGAACCCTTCTAACCGACAGACTGGTGCCTTACTTAGATTCACTGCCGAAACAGGCAAGTGCCTTTGCCGACCAGTTTAAAGGCATGATTGACAAGAATCCTGAAGGGCTGCTTCAATCCTTGTTCAGCCAGGAATCGATTAAGCAGATTCCGGCGGCATTTTCTTCCCATATCGTGCCGGTTTTAAAAACGTCACTGATGGATTCGCTTCACAGCGTGTTTTTCACAGGTCTGGCCTTTATCGCTGCCGGATTAATCCTCACGCTGTTTGTTAAATCAATTAAACTGACTAACAAAAAAACAGGCAAACAAGAAGAAAAGGCGAAAGCCGTTTAATAGAGAAAAATCCCGCGGATCCCGCGGGATTTTTTTATATCATCTGGGCCTCTCCGTTTCCGAATGACCAGTCTTCCGCCGCATTGCCTTTAGAGGACGATAAACACATCTTCTTTTCTGACGCCCAGCTTTTCGTGCAGCCGGAGTACCTACCCCGCAACAAGTGAATAGGAAATGGGGGTAAAAACCCTAGTGATGGAACCCTTTAATAAACCTTAAACATTTCATCGTTATCTTTATAGTACGACATAATAAAGTCACGAAAATTTCTTACCGAAGAAGATAACAGCTTATGTCTCATCCAAGATAAGCCGACTGGATATGAAGCAGAGTGATCAGTCACTTTTATAAAATTCAGCCCCAATGTTCTGCAAACTGAAATAGGAAGCAACGCAACACCTCGATCCAGCTTTATAATCTCGACCAGTAAATGAGAATCCGCCTCAAATGCAATATTTGGGGTGAAACCAGCTTTCTCACAAAGCGAGGTTGTAAAACCTCTATACTCCTCATTATTAGCAAGGGTAATAAATGGTTCAGCGGCGACAAGACGTAAAGAAATTTCTGTTTTACCCGTAAATCGGTGGTTTGAGGGTAAAGCCAGAACAATATCTTCATTTACCAGCACACAACTCTCTATCTCTTCATCTTGAATCGGATGACCTGTTATTCCTAAATCAATGTCCCCTTTTTTTAAACTTGTGATGATCTCGCTTTTAACTCCGATTGCTTGGAGAATTTTTGATTGAGGAGAGCGGTTGATATATTCACTCATCAGTCCTGCAAGGAATCTTGGATTGGAAATAGATATTCTTATGGTGTCAGAAATTTGATGTTCCTTCAATTGAATTTCCGTTTGTGCATTTTCAATTTCAGTAAAAATCCTGTTTACATGTTTTAAAAGAATTTCCCCTGATGAACTCAGCTTAATATTTCTGCCTTTTCTATCAAACAAGGCTGTTCCCAGTTCATTCTCCAGTCTTTTTATAGTAAGACTTAAAGAAGGCTGGGCAATCTTTAAGTGTTCTGCTGCTTTAGAAATATGCTCAGTATAGGCAACTGTCTGAAAGTATTTTAGCTGCAGCAATTCCATCTGTCTGCATCCCCCTTATTTATTTCAATAAATATACATATACCTTATTATGTATTAGATTAAATGTAAATGCGGATGTAAGATAATAGCATAGTTAAAGAAAAGGAAAGGGTGTCATTCAATGAAAATTGATGTGAAAGATATAGCAAAAAATTTAAATACGCCGCTAACGGCTCCTGCTTATCCTATCCCAAATTATAAATTTGTTAACCGTGAATATTTAAATATTATTTACCGAACGGATGAAAAAGCGTTACGTGCGGCAGTGCCAGAACCTCTTGAAATTACTGAACCTTTAGTGAAATTCGAAGTGATGTGGATGCCCGATGTTTCCGGGCTTGGTGCCTATACAGAGGCAGGACAAGTCATCCCTGTCAGCTTTAATGGTGAAGAAGGGGATTATGTACATTCTATGTACGTAGACAATTTTCCAGCTATCGCAAGCGGACGGGAACTTACTGCATATCCAAAGAAATTGGGTGCCCCTAAGCTGTATATAGACTCTGATACTCTTGTCGGCACACTGGATTATGGCAGTCTTCGCGTGGCAACTGCGACTATGGGATATAAACATTTCGAAATGGACAAGGAAAAAGCGAAAAGGGAAATTTGCCGACCTAATTTTATGGTTAAGATGGCTACTGATTACAATGGTGATTTAAAGGTTTGTGATTTGGTGCGAACGCAAATAACGAATATAGAAGTTAAAGGTGCCTGGACTGGACCCGCGCGGCTTCAATTATTTGAACATGCTCTGGCACCTCTTGCAGACTTGCCTGTATTAGAAGTCGTTTCAGCATCTCATATCCTTACAGATTTAACCTTAAATGCTGCTCAGCCGGTTTATAACTACTTAGACGAAAAATAAGGAGACGTTTACATTGAGAATTGCAATTTTAGGAGCAGGTTCTTTAGGAACCATAGTGGGAGCATATCTGTCTGCTGGCGGAATGGATGTCGAATTGATTGATTCATACAAAGAACATGTAGATACTCTAAATCAAATAGGTGCTAAAGTAGTTGGTACAACGGAATTCCAAGCAAAGGTGAAAGCCATTACCCCTGAAAACAAGTCAGGCAAGTATGATTTAATATTACTTCTGACGAAACAATTATATAATGATTCGATTCTTAAAGAGTTACTGCCTTTTTTAAAGGATGACAGTGTTGTATGTTCCTTGCAAAACGGTATACCTGAACAGAAAGTTGCTTCGATCGTTGGTGATGAACGTGTTATTGCGGGTTCTGTTGAATTTGGTGCTACGTTTATTGAGCCAGGCGTATCCAGACTTACAACTGAGTATACTCAATTTAAAGAGTACGCTTTTCAAATTGGAGAATTAAATGGTGAAACAACAGAAAGAATCCAGCGTATTAAATCAGTTTTAGACCTTATCGGCGGAACACATATTTCCGATAATTTAGTTGGGACGAAGTGGTCAAAATTACTTATCAATAATGCATTCAGTGGTTTATCGGCAGCATTAGATGGAGAATACGGAGACATTCTTGACCATGAAATCGGCATTGTCAGCGCAGTTCATATCGCAGATGAGACGATTAAGGTTGGACACGCCAATGGTGTCAAATTTGCGAAAATGGGCGGCCTTGATTTAGAATCTTTGGAATTAAGAAGCGAAAATGATATTCCTGAACGGATCCAGACATTTAGGGCAGCCATGGCACCATCTAGGCTGCTAAGAGCAAGTATGCTGCAGGATCTTGAGAAGAAACGCAAAACTGAAATTGATTATATTAATGGAGTTATTCCCAAAATGGCAGAAGGTACTGGAATTTCAACACCTTTTAATGATTTGGTTGTAGCACAAGTCAAATGTGCCGAGGAATCTCAAACAGTGCCCAATTTTGATACAAATATAAAAGCATTTGAAGAGTTATTAAGTATCCGAAAAGAAATGTGATATATAGGAAAGAGAGAAAGGGATTGCTGCGGCGGTCCTTTTTTCTTGGTTCAACAAGCGGAAGAAATGTACGTAAACAAACGGGTGCGTTAGTTAAATTAAAGTTCTTCGCTATGAATTGAACGGCGCCTTTATTGATTCCTTTTCAGCAAAAAAAGCTTCCGGCACCTCTCTTTGATGCCGGAAGCTTTTTATTGTTTTTTTCTGTGCTCTTCATTGAGCTGTTTAATGTGCTGTATCGCAGCTTTGATGCCCTCTTTGGCGTCCGGGTAGGATTGGTTCCAATGCTTTACGAGCGGAGGCATGCTTTTTGCGATATGTGTATACAAAATCCATTGCCTGACTTCTTCCTTTAGTTCCGGGGTTGTTTCGCCAAGCAATAGTTCCGTATATTTTTCAAGCAGGCCGTCCAGCTGCTGCTGCAGTTTCTCTTCCATACCGTTCCCTTCCCTTTTTCATGATTATGACAATCGGGCGGTGAGAGCCGCTTCCTGCACGATGCATCTCCCGCGCCCGTGCGGAATGCAAAGCGGCGTGCCGAACAGCGGGTCCTGCGTGACTTGGCAGTTCATCGCAAATACCTGCTGCACAAGCTCGCAAGTGATGACTTCTTCGGGACGGCCCTCCGCGTAAATCTGTTTATCCTTTATGGCGACAAGATAATGAGCATAGCGGCATGCGAGATTAAGGTCGTGCAGCACCATGACGATGGTCCGTTTTTCTTTTTCATTTAGCTCAAACAGCAAATCAAGAATTTCAATTTGATGCGTCATGTCGAGATAGGTTGTCGGCTCGTCAAGCAGAATGATATCCGTATCCTGGGCGAGTGTCATCGCAATCCACGCGCGCTGGCGCTGTCCGCCTGACAAAGAATCCACCGTACGGTCGGCCATTTCCTCAAGCTTTGTCGCCTTCAGCGCTTTTGCCACTGCGTCTTCGTCCTCTTTGGACCATTGCTTCAGCCAGCTTTGATAAGGATATCGCCCCTGCTTTACAAGCTGATGCACGGTCAGGCCTTCGGGAGCTGACGGGCTTTGCGGCAAGATAGCCAGTTCTCTGGCGACTTCTTTCGTCGGCAGCTTAGCGATGGCTTTTCCTTCCAAAAGCACAGAACCGCCCCTCGGTTTCATCAGGCGCGCCAATGAACGTAAAAGCGTCGATTTTCCGCAGCCGTTACTTCCGATCAATACAGTGATTTCGCCTTTTGGAATCGCTACATCCAACTCGTCAATGATAACAGTCTCTCCGTACCCTAAGCTCAGCGTCTCTGTAGAAATTGCACTCATACCGCTAACCGCTCCTTTTTTGTATTTCCCAACACTATGTATATAAACAAATTGCCTGAACATTCAACGTGAGATCATGATTATATTGTAACAGAAATTAATGACTCTGAATATCATTATCAATTAGTTTTGGGCAAAAAAACAGCGGACCGCGGTTATTTCTTGATTTCCGTCATTTCTCCGTCGCTTTTTTCCAGTTTCAAATAAAAATGGTCATAATGGCTGTCTAAATTAAAAGCAGAGAGCACCTGCCTGACGACTTCGCTTTCCTGCATCCGGCTGTTTACGGCAAGTTCTCCGAGGATCATCTTCATTTCATCAAGCGCTTCCTCGCCCTCTCTGTGAACACCTGAAAGCTTGTCCTGGATGTCAGCCGTTTCACGACCGCCTTTTCTTTCATACAAACCTTCATAGCGGTTATGCTCTCCGGCTCCGTAGTTGACGCGAAGGGAAAAGCTGCTGTAAGGAACCGGCTTCGCGGATGATACGGGCGTGCTGTCTTGTTCCGCATTCCGTTTTTCTTCATTCAATCGGCAGCCGGCAATCAGCATCAGCGCCAGACATAAAACACCCGCCGTCCTGATCCATTTCATGCGATTCACTCCCATTCCATTCCGATCGTTTTTAGGTATTTCCAAGGGAGGCGGCTGTCATTCATCGAACAAAAAAGAACCGGAGCTGTTTATCGCTCCGGCCGGTTCCTCTCTATATCATCATTCAGTCAGCTCTAAAAATTCCTGTACATCCCGTACCGCAAGGCGGACCGCGTCCTCCCAAAACGATCGTTCCGTCAGATCCGCTCCAAGGTGCTTCATCGCCAAATCCTCAACGGTCATCGAAGCCGTGTCACACAAAAGCGCGATATATTTTTCTTCAAAATCCGCATTCTCCCGAAGAGCTCTTGCGTATATTCCAAGCGAAAATAAATAACCGAACGTATACGGAAAATTGTAGAACGGCACTCCCGTAATATGAAAATGAAGTTTTGACGCCCAGAAATGCGGGTGGTATTCCCCTAATGAATCGCAAAACGCTTCTTTCTGCGCCGCTTCCATCAGTTCATTCAATTTATCAGCCGGAACGACGCCATGCTTCCGCTCTTCATAAAACCGCGTTTCAAATAAAAATCTCGCATGAATATTCATAAACATGGCTACGCTTCTTTGAATTTTATCTTCAAGCAGGAACAGCTTTTCTTCTTTTGTCTCCGCTTGTTTCAAAGCGGCGTCGGCGACGATCATTTCCGCAAAAGTCGAGGCTGTTTCAGCGACATTCATGGCGTAGGCTCTGTTCAGCTGCCGCACTTGAAGCATGGCCTCCTGATGAAACGCGTGTCCAAGCTCATGCGCAAGCGTTGATACATTTGAAGCGCTTCCTGAAAACGTCATGAAAATACGGGATTCTCCGCTGTCGGGAAAGCTGGTGCAAAAACCGCCGACCCGTTTGCCGCTGCGGTCTTCCGCTTCAATCCACCGATCGCGGAACGCTTTTTCCGTAAATGCGGACAGTTTTTTGCCAAATGTGGAAAATTGGGTGACGATCAGATTGGCCGCTTCATCATATGTGTATTTTTTCGGCGCCTCGCCGATCGGCGCATTCACATCATACCAATTCAGGCGCTCAAGCCCTAAAAGAGACGCCTTTCGATTCAGGTATTCGGCAAAGGGTTTTTTATGATCGGTGATGACCTGCCACATGACATCCAGTGTTTCTTTTTTCATCCGGTTGATCGCAAGCGGCTCTTCCAAGGCGCTTTCCCAGCCCCGCGCTTTATACATTTCCGTTCGGAAGCCGGCCAGATGATTCAGCGTGCTGCCAAACAGCTCCTCTTCTCCCTTCCAGGCTTCGTTAAGCTCTTTAAATACTTGCCGCCTGGTGCCGCGGTCCGGATGCGCCATCATGTTTTCCGCTTGGCCGACTGACAGCTCTTTATCCTCAAACGGAATCTTCATTCTGCCGACAGCCGCATTATACAGGTCGCCCCATGCGTGATAGCCGTCAACGGAAAGACCTTCAATCAGTCTCTCCTCTTGTGCGCTGAGCTTTTCTCTGATCCGGTCTCTTCTTTCATTTAAAACGTATGTGAGGTCCTGAAGTTCCGGTTTTTGCAGCAGTTCCTCCCAGACCCGCTCGTCAATCCGGGCAAGTGTATCATCAAGCGTGACCAGAGCGGATTTAAAATCACTGCTCAGCTGATTGATCCGCGCCCTCCACTCATTCGCTTTCTGGTCATCAGTGTTCTGAGCCTGAAGACAGCCGACGAACGCTCCCGCCTGTCTGATCATGATCGCCGACCGTTCAAACCGATCAATCAGATTGACCAGCTCCCCGCCTTCATCAGCATGAGACGGAACTGTAAACGCCTCTGCCTCTTTTTGAAAAGCGCTGAGCTGCTGTTTGAGCTCTTGTATGTATTGCTGAAAATCTTCCGACCTGCTCCCGCCCTCAAAAATGGAGTTTAAATCCCATGTTTCCTTCAATCCCTCTAATGCCATCTTTTTCATTACCCCTTTCTGTCCGAAGCTGATTCCATTATAAAATAATTCTGACATATTTCCGAACGATTTCTCCTTCTCACCGCTAAATGTTATACACTAACATATAAGAACAAACGGGGAGGAATATGAGTTGAACAGAAAAATTGCCATTGTAACCGGCGCGACAAGCGGATTCGGTCTGCTGACAGCGCTGAAGCTCGCCCGGTCTTATCATGTCATCGCAACAGCGAGACAGCCGGAGAAAGCTGAAACATTGAAAGAGGCGGCCGCCCAAGCGGGTGTATCCGGTCATATTACGATCGCTTCTTTAGATGTTACAAATGAGCAGTCGGTGTCTGACTTCGGCAACACCATCAGCGGTTTCGGACCGGTTGATGTGCTTGTGAACAACGCCGGCACTGCGTATGGGGGATTTATTGCAGATGTACCGATGGAACATTACAGACAGCAGTTTGACACGAATGTATTCGGCCTGATTCATGTCACAAAAACCGTGCTCCCTTATATGAGAAAACACGGCGGAGCGAAAATCATCAACATCAGCAGCATCAGCGGACTGACCGCCTTTCCTGCTCTTTCTCCGTACACTTCTTCCAAATTCGCGATTGAAGGGTTTACAGAGTGTCTGCGTCTTGAGCTTCTGCCTTTAGGAATTAATGCCGCTTTAATAGAACCGGGCTCCTATAAAACGTCTATTTGGGAGACGTCTCTCTCCAATCATCTTACGGCACCTGGAAAAGATTCGCCTTATTACCGCTATTATCAGCAAATTGAAGCTTACGTCAAAGCGAGCGCATCCAAAAGCGGCGATCCCAATGACGTGGCGGAGCTGATTTATCAATTGGCACAGACGAAACGCCTGAAGAAACTGCGGTATCCGATCGGCAGGGGCATTAAGCTGACATTGGCTTGCCGCTCACTCTTCTCTTGGCCCGTCTGGGAATCGATCATAAAGAAAAAGCTGTTCAAGGAAATCTAAATTATAATTATTATAATTTAGTATTGATTTTTATTTGATACGTGATATAATTAAATTAACAGATCACAGGGAGGACGATAAATATGAATACACAAAACGCGAAAAAAACTGAAAATCTAGTTGAGAAATCAATGAACACCCAATTATCAAACTGGTTTATCCTTTACTCTAAGCTGCACCGCTTCCATTGGTATGTAAAAGGCCCTCACTTCTTTACGCTGCATGAAAAGTTTGAAGAACTGTATAACGAAGCGGCAGAAACGGCAGATGCCATCGCAGAGCGTCTTCTGGCCATCGGCGGACAGCCCGCGGCGACTTTTCACAGCTATCTTGAACAAGCTTCCATTACGGATGAAGGACAGGAAAAGACGGCTTCTGAAATGGTGGAATCACTCGTTCAAGACTACAAACAGATCAGCCGCGAATCAAAATTTGTCATCGGCATCGCCGAGGAACAAAATGACCCGTCAACAGCCGATTTGTTTGTCGGATTAGTTGAAGAAGCGGACAAGCATGTGTGGATGCTGTCAGCCTACTTAGGAGAATGACGAAAAAAGCTGAACCTCAGGCGGAGGTTCAGCTTTTTTTATGCGTTCAGCTTGCGCTTTCAGTTTGTTTCGTTAATGTGATGTTCAGCGTCTTTTTGCTGCCGCCTCTGAGAACTTGAACAGTCGTTTTATCGCCGATTTTCAGCTGGTTATACAGAATCTGTCTGATATCGGCGCTGCTGCCGACATCTTTGCCGTTCAATTTTACGATGACGTCATTTGATTTGATGCCCGCTTTCGCAGCCGGTGAGCCGGACTGCACTTCTTTTACGTAAACGCCCTTAGACAGCTGGTCGCCGAACAATCCGAGTGTGTTTTCCTGATAGGTTTCCGGCACTTGCGACATATCAATCATCTGCACGCCTAAAAACGGACGCTCGACTTTTCCTTTTGCAAGCAGCTGGTCGACAATCGGTTCCACATCGTTGCTCGGAATGGCGAAGCCGAGTGATTCCACGCCGTTTTCACTGACTTTCATGCTGTTGATTCCGATGACCTGGCCGCTGGAGTTGATTAACGGCCCTCCGCTGTTACCGGGATTAATCGCCGCATCCGTCTGAATCACGTTCATTTCCACCGTGCCTTGGGAAGTGTCGGCGTCTACCGTTCTGTTCAATCCGCTGATCACACCTTGTGTGACGGTGCCGGAAAACTGCTGGCCGAGCGGGTTGCCGATGGCGATTACCTTATCGGCAATGCGCAGCTGTGAAGAATCGCCGAAGCTGGCCGCTTTTTTGACATTGGACGAGCTGATTTCCAGTACGGCCAGGTCACTGATGGCATCCTTTCCGACAAGCTTTGCCGTTTCGGTTTTCCCGTTATAAAGAGTGACCGACAGCTTGTTTGCTCCTTCTACGACATGGTTGTTTGTGATGATGTACGCTTTTTGGCCGTCTTTTTTGAAAATGACGCCTGACCCCGTGCCGCTCTCCGTTTCAGAGCTTGAACCGCCGTCAAGTCCGAATTGGCCGCTTTGCGACGCTTGATAGTTGGACACTCCGACAATCGCAGGCTCCAAATCTTCTACCATATCTGCCACACTTGAGGTATTTTTCAAAGGCGTTGACGTAAAATTCGCAGACTGAACTTGTTTCGCCGTATCAGAAACAGATTCTGCCTTATGCTGCTCACCCGGCAGATTCGGCACAATGCCAAGCACGAGGCCGCCGCCGATAATGCCGCCTAAAATCGGGCTCAGCCAAGCGGCTCTCCGTTTTTTTTCTTTTTTCACGGCAGCCGTTTTTTCAAATTCCGTACCGGCGGCCGCCTCTTTTTCCGCTTCTTTCGAGACGGGGCCTTCAAGCAGCTCGGGCTCCTGATGGCTGATCCGCTGCTGTTCATTGCCGTTTTGCTCCGTATGTGAAAGATCTGACTGATCGCGGCTGATGCCGTCATCTCGCTGATCGTTCATATTCACGCACACTCCTTCAGTATGTTCTCATTCTATTCATTACATATTCATCGCATGTACAAGTTCTATTGTCCCAATAATAAGGAGAAAAGCAAAGCTCCAAAACAAAATGTGTTTGAACATGTTATCTTCCCCGCTTTTTTTCTTCCTTTCTTCCCTTATACACATCATAAACAAACATTGTGGGATAAAAATGAAAAGAATATGTGAAATTATGAAAATGCGGCCTGAGTGTGTTAAAACTAGTATAATGACGTTGAAAGGATGTGAACTGCCTTGTCATACACCATTTATCTAGTTGAAGATGAGGACAATCTGAATGAACTGCTCACAAAATATTTAGAGAATGAAGGCTGGAACATTACATCTTTCACAAAAGGCGAAGAAGCCAGAAAGCAAATGCAGCCGTCTCCCCATCTGTGGATTCTTGACATCATGCTGCCGGATACGGACGGCTATACATTGATAAAAGAAATAAAAGAAAAAGATCCCGATGTGCCGGTCATTTTCATTTCCGCCCGGGATGCCGATATTGACAGAGTTCTCGGGTTAGAGCTTGGAAGCAATGATTATATCGCCAAGCCTTTTTTGCCGAGAGAGCTCATTATACGGGTTCAAAAACTGCTGGAGCTTGTGTATAAAGAACAGCCCGCTCCCAAAAAAACCGGCCTCACCGTTTCCTCCTACAATGTGATCGAAGATGCCAGAGAGGTTTATGATGAAACCGGCAGCCTGGTCAATTTGACGTCTAAGGAATTTGATCTGCTGCTTTTATTTCTTCACCATAAAGGACACCCCTTTTCCAGGGAAGATATCCTGCTGAAAATATGGGGCCATGACTATTTCGGCACTGACCGGGTGGTCGATGATCTTGTGCGGAGGCTGCGGAAAAAAATGCCCGGCTTAAAGGTTGAAACCATTTACGGATTCGGCTACAGGATGATGACGTCATGAAAAATAAGCCGCTTGCTTTTCAAATATGGGTGGTCATCTCAGGCATCCTTTTAGCCATCTCGATTCTGCTGCTCGTGCTGTTCTCAAATACGCTGCGGGATTTTTTCACGGATGAAACGTACACGACCATTGAAAATGAACAGCATGTGCTGACGGAGTACCGGCTGCCCGGGTCGATCGAGCGGGGATATTACAGTGAGGACGCGACCGCTCCGACGACTTTCCGATCCGTTCAGCACGTTCTTTTGCCGGAGCGGGAGGAATCGGCGAGCGACAAAGATTTAAACTACTTTTCTTCTTCCTTTATCCATAAGGTGTACAAGCTCGCGGGCCGCCAGCACAGCGTCACGAAACGATACAGCGCGGACATCGGCGGGGAAAAAGTGTTTTTCGTCATTAAAAAAGGCCTCACCATTAACGGTCAGGATGCGATGATGCTGTCATATGCGCTTGATTCTTACCGTGATGATCTGTCATACACCCTGTTTAAGCAGCTGCTCTTTATCATTGCCGGCGTCATTTTGTTAAGCTGGATTCCGGCGATTTGGCTTGCCAAATATCTCTCGCGTCCGCTCGTCTCCTTAGAGAAGCATGTCAAACGGATTTCCGAACAGGACTGGGATGATCCGGTCATCGTCGACAGAAAAGATGAAATCGGAAAATTAGGCCACACCATTGAAGACATGCGGAGCAAGCTGGTGCAAAAGGATGAAACGGAAAGAACGCTCCTGCAAAATATCTCTCATGATTTAAAAACGCCTGTCATGGTGATAAGGGGCTATACTCAATCAATAAAGGACGGGATTTTTCCTAAGGGGGACCTGAAAAACACAATTGATGTCATTGAAGGCGAAGCAGAAAAGCTTGAGAAGAAAATTAAGGATTTATTATATTTAACGAAGCTTGATTATTTAATGAAGCAGCGGGTGCACCATGAGACATTTGACCTTGTGAAGGTCACGGAAGAAGTCATTGAGCGGCTCAAATGGGCCCGGAAGGAATTATCGTGGACCGTTGAAACAGAAGATGTATTGATGATGCCCGGTGATCCGGAACAATGGGGCAAGCTCCTCGAAAACATTCTTGAAAATCAAATCCGCTATGCAGAAACGGCGATTCACATTCGGATCAGCCAAAATCAGCAGCAGATTGTCATGACGGTTAAAAATGACGGGCCTCCGATTGAGGATGAGATGCTATCCAGCTTGTACGAGCCTTTTAATAAAGGGAAGAAAGGCGAGTTCGGCATAGGACTCAGCATCGTAAAACGGATTTTAACCCTGCATAAAGCATCAATTTCAATTGAAAATGATCAATCGGGTGTAATCTATCAGATTATCATACCAAAGTAGACTGTAGTGTTTCATTGCAGTCTTTTTTTATGTGAAGGAGTAGCCGTTAAAATCTCTGTAGTTTGTTTTCAGCGGTTTTTGGCATTGATGAACCCATTTCTTTTCACAAATCGTCTTTTTCGGATATTTCACCTTTTCGACTTTAATTCCTCTGTTTCGCAAGCGGCTGATCATTTCATCTAATTCTTTCATTTTCAGATTCACCCTTTCGCCAGAACTTTGACCATTCGGTCAGCTCACTTTATAATATAAATAAAACAAAACAAAAAAACAAGTTACAATCAGGTTAAATTTACAGAATATCAATATGACCATATAGTCACACACGTGAAGCATAAGCCAGCCTCCTGGCTCCGAAAGGGTGGAACCATTGAAGGAAAAAGAAAAGCTGATTATTGAAGCAGCAATTAAACTGTTTGCCCGAAAAGGGTACAAATCAACATCGGTTCAGGAAATCGCCGATGAATGCAAAATCTCAAAAGGCGCTTTTTATCTTCACTTTCCTTCCAAAGAAGCACTGCTTCTGTCCATGCTGAATTACTACTATGATAAAACGTTTACCCGAATCACGACGATCCAAACGGAGGGTGACAGCCCGAGAGCCGCTTATCAAAAACAGCTTGCGGTGTTTTATGAATCGATTCTCGCCCATAAAGATTTTATTACCGTGCAGATGAAAGACGGTTCACTTCCTTATACCGAAGAAGTGGCCCAGTGCGGAAAGAGAATCCGCCGGTCGATCCTGCAGTTTCATATCGACAGTCTTCTTGCTATTTACGGAGAAAAAGCCGAACCATACACCGCCGAGCTTTGTTTTTTAATAGAAGGAATCAGTCAGATGTATCTTGAATATCTCATTCTGACCGGCCGGTCTGTACAGCCTGCGCTTCTCGCAAATACCGTGATTCACAGAATTGATGACATCGTAAACGGAATGGCGGACAGACATGATGAAGCGTTAATTTCTCTTGATGAGGCAAGCTCACTGTTTGGGCCCCTTCATAACGGGAAGCCCGATCCTTTAAGCCAATCAATCTTGCAGACCCTCCGTGCGCACATCAGCACGATGGAAAAGCCGCAAGCATCTGAATACACCGAGAGCTTGGATATTCTTGAAGCGGAAATGAAGAAAAAGTCGCCGAAACCGGCAATCATCAAAGGAATGATTCTGAATTTGAAGGAATCCGGCCTGCTGGCTGAAGATGCAGAACAGCTCAGATTTTTACTGAAACAGCAGTTTATTTAGAAGAACGGCCGCAATGACTGCAGCCGTTCTTTCTGTTTATGCTTTCGGGTGCACCATATCTTCCGGACGCACCATTTCATTAAATTGTTCTTCTGTCAGAAGGTTCAGCTGTAATGCCGCTTCTTTCAGCGTCAGGCCTTCTTTATGGGCAAGCTTGGCGATTTTTGCCGCGTTTTCATAACCGATGTGCGGGTTAAGCGCCGTGACAAGCATTAATGAGTTAGAAAGATTTTCCTGAATGGTTTCCTGGTTCGGCTCAATACCGACAGCGCATTTGTCATGGAAGGAATTCATTCCGTCACTGAGAAGCTGCACTGTCTGCAGGAAGTTATAAATGATAACCGGCTTGAAGACGTTCAGCTCGAAGTTTCCTTGGCTGGCCGCAAATCCGATTGTCGCGTCATTTCCCATCACTTGCGCGGCGATCATTGTCAGCGCCTCACTTTGCGTCGGGTTGACTTTGCCCGGCATGATAGAGCTTCCCGGCTCATTTTCAGGAATGACGATTTCGCCGATTCCGCAGCGCGGGCCGCTTGCCAGCCATCTGACATCGTTGGCAATCTTCATCAGGTCGGCAGCCAATGCTTTTAACGCGCCGTGAACGTGAGTGATTTCATCATGGCTTGTCAGCGCATGGAATTTGTTAGGCGAGCTTTTGAACGTCTGCCCCGTTACTTTTGTGATTTCTTCCGCGACGAATTCACCGAACTGCGGGTGGGCGTTGATTCCGGTACCGACTGCCGTGCCGCCGATGGCAAGCGCGCGGATTTTTTCCGTTGACTCAAGAATCATTTCTTTAGAACGGTCAAGCATGTATACCCAGCCGCTGATTTCCTGTCCGAGTGTCAGCGGAGTCGCGTCCTGCAAATGCGTGCGTCCGATTTTCACAATGTCTTGATACGCTTTTGCTTTTTCGTCAAGTGTCGCGCGCAGCTGATCAAGTGCCGGAACGAGCTGCTCATATACGGCAAGGACCGCCGCAACATGCATCGCCGTCGGGAATGTATCGTTTGAGCTTTGGCTGCGGTTGACGTCATCATTCGGATGAATCTTCAGATCAGAATTTTTTTCTTTCAATAAAGCAGTCGCGCGGTTGGCCACCACTTCGTTCATATTCATGTTGCTTTGTGTGCCGCTTCCCGTCTGCCAGACAACGAGCGGAAAGTTATCGTCATATTTGCCGTTTAATACGTCATCACATACAGCGGCAATCGCTTGTGCTTTTTCAGACTCTAAATTGCCAAGGCGTTCGTTAGCGATCGCCGTGCTTCTTTTTAAAATTGCAAACGCCTTCACAACACGCTGAGGCATTTTTTCTGAACCGATTTTGAAGTTCTCTTTGCTGCGCTGTGTCTGAGCGCCCCAAAATTTATCTGCCGGAACTTTAACTTCTCCCATGGTGTCTTTTTCAATTCTGTAGTCCATTTATGTATCCCTCCATAACAGTTGCTTCACCCTGAGTATTATTCGCCAGTAACCGATGAAACCCTTTTTATTTTTCGGTCTTGGCCGTTTTTAATTTCAGCTCAAGATAGACGCGCGAATCCTTAGAGTATTTGTACTTCGGATTTGTTTTTCGGTATTCCTTCGACGTGTAAGCCACTTCGTAATGGGCTTCAAATGATTTGATGAGCTGTTCTATTTCTTCGGCATTTCCTGCCAGTCTGACTTGTGCCACATCTCTCCTCCGCTTTCATAAAAAAACTTGTACCATTAATTACTTTATCATAGTATATCATTTTTTTAACAGGAAAAGATAACCTCAATTAAGGAATGGAGGGCGGGTGACAGTTGATGGCGCAATCGGAATTCAAGGAATACATACACATAAACCTGGCTATGGTGCTGCCCCACCTAGAGCCGAACGATGACCTGGTTCAAAATAAAAAGATGCTTCCGAACGGGCTTGTTTTTTATTATATGTATCTGAGTGAAATGAACGATGAAGACAAAATAAAAGAAGCGATTGAAACGCTGCTGCAGGGAGAAGACACCCTGACGCTGGAGGCAGTGACGAAGCGTCTTGATCAGATTGACGCCCGTCCCGTCACTGCGGCGAAAGAAGCCGTCACTTCCATTCTGCGGGGGAAATGCGCCGTGTTTATTAACGGCCTTGATAACGTATACATTCTTTCCACGGGAAAAAGAGAAAAAAGAAGCGTGACAGAACCTACCTCCGAAAAGGTTGTAAGAGGGCCTAAGGTCGCTTTCATAGAGGATTCTGATACAAACGTCGCCATGATCAGGCAGCGGACGAACCATCCGAAGCTGAAAACGAAAAAGGTTCCGCTCGGAGAAAGCAAGTTAAAATACGCCACTGTCATGTACATAGATGATGAGGCTGACCCGTCTGTCGTCAGCGATGTTTTAAAACGCCTCAGCGAAGTGAAGCTGGACGACATTCAGGATTCCGGGACGCTTGAAGAGCTTATTGAGGATAATAAGTATTCGCCGTTTCCGCAAATACAAAATACGGAACGTCCTGATAAAGTCTCCTCCGCCTTGTTTAACGGCCGCGTCGCCATCCTTGTCGACAACTCACCGTTTGCGCTGGTGGTTCCGGCTTCTTTAGGAATGTTAATGCAGTCTCCCGACGATTATTATGAACGGTGGATTTCCGCCTCGCTCATTCGGGCGCTGCGGTTTACGTCTATTTTTATCACACTGTTTTTTTCAGCCATTTATATCGCCCTCGTCTCGTTTCACCAAGGGCTTCTGCCGACGCCGCTTGCAGTCACTATCTCGGCGAACAGAGAAAACGTTCCCTTTCCGCCCATCATTGAAGCAATGGTGATGGAAATTACGATAGAACTGCTGAGAGAAGCGGGTTTGAGGCTCCCTAACCCGCTCGGCCAGACGATCGGATTGGTGGGCGGAGTCGTCATCGGCCAGGCGGCCGTTGAAGCGAATATTGTCAGCTCCATCATGGTCATCGTGGTCAGCATTGTCGCGCTCGCTTCATTCACGGTGCCGCAGTACGGAATGGGGCTTTCATTCCGTGTGCTCCGTTTCATTTCAATGTTTGCTGCGGCAGCATTCGGGCTGTACGGCATGATTTTATTTATGCTGGCGATATACACCCATTTATCGAGACAGCGAAGCTTCGGTTCTCCATATTTCTCGCCGAATGGGTTTTTCAGCTTAAAAAACGCAAGCGATTCCATTCTCCGTCTCCCTATTAAAAATCAACCAAAAGAGGCGAAAAACGTAAATGAGCCAGAAAACAACTCACAATAAACTTACAAGCTATCAAGGGACGGCATTGATTGCCAACACGATGCTCGGGGCGGGGCTCCTCACCATGCCGCGGTCGCTGTCAGCGAGGGCAAATTCGCCGGACGGCTGGATCGCATTATGTCTGGAAGGCGTCATCTTTATCTTTTTGATTTATCTCAATACGCTCATTATGAAAAAGCATCAATACGGATCGTTTTTTGATTATATGAATGAAGGTCTCGGCAAATGGGCGGGCAATATCGTCAACCTGGTGATCTGTCTCTATTTTATAGGAGTCGCCAGCTTCGAAGCCCGTGCGATGGCGGAAATGGTCAAGTTCTTTTTATTGGAAAAAACCCCCGTGCCGGTCATGCTGATTATCTTTATCGCCTGTTCCGTTTATTTGATTATCGGCGGCATGAGTGATATCGGCAGGCTCTTTCCTTTCTATTTAATGATTACGATTATTATTTTGCTGACGGTGTTTTCCTTCAGCTTTAAAATATTTGATATAGACAACTTGCGGCCGGTGCTCGGCCAGGGATTTTCTCCCGTTATGGCCTCTTTGACCGTCGTTTCTGTTTCCTTCTTGGGCATTGAAATTATGCTGTTTCTCCCAGAGTACCTTAAAAATAAACAGCACACATTCCGCATGTCGGCCATTGGCTTTGGCATCCCGATTATTTTATACATCATTACCTACGTGCTCGTCGTCGGCGCCTTAACCACCCAGGATGTCAAAACAATGATCTGGCCTACGATCGCGCTCTTTCAATCATTTGAAATCAAAGGGCTTTTTATCGAACGGTTCGAGTCCTTTTTACTTGTTGTCTGGATTATCCAATTTTTCGCCACCTATGTATCGTACGGATATTTCGCGACATCTGGCCTTCATAAAATTTTCGGGCTGAAGCAGAAAAAAGGCATCATCTTCGTAGGGATTGCGACATTCTTGGGGTCATTGATGCCAAAGGACGCGAACAAGCTGATGATGTTCAGTGATATTCTCGGCTATATCTTCTTAGGTTTCTTTTTGCTGCCTTTACTGATGTTTGCAGTCGTCGCTGTGAAAAGGAAGGTGAAAAAAGCGCAATGAAGAAATACATCGTAATCTTTCTTTGCTCATTGCTTTTGACGGGGTGCTGGGATAGCCGTAATATAGAAGACTTGAGCCTCGTTATCGGAGTCGGGCTCGATAAACCTGAGGAAGAAAACGTGGAAGTGACGCAGCAGATTCTGATTCCGCAAAAAGCTAGTTCCCAGCAGTCGACATCAAGCAATCCGACAAAGG
Source organism: Bacillus sp. 1021 (assembly GCF_014534735.1). Lineage (NCBI taxonomy): Bacteria > Bacillati > Bacillota > Bacilli > Caryophanales > Bacillaceae > Bacillus > Bacillus sp. 1021. Next base: position 752,274 of record NZ_JACVSR010000002.1, on the reverse strand, counting down.
TGACTTCCACTTCCGGGGAAACCGTTCACCAAGCCTTAAGGACGGCATCGTTAAAAAATCACCCCGCTTTCTCCCAGCACTTGCGCATCATGCTGTTTTCCGAAGCGCTGTTAAAGGACAACATCCCGTTTGACGCATTAATGAACCAGTTTGTCAGGGACAACGGAACGAGAAGAAGCTGCAATGTGATGACGGTGCCGGATAAAACGAAAGATATTTTCAATGTCAGCGACCAGGGGGAGCCTGCGTCAAATACCATCTATGACTTAACGGAAAATAATGCCGTCACCATCCGGATGATGGAGCCTGTGACATTGGGGGAAATATCCGAGAGAATCGCCAAGGGCGAAACCTTTGCCCTTCCTCAAGTGCGCAAAGTGGGCAGCAGACTGGAAATCTGGGGCGCTACCATTATAAAAAATAAATTCTGGTATGCGAATTTAACGCCTTTACAAGTCCAGAATATGAACCTGTTCACAGGGACGGTAAAAGGGGGCGTCACGTTTGCAAAGCATGACAATTATTATTTATCCTTCGAGGTATTTTCAAGCAAATATGATGTAAAAACACAATATAAAAACGGAAAATTCAAGTTTATCGTCACCCGGTTTGTTGAAGGCCGCCTGTCTGAGGATTGGAACCCGAAAGAAGATTCCTTCAAGGAGTCCTATATAAATGAAATCAAAAACGCGGTAAAACGAAGCATCCATTCGGATGTCATGACATTCATCGATTATCTGCAGCATGATTTAAAAGTGGATATTACCGGGTTAGGCGACCAGGTCCGCATTCATTACCCCGATAAGTGGCAAAAGGTGGCCTCTGACTGGGACCGTCATTTCAGTGAATCAGATATTGAATACAAAGTCAAAGTCGCCGTCAGAGATTTCGGAACAAAAGGAATGTCCCAATGACCTGTCCTGCGGGGAGAGTGTGCATAGCGCCGCTCTCCTTTTTTCATTTCACGAGATGATTGCGGTGGGCATATACGGCGGCCTGCGTGCGGTCACTGACATCAAGCTTTGACAATATATTCGTGATGTGGGTTTTCACCGTTTTAATCGTTATGAACAGCTCTTCCCCAATCTCTTTATTCGTCTTGCCTTCCGCGACGAGACAGAGGATTTCCAGTTCTCTCTTCGTCAGCGTTTCATGCGGAAGCTGATTCTCTGAATGGCGCAGCCTTGACAGCACTTTTCCCGCCACCTTCGATTCAAGCTTCGGTTCGCCCTTGGCAGCCGCTCTGATGGCTTCGGCTATTTCCGCCGCCTTGGACGTTTTCAGCAAATAGCTGAGCGCTCCCGCTTCGATTACCGGGTACACTTTATCGTCATCAATAAAGCTCGTCAGCACGATGATTTTCGGGTCATCGAGTTTGGCGCAGATCTGTCTCGTCGCTTCGATGCCGTCCATGCCGTCCATGACAAGATCCATTAAAATCACATCCGGCAAAAGCGCGGCGGCCAGATCGACGCCCTGCTGTCCGTCTGATGCTTCACCGGCGACTTCAATGTCCGGCTGTGCTTCTAAAAACGCGGCCAGACCCATCCTGACCATTTCATGATCATCAATCAGTAACACTCGAATCACTGTCGTTCTCTCCTTTTGTTTTCTCGTAAATCGGGACTTTCACGTCGATCTGCGTGCCTTTTCCCTTCACTGAGATAATCTCCGCTATGCCGCCGATTTCGCTCGCTCTTTCCTTGATGGAATGCAGACCGTAAGAGGACGCTTTGACTTGATCCATTGTAAAACCCGCCCCGTTATCAATGACTTTAAGCTGAAGTTTTTGATGTTTCGCGCCGAGTCTGACGGTGACCTTGGTCGCCTTTGAATGCCTGAAAACGTTAGAAAGCGCCTCTTGTACGATTCGGAACAGATGGTCTTCAACGCCTTTTGACACACCCGTGTCGCTGATATCCCACTCAATATCAAGCGGCTGCTTCGCTTTGAACTCTTTTAACAGCTCAATCAGCCCTTCTTTCAAACCTTTTCCTTCTAACGTGACGGGCCGCAGATGCAATAGCAGCGCCCTCATTTCGTTTTGCGCTTCCCCCGCCATATGTTCAACCATGCGAATCCGTTTGACGATTTTGTCATCCGCATCTTTCACCTGCTCTAAGACGGCGGATGTCATCATAGAGATGGCAAAGAGCTGCTGGCTGACGGCATCATGCAGATCGCGCGCCAGCCGCTGGCGTTCTTCAGTGATGACCGATTTTTTCATTTGGTCCTGCCATTCCGCCCGCTCGTTGGAAAGCTTTTGCAGCGATGTGACCTGCAGCTCGACCCGCTTGGCCATTTCGTTGAGCTGGTCTGCCGCCAGACCGATTTCATCATCACCGAGCGGCGGCACCCGATAAGCGAAATTGCCGTTTTCAAATTTCAAAACCGCTTCAATCAGTGTATCCATTCTCGTTTTCAGACGGCCGCCGTATACATAACCGGAAATCAGTCCGGCCGAAAGGGACGCCAAAAGCAGGATGACCACAAACGGAATACCGAACCAGCCGGAAGAAAACAAAAGCATCGGATCAAGCCCGTAATATAACAGCATCAGCGCAATAAACACCGCGCAAAGGAGCAGACTGAGCCCCGCGGTCATCAGCATGGCGCGCCACTGAATATTGGCGAGTAATTTTTTCCTCATAAATACTTCACATCCACATCGCCGATGAATAGAGAAATTGATATTTTAATCCGCCGCGGCGAGTCGCCGTACTCAGAAGACACTTTATACAGATTCGTGCTCATGCCGCTTTTCTTAGAACCGAGCAGATTCATATCGCCGATAAAAGCTGATGAACTGACGGACACTTCGATATCGGACGGGACGTACACATCAACATTGCCGATGACACCGCTGATTGTCATCGTGCTTTCTCCTTCAGGTATCATCGCCTTGGATAGATCAATTTTCACATCACCGATAAACCCGGAAACATTTAAATCATTCAGCTCAAACGGGTCCTTCATCATGCGCAGCTCGCCGATAAAAAAGCTCCGGAGATCCGGCTGTCTGCTTTCCGGCTGGACGGCAGGCTTTGGCTGTTCTTCTTTTTCAAGGCTGATTTTCTTTTCTTTATGCTCAAATACGCGCTTTCCTTTCAGGAGCCTGTAGCCCGCGTAAATGAGAAAGGCGGCGAAGGCATAGCCGAACAGGCTGAAGGTGGCGCTGAACAGGTTTCTCAAAAATAAAAAAGCGGCAAAGATATACAGGACGGAGCCGAGCCAGCCGCGGGAGTATTTATTAAAAATATAGCCTGTGATCAGAAAAAAGAGCGGCCAAAACAGGAAGTCGCCGATGCCGATAATACGTAAAAACATGCTGACGCCTAATAAGGCGATGATAAGTCCGAGAATCTGTTTTTTTGCCATGTCAGCTGCTTGCCCCTCCTTTCCTTGTCTATTGCAGTGCAATATTGCCGCTCGTCACTTTTATATCTATCGGCCTGGCGCCGCTGCCTTTCATGCCGGTGAAGGTCCCGCCTTCCTTACTCGTTTTCTCAAAGGAATAGGACGGCTGAATCCTTCCGCTTGCCGTTTCGGCGTTTACTGTAAAATCCCCGTCTTTCGGCAGGCTGATGGCTGCGCTGCCGCTCGCAAGCCTGACGGATACGGGAGCCTTCGCCGTCTCAAGCGAGGCGTCGACACTGCCGGAAGCGACCCTCACGTCAAGGGCTCCCGTCACATGATGAAGCCCGGTATGTCCTGAGGATGAGCGGACTTCCGCCGTTTCAGCCGCAAGATCGGCTGCTTCGAGATCGCCCGACAGCCCTTTCGCTTTAAACACATCCGTCTTCACATGCTTCAGCGATATGTTCCCGCTTACAGAACGGACGCCGAGATGCGCAAGAGACAGCCCCTTGTTTCCGTCAACGGAAATGCTGCCGCCTGATGTTTGGACGGTGATGTCCTGATGATACTCATACGGGATGCGGACAATCAGCAGAGGACGCTGAAAGAGATTCAAAAATTGGAATCGTTTCTCTTTCGCTTTGAGATTGAGGGTTTTCCCCCTGCTTTGGACAAACATTTTCCCCGCCGGTCCGGTCATGTTTGCCGCGATGTCATTCCGCTCTTCCGCAATGATTTTCACATCCGTCTGTTCCGACGAAACGGACAGGCTTTTGACGGCATGAGGCGGCACGCTTGCCGATACCGATTCTGTTTCGTACAGCGAAAACAAACGCCCGGCAAACACTTCTTTCACCAAAAACAGACAGCAGATCAAAACGGACGCCGCCATCAGCCCTTTGGCAATCTTACGCTTCATTACGTTCCATCCTTTTTCATTCATTTTATTATAAAGGAAAAGCCGGATAATTGATACGTGCGTATAGGGAAGAGGCGTAAAAGCGCCGACCTTCCCTTGTGCACATTATTCATGAGCCGCTTTTTGATGCTCTGTTTTCTCCAGAGAAAGCGAGCGCATTTTTTCAAGCTCAGCTTCGACCTCGTCCGAATATTGCGAGCGGCTGTGTTCTGTATTCGCCTCAGCTGAAGTGCCGTATTTGACGCGGACTTCCATTTCTTCAATGCGGTTTTCCATTCGGAGAAACTCTCTGTAGGCGCTTTCGCTGTCAATCTTGTCAAAAGAAGCATTCATATGTTCCTTCGCTTTTGCTGCGTTGGCGCGGGCGATGAGCGCCTGTTTTTTATCCTTTACGTCGCGAAGACGCGTTTCCAGGGTTTCCAGCTGTTCTTTCAGCTCGGCCAGCTGTGTTTTCGCCTGCTCGTACGCTTTTTCATGTTCGGCCGCTTTTCCCTCAAGGTATTTCATTTCAGTCAAAGCCTTTTTCGCAAGCTCCTCTTCCCCGGCGTCAAAAGCAAGCTGAGCCTGATTTTTCCGCTTTGCCGCCGTTTCGGAAGCGTCCTCCTGTTTTTTCTTAAACTGATGGACGATCGTGTGCTGTTTGACGATCGTTTGTTTCGCCTTGGCGATGTCACTTTCCATATCACGCACATATTGATTCAGCATGACTTTCGGATTTTCTAATTTATCAAGCCCTTCGTTAACAGATGCGACGAACATATCTCTTATTCTTTTTAAGACCATTTTGTCTTCCTCCTTATTTTTTCTTCAAAAATTCTTCCCATTCAGAGTCAAAGCCGGATTGGTAGCCCGGTGATGCCGCTTCGGGTTCATACTGGCGGGAAGCGGTGTCTGAGCCGCCCTGCTTCATCATTTTCCATCCGCCATACACCATAGCGCCGGCCAGTCCGATGGCAACGATAAATGGAAGAGAGCCGACAAGAATCATAGCTCCGATGACGCCCGCGATGATGCCGGATACGGCGCGGCCGTTTGAGAAACGTTTGATTCCCCAATAAAGCATCAGGCCTCCGATCGCAAGCGGGATGATAAACGCGAAGTGGCCTCCTCCTAAAAAGACAGAAAGTCCGAACACAATCAGCAGAAAGCCGCCTGCCGTTTTTACATTTATATTCATGCAGATCCTCCTTTCGATTTCCTTGTCTTTACTATAAACAAATCCCCCGGCCGGCAAAACGAATCAGAGATTGATTTTCATATCAGACCGGAGTCGTATAAGCCCCCCGACCCTTACGACAAAAAAACGCCGCTGCACCGGACGGCGCAGGGCGTTTTACAAGAATGCTATATTCTGATGCTCGCTTCTTTTTCCTTGATGAGATCAGTGCGTTCCGCTTTGGCAAGCTTCGTAAAGAACAATATCCCGAGACCTGACAGGACTTCAACGAGACCTCCGGCGGCAATGACTTTTCCGGGACCGAAGGCGTTAGCCGCATATCCGCAAAGAACCGCACCGAGCGGAATGGATATGTTGGAGATCATATGGATGACGGCATAGACCTGCGGCTGATCATCATGATCCACAGACGTTTGAATAATGGTATACTCCGGCACATTTATGGCGCTGACGGCCGATCCGAATGCAAACGCCGCAAGGAAGACGAGCGGCAGAAACGTGTTGATGCCGGTGATGAAAAATGCCGCCCCTTCTATGATTCCCGCTGACACAAACAGGAGACCGTATTTGTTCACCTTCACCTTAGCCAAAATAAAACCCATTAAAAAGGCTCCGCCCGTCCCTGTCGCTTTCAGAAGCGAGTAAATGATCGGCGGCATATGTAAATCTTCGGCGACGTAAACGGCGGAAAGCGCCTCCCACGGAGCGGCCGCAAAGTTCATGAAAATACAATAGATGGCGAGCGGGTATAAAATCTGGTGTTTTCTGACGAGCACGAAACCCCGTTTAAGCCTTCCGAAATACGTCCCGCGCTGTCTGACGGCGGCGGTATCCTGTTTGTCATGCTGAACTTGGTATGACATAAAGAGTACGAGAAAACCTGATAGAAGATAGAATATAAGTGCGATAAACAAAGAATAGGCGGGACTGATAAATGTTAAAAACACTCCGCTCAGCGTAATGGCGGCAAGCCTGACGATCTGGCCTGATGACTGGATGACCGCATTCGCTTTCTGCAGGCTGTTTTCTCCGACAATATTGGGGATTAAAGAGATAGATGCAGGATTATAAGCGGCTCCGGTGGCTGAATGCACAATCATGAGAAGCATCACAAACCATAAAGGAGAAAAACCGTTAAAATAACAGACCGGAATGATTAACACGACCGCCGCGCGCGTGAGGTCTGAAAAATACATCCAGAATTTCAGCGTATGCTGCTTCATAAAAGGCCCGGTAATCGGCGCCAGCATCGCCTCCGGAAGGAACGTAACCGCAATTAACAGCGCCGTGCCGATCGCCCCTTCACCGTCAAAAATCAAAAACCAGAGAATGGAATTAAAGGCAAAACCGTCTCCCGACAATTTAACAAGCCTTGAGATAAACAGAAAGGTGAAATTTTTATTCCAGATGCTCTCGCTCTTATGATTTGTATCCATCTATCAAATCCCCCATTTTTTTACAATGTTTCTTATAATATCTCATTTTTTAATTTTTCAGTCAATAATGCATAAGATACATTTTCCTTCTGGCAATAAGGGTTCAATTGATGGATATTGCCGTTAAAAACAGCCGGCTTCCTCTCGCCGGCTGAATCAAAACGTTATTCATCTTCACGGAATACTGGGGCGCTTCTTTCATACTCTATATCTTTCACGCCATGTCTTGCGTTGACTGCTCTTGCCGCCGCGAAAAAATAATCAGACAGGCGGTTCAAGTAACGCATCACCGTGTCATTTATCTCTTCTGTTCTGCCCAGTTTCACGATGAGACGCTCCGCCCGTCTTGTGACGGTCCTGGCAATGTGAAGCTGAGCAGCCGCCTTATGCCCGCCCGGAAGAATAAATTTTTCAAGCGGAGGCGCTTCAGCGGTATAACGGTCTATGCAGGCTTCCAGCACGGTAATAGATTTCTCTCTTAATGTATAGCTCTTATTCTCCGTGACAGTCGCCAAGTCGCCGCCGCAGTCAAACAGCTCATGCTGAATGTTTCTGAGTTCGGCTTTCAGATCACCGCAATTCTCACAATCATCAAGCTCCGCAAGCGCAAGCCCGATAAAGCTGTTCAGCTCATCGATCGTCCCGTAGCTCTCAACCCGCAGACTGTCTTTATCCGTTCTGCCGCCGATCAGGCTTGTCTGTCCTTTATCGCCGGTTTTCGTATACAGCTTCATCGTTCTGTTCCTCCTTCTTCCGCCGCTTTTACACATGCCGCGGTTCCTCTTCTCACAGCTTTTTCCGCATGGCGGACGTCCATTACCTTTCCTGTCTGCAAGGCACAAATGACAATGTCGCCGTTTGCCTGTCTGCCGGAAAGGGCCTGCATTCTCGCTTCCGTTGCTGCCGTTAACAGCCGTACAAATCCTTGTTCAGATAAGCGGCCGCTGATGAGTGCCCAAACGGTGTGCTTGGCGGTCACGGCAATCGTTATCGAATCAAACGTCCGGCAGACAAAACCAGCGCCTGCTGAGCCGGTAAGCCGGCGGCTCCACGAAAAGCCAGAGCCGTCAGATGCGGTTGACAACATTCTGAACGGACGGTCTGTTTGAAGCGTTACGGTATTTCCGCTTTTGTTTATCAAAGAGGCGAACGGAACGCTGGCGGACTCTCTTTCCTCCCGCACTTCCGGCATGAAGGCGATCAGCGGTTTCGGTGACGCCTTTTGGCCGACAGCATTGACGGTGATGCCGTAAATGTCTTCAATCGTTTCTTTTTTCAAAGCCTGATCCGGCGTCTGCTTCGAAAAAGCGCGTCCGTCTTTCATCATCAGGAGCTGATCACAGTATTGTCCTGCGGCGTTGAGGTCGTGAAAAATACTGATGACCGTCAGGCCGCTTTCTCTCGTCAGCCGCTTCACCGTATCAAGCAGGTCTTTTTGATATTTGAGATCAAGAAATGTCGTCGGCTCATCCAGACACAGCACCTCAGGCTGCTGAGCCAGCGCCTGCGCCAGAAAGACGCGCTGCCGCTCCCCGCCGCTCAGATTGCGGACGGGTTGCTGCGCATATCGGTCGATACCGGTCATTTCCATCGCTTCCCGGACAATGTCTTCGTCATGTTGATCCATCTGTCTGAAGAGCCCCTTTTGATACGGGTATCTGCCGAAAGACACCGTTTCCTTCACGGTAAATGAAAAGGCTTGCTCCGTATGCTGCGGCAAAACGGCCATGATTTTCGCAAGCTCCCGCGGCTTGTATCTGCCCGCGGGCCTGCCTGCGACAAGCACCTCGCCTTTTGACGGAGAAAGCATCCCCGTCAGCAATTTCATCAGCGTTGTTTTTCCTGAGCCGTTCGGACCGAGTATGCCGACAAATTCACCCTTTCCGGCGGTAAAGCTGACATCCTCTACAATCATCCGGCCTCCGTACCCGCCGGACAGGCCGCTCACCCTGATCATAAGCGTTTCCCTCCATGATGCTGGCGAAGCAGAATCAAGGCAAATACAGGCGCTCCCGCCAAAGCCGTCATAATGCCGATCGGCAATTCGACAGGTTCAATGACGGTGCGGGAAAACAAATCAGCCAAAATGAGAAAACCGGCGCCCGTCAATGCTGACAGCGGGAGTAAATGGCGATGATCCGTTCCCCATAAAAGCCGTGTCACATGGGGAATGACAAGGCCGACAAATCCGATTGTCCCCGATACGGCAACCGCTCCTCCCGTCAGCAGAGATCCGGCAGCGATCATCAGCAGTTTTCTTTTTCCCGTACTGACGCCTAACAGCCTTGCCTTTTCTTCTCCATAAGTCATAATGTTTAATTCTCTGCCATTGATAAGCAGAAGCGCCGTCCCGGCCAGAAAAAAAGGCAGAAACAGCGCGACATAGCCCCAGCCCCTCATTGACACGCTTCCTAACAGCCAGCGCACAATCGGGAGCAGGTCATTTCCCGTTAAAGCGATCACAAGCGAAATGAGAGCTCCGAGAAAAGAATTCATGATGATGCCTGTCAAAATGAGTGTCGAAACAGACATCGACGCATGAACGAGACGGCTGAAAAACAGAACCGCCGCCATGACCGCAATGGCGGCGGCGATGCTGACAACCGGAAGTGTGAACCGGCCGATGACGGGAATCTGAAGGCCGAAAAACAAGGTGATCACGGCTCCCGCCGAAGCTCCCGAAGACACCCCGAGTGTATAAGGGTCGGCGAGCGGATTTTTCAGAAGTCCCTGAAACGCCGCTCCCGCAATGGATAACGCGGCTCCGACAAGGGCGGCCAGCACGACTCTCGGCAGGCGGATATTCATCATAATATTGACATTCATAGGGTCAGCCGAGGATGTCCGGCCGATCCCGATCCAAAAAACGTCGGATAAAGGAATATGCAGACTGCCGATTGAAATGCCAAGCGCCGCACAAACGGCTAAAAACAGCAGGCTGACCGCGTAAGCCAGCGGCCGGTTACTTTTTAAACGTTTCAGGATAAACGCTTTCCGCAAGCTTCTCGACCCCTTTTACAAGGCGCGGGCCTGAGCGTGTGACAAGGTCAGGATCAACAGAATAGACGTTGTGGTGTTTGACCGCATTGACGGCACCCCAGCCGGCGCGTTTTTCCACTTCAGCGGCCTTTACGCCGTCTGTCGTAATGATGACGTCCGGATTCATTTTGACAATCGCTTCATCCGTCAGCTGCACCCAGCCGGTCTGGCTGCCGGCGGCGTTTTTCGCATGTATATCTTCAAGCATTTCGTTCATAAACGTGCCCTTTCCCGTTGTATAGCCGTCAGGAGAAACCTCGACGAATACTTTCTTTTCATCTTTTTCCGAAATCGCCGCCGCTTTCTTTTCTATGCCGGAAAGGTCGGATTTCATCTTTTTAATCAGCTTGTCCGCCTGCTTTTCTTTGCCGGCCGCTTTTCCGATCATACTGATTGATTTGTACACGTCTTGGAACGATTGCGCATCATTGACCGTTAAGACGGTGATGCCCGCATCTTTTAACTGCTTCATCGCATCGGCGGAAGCAGACATTGAGGACGCGTGGGCCAGCACGAGATCCGGCTTCAGCGCGATGACTTTCTCAGCGTTTACATTCATATCTCCGACTTTCGGTTTTTTTACAGCTTCTTTCGGATATGTATCATTTGTCGTGACGCCTGCGACCTTATCTCCCAGTCCGAGCGCGTATGTAATTTCCGTATTGCTCGGCATGAGGGAGACGATTTTTTCGGGCGCCTGCTTCATGGTTACTTTGTCATTTGCGGCATCCTTGATGGTTACCGGGAATGCCTCGGTTGAAACGGCTTTTTGTTTGGCCGCGCTTCCTTCTTCTTGCGCGCCGGAACAGCCGGCGGTCACAACGGCGGTGACAAAGAGCGCCGCCCAGACGGCAGTGATCTTCTTCATTCTTTTAACTCCCCCTGATTATGGTAAACGATTGTCTTCTTGACATTCGTATCCTTTTTTCGCAGTAATTATACTATAAGTCTTGAAGGCTTGTATATCCGGCCTTTTTTGCATGAAAGCAAATGATTCGTAAACACTAAAATTCATCATGTATACTGTTACACAGTCGAGTAAAAAGGAGGATCATCATGGAATTACAGCTTGAACGAAAACTCGTGTTAATCACAGGATCAACTTCCGGCATCGGAAAAGCCGCGGCAAAAAGCTTTTTAACCGAAGGCGCCGAGGTGATTGTAAACGGAAGAAAAAAAGAAACCGTTGAACGGACGGTTGAGGAGCTTTCCGCTTACGGAACGGTTCACGGCATCGCCGCAGATTTATCGCGCCAGGAGGAGGCCGATGACCTGATTAAGCGCGCCGCCGGAATCGGGGAAGTCGATATTCTCGTTAATAACCTCGGTTTTTTCGAAGTAAAGGACTTCGCGGATGTATCTGATGACGAATGGACCCGGTATTTTGAAGTGAATGTCATGAGCGCTGTGCGCCTGTGCCGGCGTTTTCTGCCGCAAATGCTTGAAAGAAACAGCGGACGGATTTTGAACATTTCCAGTGAAGCCGGTGTCAAACCGCTTGCGCAAATGATTCCTTATTCAATGACGAAAACGGCGTTAATCAGCTTGTCACGGGGAATGGCGGAAATGACAAAAGGCACGAATGTCACGGTAAACTCTGTGCTGCCTGGACCGACATGGACCGAGGGCGTCGCTTCTTACATGGAAGGAGCCGCAAAGGCCGCCGGAGAAGATACGGACAGCTTCGTTCGGGATTATTTTAAAGTGAATGAACCAACATCTTTGATCCAGCGCTATGCGACCCCGGAAGAAGTCGCCAATACGATTGTATTTCTCGCTTCAGCTGCGGCATCTGCCATTAACGGCACCGCACAGCGGGTTGAAGGCGGCATCATCCGCTCCATTTAACAAAAAAAGCCCGGCACAATGGGACTGTTCCCATATGCCAGGGCTTTTTTACATGAGGCCTGCAAACGGAACCGGCTCCCAGCCGCCTGTCTCAAGCTCTGCGGAAAACAGGCCGCCCGCATGCGGCTGTTCAAGTCTTTCGGCTTCCGTCAATTTTTCCGTCGCGGTCGTAATGTATAATGTGTTGAGCTCCCTTCCTCCGAACGCACAGCAGGTGACGTATTTTGCGGGAACTTCAATAGATGCAATTTCCTTATGCGAAAACGGGTCAATCCGGACGGCACGGCCGCCTCCGAACAGAGCCACCCACAGCATTCCGTCACGGTCAATAGTCATCCCGTCGGGAGATCCTTGCGACTCCGGAAAGCGGTAGACTGTTTTCGGATCTGATACGGCTCCGGTTTCAGGATCGTATGCATAACAGACGATTTCCTGCGTCGGAGTATCAATATAGTACATCAGGTTTCGATCCCGATCCCAATCCAAACCGTTCGAAGTGGAGACCTGGTCTTTTATTTTGGCAAGACTGCCGTCCGTATTCAGACGGTACAGCGAAGCCTCCTCTTCTTTGCCTTCCATGCTCGTCGTCCCCGCCCATAATCTTCCGGACGGGTCGCATTTGGCGTCATTGAAACGGATATCTTCCCGCATGTCTTTCGGCTGCTTCATCTTCGTCAATGTGTCTTCCCGGAGATTGTACAGGTAAAATCCGTCTTTCATCGTCATCACCAGCTCTTCCTTTGAATACAAGGCCAGAGCTGTGACAAATGATTTGAATTTAACGGAACGGTTAATTCCGTCAGCAGGAGTGAAAATATGGAGCTGGCTGCCCAGTATATCCACCCAGTACAGGCATTGCTTGTCCTTATCCCATAAAGGGCCTTCTCCTATAACTGCTCTCGTATCTGCTCGTAATGCTGCTTCCATGTGTGAACACCTCTTCTTTTGCTTGTCAGTCTTCTATTGTTATTCCCGACAAAGCGGCGTCCAAACTCAATCTTTCTTAAAAAGAATCGTAATCACCGTTCCGGCGCTGATTCTGCTGTTGACATGAATGGTTCCGTTATGGAGGTGAACCAGCTCCTTAGCAATGGCGAGCCCGAGTCCAGTTCCTTCTGACGGCCCCTTCGTATTCGTTCCCCGGTAATAACGGTTAAACAGCTGGTGAATCGTTTCGTCGTCCATTCCTCTTCCGTTATCTTTCACCTTCAGAATGAGCTGTTCTGCTGATTCCTCAAGCACGACCCGAATGGCGGTCCCTTTTTTATTATGCTTTACCGCGTTTGCCAGCAGATTCTCCAGAATACGGCGGAACCATGCTTCATCAATGGCGAAAAGAATATCTTCCTTTTTGGTTTCAAAGGCGATGTCATAGCCTTCCGAGAACGTGTTTTTCGTGAAATCGTTCGTGACGTTTCTGATAAACGGAACGACGTTGATCAGGCGCCGTTCGATCGGGAGGGCGGCGTTTTTCAGACGGTATGTCAAGTTCAAGTCCTCAATCAGCTTCGACATATATTCTGATTTTTCCCGGACGATCTGCCCCATTTCTTTGACTTCTTCCGGGGTCCAGTCGTATTGCTTCGATTCAAGCATCATGCTGTAGCCGTAAATCGTGCTCAGCGGGGTTTTCAAGTCATGGCTCAGCCCGGCGATCCACTCTTCCCTTGTCGCCTGGATTTTTTCTCTGTTTTTCTTATCCCGCTTCAGCGTGTCCGTCAGCTGATCCATTGATTCGAAAATCTCAGCAAAAAAGCGGAACGGCTGCTTTGTTTTGCCTTTTTTGTTTTTGCTGACCGGCTGTCCTTTGCGGTTCTTCGGCTCTTCAAGCCGGCCCTTTGATAAATTGACGAGCCATTTGATGGTATGAAACAGCGGCCAGCCGAAACGGAAAGAGTACCAGATGGTCAGGATGCAGATCATCAATACTAAGATTCCAATCAAGAGGAAGAGGGTTTTCATCACATTTCTCAGAAATGACTTGTTAAACTCATGATCGGGAATGTACACGGGATTCGGCACCGACGCGACCATCCATTTCGTTTTATCGAGTCTTTTAAAAGAAATCTCCCGCTTGTAATTCCACGGTTTGGAATTGTATTTCAGCAATTCAAGCTCATTGACGGTGTTCCGCTCTTTTTTGGTGCTGTTGATATCCCCGAGCAGTCTGCCGCTGTCTTCGAGAAGGTAGACCGCCCCTTTTTCCCGTTTAATATAATCAACCGTGCTTTTTTTATATTGAGAAAGAGAAGCGAGAGATGGCTCCTGGGACTCGATGTAAGTGAGAAGCTGCTCACTGGCGGATTTCCAGCCGAACAGAATCAGATAGGTCTCATCATTAATCGTGACCGTCCAGTAGTTCAGCTTATAGTTGTCAAAATTCCGATACTGATAAATGGATAAGAGATCTTTTCTGCTGTAATGGCTCGGGACGTCTTTCGGCACTCTGTACGCGTAGTCCGTTTTTTCTTTGTCATTAATGATCTGCAGCCAGCCCTTCTGCTTTCTGACCGACATCTTTAAAAATTCATCGACATCCCATGTGCCGTCTTCGTTTTTATCAAGCCACGCTTCAAACGAGTCTGCCGTCGCTTTAGTAAGTCCTGCATTGGCTTCCGCTTCGCTGAAACGCCAATCCAAATAGAAGAAAGAAGCGACGGCCAAAACGGACATCAGCAGGATGACAAGCAGCAGCTGACCGAAAAAGTGAAGCAGAAATTTTCCGCGCATTCTCATGAGCGGGTTCCTTTTTCTCCTTGATCGGGAATAAACCGATAACCGAGGCCGCGCACCGTCACAATATAGGACGGGTTGCTGGGGTCTTTTTCAATCTTTTCTCTGAGCTTGCGGATGTGAACCATGACGGTGTTGTTGTCGCCGTAAGACGGATAGCCCCATACTTTTTCATAGATCTGGTCTTTAGAGAGCACCACATCAGGATGTTCACAGAAATATTGAAGCAATTGCAGAAGCTGTGCGGAGCAGCTGACGGGCTCGCCCCCGACGATCAGCTCGGCGTTTTGCGGCGAATAGGAAAAATGGCTGTATGAGTACGTTTTCTCTTCGCGCTTATAGGTTCTCTTCAACGTCGCCCTGATCCGCGCCGCCAATTCAAGCGGATTAAACGGCTTTGTTATATAATCGTCAGCTCCCAATGCAAATCCTGACAGCTTATCCGCATCAGACGACCGGGCAGTCAGAAAAAAGATCGGAGCGTCGGTATAGTTCCGGATTTCGGCGCATGCCTCAAAACCGGACATGCCTTCCATCATCACATCCAGCACGAGCAGATCCGCTGTCTCATGTTTAACAAACTCAATCGCTTCCTCTGCGCTGCCTGCTGTCTTAATGTTGTGATAGCCTTCTTTGACGAGAACGCGCTTGACCATATCAACGATCGCCTTCTCATCGTCTACAATTAAAATTGACGCATTTTCCACCTTGGACGTTCCTTTCTCTTTGTTTTTTTCATCATATCATTATATGGATAAGATTTGGTACTTTTTTAGTGCGGAGGTCTTGCGGGGAAACAGAAAAGAAAAACGAGACCGGACATCTCCTCTCGTTTTTCTCGCGGTGTCAGAGCGGAATCCCAATCATCCCGCCGCTTTGTCAGGAGCTTTCATTTATAAGATGAAGAATAAATTCCCAAAATCCCGGCACTTCCTGGCATAACAGCATGTCCGCTTTCTCTACGATTTTAATCTTCAATTCCTGTTCCAGATCTTCTCTTTCCTGGTAAGACGTATTGCTTAGTTTTTTTTTTATCATTGGCGAAAAACGAGAAATCAAGAGTTCCATTTCGTCGATATCTGTTTTCCCCTTGTTGAAGTCAAATGGCCCGTTCACTGCTTATTTTCCCCCTTTTTTCTGCTTGTCCAGCTGCTTTCTGAGATTGTCGAGACCCTTTTTATGAATATTGGAAATGTTCTGCCTTGATTCCCCCAGAGACTCGGCAATCTCCTTCATTGTCGCTCCGTGAAGGTAAATATTCGTCAGCACGCTTTTTTGTTTATCGGTTAACGTCTGGAGCGCTTCGTATAAATCCCGGTTTTGGACATGCTGGCTCAAATCCCCCTGCTGCCGCAGAAACTCTTCATACGCGTCTTTTCCCATTTCATAGGGAAGCGCTTCACCTCCTTCCGGCTGATCCACCGTAAGCGGATAGCGCTTCTGATTTTTGCGGATGCGCTTGTCAAAGTCGATGGAGAAAATCCGGATCATAGAATTCATATATTTGATGATCCGGATTTCCTTATAAAACTGCTTAAAATGTTCGTCCAGTGATTTTGCATCCTTCTCGTCTGAATGTTCGAGCACATTTTTAAATTTCTCGTAATGCTTAGGGTCACTCAAGAAATGTTTGACGATCGGATGTTTCATGATTTCCTTGCATTTTGACCGTAAAAGAACTTGATAGTCCATAAAACCGCCTCCTATTTAAATTAAATGAAAGAAAGCAAAAAAAAGTAAACTACTCCTTTCCGACTAAGGTTTCACACTCCTTATGTCCCGTTTTTGCCGGAACAAAAAAAGACTCTCGCCCGGATATCAGGTTTACAAGAGCAGCACGTTCTTTCACTTATATACATGACTGCAGGTCAAGTCAGGAGGTGGCTGGTGATGGATCAGGTTTTTATAGAAGAAGTTGTCAGACAGATCGGCAATCTCGGCTTTCCGGCTCTGATTGCCATGTACCTTCTCACCCGGTTTGAGAAGAAGTTTGACGCCCTGATCGAGCTGATGGCGGAGCTGAAAGACCAGAAAATGAAAAATTAATTTTCACACGAAGTTGACTTTTCATCAGGACGCATCACTTAACAAAGCAGAAGGGAAAACGAAAGGCCTTTCACATTCTCTTTCTGAAAATCAAAGCTTGAGAGGAGACGATTTACATGTCAAAAGAAAACAACTGTAATATCCCGCAGCCGATCAGAGGAGACAAAGGAGCGACCGTCACGATACCGCGCAACCTTGAAAGAGACCGCCAAAACCCGGATATGCTGACGCCGCCGGAAACGGATCACGGCACGGTGGATAATATGAAATTCTCTTTCTCAGATGTGCATAACCGGCTGGAAAAGGGCGGATACGCGCGTGAGGTAACCGTCCGCGAGCTGCCGATTTCTAAAAATCTCGCATCTGTCAACATGCGTTTAAAACCGGGCGCCATCCGTGAGCTGCATTGGCATAAAGAAGCGGAATGGGCATATATGCTGACGGGCAAAGCGCGGGTCACAATTGTTGATGAACAGGGACGCAGTTTTATTGATGACGTGAAAGAAGGAGATCTGTGGTATTTCCCATCAGGCCTGCCGCACTCCATTCAGGCGCTGAAAGAAGGCTGTGAATTCCTTTTAGTCTTTGATGACGGTTCATTCTCAGAAAACAGCACGTTCCAAGTAACTGACTGGCTTGCCCACACACCGCTTGATGTCATCGCCAGCAACTTCGGGGTTTCAGAAAAAGACCTTGCCGGACTGCCGGGGAAAGAAAAATATATCTTTGAAGAACCTGTTCCCGGCAAGCTGAAAGATGACATTGTGGAAGGACCGAACGGCGAGGTGCCTTACCCGTTCACCTACCGTCTGCTGGATGAAGGTCCGACTGCTGAAACGGACGGCGGCAAAGTATATATTGCGGATTCCACAAATTTCAAAGTGTCCAAAACGATCGCTTCAGCGCTTGTCGTGGTCGAACCGGGCGCAATGAGAGAGCTGCACTGGCATCCGAATACGCATGAATGGCAGTATTATATTTCCGGTAAAGGACGAATGACGGTGTTTGCTTCGGACGGCCATGCGAGAACTTTCAACTATCAGGCCGGAGATGTCGGCTACGTTCCGTTCGCCATGGGCCATTATGTAGAGAACCTGGGGGATGAGCCGCTCGTCTTCTTGGAAATCTTCAAGGATGACCACTACGCCGATGTGTCTCTGAACCAATGGCTCGCCATGCTTCCTGAGAAATTCGTCCAGCAGCATCTGGATCTGGGCAAAGACTTTACGGATATTCTTTCGAAAGAGAAACACCCTGTCGTCAAAAAGAAATGCTGAAGACACACACCGACTTGCAGAGTCCGTCTCTGCAAGTCTCCTCTGTGTAAAAAGGAGCTGAGCAGATGATCAATCAAAACGGGCCGAAATTGTTTTTTCTCCAGGTGCTCAGGTATGCCCTGGCAGCGGCCGCCGTATTATTCGGGTATTTCATCGTGATGATGACCGTTTTTTCATTAGCCGGGACGAGCTACGGATCAATGGCGTACGTCCTGCTTTTTTCCGTGCTTTTTATTCTTCTCGGTTTATGTTTTGAACCGCTTGAGCGGCTGATGATACATAGCTTTACTTTTTTTAGGACGGGCAGGCTGCCTTTTCTTCTTTTAGCCAGCACCGTTCAGCTGCTGTTCCTCTGGATGACCGCGTATACGACGGATAAAATGATTGAAAAGATTTGGCTGTCAACGACCGAGGAGCTGATTGTGGCGGGGGTTTTTTTCGTTTTGGATAAATGCGTCTCCGGGCAAAAGCAGCCCCGGGCGCAATAAAAAAAACGCAGACCGAAATGGTTCTGCGTTTTTACCGTCATACCGTGGCATTTTCATGCCGGATTAAATCGTATGTCAAGCAGACGGGTTTGTTCGTGCGCGGATCTTTAACGATCTGTGCGTCAATCTGAAACACGTCTTCCAATATGCCGGGCGTCATGACTTCCTCCGCCGTCCCTTCCTTGATGACGCGCCCTTTTTTCAGCGCAATCATATAATGGGAAAAACGGGCGGCATGGTTCAGATCATGAATAACCATTAAAATCGTGCGCCCCTGCTCCTTGTTTAATTTGTCCAGCAGCTGCAGAATTTCAAGCTGATGGGCGAGATCTAAATAAGTGGTCGGTTCATCAAGAAGCAGCAGCTCCGTTTCCTGAGCGAGCGCCATGGCGATCCACACACGCTGCCGCTGTCCTCCGGAAAGCGCTTCGATCGGCCGGTCGTAAAATTCGGCCATCCCCGTCTCTTCAAGCGCCCATTTGATCATATCACGGTCTTTATCACTCAAGCGGCCCATTCCGGACTGATGCGGAAACCTGCCGTAAGAAACAAGTTCGTATACCGTCAGCCCGCTCGGCGCTTCAGGCGTCTGCGGAAGGATGGCCATTTCCTTGGCGATGTCCTTCGTGGATTTTTGCATGATCGCCTGTCCGTTTAAATAGACGGCGCCGGATTTCGGTTTCATGATTCTTGACATCGTCTTAAGAACCGTCGATTTTCCGCATCCGTTTGGGCCGATCAGCGTTGTTATTTTTCCTTTCGGTATGGCGATGTCCAATTCTTTCGCTATCAGACGGTCTCCATAACCGACAGTAAGCTGTTCCGCCGATAATGAGTTCATCGCGGCAGTCTCCTTCCTCTATTTCGTTTTCATCAGCAAATAGACAAAATACGGCGCTCCGAGCACCGAAATCACCAAGCCGACCGGAACCTCGGACGGCGCAAGCACATTTCTCGCCAGCGTATCAGCGAGCAGAAATAAAAATGCGCCGATTAAAGCCGAAACCGGAATAAGCGTTTGATGGCGCGGCCCGGTAAGCCTTCTGGCCAAATGCGGGGCAATCAATCCGAGAAAAGCGATTCCGCCGGCTGCCGCAACACTTGACGCGGCCAAGGCGGCAGCTGAAAACAGCAGAATGCGCCGTTCCTTTTCGACCTGGGTGCCGAGTCCCGCCGCCAGCTGGTCACCGAGCTGGAGCACGTTTAAATACCTCGCTTTATAGAGGCTGAACGGCAAAAGAACCAGCAGCCACGGCAAAATGGACAGCACCATTTTCCAATTGGCATTCCAAATCGAACCGGAAATCCATACAAGCGCCTGCATGAAGTCCCGCGGGTCCATTTTCAGCTGAAAAATCAAGAGAAGCGCATTAAACCCCGCATTAACGCCGATCCCGACCAAAATGAGCCGGACAGGCGAAACACCTTTTTTCCAAG
Source organism: Bacillus sp. 1021 (assembly GCF_014534735.1). Lineage (NCBI taxonomy): Bacteria > Bacillati > Bacillota > Bacilli > Caryophanales > Bacillaceae > Bacillus > Bacillus sp. 1021. The sequence goes on along the minus strand of NZ_JACVSR010000002.1, from coordinate 732,517 downwards.
CGAGCACATAGATGAGCAGCACAGCCAGAAAAGCCCCCGCCAAAGCGCTCACCGGAAGCAGCCATGTACTGAACATGCTTAAATCAGCAGCGGACCCTTGGAAAAAGAAGATAAACAGAACGACCGCCAAAGACGCTCCGGCGTTGATACCGAGAATGCCCGGCTCCGCCAAGTCATTTTGAGACACGCTTTGAAAAATCGCGCCTGAAACCGCGATTCCGGCCCCGACCAGTAATGACAGCACCATGCGCGGCAGTCTGAATTCAAATAAAACGAGCTGATCCCGGGCATCCCCCTGTCCGAAAAAGACACGTAATGCATCGAAAGGCGCAATCCGGATCACACCCATATTTAAGCTGATAAAAAAGACGATGCATATGAGCAAAAACGTAACGGCTATAACCGCCAGCGGTTTTTTCGATTTCACATTCATTACAGCCCTCTCCTTTCCCTGCGCGCCAAATAAAAGAAAAAGGGAACGCCGATAAGGGCCGTTAAAGCGCCGACCGGTGTTTCAAACGGCGCATTGACGAGTCTTGCCGCAATGTCACTGAAGACTAACAAAACGGCGCCGAATACCGCCGAACAAGGAATAATCCATCTGTAATCTACACCGACTAAAAAACGGGTGATGTGCGGAATCACCAAGCCGATAAAAGAAATGGCTCCGGCGACTGAGACTGAAGCCCCCGTCAAAAGGACAACGACAACCATTCCGATGACTTTCACAAGCGCCGTGTACTGCCCGAGCCCTTTGGCAAGCTCCTCACCCAAGCTCAGCACCGTCACTGAGCGCGCAATCAGAAATGCAAGCAAAAGTCCGATGACGCCGACTGCCAAAAGCAGCTGGACGCCCTCCCATTTCACGGACGCGACTCCTCCGGCATACCAGAACTTCACATCCTGAGCGACATCAAAACGGATCGCAATCGCGCTTGAAAGCCCCGTTAAGAAATAGCCGACCGCCGTACCGGCCAGCGCGAGCTTCACCGGTGTCAGCCCGCCTTTTGAAAACAGGCCGATGCCAAACACAATGAGCGCCCCGATTCCCGCTCCCATAAAGGACCACAAAACAAACCCCGCGGCAGAGAGTCCCGGAAAAAAAGCAAATGCCAAAGCGATCGCAAAACCCGACCCCGACGTCACGCCCATAATGGAAGGCTCAGCAAGCGGGTTCCGCGTCAGCCCCTGCATGATCGCCCCGGACACAGCTAAAAAAGCCCCGACGAGCGCGGCGGCGGCAGTTCTCGGCAGCCTTAGATCGCGTATGATTTGATGAGATGTATTTTGCGGCTGAAAGTGAAAGAGAGCATCCCACACCGTCCGCAGATGAATATCGGCAGCTCCGATGGAAACAGACAAGGCCGCGCCGATCAATAAAACCGCAATACCGGCACACAGCAGCACAGCCGCCCGGAATGAACGCGCCGTCCACTGGATTTCGCTCCCTGATGCCCCTTGAGCCGTCATTGTCTGCTTCTTTTTTAATAGACCCAACACTCGTTCTTCCTTTCTCAAAACAAGAATGGTAATGATAATGATTATCAATGACTTGTTTCAGTATAGCACTTTTATCTTCTCTTTTAATAGACCTAATTTCATATCATAAAAGAAAGCTTTTCTTTAAAAAGAGCGTGCTTCTCTATAAAAGCAGTGATATAATCACACTGATAATGATTCTCTTTATCACTATTTTTTATGAAAGAAGGAATGTCGGATGTTCCATACATACAAGAAAATCGGCGCTGCGCTGATTGCCGTGCTGCTCATCGCCGCTTTGGCCGCATGCGGAAATTCTTCAGACACGAAAGGCTCTTCTGAAAAAGGAGAAACCGTCACTTATAAAGCCGAAAACGGCAATATTAAAATTCCGAAGCACCCAAAACGTGTCGTCGTCATGGCTGACGGCTACTACGGCGACTTCAAACAGCTCGGCATCAATGTTGTCGGCGCGCCGCAAAACGTATTTAAAAACCCTTATTACAAAGGGAAAACAAACGGTGTGACAAACATCGGCGACGGCACGTCCGTTGAGAAAATCATTGACTTAAAGCCTGATTTAATCGTTGTCTGGACGACACAAGGCGCCGATATTGAAAAACTGGAAAAAATCGCGCCGACCATCGCCATTAAATATGACAAGCTCAGCAACATTGATCAATTCAAAGAGTTTGCGAAAATGACAGGCACTGAAGATAAAGCAGATAAATGGCTGGCTGAATGGGATAAGAAAACCGCTGCCGCTAAAACAAAAGTTCAAAAAGCGGTCGGCTCAAAAACCATCTCCATCATGCAGACAAACGGAAAAGACATCTATGTATTCGGTAAAGACTTCGGCCGCGGCGGAAGCATCATTTATGACAAACTCGGGCTGAAAGCCACAAAACTGACGAAGGAAAAAGCCATTAATCAAGGGCCGGGCTACGCCAGCATTTCACTTGAAAAACTGCCTGACTTCGCGGGAGACTATATCTTTATGGGGCCATGGCAGGCCGGCGGTGACGACAAAGGCGTGCTTGACAGTTCAATCTGGAAGAATCTCGATGCCGTCAAGCAAAACCATGTCTATCACATTGATCCGGTCGGCTTCTATTTCTCAGACCCGATCTCACTCGAAGGCCAGCTCGACTACATCACAAAAAGCTTAACAAAGTAACCCGGGAGCCGCTGTCACAGCGGCTTTTTATGACGCCAAAAACTTGACAAAAAAATTCATTTGTGCTATAATTTACATTTTTGGATTAACATGTATAATGAGATTCTCCCGGCCGGAGATTGATGTAAATAACGGAGGATCTTTAATATGAGAGAAAATAAAGCGAGTATGACTTCCCTGCTGTCGGCTTTCGTAAGGGCGTACCACAGTAAATACGACACACCGGTGATATTTGATGATTTCTTGGCACAAGATCTTTTATCTGAAAAAGAGCTGTCGGACATCAGCGATCATTTGATTCAAGGTATATCATTTTTCAGCAAAGACATGGCCCGGAAGCTTCAAGGCAAACCGGATGACATCTTAAAATGGGTGACTCAAGTTCAGCTGTCTCCTACACCGTTAGCCCGTGCGGCGTATTGTGAAGAAGTGCTTTTGAATGAAGTGAAGCTCGGGGCCAAACAGTATGTCATCCTCGGCGCAGGGCTGGATACTTTCTGTTTCAGGCATCCCGAGGTGACAAACAGCTTAGACATCTTTGAAGTGGATCTCCGCGCTTCACAGGAAGACAAATTAAGCAGATTAAAACGTTTGGAGCGCGATATCCCGAGCTGTCTTCATTTTGCGCCGATGGACTTTACGGCTCCGCTTTCTTTCAGCCGTCTGAATCAGGATGGTTTTTCCCGCCGAAAAACCTTTTTCAGCCTGCTCGGTGTGTCATATTATCTTACGAAAAAGCATCTCGCCCGCCTGCTTACACAATTATTTGCCGAAGTCCCGCCCGGCAGCTCTGTCGTGTTTGATTATGCGGATGAGTCGCTCTTTGAAGAAAAAGGACTGTCAAACAGAGTGGAGAACATGGTGAAAATGGCTGCGGCGGGCGGAGAACCGATGCTGTCGTGTTTCAGCTATAAAGAAATTGAAAAGCTGTTAGAATCATCAGGCCTGCTTATTTATGAACATTTATCTCCAACGGTAATCAATGACCGTTTTTTCAGCGGGCGCACTGACCATTTAACCGCATTCGAGACCATTCATTATATACACGCCGTCAAAAAGTAATCCGCTGACGCCAAAAAAGACATCCCACAGACGTGAGATGTCTTTTTTTTTATACGGGTTGTCTGTTGTTTGCAAATTTCTTTGAAACGAAAGGATATAACAGCAAACCGACGAAAAACAGCCCGATCCCGAGAATAAAGGTCGTTAAATCGGCCGTTCCCGTAATAATGACGTAAAAAGAATAGATGCAGGCAAGGATAGCGATGAAACCGTCCTTCACTCTTGAACCCTTGATTTCGTCATACGTTTCACCCGTCAGCACGAGCTTCAGGCTGTAAAACGCAGATACGAGATACGGAATCAGATAAGCGAGTGTCGCCGCCGTTGTTAAAAACGTAAACGCGTCACTGATTGTCCGGGAAATAACCGAAAAGATAAAGATCTGTGACATCACGTTCGTGACGATTAACGACACAACCGGGCTGCCCTGTTTATTCGTTTTTGCAAAAGCAGCGGGAAAGTCTCCTGATTTCGCGGCTTGATACGGAACTTCAGAGCCGAGAAGAATCCAGCCGAGCATCGTCCCGAACAGACAGAGGATCGCCAAAATCGCCATGATGATGCTTCCCGCATTGCCGACGATCGCGTATAATACGTCAACAAACGGTTTTTCCGAGCCGACAAGCTTACCATGCGGAAGCACGCCCATCGTAATCAATGTCACGATGATATAGATGCTGAGCGCAATCAATAAGCCGGTAATGGTGGCGCGTTTCACGTCGCGCTGCGAACGGGCGCGCCCGGATAAGATGACTGCCGATTCAATTCCGACGAACGCCCATAATGTTGAAATCGCCGCATTGTGGACCTGACCGCCGATTCCCTCAACCGTATGAGGACCTGTTTGAACCGGAAAATAAAAATGATCGAAAAACGACGTTTGAAACACAAACAAACCTGCAATGATAAAAAAGATAAATCCTAATACTTTTGAAAACGTCGTAACGAAATTTAATTTACTCGCACCGTTCATGCTGGAAACGAGAATCGTGTGAGTGCCCCATAATAAAACCGTACATACGGCAAACGTCAGCAGCTGGCCAAGTGTAACCGCCTGGCCGCCGATTGAAAACATTTCACGCTTATCCGTTAAAATCGGGAAAAAAGAAGTTAAATATCCGGCAAGGCTGGTGATGATCGCCACGTTGCTGATCCAGCTCGCAACCCAGTAGCCCCACACCATCGTGAATCCGGCTGCGTTCCCTTTTTTCCGATCGCTGAACAGCGCTCTCGCATAGCTTTGCGGCCCCGCCGTCAGCTCAGGCTTGCGGATGGATAAGTGACCGAAGACAAGCGCGATCATTAACACACCGGCTCCCGTCAAAAGCCATGCCGATGTAGCGCCGAACGGACTCGCGATTTTTGCGAGCGTGCTCGGAAGGGAAAAGATGCCCGAGCCTACCATATTTCCTACGACAAATGCCGTTAATAACCAAAAACCCCATTTTTTCGTCTGTTCCATTCCTGTACCTCCTGGTTGTTCATTCGTACGGACCAGACCCCGAGACCATATTTACACGCAAAAAAAGCCTGAACAAAAGTCCATGCTTAAAGAAACACACACCCTTGATCTCCGGATAGCCCTCCGCGAAAAAGCACGCGGCAGTCCTGCACTTATTCAGATACAGTCCCAGCATAAAGAAGGATCGGCTTTCTTTACACTTCGGCGCTGATGCCTTTAACACATGTTTTGCGGCCCCTTATCAGCCTGGCATGTGCGACTCATCATCAAGCGCAACCTCTACCTCACCGAGAAAGAGTGAGGATTTTTATCATTCAATTCTACTCAGAGGTTATCAGAGATAAAAAGATCTGTCAAAGGGAAAAATTAGACGGAAAACGGATAGAGCATTCGCCCTACCCGTTTTATATGGTCAGCGGTTGTTTTTTTTCTTTTGAACAGCTTCTTGAAGCGGATCGTCTTTCAAAGCTGCACCGGCGTCCTCAAGCGCACCTTGAATGACGTTTTTGTTTTTATCGCTGTTTTTGCCTTTTTCTTTGTTAAAGAAAGCCATCTGTATCACCTCTTTATCAAATATAGGTACACCTATAATGTGTCTTTTTCCGCGGCAGAATATGCGGAATCCGATCCTCCTTCCTTTTGGCGGAACAGGTAAAGTTTGTTGATCAAACATGCATTCTCTTGATATATTTGTAATTCAGGGGATTTTGGCAAAAATAAAAAGGAGAAGCGAAAAATGACAGGAAAAACACACATCATGGGAGGCATCGCTTCTTGTTCCGCAATTGCGTATTATTACGGGTATGATCCGGTCCTTATGACCTCCGCGGGTGCCCTCGGGGCGCTGATTCCCGATATATGCCATACGAAAAGCAAAATCGGCAGAACACTGCCCGTTCTGTCCAAAATCGTAAGCACGGTGTTCGGCCACAGAACGTTTACACACAGTCTGCTGTTTATGCTTATTATGTTTTTCATCACGGCAGCCTATATCCCGAATCCAAGCATCTCCGCCGGACTGATGATCGGAATGGCAAGCCACCTTGTGCTTGACGCATGGACCGTCAACGGCATTAAACTGCTGTTTCCGTCAACCATCCGCTTCCGTCTTCCCCTTTATATGAGGACGGGGAGCTTTTCGGAGCAGCTTGTGCTGGCCGGGTTAACGATTGTATCCTGCTATTATTTATACGAATTGGTTCACGGCCGCATCTCTTAAACAAAAAGCGTCTTTTCGCTTTTAGGGTGAGGAGTCATACATATGAAGAAATCCTTTTTCAGCAATCATCGGTTTTTATGCCTGTCCATCCTGTTCATGTGGATAAAAACATACGTCGTTTACAAGCTCGGTTTTGATCTGCAGAACAATTCTGTTCTTGAGGAATGTCTGCTTCTCATTAACCCGCTGAGCTTTATTGTGCCGCTGTTCGGCATTGGCCTGCTGCTGACGGAAAAAAAGCAGCGGATCTTTCTGCTTTCGGCGAATGTGATGCTGACGGGGATTTTAATTGCGAATACGGTGTTTTACGGGTTTTATATTGATTTTATCACCATACCGGTTTTGTTTCAGGCAAGCAATATGGGCGATATGGGAAGCAGCGTCCAAGAGCTGTTTCACCCGCTGTATATCGCTTTATTCGCGGATATTGCGGTTCTGTTTTACCTAGCGGGAAAGCATAAAGCCGGTAAGGGAAAAGCGGGCGCCCGGACTGTTAAAGCGTATGCGTGGGCATCAGCCGGCCTCATGCTGTGCAACCTTGCGCTGTCTGAGGCCCAGCAGCCGAAGCTGTTCAGGCATCCTTTTGATCGTGAAGCGCTCGTAAAAGGAATCGGCCTGTTCCACTTTCATTTGTATGACACCATTTCGCAGACGCTGAATGCAGGGGCTAAAGCGTTTGCCGACGAAGACAGTCTTGCGGCGGTCGCGAACTACACCCAAGCCGACTACAGCCGCCCGTCCGATGCAAAATTCGGGCTTGCTAAAGGGCGTAATGTGATTTTTGTCACGCTTGAATCAACACAGCGTTTTGTGATGGATGAACGGGTCAACGGGCGGGAGATTACCCCGTTTATGAATAAGCTGCGGAAAAAAAGCTATGACTTCACTCATTTTTATCAGCAGACCGAACAGGGAAAAACCTCAGATTCAGAATTTATTACTGCGAATTCGCTGTATCCGTCTTCAAGCGGCGCCGTTTTTTTCACAAAAAGCGGCAATCGGTTCAATACGCTGTACCATACGTTAAAAGACCATCAGTACTATTCGGCCGTTCTGCATGCCAATCATAAGGCCTTTTGGAACCGGGATGAGATGTACGGGGCATTCGGCATCGACCGTTTTTTCGATGCGGATGAATTTAAGGTGACACCGGGAAATTCAACGGGCTGGGGCCTGAAGGACAAGGAGTTTCTCGAACAGTCAGCGGAAAAATTAAAGAAGCTTCCGCAGCCGTTTTACGCAAGCCTGCTGACTTTGACCAACCATTTTCCTTTTGAAATTGATAAACAGGATCAGCTCATTGAGGAACCGGACACAAGCAGTGATTTGTTAAACCGTTATGTGACGACGGTCCGCTATGAAGATGAGGCGCTAAAACACTTTTTCAACAAGCTGAAAAAAGAAGGGCTGTATGACAACGCGATGATCGTCCTGATGGGAGATCATTACGGCATATCCGAAGCCCACAATAAAGGACTTGCCGAATTCTTGGGAAAAGAAGAAATTACGCCGTTTGATACGGTTCAGCTTCAGCGCGTGCCGTTTATCATTCATATTCCCGGGGTGACCGACCGTGAGCCGGAAACGATCGCTTCCGCCGCGGGACAGGTAGATGTAAGACCGACGCTGCTTCACCTGCTCGGCATTGAAACGAAAGGCAGCATTCAGTTCGGCAATGACCTGTTTTCCAAAGAGCGGACTCCGTTTGCTGTGCTGAGAAACGGCAGCTTTATCACGAATGATCATATTTATACGAAAAATACGTGTTACAGCCGCAAAACGGGCGAACCGCTTTCTGACATGGGCGCATGCAGCGATGAGAAAGAAAAAGCGGAACAAGAACTGATGCTCTCCGATAAAATATTAAACGGCGACCTGCTGCGGTTTTACAAACAATAAAAAAATCCCTCCGTCATTGGAGGGGTTTTTTATGTTTCATATATGAGCCGACCGGTCATTTTCGTATCATATCCGGATAATTGAGAAAGCTGAGACTTGAATTCCTCAGAATTAAGAACGTCCCGCACGCTTTGAACAAGCTCCCGGTTTTGTTTTAAGACGACCACATCGTACTGCTCCCTGATCACCGGGATAAAGTCCGTGCCTGCCATATACGCCGCATGCTGCGACCCGACTCCGATATCCGCCTTGCCGCTTGATACTTGTGAAGCCGCTGACAGATGATCCGTGACAATGTCATGATATCCGGCGACATCAGACGGCTTGATGCCGAATGATCTGAGCTGTTCATCAAGCAGCACCCTCGCGCCTGATCCTTTTTCGCGATTGACGATACGGACATCCTTTCTGCTCAAATCCTGAAAGCCCTGAATGTTCAGCGGATTGCCCTTTTTCACGTATAATCCGGCCTGCCGAAGCACAACATGAAAGAGCGCAAACGGCTCTCCTGAAAGAATGCGCTTCACATACGGGATGTTATACTCCCCCGTCTCCCCATCATACAGATGCAGACTGACGATGTCGCAGGCTCCCCGGTACATCTCGATCAAGCTGTTTAAGCTGCCGCTGTACTTGCGGAGCGGGGACGCCTGTATCTTTTGTTCCAGCTGTTTACTGAGGAGATCCATCGACACATCCTGGCCGCTGATGATAACAGACTGCCTTTTTTCCGGCTCCGGCCTGCGGGGCGGATCAGCCTCCTTGGCTGCTGATGGCTCTTTAGACATCCTCATATTTGCTTTATATTGTTTCAAGTCCTCTTCATCGACCCTCATCTGTCTTCCGACCCTGTACGCCGAAATGAGTCCTTTTTTTATCAAATCATATACTGTCAGTTTTGAGACCTTCAAAAGGCCCGCAACTTCTTCTATTGTATAGGAAGTGGCTTCTGTCATATTATCACGCTCCGTTTTTATTATAACGGTTCAGATATTGAAAAAAAACCGCACCCTCACGTACAATTACGTTATAATTAGTTTTATCTAATGATATTCAGTTATAAGGGGTGCACAATGTTGAAAAAGAAAGCGACACTATTCACAACTGCGGTTATGGGCGTTTTCCTCGCAACTGCGGGCTGCTCATCCGGACAATCGGCCAAAGGCGGACAAAACGAAAAAGTAACGCTGACCGTTTCCGCAGCGGCCAGCGCTCAGGACGCGCTTAAAGAAATCCAAACCAACTACGAAAAATCACATTCAAACGTTGCCATCCAAGACAACTTCGGATCATCAGGCACACTGCAAAAACAAATTTCCCAAGGCGCGGGAGCTGATTTATTCTTCTCGGCAGCCGAAGATAAATTCGAAAAGCTTGTCCATGACGGCGATATCGACAAAAAGGACAGCACGGACCTTTTGAAAAACGATCTGGTCATGATCGTGCCCGAGAAAAACAGCGCACACCTTACACATCTGAATGACCTGAAAAAAGACAGCACGGAAAAAATCGCGCTCGGCACGCCTGAATCCGTTCCGGCCGGGCAATACGCCAAACAGTCATTGACTAAATTATCCCTGTGGGACAAGGTAAAAGATAAAGTCGTCTATGCAAAAGACGTCCGCCAGGTGCTTTCTTATGTTGAAACCGGAAATGTCGATGCCGGGCTTGTCTATAAAACAGACGCTCTCATTTCGAAAAAGGTGAAAATCACCGATGAAGCACCGGCGAAAACACACGATCCGATCGTGTACCCGCTAGGCATCGTCAAGGATACAAAGCACCGTAAAGAAGCAGAAGCGTTTTATCAGTATCTGCAGTCAGATGCAGCGATGAAAGTGTTTAAGAAATATGGATTTACTGCCAAGTAACATTACGGCTTCGGAATTTTTCACCCCAGTCGTATTGTCTTTTGAGGTGGCTTTGGCTTCGGGCATCGCCGTCATCATTCTCGGAACGCTTGCAGGCGCCTGGATGGCGAAAGCGCGATTTCCCGGAAAAACGGCTTTAGAGACTCTGTTTATGCTCCCGCTCGTTCTTCCGCCTACCGTTGTCGGCTTCATCCTCATTATCATTTTCGGGAAACACAGCTTTATCGGCCGGGCGATCGAGCGGATTACTCACCAGCCTGTCATTTTCACGTGGTGGGCCGCGGTAATCGCTTCGGCCATTGTCGCCTTCCCGCTTATGTATCAGTCTGCCAAAACGGGTTTCGCCGCGGTTGATCCTGACATCGAAGGAGCGGCGAAAGTAGACGGAGCCGGCAGATGGCAGGTATTTACCCGCATTTCCGTCCCGCTTGCCTTTCCGTCCCTTTTGACCGGAAGCATTCTCAGTATCGCAAGGGCGCTCGGTGAATTCGGGGCGACTTTAATGTTTGCGGGGAATATCCCGGGCGTCACCCAAACACTGCCAACAGCGATTTACGTCGCGATGGATTCCGGCAATGAAACACTCGCTTGGGTGTGGGTGATCTGTATTATGATGATTTCTTTTCTGATGCTGTTTTTCATCCAACTGAAAAAACCGGCTTGACCGATCCGCCTTCCGACCACATTTCGCCGGGAGGCTTTTTGATTTAAAATTGGATGGTATATAATGAAACAAAAACACACAAAGGGTGCGGTTATGAAAATTAATGTCATTATCGCGGATGATAATTCTTTCATCAGAGAAGGAATGAAAATCATTTTGCATACATATGAGGAATTTACAGTATCGGCAACGCTGGAAAACGGATTAGAGGCGGCAGAGTATTGTAAACACAATCCCGTCGATATCGCCTTATTGGACGTTCGCATGCCGGTGATGAACGGCGTCGAAGCCGCAAAACGGATCGCGGAGGAAACGGATACGAAGCCGATGATCCTGACGACATTTGACGACGACGAGTATATTTTAGAAGCGATTAAAAACGGCGCAAAAGGATATTTATTAAAAAATACCGAGCCGGAACGGATCCGCGATGCGATCAAAAGCGTCTTCAACGGGCACAGCATCCTTCAGGACACCGTGCTGGATAAAATAAAAGACAGCCTTTTCCGGCCGGCAGAAGCCGCGCATCAGATTGATGAAAGCCAGTTTACTGAAAGAGAGCTCAGCATCATGTCGCTTATTGCGAAAGGACTGTCGAACAGAGAAATTTCAAAACAGCTTTTCATTTCTGAAGGGACGACGGCCAATTATATTTCATCTATTTTAGGGAAAACGGGTCTTGAGCACAGAACGCAGATCGCGATTTATTATATCACCGGGAAGGTGGATAACGAGCGTTGAACGGTATGGATTTTTGGATGCTGATGAGCAGACTGATCGTCATTTTTTATACGGCCTTTTTGTTCGTATCGGCCGACCGCCATTACATGCCGTACGCCGTCTTGTTTCTGCTGCTTTATCTGTGTCTGGGCATTGCGGTCTGCATGATCAGGCCGACCGCTTGGAGGCGCGGGATCACCCTCATGACGCTGGCATTGACCGCCTCGCTTTCCGCCGGAGGCCATCCGGCGTTCCTGTTTCTTTTGCCGCCCGCCATTTTTGCCGTTCTTGCCGAATATCCGGTTCACCGCTATGTGTGCTGCCTGCTCGTGTTTTTGCCGTTTTTTTTCATCCCGTACGGCGATCTTCCGACGTATACCGTCATGACCTTGTTCTGTCTGGCGATTTTCGTTTTGGCCGCCCGGTCAAACGATCGGCTGAAGACATATGAGGAGCAGTCAGACAGCATGCGGGCAAGCATTGAAAAGCTGACGAAACAGCTGCACAGCAGCACAGAATATATCAAACAATCGGAGTATACCGGCAAACTCGAGGAAAGAAACAGATTGTCCCAAGCCATCCATGACAAAATCGGCCATTCCATGACCGGCGCGCTCATTCAGATGGAAGCGGCAAAGCGGATGCTCGGCTCCCGTCCGGACAAAGCGGCTGAACTGCTTCAAAACGCCATTACGATTTCCAAAGAGGGCATAGAAGATATCCGCATTACGCTGAAAAATATGAAACCGCCCGCTGAACAAATGGGCATTCACCGATTAAGAATATTTATTGATGAATTTTCGGCTAAAAACGGCATGCCGGTTCCGTTTACGCATCAAGGCGATTTGGACAGGCTGACGCAGATGCATTGGAAAGTCATTCAGGAAAACGTAACCGAAGCTTTGACCAATGCGATGAAATACGCCGATGCCGCACAGATTTCCATTGATATTCAAGTGCTGAATAAAGCCGTGAAAGCGGAAGTGAAAGATAACGGAAACGGCGCCGTCCGCTTTAAAAAAGGCCTCGGCATGCTCGGGATGGAAGAACGGGCCGCCGCCCTGCACGGAACCGTCATTTTTGACGGCACGGCGGGTTTTTCCGTCACGACATTACTGCCTATTGAATAAGTGAATGTTTTCATGTGAAAAATATGAGGATTCTCATGTCAAAGGAATGAACAGCTGCACTAACGGCCGTTCATTCTTTTTTTTATAATTAGAGCATCATAAGACATAGAGGTGGAAACATGAACATTTTGGAGCTCAAACAGCTGAGTAAGAAATTCGGCGATTATGCCGCCGTTGACCAAATGTCGCTTGCTGTAAAAGAAGGTGAGATTTTCGGGTTTCTCGGCGCAAACGGAGCCGGAAAAAGCACGGCCATCAACATGATCTCAGGCCTTTTAAAGCCTTCTGGCGGAGACATTCTGTTTCTCGGAAAAGATATTTTCAAACACAGCAAAGCCGTGAAAATGAATATCGGCATCGTCCCCCAGGACCTCGCCATTTACGAAGAATTAAACGCCTATGAAAATGTGAAGTTCTTCGCCGGGCTGTACGGGCTGAGAGGGGCGGTTTTAAAAGAACGGGTCGAGGAAGCCCTGACATTCGTCGGCTTGAGCGATAAACATAAATATCTCCCGAAGCATTTTTCCGGCGGAATGAAACGCCGGCTCAATATTGCCTGCGCCCTTGCCCACCGGCCGAAACTGATCATCATGGATGAACCGACGGTCGGCATTGACCCGCAATCAAGAAATTATATTCTGCAATCAGTGAAAAAGCTGAATGAAATGGGCTGCACGATCATCTACACGAGCCACTACATGGAGGAAGTTGAAGAAATATGCACGCGCATCGCCATCATTGACCACGGGAAAGTCATCGCAGAAGGCACAAAGGAACAGCTTACCTCCATCATTACCGACACAAAGGACGTCGTCATTGAGCTGTCATCCGGAAACGGCATCAGCCTCGGCGATATTCAGGATCTTCCCGGCGTCAGAGCCGCCGCACTGGAAGAAAACAGCGTGAAAATCAGCTCTGACACAGGGGTCAACAATTTAAACCGCCTGATCCGGTACTTCATGGACAAAGGAATTGAAATCCGCTCTTTACAGGAACAGGCCCCTGACTTAGAAACGGTGTTTCTCACTCTGACAGGCAGAAGCCTGCGCGACTGACCCAACTGAAAGGAGGATTGCAAATGAATATTCTGCACATCGCCGGGAAAGAAATCAAAATCAGTTTCCGTGACAGACGGACCTTTATTTTCATGCTTGCTTTTCCGATCGTCTTTATGATGATTCTCTCTGCGGCATTATCAAACGCCTTTGATTCAGAGGTGACGGTCGGACACATCAAGGTCGAATATACGGACCAGTCAAACGGATCGCTTTCTCATCATTTTACTGAGTTTATGAAAGCCGCAAAAAAAGAGCATGTCTATTTTCAAAAAGCGGACACGGAGGCAAAAGGCAAAAACGACGTTCGTGAAAATCAGGCGGATGCTTTCGTCACTGTCAAAAACAGCGGTTTTCAAGTTTATACAAATGACCGGAGCGGTATGAACGGCACGATCGTCCAAGGCATGCTGACCGCTTTTACCAACCAATACAAAGCAGGCGCCGCCGCATACAAGGCGCATAAGGCACCTTCCGCCGGACAAATAAAAAGCGATTATATGAAGCAGACGTCTTTAAACAAAGCGAAGGAACCGAAAGCGAAAGATTTTTACGCGGTGTCCATGACGACGATGATCGGGCTGTACGCCTCGATTTTTGCAAGCACCTTGTTCCGCGGGGAAAGAATACGCCACACAGCCGATCGCCTGATTGCCGCTCCGCTCCGGAAAAGCGATATCTTTCTCGGAAAGATGCTCGGCATTATGGCTGTGAACGTACTGACAATCCTTGCCGTTGTCGCCTTCAGCAAATTTATTTTAAAAGCCGATTGGGGCAGCCACATGGGACTTGTGCTTTTGATTCTCGCCTCTGAAATTCTTTTGGCCGTCAGCTTCGGGCTCAGCCTGAGCTATTTGACCAAAAAACCAGAAAGCGCCAGATTAATCACCGTCATCATCGTTCAAGTGATGGCCATTATCGGCGGCGCCTATTATAAATATGAAGGCGGAGGAATTTCCTCCCTGTCGCCCTTATCCTGGATCAATAAGGCGATTAACAACATCATATACGCAAATGACGTATCGGCCGCCTGGCCCGCAATTGGTTTAAACACAGCATTAGCGGCGCTCTTTTTGCTGATTGCCGCGGTTACGTTTCAAAGACGGGAGGGACTGTAAAATGAAAAACTTCTGGTGGCTGTTTATACACACGCTCAAAGGAATCACAAAAAGCAAAAAACAGCTCATTCTTTATATCGGGGCTCCGCTGATCGGCGTCTTTCTCTCCTTCATGTCCAATGCCAACGGCGGAGCCGAAACGCTCAATATCGGCATTCTCAATCAAGACGGCGGTGAAGTAGCACAGGATACGGTCACGTTTTTAAAAGGACTGGATCATGTGAAAGTTTCGGAGGAAACGGCTGCATCAGCCTCATCCAAGATCGCATCGGGAAAAATGGAAGCGCTGGTTACGTTTGAAAAAGGCTTTTCCCAAAGTGTAAAAGACGGAAAACCGGCTCACATCGGCATGACCTCGCTGAAAGGCGCCCAGGTCACCGGATATGTCAGCTCTTATCTGTACAATTATATAAACAGCGCCGCCTCAATCGGCAAATCTTCCGGCGGAGATGAGAAAGCCTTTCAGGCGATGTACGCCGATTTCAAGCATTCTCCGATTCAAACGGAGTCCGCTGTTTTACAAGATACTTCGAATCATAAAGAGATGACTTACTCAGTCATCGGGTATCTCATTATCATTATGCTCTATTCCGCCGGCAACCTGACGGAACTGATGATTAAAGAAAGAGAAAACAGAACGTACTACAGACTTCTGTCAACGCCGATCACGTCAAAGCAGTATGTATTGGCAAACGCGGCGGTGAATATCATTATCATGGCCGTCCAAATTCTATTCGCCGTTCTCTTTATGGGCGCCGCTTTTCATATTCATCCGTCATTCCCGCTGTGGCAGCTGTTCGTTCTGATGATGCTGTTTGCATTAAGCGCAATCGGGATCGCCTTTATTGCCGTCGGTTTTTCTAACAGCAGCGCTTCGGCATCGGCGCTTTTGAATTTGATCGTCGTGCCGACATGCTTGCTCGCCGGCTGCTTTTTTCCGGGCAATATTATGCCGAAAACAGTGCAGACAATCGCCGAATTTCTGCCTCAGCGCTGGGTGCTTGATACGGTAGATCAATTGCAGCACGGCCGCACGCTCCAAAGCCTGACGCTGAACATCATCATTTTGGGAGCCTTCGCCGCCGCCCTGTTATTAATAGCCGCATACAGATTCAGCGTAAAACGGCAGACACAGACATTTATGTAAAGAAAAACAGCCCCGCAAAGGGCTGTTTTTTTCTTAGAACAGAAGCTCGTCCGGGTTCGGGCCGACACGCTCATCTTTGTTCAAGGCGCTGATCTTTTCCATTTCTTCCTGTGACAGTTCGAAATCAAAAATATCGGCATTTTCTATGATGCGGTGCTCTTTAATGGATTTCGGAATGGTAACGACTTCGTTTTGAAGATCCCAGCGCAAAATCACTTGAGCGACCGATTTGTTATGTTTTTCCGCAATTTGTGACAGCACTTCGTTATCCAAGAGCTGTCCCTGCATCAATGGAGACCATGCTTCCACTTGAATGCCCTGCGCTTTGCAAAAATCTCTTACTTCTTTTTGAGTCAGGCGCGGGTGGAATTCTATCTGGTTGACCATCGGCTTGATCTCAGCATCTTTCAGCAGTTCTTCTAAGTGATGCACTTGGAAGTTGCTGACACCGATCGCGCGGATTTTGCCGTCTTTGTACAGCTTTTCAAGAGCGCGCCATGTGTCTTTATATTTATCCTTGCCCGGCCAATGAATCAGGTATAGGTCGAGGTAATCGAGGCCGAGGCGCTCAAGGCTTTTCTCAAACGCGTCAAGTGTCGTTTCGTATCCTTGATCTTCATTCCACACTTTTGACGTGATGAACAGCTCTTCTCTGGCAACGCCCGCAGCTCTGATGCCTTCGCCGACGCCCTCTTCATTTTTATAAATTGCCGCCGTATCAATGCTGCGGTAGCCATTTCTGATTGCCGCTTCGACAGAGTCCGCCGCTACGCTTCCGTTTTCCACCTTAAATACGCCAAGGCCGAACCACGGCATTTCAACGCCATTATGAAGCTTTACAGTATCTTTTAAGCTTTTTGCCACGTTGAACCATCCTTTCTAGTCATTATGTAAACGGTTATTATTATCTCACATTTCCGCCGTAAGAAACCAATTATACGCTCATCGTTATAACAGAAACCATCTTTAGTACTCCGGTACCACTAACGTTATTATTTTCCTATTTTTCAAAAAATCCGGTTAGCCCGGTAACTGACCGGGTAAATCGCTAATGTAGCCACCAAACAATCGAAGGAGGAAATACGATGAAACGTATACGCATCCCAATGTCCGTTGCCCTTGGCGCCGCTTTGTCCCTGACTCCTCTGTCCTTTGTATCCGCAAAAGAAAACCCGGTCCCTCAAAACATGGCACAGCAAAAGTCAGATGTCTCCGCAAAAGATGTCGGTTTAAACATTGATGTTGACCTGCTCGGCATCGGCAATTCGATTGCTGACGCGATTAAGTCGGCGCAAAACCGTGACGGCTTCGTCAAAAACTTAATGGAATCTTCATTCTACGCTTCAGGACAAAAATATAATGTCATGGTGTTTAATTTAAGCCAGGAATATGAAGATCATTTTAACGGCGTTCAGTTTTACGGTTCCGCCGTTTATGACGGCATCACATACGGCATTTGGGTGTTTGAAGACGGAAGCTTCACCAACAAAGGCGATGGCGGCTGGATCAACTGGGCCTTCAGAGGCTGGTTTGACCGCGACGGCGATCACGTCGAATTCCATCGTCCGTAATCAAAAAAAGTCCGGCACACAGATGCCGGACTTTTTTCATTTATTCATCTCCGTCAAGCATCGCCGCTTCCACATCATTGATGTATTGGCGAAGCTCATGTGACATGTCGCGGGAGATTTCCCGCTCTTCGAATAATGTTTGGATTTCGTTGCGGATGGCCTGCACGGCCCGCAGTTTGATCTCAAGTTTTTGATTTTCAAAACGGCGGCTCGGATTCTGTTCGTGATACGAGTGCCCCAGCCTGAAAATCAGGTGATTGTAAAAGGAAATGACGGCAAGCGTCACATCTTTATTTTCTTCGGTCATGTGTTTTTTCAGGCTTTCAATCGCCGCTTTGGCCGTTTTAACCCTTGTAGCGCGGATGAGGCCTTCTTCATTTAAAATCGACATTTCCGGCTTTTTTTGTTCACCGAAAAAGATCCAGTACATCAGGCGTTTCAGCTTTTTCTTAGATAGGCCGACTTTAAACGGATTCGTATACAGCACTTCCAGCTCATCGAACCGTTCCTGGAGGCTGTCAGCCGTTTCTTCCGGGATGTCGCCCCGCTCAATCAGCCGGAGCAGTTCTTCCTGTTCAGCCTGTATCCCTTGGGCGCGGACTTTCCGCTCATCTTTTTTCGTGCGGTTTTTTACGGTGAACTGCTGAAACCTGAGATTTTTCATTTTCTCATTGTATTCGGCAATGACCGCAAAAGAAGCCGTTTTGTTTGTCTCATTCATATTTTCTTTGATGGCCGATAAAGCAGCCTTTATCAGCTTCCGTCTCGCTGTCAGCAATTTGACTTTCTTCTCTTTCGCATTGTCTTCCGGCTTATCAGTCAGAATCGGCAGTACGATTGTCGCCAGCACCAATGTGCACAAAATAACGCCTGCGGCTAAAAAGAGAATCAAATTCCGTTCAGGAAACGGCGAGCCGTCGGAGAGCACGTACGGAATGGAAAAGGAACCCGCAAGCGTGACCGCTCCCCTGACGCCTGAAACTGAAATCAGCAGCGTTGAGCGCAGGCCGGGCTTATAAATGCTCTGATCCTTGTTAAAAAACCACTTGCCGTTCCAAAAAAACAGCACCCACAAAAATCTGAGAATCATTAACGTCAGCGTAATGACGATAATGTACCCGATGACCATCATATTGTTAAACGCGGTATCATTAAAAATAACAGAAACCACATCCGGTATTTGCGTTCCTAATATGACGAAAACAAGACCGTTAAGAATGAACAAAATAATATTCCACGTACTTGAAGAGACGATTTGCAGTTTGACCATCGTTGATTCAAGACGATCCTGCTCCACCGCATGCGTAATGCCGCCGGCCACAACCGCTAAAATGCCGGAAACGCCGATTTCTTCAGCCGCCAGATAAATGACAAACGGCGTCAGAATTTGAATCAGCATATGCATCGTGACATCCTGCATGCCGAGGCGGCGCAAAAACAGCCGGAAACGGATAATCAAAAAAGAAATGACGACACCGCTGAGTAAACCGCCGGCTGAAATCAAGACAAAGCTGAACGCGGCTTGCGCCAGCGAAAATGCGCCCGTCACGGCTGCCGCAATCGCAAATTTAAAAGCGACCAGGCCGGATGCGTCATTCATCAGCCCCTCTCCTTCAAGGAGACGCAGAATGCCTTTTGGCATCTTCACACGCCCTGACAGCGCGCTGACCGCAACAACGTCAGTCGGTGACAGGATCGCCGCCAGCCCGAACGCGGCGGCCAGCGGAATGCTCGGAATCATCCAATGAATGGTGTAACCGCCGACAATGACCGTGGCAAACACGAGCCCGAGTGCGAGAAGCAGAATCGGAGCTCTTAAGTTCCAAAGTTCCGCACGCGGCGTCCGTTTTCCATCGTTAAAAAGCAGCGGAGCGATAAACAAAACAAAAAACAATTCGGTATTCAGTTCAAAATGAAGCCCCTGCGGAAATGACGCCGCAATGATACCGAGCGCCACCTGAATCAGAGGCACCGGGATAAAGGGGACAAACCGATTTATAATATTGGAGATCGCAATGATGGTTAAAAGTACGAGTACGACTAAAAATATGTCCAAAGCATGACCTCCTTCATCTGCTGCATTGAATCATCATTGCCTGTTCTCATGGCCCCTGTCAAAGGCCGGAGCCAATTACCGGGCTGGGCCGGTATATTTTCCGCACACAACCATTCTTCTCTTATATTACCCGTTTTTATTTAAAATTTCTCATAACGTGCTCACGGGGAACTTTTTTTGCCTTCGGCTACTTTTTTTCCGAAAAAAGAAAAAGCCTGTTTTCTATGAAAACAGGCTTTTCGCATGGCTGCGTTCTTACTGTTCAGTAAATTGTTTCAGCAGCTCATCTTATTCGTGAAAATTCGTTCCGTCTGTTGTCGCTTTAATAATGCCCGCACGGATGACGAAATCTCCAAAGTGTTCGCCTTCCTCGCGCTCTTTCGCATAACGCGGCAGAATGGTGCTGAGCTCACTGAGAATCTCCTCTTCACCGATATTTTCCCGGTACATTTTGCTTAAACGGCTGCCGTCAAATGCAGCTCCTAAATACATATTATATTTTCCCGGCGCTTTTCCGATAAATCCGATTTCGCCGAGCGCATGGCGGGCGCAGCCATTCGGGCAGCCAGTCATACGGATGGTGATTTCTTCATCCCGCAGACCGTTTTCGTCAACAATGGCTTCAATTTTATCAATCAGCTTCGGCAGATACCGCTCCGCTTCGGCCATCGCGAGCCCGCATGTCGGAAGCGCGACGCAAGCCATTGAACTGCGGCGCAGGGCGGAATGCTGCCGGCCGTCTGTCAGACCGTATTGTTCGATTAATGCGCTGATTTGTTTCTTTTTCTCGCTCGTCACATTGCCGATAATCAGATTTTGATTAGAGGTGAGACGGAAATCTCCCGTATGGACTTTGGCGATTTCGCGTAATCCCGTCATCAGCTTATAATTCTCATAGTCGGTGACACGGCCGCCTTCGATAAACATCGTAAAATGCCATGTTCCTTTTACGCCTTTCACCCATCCGTAACGGTCGCCGTTATGGTCAAAATGATAAGGTTTCGCCTCATCCAGCTGCCAGCCGAGGCGGTTTTCCAGCTCGGCTTTTACATTTTCCAGACCGAGACGGTCAACAGTATATTTAAATCTGGCATTCTTTCTGACGGAACGATTTCCGTAATCACGCTGAATCGTAATGGTTTTTTCCGCTACATCATACAGCTGCTCCGGTTTGCAGAAGCCGATGACTTTTGAAAGCTGCGGATAAGTGGCCGTATCACCGTGCGACATTCCCATACCGCCGCCGATTGCCACGTTGAATCCAATCAGTCTGCCTTCTTCTACAATGGCAATGAAGCCGAGATCTTGAGAAAAGACATCAATATCATTGGACGGAGGCACGGCGATTCCGATTTTGAATTTCCGCGGCAAATACAGCGGCCCGTACATCGGTTCCGTTTCCGTATCAGGAGTGCCCGCCACCCGTTCCTCATCAAGCCAGATTTCATGATAGGCTCTCGTGCGCGGAAGAAGGTCGTCACTCAGTTTTTTCGACCATTCGTACACTTCCGCATGGATTTCAGACTGATACGGATTTGAAGCGCACATGACGTTTCGGTTGACATCTCCGCAGGCCGCAATGGTATCAAGCAGCGCCTCATTGATTTTCTGAATCGTTTTTTTCATGTTCCATTTTAAAATTCCGTGCATTTGGAACGTTTCGCGCGTTGTCAGCTTTAATGTATTGTTTCCGTATTTTTGCGCCAGTTCATCCATGACAAGCCATTGTTCCGGAGTTGACACGCCGCCTGGCATCCGGACGCGCAGCATGAATTGATAAGCCGGTTCAAGCTTTTGTTTCTGACGTTCATTGCGGAGATCGCGGTCATCCTGCAGGTAGCTGCCGTGATGCTTCATCAGCCGGTTGTCATCGTCCGGGATGCCGGCTGAAATCCGGTCAAGCATGACTTCTTTCAATGTGCCGCGCAAATAATCACTTTTTTCTTTAATTTCCTCAACATCACTTGGAGGGCCTTCCGGCGCTTTTAAAATGTTGTTCACCATGCTGAATAAGCTCCTTTCAAACCAAAATCAATATACGTCACGCTGATAGCGTTTTTTCTGCTGCATGTCTGCCAGGAAGCTTTCCGCTTTTTCACGGCTCATGCCGCCTTCTTCCTGAATGATATCGAGAAGCGCCTGGTGCACGTCATGCGCCATATGCTGTTCATCACCGCAGATGTATACGGCGGCTCCCTGCTGCAGCCATTCATACAGCTCTTTGCTTTGTTCTTTCATACGGTGCTGCACATATACTTTTTCCTCCGAATCCCGGGAAAAAGCGACGTCCATTTTTGTAAGTACACCGTTTTGCAGCCATTTTTGCCATTCCGTCTGATACAGAAAATCAGTGACAAAGTGCTGATCTCCGAAAAACAGCCATGTTTTCCCTTCAGCACCGGTTTCTTCACGTTCCTGCATAAAGGAACGGAACGGCGCGATGCCTGTCCCCGGCCCGACCATAATAATCGGTGTATCCGGGTTTTCCGGCAGCTTGAAGTTTTGGTTGTGCTGAATGTAAATCGGAAGCGTATCTCCCGGCTGGAGTCTTTCCGCACACAGAATGCTGCAGACGCCTTTTCGTTCTCTGCCGTGCGCGTCATATCTGACCGCTCCGATTGTCAGATGCACTTCTTCCGGATTCGCTTCTAAACTGCTTGCGATCGAATAGAGCCGGGCCGGCATTTTACGCAGGATGGAAAGAAAGTCTTCCGCGGACGCTTCCCACGGACCGAAATCCCGGACGAGATCAAGCAGGTCACGGCCGTTGATGTATGCTTTCACCTGCTCTTCATTTCCTTCGGCCAGAAGTTCACTCAGCTTTTTGTCAGTCGTAAACTGTGCGGCCTTTTGCAAGAGCGGTTTTGTTAACACTGTAATTTCAAAATGAGAAGTGAGCGCGTCTTTCAGCGGACGGGTCTCTCCTTGCTTATTCACCGCCACTTCCTGTTTTGGGTCCCATTTCAGCTCATTGATCAGCTCATCCACAAGCGCCGGATCATTTTCCGGATAGATGCCGAGGCTG
Source organism: Bacillus sp. 1021 (assembly GCF_014534735.1). Lineage (NCBI taxonomy): Bacteria > Bacillati > Bacillota > Bacilli > Caryophanales > Bacillaceae > Bacillus > Bacillus sp. 1021. The sequence continues at coordinate 709,862 of NZ_JACVSR010000002.1, read as the reverse complement.
TCCCCGGGCTGATACGCGAGACCGGAACCTTCAAGCGAAAGCTCCAGATGGCGTGTTTCTTTATTCGAACCGCGCCCGTTCAGATTGATGTTCTCAAGAACCTCCGCCCGAAACGGGTTCGTTCTGGAATAAACGGATTCACCGAGAGCAGGCGTCTCGGCAGGCGCTTCGGCTGTTTGGTTTCCCGCACCTTCGTTCAGGCCGCCGATAACCGCATCAAGCCATTCTGAAAACGGTTCATCATAATCAAGATCGCAATCAACCCGGGGCGCAAGCTGCGTGCCGCCGAGCTCTTTAAGACGCTCGTCAAACTCTTTGCCGGTCTGGCAGAAAAATTCATACGAGCTGTCCCCGAGCGCCAAAACGGAAAAACGGAGCGCTTCAAGCTTCGGCGCGCGTCTGCCGTGAAGAAATTCATGAAAAGCCAGCGCGTTATCCGGCGGATCGCCCTCTCCGTGCGTGCTCACCACGATCAGTAAATTGTTTATTTTTTTCAGATTATTCGGCTTAAAATCGTTCATCGACGCGACGGTGACTTGGAATCCCCGTTCCTCAAGCGTCTTTACCGTCTGTTTCGCAAGACCTTCCGCATTTCCCGTTTGCGATCCGTATAATACGGTCACTTCTTTCGAGACTGCCGGGCTTTCTGCCGCAGCCTGGGGAGCGGGTGCGGCTGCTTCACCGGACTCGGGCCGGGCCGCAGCCAAATAACCGCTCAGCCAGATTTTCTGTGATTCTGTCAAGGTCGGCAGAAGGCGGTTAAGGAGCTCTGCCTGCTCCTGATTAAACGGACTGTTCATGACCTGAAGTTGCAACGATATCCACCTCACAAGGAATTAAACGTAACGTACGTTATTTCTATAGGAATTGTCAAAATAATATTCTAATTGAAACTTTACCGAAAGTTTGTGTGTAAGTAAAATATATAATCATGATGATAATGATTAAGATTACTAATGATAAAAAGCCCTTTGCACTTGGGCAAAGGGCTTACACGAATAAGCCGGCGGGCACTTCGTTTATAAAAGGAGAGAGTTCTCCCGGAGACAGCATGGTCAGATGATGCATCGCCCGCGTGCAGGCCGTATATAAAAGCTTGCGGTCATGCCCGCTTTTATACTGAGCAGCAGAGGCGTCAGCGACAATGACGGCGTCAAACTCAATGCCTTTTGCCAAATACACGGGAATGACGCATACCCCTTTTTGAAAAGGCTGGTTTTCTTTATTGATCAAACGGACACTGCTCCCGGCGCTGACTGTCTGAAACACTTTTTCCGCTTCCGCGGCCGTTTTGCAGATGACAGCGATCGTCTCCCGGCCTTTTTGCCTGAGCTCCCGTATTGTTTGAGTCAATTGCTCGCGGCGCTCTTTTTCAGTATCCGCCCGCAGAACCCGCGGTTTTTCCCCGTTCCGGTTAAAAGGCTCAATGTCATCACCGTCAGCCAGCAGCGCTTTCGTAAATTCAACAATCTGCCGCGTCGATCTGTAAGTCCTCTTCAGGCTGACATACTTTTCTGCGCCATTGCGGAAGCAGCCGGCGAGTGAAGAAGGACCGGTAATGGTGTGTGCATAAATCGACTGGCTGACATCACCGAGCACCGTCATTTTTGCAGCCGGGAAGATGCTTTGAATATACGTGAGCTGAAAAGAGGAATAATCCTGCGCTTCATCAATGAAAACGTGCTTCATTTGTGTGTTTATTCTTTTTCCTTCTATCAGGTCCTGCAAATACAGATACGGAGCAGCATCTTCATACGGGAGCGACCGTTCTGCAAATGCGCTGCGGGTTAAAGTGCCGATGCTCTGCCAATGATCGGGCTTTTCATCAGCTCCCCAGTCTGAAAACAGCCGGAGGTACATCCGTTTTATATCGAGAAAGCCGAGCTGTCTGACGGCCTGTTTAATCGGTTTAAAGGCTTTGCGGACAATAATGGCGCCAAGCAGGCGCTGTTCACGCTGATGGTCGTCAAATGCAGGTTCATCATCCGCCGCTTGCTTCTTAAGTTTTTGATAAACCTCCGCATAATCTTCTTTATCAAGCAGCTCACTCTCCTGCAGCACCCATTCCTTCTTACGCTCCTTTTTTTCGAGTGCGCTGATTTCCGTAAGAAGCCATTCCGCCGTCAGCTCCGCTCTGTTCGGAATCGGCAGCTGCTTATCAAGCGAATAAAAATAGGCTTCAATCCGCTCTTTTGAAATCAGGATGTCTCCCCGGAAGCTGATCTGTTTACATATCAGGCCGGAGACCGAAAGCGACCCGGCATAACGGTCAATCATGGCCTGGAAAGCTGGTGACGCTTTGTAAGCAATGGCTGCGAGTCTTACGGAAAGGGCGTCCTGGTTCTGCTCGGTCAGGCAATATTCGAGCTGTTCGTACGGGCTTTCACATTCAAACTTTCGTCCGAGCCGGCGGGCGATATATTCCTGAAACGTGGCCTGTTCCATATTTTCTTCTCCCAGTTCCGGCAATACGGCGGAAACGTAACTGTTGAACAAAATGTTCGGAGAAAACAGCACTATCTGATGGGCGTCAAGCACACCGCGCCCGCGGTACAGCAAGTAAGCGGCCCGCTGAAGCGCCGCGGATGTTTTCCCGCTTCCGGCAGCTCCCTGAACGATGAGATATTTGCTTTTTTCATCACGAATGATTTCATTCTGTTCTTTTTGGATAGTTGACACGATGTTTTTCATATGCTGGCCGGAATGGCCGCTCAGCACCTCTTGCAGCATTTCGTCACCAATCGTCATATCCGTGTTAAACATCGCTTTAAGCGTCCCGTTTTTAATGATAAACTGCCGCTTCAGTGTGATGTCCCCTTCTATCGTTTCTTCCGGAACTTCATAGCGGGCTTTTCCCGGGGAATATTGATAGTAAAGAGATGAAATGGGCGCACGCCAATCGTAAATGAGAAAATGCTCATTGTTTTCATCCATTAAAGAAGTCAGCCCGATATAAATCTGCTCGGCAGAGGACTCCCCTTTTTCCGTAAAATCGACACGGCCGAAGTAAGGAGAGGCTTTCAGCTTTTGGATTTTTTGAAGCTGCCGGTATTGAAGCCGATGCGTCCGTTCACGTTCTGAAAGTATTTCAGCCTGCTGTTTAATGCTTGAAAATGTTTCCGCCGCTTCATGGGCATCATCCAAATTAACCGTGACATCATCCCAAAACGTTTTTCTCAGGCCGACAATATCCTGCTTCAATCCGCCCGATGATGCTTCAAGACGCGTTTGTTTCTGATCCAGTTCCTTCATGACAAAATTGATTCTTTCCTGCTCTTCTTTCCATTCTTCATCACGTTTTGCCATCAGCGGCACCTCCGACATCAAGCTGACAAATCCGGCTTTCTTTACACAAACATATTATTCATCATTATAGTCAAATACCCTTTTTCTTATCATATCGGGCGTCTTTTTTATCCGTTATGCAAAAAAACCGATTTCTTTTATGAAATCGGTTTTTTACTGATCTATATGATAGGAACGAATCGGCAGGCGCCACCTGAAAACATAACTGCAGATGCGGCATGCCACAAGCACTAGGAACAGCACATACAAACCTGCGGCATTCCCGGCCCAGCCGAGGCCCACGATTAATCCTCCGAGTGCGGCCCAGACTGCATAAATTTCCGACTTGAGCACAAGGGGCTTCCTGCCCGCGAGCAGATCCCGTATGATGCCGCCCCCGCTTCCGGTCAGCACGGCGGCCGCAACCACTGCACTGAGCGGATGGCCCATTTTCACGGCATACAAAGCGCCTTGGATGGCAAACGCCGAAAGCCCGATGGCATCGGATAAGTTGCCCCATTTACTCCAATGTCTTAACAGCAGCTTCGGAAATAAAAAGACAATCGTAACTGATGCGAGAGCGATTTGAAAAAATGCGCCTTGCTCCCACAAGGCGGAGACCGGAACACCGATCAGCAGGTTTCGGATGGCTCCGCCGCCGAACGCCGTTACAATCCCCAAGATATACACGCCTAAAATATCATACTCCTCTTCCATCGCAACAATCGCTCCGCTGACCGCAAACGCAATGATGCCGATTACACTAAGCAGCTCCCAGGCCATTCCATATGCTCCTTTTTATTTGTTAAATTTTCTGACGACCATTAGATTTTATAATCGCTTTCTCTTAAAATCAACCTTATTTTTGAAAGATTCTGATCCCAAAATCGGGACAACTGCATTCAGCATATCTGGAGGCGAGAATATTTTCCTATTTTATACTATATTAGGAGGTTTATTGGAAGTTACATTGAATACCTTCTCTTAACAAAAAAGGGGGGGTTATAAGATGAAAATCAGTTCACTTGTTTTTCCAGTTTTATTGGCCGCCGGATTAATTCCCGGCCTGCCGTCAGCCGAAAACCATACGCATTCGCACACTCATGCGGAGCCGGCCAAAACGGTGTATACGGACCCGCTTCCGAAAGCCGATCATTTTAAAGATCTGAAAGGCCCGGTTCAGATTGAACAGACGGTTGATACAAAAATTCTGGATGAAAACGGTAAGCAGGTCGGCACGAAACGATTCGATGCCAATGTCAATCAGGATAAAGCCTCAACTAAAGCCAGCACGGGCTCCCAGAAGGTCAAAGTGCTGGCGGTGGCGGACGCTGAATACCGCGCCAAATACAGCGACTGGCAAACGCGGATCGTCCAGATCGTGGAGCAGGCTGATGTCGCCTTCAACCGTGATCATAACATTGATTTTGTCGTACAGGCCGTGCAAGCCTGGAATTCCTCCGGCTCAAACAGTTCTCAGATTTTATCGAATCTCCAAAGCAGCTTCAGAAATCAAAATTATCATTTTGTCGTTGGTTTTACCGCAAAATCGAGTTTTGACGCCGGCGGTATCGCGTATGTATATAACGGCAAACCGAGCGGTCCGGCCTTCAGCGTGAACCTAGATCAAGGAACGGCCAACACGGCGAAAGCGGCCCAGCACGAGTTTTCCCATAATTTCGGACTTCAGCATGACGCCCAAGGCAGCGGCATCCGCTGCGTCATGAATTATGATTATGCCTATTCCGTAGATATTTGGGACAGTTCCCATAACAGACAGATTGAGACAAACAAAGCTTGGTACAGATAATAGAAAAAGAGCCGCTCCCATGGAGCAGGCTCTTTATTTTGCCGTGCGTTCCGCTTTGACAAAACACATGCAGACAATAATGAGAATAAATGCCGTCAATGCTAAGAATGGAATGGTAATAAAACCGAACCAGTTAATATATTCAGATGAGCAAGGCACGCCGTAGACGCACGGCTTGATGCCGCTGAAACCGGGCACCTTCTGCTCAAGGTAATGCATGATCGATATAAACGCCCCGATGACGGCCATCGGCAGCACATATTTTTTCACGCGCGTGTCACCCTGAAAGGTGGCGATTCCTAAAATCAGGACAAGCGGGTACATGAGAATTCTTTGATACCAGCACAGCTCGCACGGTATGAATTTTCTGATCTCGCTGAAATATAGGCTGCCGAGCATGGCAACAAGAGCTATTACCCAAGAAGCATATAAAAATACGATTCTATTTTTCATTTTTCAGCTCTTTCTTAATCGTTTTTGAAATCTCCTCATAATTAGCGAAGTCTTTAATCACTTTGTCATTTACGTAAATCGTCGGTGTCGCCGTGATATTTAATTTATCATTCAGGTCAGTGTCAGCTTTCAGCTCTGTTGTGAAGGTTTCTTTATCAAGGTTTTCCTTCAGCTTGTCAGGATCAACCTTTTTCGCGGTGCTTTTGACCGTCTTTTCAAGCAATGCAGGCGTGACCCATTCCTGTTCGCTTGACGGCTGCTCTTCAAACAGCTTTTCATGGAAAGCCCAGAATGATGCCGGGTCTTCCTTCCACACCTCTTCTGAGGCAAGTGCCGCCAGACGCGAGCCTGTTCCGTGGAACATGACGTTCACAAATGAAAATTTCACGTCGCCTTTATCAATAAAATCTTTTTTGATTTTCGGAAAGATATCGCTGTTAAATACTTTGCATGACGGACATTTGTAATCTCCGAATTCAACTACCGTCACAGGCGCGCTGTCTTTGCCGAGCACGGGCTGTCCTTTAATGGAAGGCTGTTCGGCGGCAGTTTCGCCCGCTTTTTCTGTTTGGTTGTTAATAATTACGATGGCCGCAAATAAAACGACAACGATTAACGTCAGAATCACCGCAAATTTCGCAGACGATTGTTTCTTTTTCACTCAGACACCTCATTGTTTTTAAAATAAAAAAGAAGCGGATGCCGGATGGCCCGCTTCTCTATTTTACCAAGACAACCTTGTTTAAGAAAACCCTGAAAAACGAATTATCTTTGACAATTATTCCGCTTTCACTCTCATAACGCGCATCGCGTTGGCAACGGCGATCAGCGTGACGCCTACATCTGAAAAGACCGCTTCCCACATGGTGGCGAATCCGAATGCGCCAAGCAGGAGAAAAATGATTTTTACGCCTAAAGCAAATCCAATATTCTGCCAGACGATCCGGCGTGTGCGGCGTGCAATCCGGATGGCTTCGGCTGCTTTTGACGGCTGGTCTGTCATCAGGACGACATCGGCCGCTTCTACGGCGGCATCAGAACCGAGAGCCCCCATGGCAGCTCCGATGTCAGCTCTGGCAAGCACAGGCGTATCGTTAATCCCGTCACCGACAAACATCAGTTTTTCATTCGGTGCAAGCGCCGCTTCGAGTTCTTCGACTCGGTCTACTTTGTCACCCGGCAGCAGTTCTGTATACACGTCATCAATACCGAGCTCGCGGCCGACCGCTTCACCGGTCTGCTTTGAATCACCCGTCAGCATTACTGTCCGTTTGACGCCGAGCGCTTTTAAACGGGCAATGGCCTGTTTGGCGTCCTCTTTGATTTCATCGGCGATCACGATCGCCCCCGCATATTGCTGATCAACGGCAACGTAAACGACGGTTCCGTTGTTTTCAGCTGTGCCGAAAGCGATTTGTTCTTTTGCCATCAGTTTTTGATTTCCGGCCAAAATCGTTGATCCGCCGGTTTTCACCCGAATGCCGTGTCCGGGTATTTCTTCATATTCTTCAATCTCCTCAGCCGCGAGCGGTTGAGTGTAAGCCTCACGGATGGATGAAGCAATCGGATGATTGGAATGGACTTCGGCAAGCGCGGCCGCATGAAGCAGGCTGTCTTGTGTAAATCCTGCCGCCGGCTTGATATCAGTAACGGCGAAATTGCCTTTCGTTAAGGTTCCCGTTTTATCAAACACGGCGTATGCCACCTGATTGAGCGCTTCTAAATAGTTGCTGCCTTTCACGAGCACCCCTGCTTTAGACGCGGCTCCGATACCGCCGAAAAACCCGAGCGGAATGGAGACGACGAGTGCGCACGGACAAGAAATCACAAGGAAAATCAGCGCCCGGTACACCCAGTCGGACAGCGCGGCTGAAGGCACGAGAAGCGGCGGTAAAAAGGCGAGAAGCACCGCAACAATGACAACGGCCGGTGTATAGTACTTGGCAAACTTCGTAATAAAGTTTTCCGTTTTCGCTTTACGTCCGGCCGCATTTTCGACCAAATCCAATATTTTTGATACGGCGGAGTCTTCATATCCTTTAGAGGTTTCAATATGAAGCACGCCGTTCTGGTTCATAAATCCGGCCATCACATCTTGCCCCGGCTCCGCTTTTCTCGGCACGGATTCGCCCGTTAAAGCGGATGTATCAACCATCGAGGAACCGCTCAGCACCTTTCCGTCCAGCGGAATCCGTTCTCCGGGATTCACGACGATGACCTGTCCGACTTTAACGTCCTGCGGCGGAACGGCAGTCATGCCGTTTTCCGTTTTCACATTGGCGTACTCAGGACGGATGTCCAATAACGCGCTGATCGATTTTCTGGATCGGCTGACGGCCGCTCCCTGAAACAATTCACCGATTTGGTAGAACAGCATGACCGCGACGCCTTCCGGATACTGATGAATGATAAATGCGCCGATTGTCGCAAGCGCCATCAGAAAATGCTCATCAAATACCTGGCCGCGGACAATATTTTTTCCCGCTCTGGCTACGATATCGCCGCCGATGATCAAATATGAAGCAAAAAAGAGCAGAAACTCAAGGACGGCGCCTGCGTGCGCGAAATAAGCGATGACAGCCAAAACGGCGCCCGCCGCCAATCTCACTAGCATCAGCTGCAGCTTTTTGCGGTATTCATCCTCGCCGGGTTTGTCTTCATGCTTCGAACGGACGGTCACATGAGGATCAATGGACTTTACTTTTTTTGCAACTTCATCTTTCATCCATTGCTCATCTTTGCCCCCGGCCGAAACCGTGATGGTGCTTGCCGCAAAATTGACAGCACAGCCGTCGATGCCGTCAATGGCTTTTACGCCGTTTTCTATTTTTTTTGCACAGTTGCTGCAATCAAGTCCGTCTAATACAAATTCACCTTTGGCTGCTTTCATTTTCGACTCACCCTACTTTCCGTAATAGGATTCCCATAACATCAATACAGCTAAACGAAATTATATATATGAGCATATGTTCATATAGTTGTTTTCTATATTATATGCAAGTTTTGGATAAAGTGTCAATAAAAAAGACAAAACCGGCATCAGCCGATTTTGTCTTTTTTCACCTTCTGTAAACGCAAAGCATTAAGGACAACCGATACCGAGCTGAATGCCATGGCAGCGCCTGCCACCCACGGAGCCAGAAAGCCGGCTGCCGCAATCGGAATGCCTATGGTGTTGTAGCCCAATGCCCATCCTAAATTCTGCTTGATGTTTCTCATAGTCAGCCTGCTCATGCCGATGGCGTCGGCAATGCCGTTCAGGTCTCCGCGGATCAGCGTAATGTCCGCTGCTTCCATTGCGATATCGGTGCCGGTGCCGATGGCCATCCCGATATCGGCCACAGCCAGAGCCGGAGCATCATTGATGCCGTCGCCGACCATTGCCACGCGCCGGCCTTCTTTTTGCAGCCGGGAAATCTCCGCTGCCTTTTGTTCGGGAAGCACTTCGGCAATCACGCGGCTGATGCCTGCGGCTTTAGCAATGGCTTCCGCCGTCTTTTGGTTGTCACCGGTCATCATGATGACGTCAAGGCCCATATCCTTCAGGCGTTTCACCGCAGCCTGAGATGTTTCTTTGATCGTATCGGCGACTGCGATAAGCCCCGCCGCTTTGCCGTCTGCCGCAATGAGCATCACCGTTTTTCCTTCCGCCTCCAAGCGGGTCATGTGCGGAAGCAATGCTTCATGTTCAATGTGTTCCGATTCCATCAGCCGTCTTGATCCGGCAAGAATCGTTCTCCCTTCAGCCTCTGCATAGATTCCGGAACCGATCCGGGCTTGGAAACGGGTTAGTTTCGGAATGGAAATCCCGCGTTTTTCGGCTCCTGAAACGATGGCTTCTCCAAGCGGGTGCTCCGATCCCGCTTCAGCGGCGGCCGCCAGCCGCAGGAGCTCCTCTTCGTTCATTCCCGCTGCCGGTACGGCGTCTGTCAGCACCGGTCTGCCGTTTGTCACCGTTCCGGTTTTATCCAGTACGATTGTCGTCAGACGCTGGGTCTTTTCTAAGTGCTCTCCGCCTTTAAAGAGAATGCCGAATTCAGCTGCGCGGCCGGAACCCGCCATAATGCTCGTCGGAGTGGCGAGCCCGAGGGCGCACGGACAGGCAATGACAAGCACGGCGATGAATTTGCCGATCGCTTCAGAAAACTGTCCCGGAGACGCCCATACATACCAAATGAGAAAAGTCACCACGGCCAATCCCAGCACAATCGGGACGAAAATGCCTGAAATGTGATCCGCAAGCCGCTGAATGGGCGCTTTTGATCCTTGGGCTTCTTCCACGATTTTAATAATGTGTGCAAGCGCGGTATCTTTCCCGACATTCACCGCTCTGATTTTGAGAAAGCCGTTTGCATTGATCGTCGCCCCGGTGACGGTGCTACCCGGAGACTTATCTGCAGGCATGCTTTCTCCCGTAATCATCGATTCATCAATCGCGGAATGGCCTTCAATCACTTCGCCATCGACAGGAACGCGTTCTCCCGGTTTCACATATACGATGTCCCCCGTCCGGACCTCGTCAATCGGAATCACCTGTACCTTCCCTTCCCGCTCGACCGCCGCCGTCTTCGCCTGAAGCTTCATTAACTTTTTAATCGCTTCTGATGAGCGGCCTTTTGCTTTCATCTCTAAAAGTTTTCCAAGCAAAATCAAAGTCAGCAAAATGGCGCTCGTTTCATAATAAAGCCCCTCGGCATGGCCGTTTCGCCCGAGAGACGCAATCGTCATGTACAGGCTGTACGCGTAAGCGGCCGTCGTTCCGAGGGCAACGAGAACATCCATATTGGCGCTTTTATTTCTCAGCGCCTTGTACGCTCCCGTATAAAAAGGCCAGCCGATGACGAGCTGCACCGGGGTGGCAAGCGCGAATTGCAGCCACGGATTCATCAGGATATCCGGCATCCAGATAAAAGAAGTAAAAGAAAAATGGCTGACCATCGACCATAGAAGCGGAAAGGAGAGAACGGCAGAAAATATCAGCCTGATCAGCTGTTTACGCTGTTCTTTTTCCTTTTGAGATAATCCGCCGTCTTGGCCGTCCGCTTCCTTATCTTCTAACCGGTAGCCGAGTTTTGCCACGGTCTCTTTCAGTTCTTTCGGTGCCACTTCTTTAGGGTTGTATTCAACGGAGACCGTTTCAAGGGCGAAATTCACCGGCGCGCCCACAACGCCCTCTATTTTGTTCAGGCGCTTTTCAATCCGATTGGCGCAGGCGGCGCACGTCATGCCTTCAATCTGAAAATCGGCTTTTTCCGTCACGACGTGATAGCCGAGTTTTTCAATCTTATCCTTTATGGCGCCAGCTTCGATTTTGTCAGGCTGATAGGAAATATTTGAGGTCTCAAGCGCAAGATTGACGGAAGCGTCATTGACGCCGTCCATCCGTTTCAGTCCTTTTTCAATTCTTGAAGCGCAGGCGGCGCATGTCATGCCTCCCACTTGAATGGTTATCTCTTTCTGTTCACTCAATGCCCTCACCTCTTCTCACAAACCCCCGGGGGGTATCATTTTCATAAAAGAAAACCGCGCCCGTTCCCGAAGCGCGATAAACCTTATACGACGTCATAACCTTGATCTTCAATCGCGTCTTTTATATCTGATACAGAGACTTTGTTCTCATCAAACGTCACATCCACCTGTCCGGCTTCCAATTTCACCTGAACCGCCGTCACTCCGTTCAGTTCTCCTACTCCGGTCTCTACTGCTTTGACGCAGTGCTGACAGGACATGCCTTCGACTTGCAGTGTTTTTTGTTCCATGATGATTCCCTCCACGTCTTGTTTTTTCTTCTTCATGTTACCATACCCCTGTAGGGTATTTCAAAACATTTTATTTCATGATTTCGCGATTTTTTTCACGACATCCAGCAGCTCGGCAATCGCCTGCTCCCCGTTTCCGCTCTCAATGGCGCCGGCTACGCAGTGATGGGCGTGATCTTCCAGCAGATGAAACGCGACTTTTTGCATGGCCGCCTGAACGGCTGAAATCTGCACGAGAATATCCACGCAATATCGTTCGTTTTCCACCATGTTCTGAATGCCCCTGACTTGGCCTTCAATCCGTTTCAGCCGGTTCAGAATCTGGTCTTTTTCCTTGGCGCTTTTATGATTTAACGATTGATGTTCGGTATGTTTGTCCATTTTCCACCTCGTTTTTTTCTTCGTTATCTTCATTATACAGACTTGAAAAACCGGTGTAAAAAATTTTCAACACACAAGTTTTACCAGTACACCCGCGGGGTATATATTGTTATCACATATCAAGAGGGGGAAGTTCATTGAAAACGATACAGGTTGGCATATTGGGATATGGTTTGTCGGGGAAAGTCTTTCATGCGCCGCTTTTGGACGTCCTTGATGATTATCAGATCAAAAAAGTCATGACCTCCAGAACGGATGAGGTCAAACGTGATCTGCCGGGGGCTGAAGCCGTGCGCACGATTGAAGACATCACCGGAGACCCTGATATTGATCTCGTCATCGTTACGACACCGAGCGGAATGCATTATGAATCAGCGATGAAATGTCTCCTTGCGGGGAAACACACCGTCGTGGAAAAGCCGATGACGGCGACTTCAGCAGAAGCGGAGGAGCTGAGAAGAACGGCTGAAAATAAAGGCGTCTTGCTGAGCGTGTATCACAACCGGCGCTGGGACAATGACTTTTTAACGATTCAAAAGCTGATTCGGGACGGGGCGCTTCAAGACATTCATACATATCAGGTCAACTACGATCTATACAACCCGGTTGTACAAGAAAGATGGCGCGAAAAAAACGGACCCGCCACGGGAACGCTGTATGATCTCGGTTCACATATTATTGACCAGACACTCCTGCTGTTCGGAATGCCGGAATCCGTCACCGCACATGTGATGAAACAGCGGGACAACAGTGAAACGGCCGATTGGTTTCTGGCCGCCCTCCATTACGGCAAGCTTCAGGTTATTCTTCAATCCGGCTCCATGAATGCGGCAAGCGGCCCGCGCTATCAGATTCACGGACGGAATGCAAGCTTTATCAAATACGGAAAGGACGGACAGGAAGCTGCGCTTTCAGCCGGCCAAAAGCCGATTGACGAGAACTGGGGCGCCGATGACCCTGACAGCTTCGGTGAGCTGACAACCGCAGCGGATGAAAAAAGACATACAGAAACAATCCCCTCTGAGAACGGATCTTACCTTACGTACTACAAACGGCTGGCAGACAGCATCTTAAACGGAAAACCGCTTCCTGTTACGGCGGAAGAAGGCATCGATGTCATCCGTGTCATTGAAGCGGTGATGAAAAGCAGCGAACAAAAACGGACGATCGCACTTTAATAAAAAACCCCCCAGCCGTATCAGCTGGGAGGTTTTTTTAGATTAGAATGATTTTCCGGCTTCTTTCGCGCGGGCAATCGCATCTTCTTTAATTTGCTGTGCTTTATTCGGTTCAGCATTATGACCTTCAACGATTAATCCGTCGAAAGAAGGAACGCCGAAGAAGTTCATCATGATGCCGATGTAACGGTGGCCCATTTCCATGTCAGCCGCCGGGCCTTCAGAGTAATAGCCTCCGCGCGCCTGAATGTGGAGCGCTTTTTTGTCTGTCAACAGACCGATCGGGCCTTGTTCTGTATATTTGAATGATTTTCCGGCTACAGCTACAGAATCAAGGTACGCTTTCATAACAGGCGGGAATGAGAAGTTCCAAAGCGGTGTAACGAATACGTATTTGTCAGCAGATGCGAATTGATCGCTCAGCTCGTTCAGACGGCCGACTTTCGCTTTTTCATTTTCAGAAAGCTCTTCAAAACCTGTGCCGGATTGAAGTTTTCCCCAGCCGCTGAATACATCCGCGTCGATATGAGGAATGTTTTCTTTGTAAAGGTCGATATGTACAACCTCATCATTCGGGTTTGATTCTTTATAAGAATCGATAAACGCTTTTCCTGTCGCCATGCTGTAAGATGTCTTTTCATCATGAGGATGAGCAGTGATATAAAGTACTTTTGCCATTGTAAACAGCCCTTTCGTTTTCAGATTACACACATATTTATTATGAAATATGAATGTTTTTTTATACTGATCAGTTCTGTAATAATTATAGTTACAAAAAAATCTTTTAGCAACAATAATATCTCGAAATCAGTATATTTTTTTTGAAATGCTTTAATGACGGGGGTTGGAAGCAGCAGAAAAAGCAGAAACATTTAGTTTCTGCTCAAAATCGGATTTGGTTTGCAGACCGGAATATCCAATCCGAGATTCCCCCGCAGTGTATCCGCCGGATAGCTTTTTCGGTACAGCCCCTTTTCCTGAAGGATCGGTATGACATCATCCACAAAGGCTTCAAGCATGCCCGGGATGTCAGAGTGAATGATAAACCCATCCGCTGCTTCCCGCTGAAACCATGTTTCAATTAATGATGCCACACGTTCCGGTGTCCCGATAAAGTTGGTTCGCGGAAACGCGGCTTCGCGCGCCACTTGACGCAGCGTAAGATTCCGGGATTTCGCCTCTCTTTTGATACGGTCTGTCGTGCTTTGAAACGCGTTTTTTCCGACGTCGCCCAAATCAGGAAACGGCTCATCCAGCGGAAAACGGCTCAGATCATAATCGTCAAAAAATCTGGCCACATATTTAACGGCGTTCTCTATCGGAATCAGCTCGGCGAATTCCTGATATTTCGCTTCCGCTTCTTCTTGTGAGCCGGCTATAATCGGACTGATTCCCGGAAAGATCCGCAGTTTGGAAGCGTCCCGGCCGTAATCCGCCGCCCGCTTCTTCACATCATCATAAAAAGCTTTCGTTTCCTCAAGTGAATTGGAGTGCGTAAAGACTGCATCGGCATTCCGCGCGGCAAACGACCGGCCGGTTTCTGAAGACCCCGCTTGGAAAACGACCGGCTCTCCCTGTTTGGACCGGCCGATATTCAGCGGGCCCTCCACTTGAAAATACTCGCCTTTGTGATACAGACGATGCAGTTTGTCAGGATCAAAAAACTGTCCGGTTTCTTTGTTGCGGACGAAGGCATCTTCTTCCCAGGAATTCCACAGACCGCGCACCACTTCCACATGTTCCTGGGCGATGGCGTAGCGCCGGCTGTGGTCGGGAAGGCTTTCTTTGCTGTGATTGCGCGCGGCTCCCGCCTGCGGAGAGGTGACGAGATTCCAGCCCGCCCTGCCGCCGCTGATATGGTCAAGAGACATCAGCTGTCTTGCGATGGTGAACGGCTCAGTGAACGATGTGGAAAATGTGCCGATTAAACCAAGATGGGTTGTAGAAGCGGCAAGCGCCGATAAAATGGTGATCGGCTCAAACCGATTTAAGAAATGCGGGATGGACTTTTCAGAAATGAACAAGCCGTCCGCAATAAAAGCAAAGCTGAACAGCCCTCTTTCAGCGGTCTGCGCTTTTTGCCTGTAAAACGCCGCATTCGTGCTTGCTGACGGATCGACGTCGGGATGACGCCACCCGTCCGTTGTACCGCCGACACCGTGAATCATGGCTCCGAATTGAATAAGATCCGTCCGGCTCATTTTCTCTCCCCCTTTTTTCCCTCGTAATCGGCAAGCGACCGTTCTACGTGTTCAATGCCGACTTGAGTAACGGCCTGATACACCCGCCTGTCACCGCTGCCGATTTCAACGACGGGGACATGGCGGATGCCGTACTTAGTCTGAAGCACGTCACGCAATTCATCCCGCTCCGTCACATCAATTGTTTCGTACGCAATGGCCTTTTCCCGCAAATATCCTTTCACTTCATCGCAATACGCACAGCCCTTTTTGCTCCAAACCACTACATTTGCTTCTTGACTCATGTTCATCCCTCCTGTAATTGTGCGGCCGGCTGCACCGCTTCGCTTAACAGCCGATAAGACAGCCGTTTTTCTTCAGCATTTTTGATAGGCGACAAAATCACAAAATCGGTAATGCTGTATTGAACCGATAGTCGTCTCAGCTCGGAAGCGGTCTCTTCTTTTGTCCCGGCAATCACACCCGTCTTTTGTGTGATCAGCTTATATGGCTGCGTAACTTGTTCAAGAAACGCATCCGCTTGTTTTCGGGAAGCGACATTCACCTTTTTGCCGTCTTCGAGAATGATTTTGACCGATTCACGCGATACGACGTGTTTTTCCGCTTCCGCTTTTGTATGCGCGGTAAAGACCATCGGCGCAAGGTGAAATTCCGCTTTTGCCCCTTTCGGCAGATGTTCATCAAAGGCTTGGCGCGCTTTTTCTAACGCAGCGTCTTCACCGTTTATGAAATAGGCGAAAACGAAGGAAATGCCGAGTTTGGCCGCTGTGATCGCGCTTTCTGTGCTGCCGCCGAGCAAAAAGATGTCAGGCGCATACTCAGTATGCGGAGCCGGCCGCAATGACGCGTAGCGATGCGAGTCCGGAAAATCATTGCGGATGAAATGAGTCAGCTCCTCAAGCTTTTCTTCAAATAAACGGGCGGGCTGAATAAGCTCGCGCTGAAGCGCATCGGTTGACAGCTGAAATCCGCCGGGCGCTTTGCCGACCCCGAGCGCTATACGGCCGGGGGCAAGGGCGGATAAAACCCGGAACTGCTCCGCCACTTTATAAGGGCTGTAATGCTGCAGCATCACCCCGCCGGATGCGAGGCGGATTTTTTTCGTACTGGCGGCCAGATACCCCATAACAATTTCCGGTGCTGATCCCGCTATCTCTTCATTGTTATGATGCTCCGCCGCCCAGAAACGGTCATATCCGTATTGTTCGGCCTCTTGAGCCAATCTCACCGTTTGCCGCAAAGCTTCTTCTGCGGTTTGGTTTTCCGCGGTGACACTTTGGTCTAAAATGCTTAAACGAATCATACGACAGGCTCCTTTATGTGTTCTTTTATGTCATAACCGTAATCAGGAAGAACGCGGCGGAGGAACTTCTTCGTTCTTTCTTTTTTCGTCTTGTAAAAGACCTCTTCAGGCGTTCCTTGTTCCACGATTGCTCCTTCATCCATAAACACAATTTGGTCGGACACTCTTCTGGCGAATTCCATTTCATGAGTAACAATGATCATGGTGGCGCCGGTCCGCACAATGTTAAGCATCACCTCAAGCACCTCGCCGACAAGCTCCGGATCGAGGGCTGCGGTCGGTTCATCAAACAGCATCACATCAGGATGAATGGCAAGCGCCCTGGCAATTCCGACCCGCTGCTTTTGGCCTCCCGACAGCTGATTCGGATAGGCGTGCAATTTGTCCTGAAGCCCCACCTTGGCCAGTTCCCGCTCCGCAATGGCGTACGCATCTGTTTTTTTCATTTTCCTTGCGACCGTCAGGCCTTCCATGACATTTTGAATCGCCGTTTTATGCGAAAACAAATGATATTGCTGAAAAACCATCGCCGTCTGTTTCCTCAGTCTGAGAATGTCTTTTTTGGCCGGCTTTTTGCAGTTAATGACTTCACCATGTACGGAAATGGCGCCCTCATCCGGCCGCTCAAGTAAATTAAGGCAGCGCAGAAACGTTGTTTTCCCCGAACCGCTCGGACCGATGATGGTCACGACTTCCCCTTTCCGGACACTTAAATTGATCCCTTTTAGCACGTGATGACTGCCAAAGTGTTTCTGAATGTTTCGGATTTCGATCATACTGCGCCTCCTTGATATCTGGCCGCTCTTTTTTCCGCCAAAGTGTTTACGGCCTCGAGAATCAGCGTTAATCCCCAATAGATGACGGCCGCCCCGATAAATGCTTCCAAAAACGCATAGTTATCGGATGCCGCAATCGTCGCCGTTCCTGTAATTTCAGGCACTGCAACGATTGCCGCGATTGAAGTGGTATGCAAAAAACCGATGCCTATGTTGGTGAAGTTCGGCAGTGATATCATGAACGCCTGCGGCAGAATCACGCGCCGAATCATCTGGCCCCGCGTCAGGCCGATTGAATAAGCCGCCTCCGCCTGCCCCGTATCGACGGCCATGATCCCTGATCGGAGAATTTCCGTCATATAGGCGCCTGCCGTTAATGACAGTGCCATGATGACAAACACGGCGACCGGAATCTGATTGGCCGACCAGCCGAGATGAAAGGCGCGGCTGAAATGATCGGCAATCAGCGGAACGCCTAAATAAATCAGCATAATATGGAGAATCGCCGGGGTGCTTCGAAAAAAAGATACGTAAAACGCTGAGCAGGCAAGCAGCCATTTGATGCGGAATATACGCACCGTGATATTGCCGAGAGCTATGAAAAATCCGGCAATAATCGGAATGACCGTCATTGCCAGTGTAAGCGGAACGGTTTTCATCATTTGTTTTATCGCAGTGCCGATAAACGGAATGTCCAGCTCCAATGTTCTCCCTCCTTTTCAGCTGTGCGCGCTCATGTCAAAAACCGTCACAAGACGCGTCTCATCTTTCTTGATTCGTTTTTCACACCATCTGAAGACACATTCAAATAAAAGCGCGGCTGCGTAATACAAAACAGAAAGCGAGATATACACTTCAAGAGAATGATTGCTCGACGTTATCAATGTCTGACCTCTGCCCGACATATCCATCACTCCGATTGAAAAAGCGAGTGACGTATCTTTTAAAAAACCGATCACCATATTCCCGATGTTGGGAAAAGCCTGCACGAGCGCCTGCGGCAGAATGATGCGCCGGAATGTCTGCACCCCGTTCAGCCCGATGCTGAACGCCGCCTCCGCCTGCCCGCGGTCAACGCTGTTCACACCTCCCCTGATGATTTCCGCCGCTCTTGCCGCACTGCTCAGCGCGTACGTGGCGATGGCCGCATACAAAGGGTCCATTTTGGAAGTGTCAATTCCGGCGAGCGCCGTGAGCGCCGGGATGCCGTAAAATACAATAAACAGCTGCACCATAATAGGTGTTCCTCTGAAAAAGGAGATATACAGCTTCGCGATCTGATTCAGCACGGGAATGCGATAGATCCGGGGCAGCGCCAAAAGCAGCCCCAATAGAAAGCCGAACAGCAAAGACACCGCCAATATATACAGCGTGACGGGCAAATACCCGAGCAATGTCGGCACAAAGGATGCGATCATACTGATATCAAACGCTTTTTCCATTGCCGATCCCTCTCTTTTTCACTTAATATTGCTCCTTTGAATAATCCGCGCCGAGCCACTTTTCACTCAGCTTTTTGAGCGTGCCGTCATCAATGATTTCCTTGAGCGCTTTATCAATGTCATCACTCAGCGTTTGCTCATTTTTGTTAAACATAAAGAACACTTTGGCATTTGACAGCGCCCCGCCGACCGTTTTTTCTTTGACCGCGCTCGTTTTGTTTTGGAAATCGACAGCAAACGGCGTGGAAATCGTCGCATCGGCGCGGCCGGATTTCAGCTGATTAGCCGCATCGTTTGAACCTTGGCCCGCATAGGCGATTTCAAACGGACTGCCGTGTTTTTCATTCCATTTCTTCAGCACAAGCGCGCCGTTTGACGTCGGACTCGTAATGACCCGCTTTCCTTTCAAGTCATCAATGCCGTGAATGTTCCCGTTCTCTTGGAGCACCGTGATTTTCAGCGGGAAGTTGTTATACGCGACTTGATTGAACAGAAATTTTTTCTCCCGTTCGGCGCTTTTCTCCATTTGATGAGCCACGATATCGACTTTATGCTGGCCGAGGCTGACAAGCAAATTGGAGAAATCCATCGTTTTAAAAGTGAAACGATAGTCCGGCAGGCGCCTGTCAAGCTCTTTCACCAGCTCAACATCATAGCCCGTCAATTTTCCTTTATCATCAATAAAGCAAATATTCGGAAATTGAGTTCCCGTGCCGACCGTGATGTTCTTCACATTTTTCTGATTGCCTGATGCCGCCTCCCCGCCCGCGCCGCAGGCTGATAACGCCGCCATTGCGGCAATTGTTAATGACATGACCGCCAGTTTTATTTTCATGTGATCGCCCCGTTTTCTGCTTCAATTATTTCGTGAAACTAGATTTTGAATAATCCGCGCCGAGCCATTTTTCACTCAGCCTTTTCAATGTACCGTCCTTCTCAAGCTTTTGAATCGCCCGATCCGTATCGTCCGCCAGGGTTTGGCTGTTTTTATTGAACATAAAATACACTTCTGTATCCAGCAGCACATCACCGACCGTCTTTTGTTTGAACGCGTGTGTCTTATTTTGAAAATCGACGGCAAACGGCGTAGATACGGTGGCGTCAGCGCGTCCTGTCTCAATTTGGTTCGCTGTATCATTGCTGCCCTGCCCGGCGTATTTCAAATGTATCGGGCTGCCGTGGGCTTTGTTGTATGCCGTCATATAATCCGCCGCGTTTGACGTCGCGCCGACGATGACGGTTTTTCCTTTTAAATCCCGGAGCGTGTGTATCGCGTCATTATCCGCCTTCACCGTGATGTACATCGGCGAGTAGTTATACGGGATTTTGTGATACAAAAAGCGTTTCTCCCGTTCCTTGTTTTTCGCCATATTGTGTGCGATCACGTCAATTTTCCGGTTTCCGAGACTTGTGAGCAGATTCGAAAAATCCATCGTCTTAAAGACAAATTTGTATTGCGGCAGCTGTTTATCAATGGCTTTCATCACTTCAATGTCATAGCCGGTCAGTTCGCCTTTTTCATCCATAAAAGCAATGTTCGGAAAATCAGTTCCCGTGCCGACCATGACGGTCTGCACGCCGTTCCCCGCTTTCGTGCTTTCTCCTTGTCCGCACCCGGCCAGCGCGCCGAGCAGCAGAAGCAGACAGCCGGCTCTGATCCGCTTTTTCATCATTGCGCCCAGCTCGGTGTGCCTAATAGCGACGCGTCAAACCGCTCCGGTATGAGCACCTTTCTCATCATGACTCCGATGTCTCCGTCTTTCTCCTGCTCAAAATACACTTCATAGCCCCTCCGTCTGTACATATCCAATAGCCAGGGATGCTTGCGCGCCGAGGTGCCGAGCGTGATGGCCGGGGCCTTCAGCGTATCCCGCAGCACGTGTTCCTCCACATAAGTCAAAAGTTTGCTGCCGATGCCCTGCCCCTTCAGCTCAGGAAGCGTCGCAAACCACCAGACAAACGGATATTTTGACGGAGGCGTGTCACTCTCCCACGGAAAACGGATCGTAATGGTTGAAAGAAGCCGTCCGTCCCGTTCCAGCACGACGGCTGAATGATTTTCAATATTTTCTGTTACCATGTCAAGGTCGGCCCGCGCCGACGGCCAGTCAATCTCCAAATTGCGGATCGGCTGAAACGCGCTGTACAGCAGTTCTAAAAACTCGGGCGCATCCTTTTTCTCAGCCAATCGAAATATGTCTTCACTCATTCCGTTCACTCTCCCCCGCAAATATATATAATTCCAATTTGTTTACTAAGCTTTAATTGTTTATACTATAAAGCAAACTGATTTATTTGACTAATCAAAAAAAATAAAGGAAAAGTTCAAGAAAATTAATGAACAGCCGGGAGGGGATTTCGTTGGAATTACGCACCATTAAAACGTTTCATACCATCGTACAGTCAGGCAGCTTTTATAAGGCCGCCGAAATTCTGAACTATTCACAGCCGACGATTTCAATGCGGATTAAACAGCTGGAGCAGGATGTAGGCGCGCAGCTTTTTGAACGGGGAAAGAAGCTGAAACTGACAAGAGCGGGACGGCTGTTTCATGAGCGGGCCGGGCAGCTTCTTGCGCAATACGAGGTGCTTGACCATACTCTGGCCGATATCAGACAGGGCCAGGCCGGCCTTATTCAGATCGGCATATCCGAACCGACGGCAAGCCTGATCTTTCCTGCCGTGCTGCGGGAGTTTTTAGATGATTATCCGGACATGTCGGTCAATGTCAGCGTGGATGATGCCAATACATGCAGCCGCAAACTGCTGGAGGGCGCCATTGATTTTGCGATATGCGGCGAGCCGGAGCTGATTTTGGAAAATTACTTCGATCCGTTTTTCCATGACTCGCTCAATGTCATCGTGTCCGACAGACATCCCCTTGCAGCCAAAACAAGTATCAATCTCGAAGACTTAGAAAATGAATGCCTGATTTTCACGCCCGCCAACTGCCCGATCCGGATTCAAATTGAACAGCACCTGCAGCGGGCCATCGGCAGCCGCTATCGAAAAATGGAGCTGACCAGCAGCATGGCTCACCAATATTATGTCAGGGAAAATATCGGCGTCTCGATCTTTACGGCGACGGCGCACTCAGAGCCGATCGGAGGCACGAAGGTCATTCCGATCCGTAACTTAACGATTTCACCGCCGGTCGGGCTGTTGACAAACCAAAAAGAAGAGCATTTTGACTCCGCCACAAAAGATTTAATCAGCAGGATCATCAGCCGGTTTCAGCATGATCCGCATTAAAAAACCCCCGCCACTTTGCGGGGGTTTTTGTATATTCATCTTATATAATGCTCCGCACTAAGCCGCCGTCGATCCGCAAAGCAGATCCGTTAATGGCTGACGACAGCGGGCTGCTTAAAAAGGCGACAAAATGGGCGATCTCCTCCGGACGGATCAATCGCTGAATGATCGACGTCGGACGATTTTCCTTCATAAATCGTCTCTCCGCTTCAGCCACTGTCAGGTTTTCACCCGGATAAAGCGACTCCAGCATCGTTTCGACGCCCTCTGTTTTCGTGGAGCCCGGCATGACCGTATTCACCGTCACATTCGTCCCTTCCGTGAGCTCGGCCAGACTGCGTGACAGCGACAGCTGCGTCGTTTTCGTGGCGCTGTAATGGGCCATTTCCTGAGAAGGCATGACGGCCGCTTCACTCGCGATAAAAATCACCCGCCCTTCCTTCCGTTCAATCATCCGCTTTGCATACCGGCGTGTCAGCCGCACGCCGCTCATGATATTCACCTCGAAAAACCGGAGCCACTCCTCGTCAGGAATATCAAAGTATTCCGCAGGTTCAAAGATTCCTAAATTGTTCACGAGAATATCCACATCAGGGTACTGCTGAAAAATCGAGCCGCATCCTTCCGCCGTGCCTAAATCAAATGCGGCCGGATAGAGCCGGGCACCCGGCGTCTGTTTCTCTAGTTCCCGGATCGTTTCGTTCACCTTTTCTTCACGGCGGCCGTTAATGATCACCGCCGCGCCTTCTGCAATCAGCGAAGCCGCAATCGCCTTCCCGATGCCTGACGTAGATCCCGTCACAAGCGCCGTCTTCCCTTTCAACTGCAAATCCATCGTCCATTCCTCCTATCACAAGTCTCTTCTTATATATGGTCAGAAATCGAAAACCTGAAACCTTCCGTCCCTATTATCGGATAGAAAAATGGATGAGGGGAAGTACGCACTTTTTAGTGCCTGTCGTTTGACCCGGCTGACGGCTGCTCGATTTGAATGAAAAATTCACCATCTAACTCTTCTTGAGCCTCTTGAAACAGCTCCAAGACATCATCAGCATCCGAACCCAATGCCTTCTGACTGATCTCAAAATTCTTCCACACCAAAGTCAGCGGATATTCGATCCATCCTGTCAGGCAATCCCATAAGGCATTCAGATTTTCACCATAATAGTCCGGGAAATCTAATTGATCTTTTAAGATTCGGTGTAAAGCTTCTGTGCTTGTAATATCTTTTCCGTCTATGATGACAACTATCATTCAAATGGACTCCTTTATTTTTCGGATTATATTTAGCAGGATACACCTTGACCCATTACCTTCGACCCGTTATTATAACTCACCTCACACTTGTTAAGGAGAAATTAATATTCTAGTTATTTACTGTATTATTTATTATTGGTAGAATTTAATTGAATCTTATGAGGAGGGTTATAGATGAAAAAATCTTTTGTTTTTCTATTATCGCTAGTGCTTTTATTTAGCATTTTTCCTATTAGCACTTTAGCCACCGTGAAAACGTCAGAAGATGACACGATAACTGTACCTGGAAAAGATGTAAAAAACACTGCAGTATTAGTTGATGCTATCAATGAATTAGATGAAAAATTGGATATGAAAAATCTATCATCTAATTCTCCAGAAGATATAAGTCAACTGAGTTTAGCAGCAAAAACCCTGTATGATACTATTGTAAATTATGAAAATCAAACATCTGCTTCTTTGACAGGCAATGACGCTTTGATCATATTCAAAGAGTATGTTGACGAATTAAATAGAAGTGAAGTTATTAAACCTGTTGAACATATTGTAACAACAATGGGAGTTATAAACTATAAAGAATATAAAATTAGCAACTCACAAATAAAACAATTGAGTGCTGCTGTTGGAATTAATAGTGGATTTTGGGGTACAGCTACAGCTATAGCTAAAATTTTTGCTAAAAGCCCAACTGCACTTACATTAATGTTAGGTGCGGTACCGCTTTAGGTATGGGTACTATAAATGCCTGCAATTCTAAAGGAAAAGGCATTATTATTACAAAAATGGGTTCAGGAGCAACGAATACATACAGTTGTAGATCCCAATAAAAAAGTGTGAGCTTTCGCTCACACTTTTTTATTTTTTATTTTTCTGATACATTTTGATATAAATTCACTAACAAAAAAAACTATTAAGCCTGATATTAATAACAAAAGTGAATTTATCTTTAAACCCTTGTTAAAAAAATCAAGGATACTATTTATCAATAAAAAACCCGACCAATAGATGAATGAAGAATAGAAAGCTATATTAGTGCTCTTTTCATCCGTATTTCTACTAGTTTTAAAAAACAATTATCTGCCCTCCCTATTCGCTAATCTTTTCAATCCTTACTATAAATTTTTTCCACGCTCATCAAAAATACTTATTGGTAGTTAAGTGCTTAATCTTTCGTTTAGGTTGGTACATTGAGCCTTCTTCATCTTACTCATGTCGTCACCTCCCATAAAACAATGATAACATGAATTAATTCTAGTTTATATTGTATGTAATTCCCGAAATAGCTAATACTCTTCACTAACTTCAAGTATAAACCGAAACATTTAAACAATTTCATTTAAAATCTAAACAGAAGACCATGTACGAGCCTGAAGAAAATACTCCGCAATTCGATCCCTATCTTTCATTTCATTCTGAAAACAATTAAAACAAAGAGCACAGTAATTCTGTTGGCTTTATCTCTATTCTTTACTGTATTTTCTGGACAACTTAATATTTGTCAAAATATGAAAAAACAGATAATACAAAATGATAAGATAAAGCAAGCACAGAAAAATCATCTTTTAGATTATCCTTTAAAGTAGTGAATGAGTAGTAAGGGAAATTAAAATATACCGGCAGGAAATTAGATATGAAGAGGTATGGCATTAACACGAAAGCCATCTTCCTTTCAGCACAAAGGGAGAAAACGAAGAATTTTAAAAAGTGTTGCCAAAATGTTACCGCAGTGCCATCGAAAGCTTTGGAAGCCTTGATAACACTGCGGTTTCGGCATTATGTATGGAGACGGTGGGAGTCGAACCCACGTCCAGAAACATCGATTACTTAAGCGTCTACGAGCGTAGCCTGCATATTTCGTGTTTCACTCGTCTTCGTGCCTGCGGGCGGGCCTTCCGAGAGCTAGTCTGTCAGTCTCTTCTTACGTTCTCAGACGGGAACGTAAGCGTAGCCTACTTGGATGTGCTCTTCACGGACACATAGGCAATGTCAGGAAGAGCTCGCTGCGTTTATTAGGCAGCTAGTGCTAAGTTTTGGTTAAAACTTTTAGTTTTGCCAGTTATATTTAGGTGCGTGTTAACGAGATCGCCTCTCGGCTCGCAGCTCAAGCTCGATCCATCCCTGTCGAATCCGTAACGTCCCCTTGTTAAGGGTATACGGGAGATCTATCAAGCTCTTGCTCAACTGGCTGTACTGTTATTATATCATGATCACAGACAAATTCAATTGGGAATGTCTTCAATAAACAGCCTGTGAATCTGATGTGTGAACAGTATAGCATAGGGCAGTCATCACATCAAGGCTCAGGCATCAGAAGCCTTTTTGTCTGTCTCTGAACGCTCTTTCGATTTCTCTTTTGGCGTCTTTTCGTTTTAAATCTTCGCGTTTATCGTATGTTTTCTTCCCTTTTCCGAGGCCGATTAACACTTTGGCGAAGCCGTTTTTCAAGTACAGCTTCAGCGGCACGAGGGAATAGCCTTTCTCTTTCGTCAGGCCGATCAGCTTATTGATTTCTTTCCTGTGCATCAAAAGCTTTCTCGTCCGGAGCGGGTCGTGGTTATAGCGGTTTCCCTGCTCGTACGGGCTGATGTGCATGTTGTGGAGGAACACTTCTCCGCGCTCGATTTTCGCAAAGGAATCCTTCATGTTTACGCGGCCGGCGCGGATGGACTTAATCTCCGTCCCCTGCAGCACGATGCCTGTTTCATAGGTTTCTTCTATAAAGTAATCATGGTTTGCTTTTTTGTTTTGTGATAGCACTTTGCCTGATCCTTTTGGCATGCCTTATCCTCCTCTCTCCGCAAAAACCGTTCATGTGTGCGATACGCTTTATTTTAGCAAATGGAGCGTTCCGCGACAATGAAAATGCGGCTTGCGAAAGAAAGCAAACAGAGCATTTTGCCCCATTTGCTTTTCGCATTTACTTCTTCTTTTTGCGTTTTTGTTTCGGCGCGTTTTGGAAACCGCGTTTTTTCTTTTTCTTCTTCGGTTTTGTAAACCATTCCCCTTTTTCCTCCGATTTCGGCGGTGAAGCCGGGGTATTGCTGTTTAACACGCGTTTCCGCGCCGGTCTGCCTCGTTTTCTGCGGTCGCCTGTTGTTTCTCTCGGACGGCGGGTGCCTTTCATGCCGACAATTTCAAAGTCGATGTTTCTCTCATCTTTATTGACGTCGACGACTTTGACCGTGATTTCGTCTCCGATCCGGTAAACGTTGCCCGTGCGTTCGCCGATCATGGCGAAATGCTGTTCGTCAAAACGGTAATAATCATCCGTCATAAAGCTGACGTGCACAAGCCCTTCAATCGTATTCGGCAGCTCGACGAACATTCCGAAGTTCGTGACGGAACTGATCATGCCGTCAAATTCCTCGCCGATTTTATCAAGCATATATTCCGCTTTTTTCAGATCGTCCGTTTCCCGCTCTGCATCAACGGCGCGCCGTTCCATCGTTGACGTATGGTCAGCGATTTCCGGCAGGCGTTCGGCCCACTTTTCCTGAGTCGCTTCGTCCGATTGTCCGTTGATCAAATACGTTCTGATCAGCCTGTGAACGATTAAGTCAGGATAACGGCGGATCGGCGATGTGAAGTGCGTATAAAATTCAGTCGCCAGCCCGAAATGGCCCAAGCTTTGCGGATCGTATTTCGCCTGCTTCATGGAACGGAGCATGACGGTTGAAATCACCGTTTCTTCCGGACGGTCCCGCACTTCGTCAAGAATGCTTTGCAGCGCGCGCGGATGAATGTCTCCGGCTTTCCCTTTGACGATATAACCGAATGTGGTGACGAACTCCAGGAACTTTTGCAGTTTTTCGGCGTTCGGTTCTTCGTGAATCCGGTAAATAAACGGCACGTTCATCCAATGGAAGTGCTCGGCCACCGTTTCGTTTGCCACAAGCATGAATTCTTCAATCAGCTTTTCCGCTACTGAGCGCTCTCTGATGACGACGTCTTTTACGGCGCCTTCCTCATCGACGAGCACCTTCGCCTCTTTGAAATCAAAATCCACGGCGCCGCGGTCCATCCGTTTCGCCCGGAGAATTTCCGCCAGACGCTCCATGTCTTTGAACATCGGGACGAGCGGCTCATACCTTTCTTTCAGCTCGGCGTCGTCTTCTGTGAGAATCCGGTTGACATCTGAATAGGTCATTCTTTCCGTCGTTTTAATGACGCTTTGGAAGATCTCGTGCTCTGTCACCTGTCCCTGCTGGTTGATTGTCATTTCGCAGGAAAGCGTCAGGCGGTCGACCTTCGGATTTAAAGAACAGATTCCGTTAGACAGTCTGTGCGGGATCATCGGAATGACCCGGTCAACCAGATACACGCTTGTCCCTCTTTCCAGCGCTTCTTTGTCAATCGGGGAATTCTCCGTGACGTAATGGCTGACATCGGCAATATGGACGCCGAGCTTGTAGCTGCCGTTATCAAGCTTTGTTACAGTGACGGCGTCATCCAGATCCTTCGCATCCGCGCCGTCAATGGTGACAATGACCTGATCGCGGAGATCACGGCGGTTTTTGATGTCTTTTTCATCGATGGTATCGGGCGTGCTTGTTGCCTGCTCCATCGCTTCAGCCGGAAAATCTCCCGGCAGGCCGTGCTTATGGATGATGGATAAAATATCGATGCCCGGATCATTTTTATGGCCGAGTATTTCAACGATTTCTCCTTCGGCGTTCATTCTGCCTTCAGGGTAGCTTGTCAGTTTGACGACGACTTTATGGCCTTCCGCAGCGCCGTTATTGGCATGTTTCGGAATAAAAATATCACTCGTGATTTTCTTATCATCCGGGATGACAAAGCCGAAGCTTTTCGTTTCTGTGTATGTGCCCACGACGCGGTCGATGCTTCTTTCCAAGATGCGGATGACCGTGCCTTCCTGTCTCGATCCGCTTGACTGGGAATTGAGCCGCACCATGACGATATCGCCGTTCATAGCTGTATTCAGCTCATTCGGCGGAATAAACACATCGCTTAAAGAGGTATCCTCCGGCAATAGGAACGCGAATCCCTTTGCATGCGCGGAAATTTTTCCTTTTACTAAATTCATTTTTTCCGGAAGCCCGTAGCGGTTGCTTCTGGTGCGGACGATCTGTCCGGTCTCCTCGAGCGCCACCAGCGCTTTAACCAGTTCTTTAAATTCTTCGGCTTCCGTGATGTTCAGCATCTCCTCAAGTTCCTGAACGGTAAGGGGCTTGTACGCCTCTTCCTTCATAAACGCGAGAAGACGGTCCATAAACGCTTCTTTTTCCATTATCCGACCTCCTGTTTGTTACCAATCGAGTTTCTCTAAAAATTCGTACACATCCTGATGAACGAGGTCCCGTTCTTTGTCCAGCGTAATGACATGTCCTGACTCTTCATACCATTTCAGCTGTTTGTCGTCCGTTTCCACCTCGTTGTAAATGATGTCTGCACTGTCTGTGTTAATCATATGGTCATGCCGTGCCTGAACCACAAATGTCGGGGAATAGATCATGTCGACGTTTTTGCGCACATCGGCAATCAGCTCCTGAAGCGATTTGAGCGTATTCATCGGCGTTTTTTCAAACTCCTTCATTTCCTTTTCAATCTGCTCCGGCTGTTTTCCTTCGAATTTTTTATAATTGCGCGCGTAGGAGAGAACTCCTTCGTACATAACCTCTTCACTTTTAATGTGCATCGGAGCACACATAGGAACAATTCCCTTTATGGGTACAGTGTAACCCAATTTCAATGAAAAAACCCCGCCAAGCGACAGTCCGCAGGCCGCAATGTTTTCATAGCCTTCAGATTGTAAATATTCATACCCGTCCATGACGTCTTTCCACCAATCTTCCGGCCCCGTATGTACCAGCTCTTCCGGCGGAACGCCGTGCCCTTTATATTGAGGCGCGTGACAAGTGTAGCCGCGCTCATTTAAGTAGCGGCCGAGCATTCTGACGTCTGCCGTATTTCCCGTAAACCCGTGCAGCAGAAGCACCGCCTTGTCTCCGCCTTTAAATGTAAATGGTTTTGGTGTCACAATTTTCATGCTCATAACCCCTTTTTTGCACATTCAATTTAGTTTTCCACAGTTTTGCGAGAAACAAACGCCGTCTCTCAACAAGAAAAAGGCCTGATATTAAATCAGACCTTATACAAACATTGCCTTATACGATATACGCCAGCGAAATCGTCAACACGAAAAACAAGACTGCCAGCACAACGGTTGTGCGGTGAAGAATCAGATCAAGGCCCCTTGCTTTCTGTTTTCCGAAAAGCTGCTCCGCCCCGCCTGAAATCGCACCCGATAAACCGGCGCTTTTGCTGGATTGAAGCAATACGACAATAATAAGTGCAATACTGACGATAACCAATAAGGTAATCAATAAAGTGTGCATCCCATACACCTCCAGACTGACTGGCCTACATTGCTTCTATTTTACATGAAAAGCAAAGGCATGTCACGCCGTATCGGTGCATATCATGTCAGAAAAACGGAAATGCAATTTGAATCTTTCATCACTGTTGACTTTTGTCAACAAAATCGTAGTAAAAAAGATCTTCAAACTTCATGTCAAAGTAATAGAGCATCTTTCCGATGACCAGCTGGCCCGGCCTCCGCTCTCCATTCAGTACACGGCTCAGTGTGGCGGGAGATATTCCGATCTCCAGGGCGAGCTGGTTTAACGAGTAGTCATTATTGACCATATACTGCAGCACATAATCTCTTCTGATCTGTATCTTTTCGACCACTTTCTTCACCTTCCGTTCTGTCAAATACTTTCTTTCTTATACATAAGATACGGCTTTTGTTAACTTTTGTCAATACTTTTCCAGCCTGACTATTCCCTTTAGTCAATAAACATACTAGAATATAAATAGACCGCGGGAGGGGGAGAGACTGTGGAAAGCTTCGGGAAACAATTACGGACATTGCGGGAAAAACGGCATCTGACAGTGAACCAGCTGGCAACGTATTCAGGCGTCAGCGCCGCGGGAATCTCGCGGATTGAAAACGGCAAACGCGGGGTGCCGAAACCTGCAACCATTAAAAAGCTCGCAGATGCGTTAAAAATCCCGTATGAGGAATTGATGCAGACGGCGGGATACATAGAGACCGTTCAGGAAACGAGAGCCTCATACGACACAGGCTGCACCTTGCTGGAAAAAGCCGAAACGTATGAGCTGGATGATTTATCACTTTTGGAGCGGGAGAACTGGCGGCACCTGTCGAAAGAAGACTTGGTTCTGCTTGATAAATACTTTGCGTTCTTGTCAGCGGAAGCCAAAAAAAGAAAAAATGAAGACTCATGACTTTGCACATGTGAGGCGATCTTATTGAATACATTCGGAAAGCAATTAAGAGAGCTGCGCCGCGCCCGGAAGCTTACCGTCAATCAGCTTGCCGTCTATTCCGGCGTCAGCTCGGCGACCATTTCCAGAATTGAAAACGGGCACCGCGGCATTCCTAAACCGGCGACCATCAAGAAATTGGCGGACACATTAAAAATTCCGTACGAAGAGTTAATGGCGCGGGCCGGACACATCAAGGCATTTCAGGAGGAAATCCGCGAAACATCCGAAAGCTATCAATCCATCCGCGCCATCTATCAGACCGCCGTTGACAGAGGCGCGGAGCATCTGCCGCTGTTTGACAGCAAAAAGTGGCAGCACTTCACAAAGGAAGACATTGAAAGCGTCAGCAAATACTTTGATTTTATCGCCGCTGAAGCGAAAAAGCGCTCCCCGGATTCCTCATCCTCTTTTTGATCCTCTCCTCAACTTAACAAGCGCCAGACGTACGTTCCCTCCGATTTTGCGGTATAATAGCGGAAGACGAGGTGAAAAAGCATGAACCAATCAGAAATGTGCCCCAGATTCGAAAAAGCGGTCGACATCCTAAGTAAACGCTGGGTGGCTCTAATCGTCTTTCAGTTATTGAACGGACAGCAGCGATTTAGCGAAATTGAAGCGGCGCTTCCGAATTTAAGCGGAAGAGTCTTGTCAGAACGTCTGAAAGAACTTGAAACAGAAGGTGTCATCAAACGGGATGTTATCCCCGAAACGCCTGTCCGTATTGAGTATTCTTTAACGAAAAAAGGCTGCGCATTAGCCCCTATTTTAGAGGAAATTTCCAAGTGGTCTTCAACATGGATTGATCCTTCCTGATAAACGCTTTTCCGCATAAGCGGCTGATCTCTCAAACGGACAGCCGTTTTCATTTTGCCTTTCTTAAACAGGAAAACAAGCCCTCATGCGTGCAGGGCTTGTTTTTGTCTGATGCCTTCCAGCGGAATTCGGATTTCCGCACGGGCTCCGCCAGACTCTTGATTTTCAAGTATTAATTCGCCGTGGTGAAGATGCACGACATGATGGGCGAATGTAAGCCCCATGCCGTGATGCCCCGCCGAATGTCTGCTTTTATCCTCCGTGTAAAAAAGCTGTGTCGCCCTTTTCAGCGCTTCCTGCGAGAACCCGCTTCCGCTGTCAGATACGGCAATACTGAGTGCGGTATCGGTGCATAGGACGTCCACACGGATTTCTCCTCTTTCCGGCGTATAGTCGACGGCATTCGCCGCGATATTCATGACCGCCCTGCGAAGCAGTTCTTGATCAATCGGCGCTTCTTTTCGGTCAATGCCCCGCTCTCTGAGGACGAGATCAATCTGTTTCGGCCCCGCAAGCGCCGCTGCGTCACGATATATGTTTTGAGCCCACTCTTTGAGATCGGTATATTCCAGATGAACGGCAACTGCCCCCTCCGCTTTAGAAAGCTGAATCAGCTGCCCGACATATTGCTCGATTTTGTTTCCGGCATCAAGGATATACTGCGTGTATTCCGTCTGTTCCTCATCAGGTTCTGTTAACTGAAGCAGCTCGGCATTTCCTTTAATGATCGTTGCCGGAATTTTAATATCATGCGCAAGCGCGCCGATCTGTTCCTTCTTTATCCGCTCCGCCTCCCATTGCGCAGCCAGAGATGCCTGAAGCGCGTCTTTCATTTTCAGCAGAGAGTCAATGACATCGTCAAATTCCTTTATGCGCGGCCTTTTTGGATTGATATTTAAATTCTGTTTTTTAATGCTTGCCGTAATGGAGCTGAGTGTGCTGAAATGCCGTCTCAGCTGATTGGCGAATCGCGTCGTCACGATAAACACAGTTAAAAGAAGCAAAGTGATCAGAACCGCAAGACCCGTCCATTCATAATTCGGCAGATAGCGCCTTAGCAGCGGCGACTGAAATTCCGACCTGAGTGAATATTGGAGAACGCCATATTCATTTTTCCGATCAACCACCATGAATCCTTTTTGAGCATAATTAAAATACGGCTGATGCTGGATCTTTTTTCTGGCGCTGGCCGCGTCTTTTTCCGTCATCGTCCCTTTCGTCATCCGCTTTGTTTTTTTATCAAAAACGGCGTATGTCATACCATCGGGGATCATGTCTTCTGTTATCTTTTCCGCCGATTTCAGGCGGGGCTTGATCTGTTCCGCCTCATGCTCGCTGTAATTTGCCGGCAGGATCGCTCCGGCATTCAGGGCAATGGCATTTAAGGCGACGCATAATGCAGCCACCCCCATCGTGCTCAGACACAGCGTGATGGTGAATTTGACAAGCTCTTTGCGGATGCTGGATTTTCCTTTTGCTATTCCCATTTGTACCCGACACCCCACACCGTTTTGATCGGATCAGCCCCGTGTTCTTTACATTTTTTCCGAATGGTTCTGATAAACTCTGTAATGGTTGAATAGAGCGCATCGCCATCTAAGCCGTACACTTCCTCGTAAATCTGCTCCCGTGAGAATGTTCTGTTTTTATGTTGTGCCAGAAATTCTACGATTTTATATTCGTTTTTCGTAAGAGGCAGTTTACGGTCATCAAACCATACTTCTTTATTATCAAAATCAAACATGAAGCCTGATATCAGACGTTTTGTCTGACGCTTTTCCCGCTGTTCCCTTCTGACATGCGCGTTTACCCTTGCCATCAATTCCTGTACGCCGAACGGCTTTGTGATGTAATCATCAGCGCCTGTCATGAGGCCTTTCACAATGGATTCTTCGTCAGATTTTGCCGTTAAAAACAGAATCGGGCTGTCCACCAGCGGCCGAATCCTCCGGCAGAGTTCAATTCCGTCGGTTCCGGGCATCATGACATCAAGAAGAATCAAATCATAGCCTTGAAAAAAATCCAATGACTGATCTTCCGCTTTTTCCAGAATCGTTACTGTATGCTGATCACGCTGTAAAATGTTTCTGATCAGAACGAGAATATCTTTTTCATCATCTACCGCTAAAATGTTTGCCACCGGCCGAATCGCTCCTTGCCTTTATTCATATGAACGCCGCCCTTCCCATCTTCTGCACCAATGGAGGCCGGCCAGACATAATATCACTATAGAAAAATATAACATTATTTCTCCGAATCTCATATCGTATCTCACATAAGGGATAAACTCTTTTTTGACTTTGTCAAAATGCAGCAGTCCTGCAAGGTTCGACAGCCGCACGCTCCATGCCCACGGGAAAAAACGCCAGATGACATCGCCCAATCCCGTATTCATCAGCGCCGCCATTAATAAACCCGCTCCCCCTAAAAGCCCGGACGGTCCCATGCCGTACTGTATGCCGACAAAAAAAGAAATCATATAAAGCGGAATACTGCCGGCAATCAGCCACGCCCCTCCCTTTAAAAAGAGAAAGTACGGAAGGTCATTGATGTGAAGAACAAATTTCATCCCCGCCAAATAAAGACAGATGGCAAGACCTATCGATAACACATTCAACAGCAGCAATAGAAGCAGCTTGCCCGCAAAACTGACGATTTTCGAATACGGAACCGCCAGCATCATCTGAAAATGACCCGCCTGTTCCTCGACTGAGGCAGACATGCCGCAGACAATACTGATGATTAAAGGGTATAAAACGGCAATCACGTTGAAGAAGACGCTGTACAGCTCATAAGGCTCCTGAATCCTTCCATACATCATATATAACAGGAAAAATCCCGCGCATACGGCCGGCGCCGCAACATGCATCCATATGAACGGCGTGCGCTTCATTTTTAATACATCGGCCCACATATATCGTAAAAGCACGGTCATGACCGGTTTCCCCCTTTTGCAAAAGGCACGGCGGAAATCAAACTTATTGCGATAAAAGAAAGGATAGAAAGAATAATAGCCGGAAAGATCACATTTCCGTTTAATAAGCCGCTGTCTGCGGGAAGGGGAATTCCGTTCGGATGGATTCCGAGAATCGGTGACATCACCCGGACTGACCAGCTCCATGGACTCAGCCACCACAATGAACGGGACGCCGGCAGAATACCAAAAACAAAGGCGGCGATCATATTCATGAGAATGACTGCCGTAAACCCGAACTGTCTGGCAATCCATAAGCACAATGGGATTTCCCAAAGCGTCGTCAGCCACAAAAGGGAGCCTGCTTCAACGCCTTTCAGCTGCAGCGCAGCAATTCCCGGAAACACAAGGCCAAGTAAAAACATGATGATGAAAAAGACGATTTGCGACAGGAGTGAATACAGCGCGATCAAGCTTATTTTTGAGAGCCATATGCTTTTTAAATCCGCCGGCAATGAGTACACCGCGCGGTCATTCGCAGATTTTTTCTCTTTTTTAACAGATAAACCGCACATTAGAGCAATCATGAGCGGCATGAAAATAACCGCCCACCAATTGAACGTGCCCGTCATAAAATAGGCCGGATTCAGCAGAAAAGAAAAAGCCGTGTTCAGAAGGGGAATCAGAATGATCAGTTTTTTGATAAATGTTCTTTTAGATGTAAGGTGTTCCGCCTGCATGTACTGAATCATTTTCCTGTCCCCGCTTTCTCCCGTGTTGATTTGACTACCTCCAGAAACAGCCGCTCCAGATCGTCTTCCCGGCTGATTTCTCCCTGATATCCCAAAACACCGTCACTGATGATTCCGATATGGTCTGCGATCTGCTCCACTTCTGATAACAGGTGGCTTGATAAAATTACCGTCATTCCCTGTCCGGGCAAGGAGCGGATAAATTCCCGCAAATCCTGAATCCCCATCGGGTCCAATCCGTTTGTCGGCTCGTCAAGAATTAAGAGCGACGGACGGTTGACTAATGCCAACGCAATGCCGAGACGCTGTTTCATTCCCATGGAAAATTGGCCGGCGCGCTTTTTTCCGGTTCCCGTTAATCCCGTGATTTCCAGCACCTCCGCAATTCTTGAATCAGGCAACCCGAGCATCACGCAGCGGACTTTTAGATTTTCAGCGGCTGTCAGGTTGCTGTAAAGCGGCGGCGCTTCAATCAGGGAACTGATCTTTTTCAAATCTTCGCGCTTCCATGGATGCCCGTCGAACAGAACCTCGCCGGATGTTTGCTGCAAGATGCCGGTCAATATTTTAAGAGTCGTTGATTTTCCGGCGCCGTTCGGACCGAGCAGGCCGTAAATACTGTTGCGCTTAACCGATAGAGACACATCAGCCACTGCCTGTTGTCTGCCGAATGATTTTTGCAGCTGTCTCGTTTCTAAGATGTTGCTCATATGATTACCCCTCTGCTTTGTTATTTGATATGTAAGACTTTACAGCGCAGTTATCAAAATTTAATCAAGAAATCAAAAAAAGCATCCTTCACGCAGAAGAATGCTTTTTTTCATGAGGCTGAGCGTACGATCAGCTTTCTTTTTTGTTTTTTCACAGGGCTGAGGGCTCGTTCCAGCCACGCCATCAGCAGGTCTGCGGCTACCGCCATCAGTGCGGTCGGAATGGCGCCCGAAAGAATAATGGCGGTTCCGTTTGTCGCGTTCGAGCCTCTGACGATCATATCCCCGAGGCCGCCTGCGCCGACGAAGGTGCCGATTGCCGTGATGCCGATCGCAATGACGAGCGCCGTTCGAAGACCCGCCATAATGACGGAAAGCGCAAGCGGCAGCTCCACCATGCGAAGCACTTGATATTTCGTCATGCCCATCGCTTTTCCCGACTCAAGATAAGCGTGATCAATATTAATAATGCCCGTGTGCGTATTCCTGAGAATCGGCAGCAGTGAATACAGAAACAAAGCCGTGATGACCGTATTGGCGCCAAGTCCCATGACAAGCATCAGGACGGCGAGCATCGCCAGCGCCGGAACGGTTTGAATCACGTTCGCCACAGCAAACACCCAGCCGGAGAGACGCCCGTGCCTTGCTGTCACAATGCCGGCCGGAATGGCGAAAGCGGCGGCGAAAACGACGCCGTACGCCGACATGAGAAAATGCCGCCAGCACTCATACAGAACATAGCTGCCGTTTTGAGCGTAATACGTAAACAGCTCTTTCAGCGTGTCCATCCGCATATCTCCTTTCCGTTATTCAAAGTAATGATGCTTTTCTAAAAATTCCTTTGCCACGACGGACGGCTCTTTTAATTGGCCGTCGACTTCGTAATTCATTTTCTGCATCATCTTCGTATCAATCTCGCCGATCATTTGATTGATCACGCCCTCCAGTTCGGGATGCTCGTTTAATACACGTTTCGGAACGACGGGTGAACAGTCGTAAGGAGGAAAGAACCGCTTATCATCCTTCAGTGTTTTCAGTCCGTAAGCAATGATTCTTCCGTCGGTGGAATAAGCGAGCGCGATATCCATCTTCCTGCTTTTCAGCGCGTCGTAAACGAGGCCGATCTGCATCGGATACGTGCCTTCAAATGACATTCCGTATGTGTTCATAAAATCCTGATATCCGTTGCCTCTCAGCTTCATCCAATAGTTATCAACGCCGAATTTCAGATGAGACGCCTCTTTTTTGACATCGGATACCGTTTCTAAATGGTATTTGCGGGCAAGCTGTCCGGAAACGGTAAAGACGTATGTATTATCAAAGCCGTAAGAATCAAACCATTTCATGTCATATCTGTTTTGAAATTCACGCTGAACGAGCCGCAGCGCTTTGTCCGGGTCTTTTTCCGGCTCCATGCGAAGCGTGCCCGTCAGCGCGTCCCCCGTATAGCGCGTCGCGGCGATATCAATATCACCGTTTATCAAAGATTGCTGCTGTACGGCGTTGGAGCCGAGATTTTTAATAACGGTTGTTTTCAAATCGCTGTGATGTTCAATCATCTGTCCGAGCATGCTCGCGATGATTTCTGATTCGGTCATGCTTTGCGCCCCGATTTTGAGGGTATCCTCCGATGCGGCGCTCAATCCCGGTAGCGAACAGCCGCCAAGGAGCAGCATACCGATACAGGCGAATGCGAGCAGCCGTTTTTT
This sequence comes from Bacillus sp. 1021, assembly GCF_014534735.1. NCBI lineage: Bacteria > Bacillati > Bacillota > Bacilli > Caryophanales > Bacillaceae > Bacillus > Bacillus sp. 1021. Next base: position 672,550 of record NZ_JACVSR010000002.1, on the reverse strand, counting down.
GCATCTATTCCCCACGAGAGACTTCCTCCTTATGAAGCATTTTTTATGTCCTTCAGCCCGTCAGGCGTGACTTTCCGTTCTGTCATCCCGAGCAAGCAGTCGACGGCGGCCGCTAACATCGTGACCGGAACGGCGCCAGCGATAATATACTCCGGCTGATAAAGGTTCAAGCCGATAAAAATGTAATCCCCGAGTCCGCCTCCGCCGATAAAGGAGGCGAGCGTCGCCCAGCCGATCAAATAAATCGCCGACGTCCGGATGCCCGCCATGATGACCGGGGCGGCAAGCGGGAGCTCTACAAGCCTGATCTGCTCCCATGCGGTCATGCCGATCCCTTTTCCCGATTCAAGAAGATGCCGGTTGACACCGAGGATTCCCGTATACGTGTTTCTGAGAATCGGCAGCACGGAATAGAAAAACAGCGCCGCAATGGCCGGGACCTTTCCCACGCCTAAAAGCGGAATAAAAAATGCGAGAATGGCAAGGCTCGGCAAAGTTTGGATGATGTTGACGATGCCGATGACTGTGCCGGCGCCTCTTTTCATCCTCGTCAGCAGGACGCCGAGCGGAACGGCGGCGAGAATGCCCGCCATGACGGCGATTAATGAGATGTACAAGTGCTCCCATGTTTTATAAAGCAGTTCTGCACCGTTTGTCTGTAAAAATTGCATGGTCTGATTCATATCAATTGAAGCCTCCTCATGACATCACCGCGAGCTCTTTCTCTTCTCCCCAAATGGAGTCATAGACGATGTCAACGAGACTTGCCCTTGTCACGATTCCCGTTAAACGGCCGGCTTCATCAATGACGGGCACAAATTTCATGCCTCTTTTTAAAATTTTATGGACGGCGTCGCGAAGCAGGGTGCCGCTTCTGACCGTGTATAGATCGCGCTCGAGCACTTCCGCGACGGTTGCCGCCTGTCTTCGTTTGCGGTCAATCATTTCCACATCGACATAACCTTGGAGAACGTTCTTCTCATCAATGACGAGCAGCGAATCCACCCGCTCGGCGCGCATCAACTGAATGGCGGCTGACAGCGTTTTCTCAGGTGTTACCGTCACAGGAGCGGAATTCATGATCTGCTCCACCCGTTCAATATCAGGGCTGGATGATTGAATCAGCCGTTCTTTGCCGATAAACTCCTCGACAAATTCATTCGCCGGAAATCGGAGAATGTCATCAGGCGTTCCGGCTTGGACGATTTCTCCCGCTTTCAGAATGACGATTCTGTCCGCAAGTTTGATGGCTTCGTCCATATCATGAGTAACAAATACGATGGTTTTATGTAAGGTTTTTTGCAGTTTTTTAAATTCTTCCTGAAGGGAATCTCTCGTAATCGGGTCAAGCGCCCCGAACGGTTCATCCATTAAGATGAGCGGCGGCTCTGCGGCAAGTGCCCGTAATACACCTATTCGCTGCTGCTGTCCTCCGCTCAGTTCATGAGGGTAACGGTCTAAATATTCAGGCCCCATATCAACGAGCTTTAAAAGCTCCCGCGCCCGTTCCTTCCGTTCTTTTGCAGGATGTTTTAAAAGTTTCGGAACGAGGGTAATGTTCTGCTGAATGGTCATATGCGGAAACAGCCCGATCTGCTGAATGACATAGCCGATGCTTCTTCTGAGTTCCACCGGGTCTTGTTCCATAATGTTCCGGCCCTCTATCAGGATTCTGCCTTCCGTCGGTTCAATTAAGCGGTTGATCATTTTCATCGTCGTCGTTTTCCCGCAGCCGCTCGGTCCGATAAAACAAATAAATTCGCCCTTAGCGATATTCAGATTGATGCTGTTGACGGCTTTTTTTCCGCCTTTATACGTTTTCGAGACATTTTCTAATGTCAGCAAACACTCACACCTCCATGATTAAGTTTATTCAATTCGTTAAATTTGTATTTAACTTTTCAGACAATTGAATGTTTCCCATTATAAATTAAACTTTATAAATAAAAAAGTTTACAATTTGTCCATATTATATATAAAGGTTGTGTAAGCACTGATTTACCCGTATTGACCGGCAAAGTTCTTCTTATTGCTCCGAATTACTGCCAAATTCTCTCGGAAGAGCATTTCCGCCGGTTTAAAAATATGGTATATTGACATCGGAATTGCTGACTGAAAGGATTGAAACTGTTGGAGAAAGATCCGTTACACGTAATCGAACAAGCCGAAGATCATTTAATAGAACGAATCGCTGAAAATATGCATACATTCGGGATGCCCGCGACGGTGGGACGCATTTTAGGCATTATTTATATGAACCGCAAGCCGATGACCTTAACTGAATTATCAGAAGCGACCGGCATGAGCAAAACGAGAATGAGCCAGGCCGTCCGTGAAATGCTTGACGTCAATCTGGCGGAAAAAGTGTTTGAAAAAGGCGTCCGCAAAGATTTATACGACGTCGAGCAGGATTATTACCAAACCTTTATTACGCTGTTTACGGCCACATGGAGCAAGGTCGTCAGCAAAAATAAGATGATGCATAAAAAGCTGAACCGCGAACTGACGGCCGTTCTTGAAAACGGCGTGCCGGAGGAAGCTGAGGAAAAAATCAATGAACTGCTGAAAGAATTAAAGGATTGGCTTGATTACTACAATTGGATCAGCCGCCTGATCGAGTTTTTCGAAAGCGAAGAAATTTTCAAGCATGTTCCGAAGCCATAAGAAAAAACGCCCTGACCCGCAAGGCGTTTTTTTCATGCCGCATTCGGCGCTTTGGTTCGTTTTTTCTTTCTCCCCGGACTCAGCGCCCGCTCCAGCCACGCCATCACAAGATCTGCGATAACGGCCATGAGCGCTGTCGGGATGGCGCCGGCTAAAATAATCGCGGTCCCGTTCGTGGCGTTTGAGCCTCTGACAATAATGTCACCGAGGCCGCCAGCGCCGACAAACGTACCGATTGCCGTAATGCCGATCGCGATGACGAGCGCCGTCCGCAGCCCCGCCATGATGACGGAGAGCGCAAGCGGCAATTCCACCATGCGAAGCACTTGAAATTTGGTCATGCCCATCGCTTTTCCCGATTCAAGATAAGCGTGTTCAATGCTGGCGATTCCCGTGTACGTATTCCGGATGATCGGAAGAAGCGAATATAAAAACAGCGACAAAATCACCGTATTGGCGCCGAGCCCCATGACGAGCATCAGCACCGCGAGCATCGCAAGCGCCGGCACGGTCTGAATCACGTTTGTCACCGCGAATACCCAGCCGCTTAATGTTCTGTATCTGGCAATGAAGATGCCGAGCGGAATCCCAACGATCGCCGCAAATAAAACGCCGTATACCGACATGAGAAAATGGCGGTAAAACTCCTGAAGTACATAGGCGCCGTTTTGAGAATAATAAGTGCCGAGCTGCTGCAGCACTTCCATTTGCCCCACCTCATTTCTTATTCAAAATAATGATGTTTCTCCAAAAATTCTTTAGCGACGACGGACGGTTCTTTCAGCTTGCCGTCCACCTCGTAATTCAATTCCTGCATCGTTTCCGTATCAATTTTGCCGATCAGTTTATTCACAATGCCTTTCAGTTCCGGATGCTGTTTCAGCACGCTGTCGGGGATGACCGGGGAACAGTCATACGGCGGGAAAAACTGCTTGTCGTCTTTTAAAATTTTCAGATCGTATGCTTTGATCCGTCCGTCCGTTGAATAAGCGAGAACGGCATCCATTTTCCCGTTTTTCACGGCATCGTATACAAGTCCGATCTGCATCGGATAGGTTGTGCCGAATTCATAGCCGTATGTGTCGGTGAAGCCCTTATAGCCGTCGCCTTTTCGTTTCAGCCACGCATTATCTACACCGAGCTTAAATTGATCCGCATACTTCTTAATATCTGATACTTTGTCTAAATGGTCTTTTTCCGCAAGCTCTTTCGTGACGGTAAAAGCGTATGTGTTCTCAAACCCGTAGGAATCAAACCATTTGTAATGGAAGCGTTTCTCAAATTCTTTCTGCACGATGGATAATGCTTTTTTCGGATCTTTTTCCGCTTCCATGCCGAGGGTGCTCGTTAAGTCAGTTCCTGAGTAGCGCGTCGCGGCGATATCGATTTCACCGCCGAGCATCGCCTGCTGCTGGACATAGTTTGATCCGAGGTTTTTAATTAATGCCGTATTCAAATCTGTATTGTGCTCAATCATCTGTGCGAGCATATTGGCGATAATTTCTGATTCCGTCATGCTTTGCGCCCCGATTTTAATCGTATCATCGGAAGCCCCGCTCAGCCCGGGAAGGGAACAGCCGCCTACAAGCAGAGCAGCCGACAGCGCCAGCGCGCACATCCATCTCTTTAGGTTTCTTTTCAAAACAGCCAACTCCTTATGATACTTCCTTCAGTCCTTTCAGCCCTTTCGGCGTCACCTTCCGTTCCGTCGCCGCCAGCAGATAATCGATGATAATGGCTAAAATGGTGACGGGCACGGCGCCGCCGATAATATATTCAGGCTGATAGAGGTTCAGGCCGATAAAAATATAGTCTCCGAGCCCGCCGCCCCCGATAAAAGAAGCAAGCGTCGCCCAGCCGATCAGATAAATGGTGGATGTGCGAATGCCCGCCATGATCACCGGAACCGCAAGCGGCAGTTCCACAAGCCTGATCTGCTCCCAGACCGGCATCCCGATGCCTTTTCCCGATTCCAGCAGATTTTTATTTACGCCTTGAATGCCGGTGTACGTGTTCCGGAGAATCGGCAGCACCGAATAGAAAAACAGCGCGACGATCGCCGGCAGCTTTCCCACCCCTAACAGCGGGATAAAGAATGCCAGTATCGCGAGACTCGGCAAGGTCTGCACAATGTTGACGGCGCCGATGACAGCGCCTGCGCCCTTTTTCATTCTCGTCAGCCCCACTCCGAGCGGAACGGCGACGAGAATGCCTAATATGACGGCGATGATTGAAATATATAAATGCTCCCACGTTTTATATAAAAGCTCTCCGCCGTTCGTCTGCAAAAACTTGATCATTTCATTCATTGTAAGCGTTCCTCCCCTTGTCAGCCTGTCACCAGCTGGTCTTCCTCGCCCCAGATTGAATCGTAAACGATGTCGACAAGGCTCGCTCTCGTGACAATCCCGACCAAATGCCTTTGTTCATCAACCACGGGTACATATTTCATTCCGCGCTTTAAAATTTTGCGTACGGTATCGCGGAGCAGCGTCCCCTGTTCGACCGTATACAGATCAGAGCGGAGCACGTCGCCGACGAGGCTTGCTTTTTTCCGGTTCTGATCAATGATTTCGACATCTACATATCCTTGCAGCACATTCAGGTCATCAACGACAAGCAGGGAATCGACACGGTGCTCCCGCATCACCTGTATCGCCTGCGAAAGCGTTTTGTCCGCCGTAACGGTGACAGGCTTTTTGTTCATCATTTGCTCGACGCGTTCAATGTCCGGTCTTGATTGCAATAACCGTTCTTTGCCGATAAATTCTTCGACAAACTCATTAGCCGGATTTCGGAGGATGTCATCAGGAGTGCCGGCCTGAACGATCTCTCCCGCTTTTAAAATGACGATCCGGTCAGCCAGCTTAATAGCTTCATCCATGTCGTGGGTTACAAACACAATCGTTTTATTCAGTGTTCTTTGCAGTTTTTTGAATTCTTCCTGAAGCGAATCACGTGTAATCGGATCAAGCGCTCCGAACGGTTCATCCATGAGAATAAGGGGAGGTTCCGCTGCCAGGGCGCGCAGCACGCCGATTCTCTGCTGCTGTCCGCCGCTCAGCTCATGAGGATAGCGGTCTAAATATTCCGGGCCCATATCGACGAGCTTCAAAAGCTCCCGCGCCCGTTCCTTCCGCTTTTGTTCCGGCCATTTCAGCAGTTTCGGCACGAGGGAAATGTTCTGCTGAATGGTCATGTGGGGGAAAAGTCCGATCTGCTGAATGACGTAGCCGATTTTCCGTCTCAGCTCCACGGGGTCCTGCTCCATGATGTTTTCGCCATCGATAAAAATCTTTCCTGATGACGGCTCAATCAATCTGTTAATCATTTTCATCGTCGTTGTTTTTCCGCAGCCGCTCGGCCCGATAAAACAAATAAACTCGCCTTTTTCGATATTTAGATCAATGCTGTTGACGGCTTTTTTTCCGCCTTTATAGATTTTTGATACATTTTCTAATCTCAGCAATCCGTGCACCTCCGAAGGATTCCGTTATTTTTCTGAAAAGTATAATCTTTATTATAAGATGAAGTTTATAAAATAAAAAGTTTACAACGTGTTGAAATTATATATAATACACGTATTATTTGATGTTATCCCGCTGACAACGGGGACGTTCTTACAATCGCTCCGGATAGCTCGCATATCCTGCCGCATCATCTTTTTCAACAACTGTAAAAAATATGATATATTGTCAGCATGAAAAGCCAGTGAAGGGATGATCAGCCGTGGAAAAAAACGCTCTTGATATCATCGGTCAAGCTGAAGAGCATCTCATTGAGAGAATCGCCGAGAATATGCATACATTCGGAATGCCGGCCACACTGGGGCGTGTGCTCGGTATTATTTATATGAACCGAAAGCCGATGACGTTAAATGAGCTGTCAGAGGCGACCGGCATGAGCAAAACGAGGATGAGCCAGGTGGTCCGCGAGATGACCGATGCCAATCTGGCTGAAAAAGTGTTTGAGAAAGGCGTTCGGAAAGACCTTTACGACGTGGAGCGTGATTATTACCAGACGTTCATCTCCCTGTTTACGGCAAATTGGACAAAGGCGGTCAGCAAAAATAAAATGCTGTATAAGAAGCTGAACCGTGAGCTGACTGAGCTTCTGGAATCGGAAAACCTCAGTCCCGAAATTGAAGAAAAAGCCCGTCAGCTTTTGGACGAACTGACGGACTGGCTCCATTATTATGACTGGCTGAGCCGTTTGATAGAATTTTTTGAGAGTGAAGAAGTGTTTCAGCATGTGCCGAAAATAGAAAAAAGCAGCGCCCGCAGATAACCGGGCGCTGCTTTTTTTAAGTCAGGAAACCAATATCGGGAACATGCCTTTCAGACCGGCGCCGATCATGCCGATCGCCACTACCGCCAAAATCAAACCCATCAGCCGGGTAATCACGTTCATTTCGGTTTTCCCGAGCTTGTTGCTGATGAAAGAAGAATAGTGAAAGAAGATGAACGTCATCGCGATGACGGCCGCAATACCGATCAGCACGCTGATGTAATGGAAGATGCCGCCGTGGCCGGCCGACAGACTCATTACCGTCGCAATCGTACCGGGACCGGCGATAATCGGAATCGACAGAGGCGTCACGGAAATATCCGCTTTCTCCTTGCTTTCCCCTTTCTCTTCATGATGAAGGGACTGTACATGTGATTGTTTCGCGTTCAAAAGATTATAAGCGATGCCGAAAATAAAAATACCGCCCGCGATACGCAGGGCATGAATATTAATGTCAAACAGTTTAAAGATCAGATGGCCGAAGATTAAAAATGCCGCCAAGATGATAAACGACAGCACGGACGCCTTGCGTGCGATCGCCGTCCGTTCTTTCTCCGGGTAGCCCTCTGTCAGTGAAAGAAAAATCGGCACGTTTCCGATGGGGTTGGACACTGCAAACAGGGAAATGAAGACATGAATGATAAATGAAAACATGCGTACCTCCTTATGACTTGCCGTTGTGATTTATGTTTTGTTTTCCGCTGTTTCTTATGCATGATTTTTACCCCGGTGCCTGCTTCTTGTAACCTCAGCCGGCCGATCCGGAAACAGAAAAAACCGTCCTTACAGGACGGTTTTTTCCGTTTGCTATCTCCATAAGCCTTTTCCGAATTTCAACAGCCGATAAAGCATTTTTAATTTTTTTAGCATCTGTTAATTTCCTCTATCACCCTGAATCAATACTCTCGTTAAAAATTCTACCATAATGGGTACTTTTTCTCTATTATCAAATAATAGAGAAAGTGAATAGTATATCTTTAGAAATCTCCGTTACATCCGTCCTATTTTCTTTTATAATGTAAATATTGAACAAAATCCCTATATTACATGTAAAAGGAGTTTTAGAATGTATTGTCCTCAATGCGGCCATCATACAGATGGCGGAAAGTTTTGTGAAAAGTGCGGTGCGCCCCAGCCCAACCAGACCGGTTCAGGCCAAATGCAGGCCGGCGCTGCTGCTAAACAGGCTTCAAAGCAATTTGCCTTATTCGTGCTTAATGTTTTAAAGAAACCGTATCAGACATGCAAAACGACAGGCGGTGAACAGCTTGTCAGCAGCATAATCAACATGGTGCTTTTCTGTCTGATAACGCCGATTATGATGTATATTCTCTTATCAGACGGCTTTCGTGACGTCAGTTTTACCGCGGTTGTGATCAAACCGGCGCTTACCTTTGCGATATGTGTATTCTGCCTGTATCTCTTGATTTTTATCGCATTGAAGGCCGGCGGCGCGCAGGTGTCATTTAAAGATTCGCTGTCCAGATTCGGGGCGTTTTTGATTCCGTTTACGGCTATTTTGCTTCTTGCACTCATTTTTATGCTGATGCACACAACCGTTTGCTTTACCATTCTGGCTGTCGGTCTATTAGGAGCGGCGTTTGCCGTGCCTCCGCTCATGCTGGCGAGCTACCAGCATCAGCTCACGGCTAAAGCGGATATCACTTATGCTGTTATCGTCATCTATTTCATCATTTGCGTCACGTTTCAATTCACGATCAAGCATTACACAAAAGAACTTATGAATTATTTTTTCTTTTAAAAATGAAAACCCCCGCCGCCTGGTTGGCGCGGGGATTTTTTTATTGAATGGATGTTAAATAAATTCTTCCGTCTTTCACAACGCCGCCATACGTCCAATGATATGTTCTGAGCTTCGGACTGCCGCCGGCTTTCGTAATATAAAACTCCTCATACGTATGAATCGTCAGATGGGAGCCGTTCTGCGAAAAGCTTTTTACATTCACTTCATTAAATACTTCTGTCGTTCCCTCGCCGTATAGTTTTTTAACCAATTTTTGCTGATCAGCATACAAAGGGCTTCCCTCTTCCAAATTGCCCGCCATGATCGCGAAATTGTTCAGGCTGACGGCGCTTGATTGGTTTGTCAGGTAATCAACCATAAACGATGTGACTTGTTCATTCGTGAGGCTGCCTGAAGCTGCCTTTCCTTTGGATGACGCCCATGCGGATGTGTAGGTTTTCGGCTGGTCGTTTTTTATTTTTTTCACATTTGCCCCAGAAGAATCTGAGGCTGGATCAGCTTTTTCAAAAACCCATTTTTTATGCTTTGGATCATATGACAGTATATAATGAAAGCTCGGTTCAGCCTCTTCCATATCAGGCTTCGTATTCTCGTCGAAATAAGCAGACTCATGAAGCTCTTTACCCGTAACAGTTACTTGCCAGCGGCCGTTCTCTTGTGAAATCGCAAATGAGTCCAGATCAAAGCTTGTCTCTTTATACTGATCCTTCAAAAAAGTGCCGGAACTCTTCATGCCGGAAACCACTTCTTTCGTCTGCTCCTTCCACGCTGAACCAGCCTCTGTCATCTGGTCCGTATTTCCGTCTGCCATGGCTTTTGTATACTGCTTCGTTGTTTTGACAATCGTGTCCATGATTGTTTTTTGTGTATCTTGATCGGGAATTAGCGTTAATTCCATATCAGTGCCGTTGATCGGAACATCGGCAGTTTTTGTTTCCCCCCAAGGAAAATCAGCCTCCACGGCGGCTGTCATGGAGCCGTCAGTTAAGAGCGGGCCGTATGTAACGGACTTAAAAGGGTCTTTATGGACGGACTTGCCGTTTATCAGCAGATCGCCTTTCGCGTTTTTGAAGCTGTCTGCCGGAGTGAACGTCACATCCTCGGCGTCTAACGGCAGGTCCAACTCAACATTCCGGCTGCCGGCTGCCTCCGCCTCTTGCTTTTTGCCAACGTCAACCGTGTCATTTTGAAGCTTGGCTTCCGCCGTATAGACACCCGGTGCATACGGGCCGAATGTTTGGGTTTCATCGGCTTTTTTGACCGTACCGGTTTTCTCGCTGTTGATGTAAAGATCGGCGCCTTTATAATTACTTGTGATGCGGAAATAAACCGGATCGACTTTCAGTTCATAATGGTCGAACAATAGAAGGGTTTTTCCCTCTTTTTTGACGTATACCGCATCTTTTTCAGATGAATTGCCGCGAAGCGATTCCATCAGTTCACCGTGTTTCTTTGCGTATGCAAGGAGCGGTTTGACATTGGTCTCATTCAGCTTTAATTTTTTATCTGATGGGGTGAGAAGGGCTGCGAGCTTTTTCGTGTCCCCGTCATGAACCGCCTGTTCGAATTGATCCGTGAGCCTTTTTTCAGATGTCAGCCAGGCTCCGGTTTTATATGCGGCAATCAATAAGATGAGCGCTGCAGCGATGCCTCCCCATAGGAAGAGCGTTTTTTTAGGGATCGGCTTTCTCGGCTGTGATGCGGATTCAGCCGCCTGCCGCCCCAGCCGGCTTCCTTTCCCGATCGGCTTTCCGCATTCTTTACAGAAATGCGCCTCTTCATTATTCTGTCGGCCGCAATATTTACAAAAAAACATGACTTTCCTCCTATTCAATCTGCAAAACTTGTATAACTTTTCCTATGTTTCATATTTTATAATAAAGTAGAATGATTTTGGAGTTATTTTGAAAAAATAGCTGCCGATCACAATGAAGGAGGAGAAACGGACATGCAAAAACTGAGCATCCGAAAAGCGGCAGAGCGGGATGAAGCGCTGTATGAACTATTGCTGCTGGCCGATCCGTCGAGGGAAATTGTCGATGATTATCTTGCCAGAGGCGAATGCTATACGGCTTGGACGTCAGACGAGCTTGCAGGGGTCTTCGTCCTTTTAAAAACAAGACCAAAAACGGTGGAAATCGTCAATATTGCGGTAAACGAATCAATGCAGAACAAAGGCATCGGCAGAAAGCTCTTAGAAGAGGCCGTGAATAAGGCAAAACAAATGGGAGCGGCGACTATTGAAATCGGAACGGGCAACTCCAGTATAGGCCAGCTTGCCCTTTACCAAAAATGCGGCTTCAGACTCCAAGCCATCGACCATGATTTTTTCATCAGGCATTATGAAGATGAGATTTTCGAAAACGGGATACAGTGCCGCGATATGGTAAGGCTTTATGCAGACATATAAAAAAACCTCCCCTTGGGGAGGTTTTTTCGATTACTTATTCAAGTTATAGAAAGAGTTGATACCGTGGTATTGAGCAGTTTCAGCCAACTGATCTTCGATGCGAAGAAGCTGGTTGTATTTCGCAACACGGTCCGTACGGGACGGAGCACCTGTTTTGATTTGTCCTGCGTTCGTTGCCACAGCGATGTCAGCGATTGTGCTGTCTTCAGTTTCACCAGAACGGTGAGAGATAACAGCAGTGTAGCCTGCGCGTTTCGCCATTTCGATCGCATCGAATGTTTCAGTCAATGTACCGATTTGGTTTACTTTGATCAGGATAGAGTTGCCTACGCCGTTTTTAATACCTTCAGCAAGCTTTTTCGTGTTTGTAACGAAAAGGTCGTCACCGACAAGCTGAACTTTTTTGCCAAGACGCTCTGTAAGAAGTTTGTGGCCTTCCCAGTCGTTTTCGTCAAGTCCGTCTTCGATAGAGATGATTGGGTATTTAGAAACCATTTCTTCGTACCAGTCAACCATTTCAGCAGATGTTTTCACAACGCCTTCGCCAGACAGATGGTATTTGCCGTCTTCTTTGTTGTAGAACTCAGAAGATGCAGCATCCATAGCAAGTTTCACTTCTTCGCCAGGTTTGAAGCCGGCTTTTTCGATTGCTTCAACGATTGTTTGAAGCGCTTCTTCGTTAGAACCAAGGTTCGGAGCGAATCCGCCTTCGTCACCTACAGCTGTGTTCATGCCTTTAGCAGAAAGAACTGATTTCAGGCTGTGGAAGATTTGAGCGCCCATGCGAAGCGCTTCACGGAAGTTAGGCGCGCCTACAGGCATAATCATGAATTCTTGAATGTCTACGTTGTTGTCAGCATGCTCTCCGCCGTTTACGATGTTCATCATCGGTACAGGAAGCGTTTTTGAGTTGAAGCCTCCAAGGTACTGATAAAGAGGGATCTGTAAGAAATCAGCAGCTGCGCGCGCACAAGCCATAGATACGCCAAGGATAGCGTTCGCACCGAGTTTGCCTTTGTTTTCAGTTCCATCAAGCTCGATTAAAAGCTGATCGATTGCGTTTTGTTCTGTTACGTCAAAGCCGAGAAGCTCTGGAGAAATGATTTCGTTTACGTTGTTAACAGCAGTTAACACGCCTTTTCCAAGGTAACGGTCTTTGTCGCCGTCACGAAGCTCAACCGCTTCGTATTCGCCTGTAGAAGCTCCGCTTGGCACTAATGCGCGGCCGAAAGCTCCTGTTTCTGTATATACTTCTACTTCAACTGTCGGGTTGCCGCGGGAGTCAAGGACTTCGCGTGCATAAACATCAACAATGTATGGCATGAGTTTTGTCTCTCCTTTTGATTTCAAATTATTTTTGAATTAAAGATGTTCCGGTCATTTCTTTCGGTTTTTCAACACCGAGAAGGTCTAATAACGTTGGTGCGAGGTCGCCTAGGATTCCGCCTTCGCGCAGCGTCACGCCTTCTTTCGTCACAATGACAGGGACTGGATTTGTCGTATGGGCAGTGTGCGGTTCGCCTGATTCTGTAATCAGAATATCTGCATTACCGTGATCAGCGGTAATGATGGCATGCCCGCCTTTAGCGATGATGGCGTCAACCACTTCGCCTAAGCACTCGTCCACTGCTTCAATTGCTTTAATCGTCGGTTCGACCATTCCGGAGTGGCCGACCATGTCAGGGTTTGCAAAGTTCAGGATGATCGCGTCATGCTTGTCAGCCGCGATTTCTTTTACAAGAGCATCCTTCACTTCATACGCACTCATTTCAGGCTTCAGGTCATATGTCGCAACCTTCGGCGAGTTGATAAGGATGCGCTCTTCGCCCGGGAATTCTTCTTCGCGGCCGCCGCTCATAAAGAACGTAACGTGCGGATACTTTTCAGTTTCTGCAATGCGAAGCTGTTTTAACCCGTGCTGTGCTAATACTTCACCAACCGTATTGTCAAGGTTTACCGGTTTAAAAGCCACATATCCGTCAACAGATTCACTGAAGTGAGTCAGGCAGACGAAATACAGGTTTTTCGGATGATGTTCACCGCGGTCGAAATCGCGGAAATCTTTGTTGGTAAACGTGTTCGAAATCTGGATGGCGCGGTCAGGTCTGAAATTATAGAAAATCACAGAATCGCCGTCATGAATTTTCGCAACGGGTTCACCGTTTTCTTTTGTGATAACGGACGGAATGACGAATTCATCATGAATGCCGTTCGCATAAGAATCGTCAACTACATCCATCGCGCTGCGGTAAGACGGGCCTTCGCCGTAAGCCATTGCGCGGTACGCTTTTTCTACACGGTCCCAGCGTTTGTCGCGGTCCATGGAGTAGTAGCGTCCGGAAATGCTGGCGATTTCACCGACACCGATTTCTTCGATCTGCTCATTCAGCTGCTGAATGTAAGTTTTCGCAGTTTGCGGACCTACATCGCGGCCGTCGAGGAAACCGTGGATATACACCTTCGTCAGCCCTTCACTTTTCGCAAGCTTCAGCAGCGCGAATAAATGATTGATGTGACTGTGTACGCCCCCGTCAGAAAGAAGGCCGAACAGGTGCAGCGCTTTGTCGTTGTCTTTCGCGTTTTTGATGGCGTCAAGGAACGTTTGATTGCGTTCGAATTCGCCTTCGCGGATGGCAACGTTCACGCGTGTTAAGCTTTGGTACACAATACGTCCTGCGCCGATATTCAAATGTCCGACTTCAGAGTTCCCCATCTGTCCTTCAGGCAGTCCGACTGCTTCGCCTGATGCCGTCAGCGTCTGATGAGGGTATTGGTTCCAATAACGGTCGAAATTCGGTTTTTTCGCTTGTGCGACTGCATTTCCGACTGTTTCATTGCGTAATCCGAACCCATCAAGAATGATGAGTGCAGCTGGTTTTTTACTCATATTGACCTTCCTCCAATAATTGAACGAATGACTGCGGTTCAAGGCTTGCGCCGCCGACCAAAGCACCGTCAATATCGGACTCTGCCATATATTCTTTAATATTTGCAGGTTTTACGCTGCCGCCGTATTGAATGCGGAGCTTGTCAGCAGTTTCCTGGCTGAAGCTTTCAGCAACGACTTTACGGATATGCGCGCAGACGTCGTTAGCATCTTTCGCTGTAGAAGATTTGCCTGTTCCGATTGCCCAGATTGGCTCGTACGCAATAACGGAAGCAGCAACTTGCTCTTCAGAAAGACCCGCAAGACCTTTTTTCACTTGATCGGCAACAAGATCATTTGTTTTTCCGGCTTCGCGCTCTTCAAGCGTTTCACCTACGCAAATGATCGGCACAATGCCGTGTTTGAAAGCGGCATGCGCTTTTTTGTTAACTGTTTCATCTGTTTCAGCGAACATTTCACGGCGCTCAGAGTGGCCGATGACGCAGTATTCCACGCCGAGGTCTTTCAGAGCAACCGGGCTGATTTCGCCTGTGAACGCACCGTTTTCTTCAAAATGCATGTTTTGGGCGCCGACTTTTAAGTCAGTTCCTTTAACAGCAGAAGTCAGCTTTTCTAAGAAAAGTGCTGGTGCGCAAACAACGGCTTCCGCTTTGTCTGCTGCTGGAATGGAAGATTTCACTTCTTCAACGAAGCTGACAGCCTCGCCGAGTGTTTTGTTCATTTTCCAGTTACCGGCTATAATTGGTTTTCTCATCTGTTCCACTTCCTTATAGCAGTTTTATTTATCGTTCAGTGCAGCTACCCCTGGAAGCTCTTTGCCTTCCATGAATTCAAGGGATGCGCCGCCGCCTGTTGAGATGTGGCTCATTTTGTCAGCAAGGCCGAATTTTTCAACGGCTGCCGCAGAGTCTCCTCCGCCGATGACAGAGTATGTATCATTCGCCTCTGCCAATGCTTCTGCAACCGCTTTTGTGCCTTGAGCGAACAAGTCGATTTCGAATACACCCATCGGTCCGTTCCACACGACAAGTTTGCTGTTTTTGATGACGTCAGCATACGTTTCGCGTGTTTTCGTACCAATGTCGATAGCTTCTAAATCACTTGGAATCTCAGAGATCGGCACGATTTGAACGTTTGCATCGTTAGAGAAATCATCAGCAACGAGAACGTCTTCCGGCATATAGAATTTAACGCCTTTTTCTTTCGCGCGGTCCATGAATGATTTTGCAAGCTCGATTTTATCTTCTTCAAGAAGAGATTTACCGACTTCATAGCCAAGCGCTTTAACGAATGTGTAAGCAAGACCTCCGCCGATGATCAAGTTGTCCACTTTATCAAGCAGACTTTCGATGACGCCGATTTTGTCTTTTACTTTCGCTCCGCCGATGATTGCCGTAAACGGGCGCTCAGGATTTGTCACGGCTTTGCCGAGAACGTCAAGCTCTTTTTCCATCAGGAATCCTGCAACCGCCGGCAGATGCTCGGCAATTCCGGCTGTAGATGCGTGAGCACGGTGGGCAGCACCGAATGCGTCATTGACATATACATCCGCAAGCTCAGCAAATGCTTTAGCAAGCTCAGGATCATTTTTCTCTTCGCCAGGGTAGAAACGTACGTTTTCCAATACAAGAACGTCTCCGTCCTTCATATCAGAAATTTGTGCTTTTACAGCATCACCGTAAGCTTCATCTGCTTTTTTCACTTCTTTGCCAAGCAGTTCGCCTAAGCGTGCAGCGACAGGAGTTAAACGAAGCTCCTCAACCACTTCGCCTTTCGGGCGGCCTAAGTGGCTCGCAAGAAGGACTTTCGCGCCTTGGTCTGCAAGATGTTTGATTGTCGGAAGCGCAGCACGGATACGAGTATCGTCTGTTACTTCCCCGTCTTTCATTGGAACGTTAAAGTCAACGCGGCAGAATACGACTTTGCCTTTTACGTCGATGTCTTTTACTGTTTTTTTATTCATGCCTTAGGAGATCCTCCTTCAAAATGGTTTGCATAGCACGAAAAACGTGAAACGTGAAACCGCCTTATGATGCTTCCGCCGCGGGGCAGATTGCAGCTTCCGGGCACGGGGCAGATCGTCTTCTGAGCCAGGGCAGGCGGCCAGAAAACGAAAGTGCCGCTGAAACTGCAAAACGCGGACGTTCTGCAGCAATCCGGCGCTTTCTGAAAGCCGGTTCTCATGGAAAAAGGGAAAGGGAGTCCGTCCCCTTCCCTTGTCCGCTTTCATTATAGCGTTTCTGTCCGAAAGAACCAAGTCCGGTCCTTTCCGGGAGCTATGAATTAAAGACCTTGTTTTGCGATGTAAGCTGCAAGGTCAACAACGCGGTTAGAGTAGCCGCTTTCGTTATCGTACCAAGAGATTACTTTTACCATGCTGCCTTCCATAACCATTGTAGAAAGAGCATCGATTGTAGAAGAGTTAGCATTGCCGTTGTAGTCTCCGGATACTAATGGCTCTTCGCTGTAGCCAAGGATTCCTTTAAGATCGCCTTCAGCCGCTTCTTTAAGAGCTGCGTTTACGTCTTCAACCGTTACGTCTTTGTTAAGTTCAGCAACTAAGTCAACAAGAGAAACGTTTGGAGTCGGCACACGCATAGCTCCGCCGTTCAGTTTGCCTTTTAGTTCAGGAAGAACTAGAGAAACTGCTTTAGCAGCACCAGTTGATGTTGGGATGATGTTTTCAGCTGCTGCACGCGCACGACGGTAGTCTTTGTGCGGAAGATCAAGGATTTGCTGATCATTTGTGTAAGAGTGAACAGTTGTCATCATACCGCGTTTGATGCCGAATTTGTCGTTAAGTACTTTTGCAAACGGCGCAAGGCAGTTTGTTGTGCAAGATGCGTTAGAGATAACATCGTGGTTAGCTGCATCGTATTTATCTTCGTTAACACCCATAACGATTGTGATATCTTCTTCGTTAGCAGGTGCAGAGATGATGACTTTTTTCGCGCCGGCTTCTAAATGTTTCGCAGCGTCTGCGCGTTTTGTGAAGAAACCAGTAGATTCAACTACGATTTCAACGCCTTGTTTGCCCCAGCTGAGTTTCGCAGGATCGCGCTCAGCAGAAACTTCGATTGTTTTGCCGTTAACAACAAGGTTGCTGCCGTCAACTTTAACTTCTGCGTCTAATTTTCCGTGTACGGAATCATATTGTAAAAGATGAGCAAGCATGTTAGCGTCTGTTAAATCGTTAACCGCCACTACCTCAACTTCAGGATTGTTTAATGCTGCGCGGAATACGTTACGTCCAATACGACCAAAACCGTTAATACCGACTTTTACTGCCATGATTATTTCCTCCTTTTAATAAGTGAGAGATATTTATATTGAGGGACTGTTATCCCTTAATAACTTCTTTGCGGCTCCTTCGTCCGTGACGAGAACCGTGTTTCGCTGCTTTTTAAAATAAGCTTCGATTGCTTCTGCTTTTGATGATCCGCCCGCTACCGCGATAATGTCGGGGATGGCATCGAGGTCATCGAGCTGCATTCCGACTGAATGCACCTTGTGAACGACTTCTCCGTCCGCATTAAAGTAGTAGCCGAATGCTTCTGTCACCGCATGATTGTCATCTATTTTCTTCAAATCTTCCAAAGGTGTGTTTCTTCGCTCCGCCATTGTTCTAGCTTCGCCGATTCCGTGAATGAGCATACTCGCTGATTTAATCGTCTGAAGCACCTCTTTTACGGAAGGTTCTTCAATAATAGATGAATAGGCGCCTTGTGACAGCTGTCCGGGAACAAACAAAAGCCGGTAAGTGCCTGAAGCCTTTTCCGCCATATGCGCGCATATGGTGTTCGCCTGGTTTTTCACGTCTTCGCCTAAACCGCCTCTTGCAGGCACAAACAAAAGCTCGCGGTTTTTAGAATCCGGCGTCATCATATCGGCGACAGCTTCAATTGTCGTACCGCCGGTTACAGCGACGATATTTTTGCCTGAAAATCTCTTTTTCATACACGCAACGGCCGCTCTCCCTAATTCTTTTTTGACCCAAGGAGATTGGTCGCTGTCTCCGGAGACGATAATGGCATCTTTCAGATTAAGCCGCTCTTTTAATGTCTTTTCCAAAAGCGTCAATCCTAAAACATCCTTCATCGTATCTTCCAGAATCGAAAGCAGTGAATAGCCTTCTTCCGTCATTGTCATGCCGTTTGTTTTAATATCAATGAGATTCTGTTCTTTCAAAAACTGAACCTCGCTTCTGAGAACGCGCTCGGTCAATCCGAGACTGGCTGCGAGACTTCTGCGGCCGATCGGTTCGGTAAGCCTGATATACTGCAAGATTTCAAATCTTTTCTGCATGACAAGCAAAAGATCAGGCAATAATTTTTTTTGAGCTTGGATTAACTGGTTCATGACTCAAACGTTCCTTCCTATTCATACTGGACAGAAAATGTCCCGCTATGACAAAAAACGTCCCATCATAGCCAAAAAAAATTATGTCTGCTTTCTTTAATTATTTTAACAGGATGACTTTGTTAATTCAACTGTTAAAGGTCAATTCCTCGACATTCTTCGCAGGATTTACCAGTATCTCCTTGATACAGTCATTATATACAGAAACGGACTGAAAGTGACAGACAAAAGCCCGCCGGAGCGGACTTTTGTCGTAAAGCGCTTTCATTTTATCCAGAGTTTTTCTATTTCCTCTAATGATTTATTTTTCGTCTCAGGGCAGATCGTCACGACAAACAAGAAACAGAGAATATTAATGACGGCGAATATCCAGAAAGTGTACGCGAGACCCAGCCCGCTGATCATCATCGGCACGAATTGGCCGATCGCCCAGTTCGCCCCCCACAGGAATATCGTCGCAATACCGGCGGCGCGTGCGCGGAGGTGGTTCGGAAAGATTTCTGAAATCATGATCCACGTAATCGGCCCGACTGAAACGCAGAAAGCGGCGACGAATCCTAATATAATGACGACTAAAGCCGGACCGCTTGCCAGCTGAAAATAAAAGGATGCCCCGATTAAGATCATGAACAGCGCCATAAAGGCTGATCCGACCCCCATCAGCTTTTTCCGGCCAACTTTATCGACTAAAAGAACCGCAATAATGGTGAAAATCACTTCGACGACACCGACGATGCATGTCGTGACAAACCCCGCATTCTGCCCGAAGCCCATCATTTTGAAGATTTCCGGCCCGTAATACGTAATCGCGTTCATGCCGATGACCTGATTGAACAAAGCCAGCAGAATCCCGATCACAAGCGCTTTTCTCAGCCCCGGTTTAAACAGCTGAGACAATGAACCCATTTTTTCTAATTGTAAAGACGTTTCGATTTGTTTGATTTCTTCTTTCGCGGTCTGCTCGCCGTTAATGCGCGTCAGCACGGCGAGAGCTTCATTCCTGCGCCCCGCTTTTGCAAGCCAGCGCGGACTTTCCGGCACGATAAGCAGCACGATAAAAAAGATGACAGACGGAATCATGCCGTAAGCGAGCATCCACCGCCAGCCGGTGTGCACCCCCCATTCATATGAGCCGGACTGCTGGACGGCGAGGTTAATAAAATAAGTGCCGGAGATGCCTAATATCGTAAACAGCTGATACAGTGAGGACAGACTGCCGCGTATGGCCGGCGGAGCGGCTTCGGTAATATAGGTGACAGAAAGCGAGGAGCCCATTCCGATTCCCAGACCGCCGATGATTCTGGCGATAATTAAGGAAGACACACTTTGAGAAAGCGCAGAGACAACCGCTGACACCGCAAACAAAAGGGCCGCTGCCATCAGAACCTTTCTCCGTCCGAAACGGTCACTCAAAAATCCGGAAATACCGACGCCGAAAACACCGCCGATCATAATGCTTGAAATCACGAGCCCTTCCATAAAAGGACTTAAACGGTACAAGTCTTTCAGAAAACCGATGGCGCCGGAAATCACCGCCGTGTCATAACCGTACAAAAGCCCTCCCAGTCCGGCCGCGCATGAGATGAGAATGACAAACCACTTCGAATGCTCCCGAGTGACAGGTACATTTGAGCCAATTGGTGCCGGGTGATTCTTCATGAATTTTTACCCTCCCGCGAATAATAGAATAAAAACGCTTACAAATCAGAGCACTATTACATTTGTACGTACTTATAAAGAATTTTATCTAAAAATAAGGAAAATTAGTACGTACAAATAAAGAATAAGCAGTTTTTCAGAATCTGTCAATTGTTTTTACGACTTGATGAAAGGGCTTACTATGTTATACTGGAATTTGTCCGTATACATTTTGGAGGAATTGATATGCTACCGAAATATGCTCAAGTAAAAGAAGAAATTTGTTCATGGCTGAATCAAGGAAAAATACAGCCTGACCAAAAGCTGCCTACGGAAAATGAGCTGATGCAGCAGTTCGGCGTCAGCCGCCATACCATCAGAAAAGCGATCGGGGATTTAGTCTCGCAGGGGCTGCTGTACAGCGTTCAGGGCGGAGGCACCTTTGTCGCTTCACGCACGGCGAAATCAGCCATGCATTCAAACAAAACGATCGGCGTCATTACAACGTACATATCAGACTATATTTTCCCGAGCATCATCAGGGGAATCGAATCTTATTTAAGCGAACAAGGCTATTCCATGCTGCTGACGAGCACCAACAACAATACAGAAAGTGAACGACGCGGCCTTGAAAACCTGCTGTCTAAAAATATAGACGGGCTGATTGTCGAGCCTACGAAAAGCGCGCTGCAAACGCCCAACATCGGCTATTATCTCAATCTGGAGAAAAACGGCATTCCGTTTGCCATGATTAACGCTTCTTATGCGGAGCTGGCCGCACCGAGCTTTTCCGTCAATGATGTCAAAGGCGGCATGATGGCTTGCGAATACGTCATGTCCCTCGGCCACACGCACATTATGGGAATTTTT
The DNA here is from genome assembly GCF_014534735.1 of Bacillus sp. 1021. NCBI lineage: Bacteria > Bacillati > Bacillota > Bacilli > Caryophanales > Bacillaceae > Bacillus > Bacillus sp. 1021. The sequence goes on along the minus strand of NZ_JACVSR010000002.1, from coordinate 651,670 downwards.
AAAGCGGATGACACGCAGGGCGTCAAACGGATGAACGGCTATCTGCAGGCGCATCGGGAGCGCGGGATTTTCCCGTCTCCGGACATGATCGTAACTTACACGACTGAGGAAAAAGAAACCGTGCTTCTCCAAAAGATTAAGGATACCCTTGAGCAAAACAGCGGATCATACCCGACGGCCATTCTTTGTTATAATGATGAAATTGCGCTGAAGACAATTAATCTTCTCAGAGAATTCGGCTTAAAGGTGCCTGATGACGTGTCAGTCATGGGCTATGATGATTCACATTTCGCCCAGATTTCCGAGGTGAAGCTCACCTCTGTCAAGCACCCGAAATCCATTATGGGGAAAGCGGCGGCAAAATACGTCATCGACTGCTTAGAACATAAAAAACCGAAGCAAGATGACGTCGTGTATGAACCGGAACTCGTCATCCGGAATTCCGTCAGGCGGATCGGCGAATGAAAAAAGCAATGTGCTGCGCACATTGCTTTTTTTGATCAGCTGTTTTTTAATTCGGCGATGATTTCAAACGACCGCATTCTGTCGGCATGCTCAAAGCTTTCTGAATTCACCATGATTTCATCGGCCTGTGTTGTCCGGATGAAGTTTTCCAGCTTTTCCTTCACACGATCCGGTCCGCCGACGATCGTTGAACTGAGCTGTTCATTGACCATCGCTTTTTCATACGGCGACCAGATTTGATCCATGTCTTCAACAGGGGGCTTCAGCTGGTTCGGCGTGCCGCGGACGAGGTCTAAAAATCTTTGATAATGCGATGTCGCCAGATGCTCCGCCTTTTCATCCGTGTCCGCGGCAATAACGGTAACGCCGACCATCGCGTACGGTTTATCCAGTACGTCTGACGGACGGAAGGAGCTTCGGTATAACTCAAGAGCCGGCACGGTATTTTTCGGTGAGAAATGAGCCGCAAAGGCGAACGGAAGCCCGAGCTCTCCGGCAAGGCGTGCGCTGAAGCCGCTTGAGCCCAGAAGCCAGATCGGCACGTCCAGCCCTTCGCCCGGAATGGCGCGGACTTGATTGCGCACATTGCCTGTCGGTTTGAAGTAATTTCTCAATTCTTCAAGCTGATCCGGAAAATCTTCCCCGCTGTTTATGTTTCTTCTTAAGGCTCTTGCCGTTAATTGGTCGGTTCCCGGCGCACGCCCGAGTCCGAGGTCAATCCGCCCCGGATATAACGTTTCAAGGGTTCCGAATTGCTCCGCGATTACAAGTGACGAATGATTCGGCAGCATAATGCCGCCTGAACCGACGCGGATTTTTTTCGTGCCGCCGGCGATGTGGCCGATCAGCACTGACGTTGCCGAGCTGGCGACGCCTTCTATATTATGATGCTCCGCCAGCCAATAGCGGTTATAGCCCCACTCCTCGGCGCGGCGCGCTAAATCCATGCTGTTGCGGAACGATTCAGCAACCGTTCCCCCCTGTACGACCGGCGATAAATTCAATACGGAAAACGCAGTATCTTTCAATGTATGTTCAGCCATCGTTTTCTCCTTTATGGTTTAGTGTAAGCAGATCTTAAACAAGGTCTCTACCACCCACCTTACCACAGCTTTTCACGTGAGTTAAACAATTTGATTCGATGATCTTCGAACAATCAGTCAGCGGTCATCACTGATGAACTCTGTATGAATGAATCTATAACATTCAGATATGAAGAGCCTAGAATGATATAAAAATGAAAAGATATCATTGAAAGAACAGAACCAATAATGTTAACATATGTCATATATTGAATAGGAAGGAAGTCATTCTATATGCGTAAAAAACTCTTAATGGCACTCACAACAGCTTTACTGGCAGCAATCTTTTTTACAGGAAACACCGATAAGGCATACGCCGCAGACTTTTATTCCGGCACTCAGCAGCATTTAAATGTAAGCGGATTTACCGATGCCTCCTACTACACGAAAAAAGCGAAAACTGTCGATTTTACTCTCAGTACACCGTATCCGTCTAATCGAACCTTTAAAGGAAACCTATACTTACAGCGAAAGTCAGGAAAGAAATGGACGACTTGCAAAAAAACAACCTTTTCATTCTCAGTAAGGGTGACTAAGTCATTCTCTTTAAAAGGATGCAAGACAGGTTATTATCGTGTCAAAGCCACGTTCAGCGGTTCAAAACTTGTCAATACGACAAACTCTTTTAAAATTAACCGATAAGATTCAGGACCCTAAGATGATTAGGGTCTTTTATTCATTCTTTGTGAGTTCCTGCGCGATTTGAATAAAAAGTTTTGCCGCCAATGAAGCTTCCTTTACGGAAGGAACGGCAAGCAGAACATCGCGGTACACCGCCTGATTCAATTCTCTCGTCACGACATTGTCCGGCAGCGATATTCCCGACATAGACATTTGTGATAATATCGCAATTCCCAGCCCTTCTTTAATCATGCTGATGGACGTATTGACGTTGTAAACAGTGAATGCGGCAGTCAGCACAGATCCTGCCTCCCTAAACATATCAATAAGCGGTGATTCGTACCCTCCGTCACAGATGATCATCGGCTGGCAGTCAAGGTCTTTCAGAGTGATTGACTCACAGCTGCAAAGCGGATGATCATTTCTAAGCACGACGGCCATTTTATCTTTTTTCAGCGGCAGATATTCCATGTCTTCCGTAGGAAAAAGAGTAATACCTGCGTCTATTACCCGGGAACGGAGCCATTCCTTTACTTCGTTGACCGTTCCTTCATGAAGCACCAATTCAAGCTTCGGATACCGCTTTTTAAACATGCTGATCAGCTTTGGAATGAAATAAGCGGAAGCGGCCGGAAATGTGCCGACGTGAATCGTTCCCTGTTCAAGCCCTCTTTCTGCGGCCGCGAGCTGCTCGGCTTTTTCTATGCCTTTGAGCACCTCTCTGATATGGACGAGAATTTTTCCGCCCGTGTCCGTGAGTCTTATGCCGTTGCGGCGCTCGCGGATGATCAGCTTAATGCCGAGCTCTGACTCAAGCGCCGAGATGGCATGGCTGACGGCGGGCTGCGTCATATTCAGCGCCTGCCCTGCTTTTGTAAAGCTTCCCGTTTCAGCGATTTGAACAAAAACCCGCAGTTGTGTAATCGTCATAACGTTTTACTTATGCTCCTTATAAAAAAGATTCATTTTATTTATCTTGCTGATTACCGTATCATATGATGGAATTGTTCTACAAGGAGTGAACGACGTGAAACAGCTTTCGAAAATACAGACGGCTCTTATGCTGGCGTTTTTAGTTACGGTATGGGGGATTAACTGGCCGCTGACAAAGGCCGCGCTCGCCTATTCCCCGCCTCTTCTGTTTGCCGGAATCCGCACGCTGATCGGCGGACTTCTATTATTAATGGCGGCGCTGCCCCGTTTTAAAAAGCTGCGTTTTAAAGAAACGTGGCCGATCTATCTGATTTCTGCTATTTTAAATATTACTTTATTTTACGGCCTGCAAACGGTCGGCTTAAATTACCTGCCTGCCGGCCTATTTTCAGCCATTGTGTTTTTCCAGCCGGTTTTAATGGGTGTTTTTTCTTGGCTGTGGCTCGGCGAATCGATGTATCCTTTGAAAATAGCTGGGCTTATTCTAGGCTTTTCCGGTGTCGCCGTCATCAGCTCAGCCGGTTTCGGAGGTCATATTTCCATCGCCGGCATTCTTTTGGCCTTAGGCTCCGCAGTCAGCTGGGCGCTCGGCACGGTATATGTGAAAAGAACGGGCGGACGCGCGGACTCGATCTGGATGGTCGCTCTTCAGCTTCTGATCGGCGGCGTGCTGCTTGTGAGCTCCGGCAGTTTTTCAGAAAGCTTTTCAGCGATTCAATGGAAAGCTCCGTTCATTCTGAGCCTTCTGTTCATTTCGGTATTTGTCATCGCGCTCGGCTGGCTCGCCTTTTTTACGCTTGTCGGTTCAGGGGAAGCAAGCAAGGTTGCCTCTTACACCTTCCTGATCCCGCTCATATCCATTGTCGTCAGCTCGATATTCCTGCATGAGCCGCTGACCGTCAGCCTTTTAGCCGGACTGCTTCTGATTGTCACAAGCATTTGCTTTGTGAATATAACACCAAAGAGACTGAAAACACCTGCTTTGGCCGCAGAAAAAAAGGCCGCTCATTAAAAAAACTCTTGCCGCGGGGCAAGAGTTTTTTTGTTTATTGATGTCTCCCTTTCACGAGATACGCAGCCGTAATAAGCAGGTAGATGGCCGCGGTGATGCATGTGATGACAATGGATGTCGTCGCAATTACGCCGATCAGGATGGCCAAAAGCGCAAGCACCGCGAACCAGGTCGTGTACGGGAACCATTTGACGTAATAAGCCGGCTGTTCTGTTGAATGTTTTCTTGATTTCAAATGGGCGAATCCGATAATCAGCCAGATGAACAGCACGGTATAGCCGAGTGAACCCATCAAATAATTAAACGTCTGGCTTCCTGCAAATAAAGAAATCAGAACGCCTACATATAAAAATGACGTACAAGTCAGAATCGCATAGACGGGAACCTTTTTCTTCGATAGTTTTGAAAAGATTTTCGGCACCCGGCCGTCAGAAGCCTGCGTAAATAAGACGCGGGATGACCCATACAATCCCGAGTTCATAGACGAGATAATCGCAAGAAGAATGACGGCATTCATAATATGGTCGGCACCCGGAATTCCGATCATCTTAAATACTATGACAAACGGGCTTTCGGGAACGCTGTTGACTTGATTCCAAGGAATCAGGCTGACGATGATGAAAAACGGCAGCAAATAAAAAGCGACAATCCGCGTTAACGTGCTTCGGACAGCTTTCGGAATCACCTTTTCGGGGTTTTTTGTCTCCGCCAGCGTGACGCCGATGATTTCCGTTCCGCCGTATGAGTAGATCACGACGAGCATCGCCGTAATGACGCCCCCCGCTCCATGCGGGAAGAACCCTCCGTGATCCGTTAAATGAGACAGCCCCGGCGCCGTGTGATTGCCGAATGAGAAAAATAAAAGCAGAATTCCGCATAAAATAAAGATGACAATCACCGTAATTTTAATGAGCGCAAGCCAGTACTCTGTCTCGGCAAAAAGCTTCACAGAAAGCATGTTTACGACCGTTACCACAATGGAAATAATCAAAGCGAGTATCCATATCGGACATTCCGGCAGCCAATATTGAATGAAAATGGCGGCTACGACCGCCTCTGCAGCAATATTGAGCACCCACATTTTCCAATAGATCCAGTCTAAAAAGTATGCAGCGTACGATCCGAGAGACTGCTCAACCAAATCACGGAACGTTCTTGCATGTTTGTTTCTGACGGCCATTTCGGCCAGCCCCTGCATAATAAACAGCAGAATGATTCCGCCGAGGAGGTAGGCCAGCAGCACGGAAGGCCCGGCTTCATCAATCGCCGTGCTGCTGCCTTTAAAGAGCCCGGCCCCGATTGCGCCTCCAAGCGCCATCATCATAATGTGTCTGGACGACATCGTCCGTTTCAACGTTTGCTTGTCCTTTTCCATCTATCACACGCCCTCTCGCAAAAAGTGTTCATCACATAAAAAAGCACGCCGCCTCTTTTTAGAAAAGAGACGGCGTGCCTCAGGCAGCCGCGGTACCACTCTTGTTGATCCCGAATATCCGGAATCCAGCTTAAAAACCTTTTAACGAAGGTCAGCCGTTAGGACATAGGGAATATTCCGACAATTCCGTTCCGCCCTGCCACTTCCGGGCGAGTTCAAAGAACAATCAGTCCGCGTTGCACCACCCCGCGGCTCTCTTTTTCTGACTGGATTCTTTTACTGCTCCCGTTCACAGTGTTTTATGTTAAATGAATCTCTTGAGTTTTTATTTTCTGAATATAGTAACATAATATACAGTCTTCTAATTTCAAAGTCAATACTAATTTTTACCGTCCTATTGTCCTTCCCGATCATTCGAAAATCTCAGCTGAAATCCGGAAACAAGGCTTTGCTTTCCAGGTGCCGCGCTTTCCGCTTTCACCTTAGTGTTTGCGTATAAAAACAGCGCAAGCGCAATGCCGAAGGATATGACGAGAATCCATGCTTTTTTCATCCAGATGCCTCCTCACTTTCTATCATCGGCGGCCTTTCTCTTTTTTTATACACCAAATCGAAAAAACAATTTTAAAATTCTGTTTTCCTTATATTGAAACTTGCTTTATCATAAAAGTATGCGTTTACATTCGAATAGGGAGGTTATAGCATGACCCCTGTCAATTCAAGCAGTATCGGGAAGATTCAGGCAGCCAGCAAAGGCTTGTCGCCAAAATTGAGAGCGATTGCAGATCATATCGTGAAGGAACCGAAAGACGTGGTTCATCTCTCTATCATTCAGCTGGCGGAAAAAACGAAAAGCTCTGAAGCGACGATTTTCAGGCTGTGCAAGCGGCTCGGTTTTTCCGGCTATCAGGATTTAAAAATCGCGCTTGCTCAGGAAATCGTTCAGGAGCCTGTGCAGCACATTCATGAAGAAATGAGTCCTGATGACAATACCGAAGTCATCATCCAAAAAGTTTTCCGCGCAAATATTTCCGGCCTGACCGATACGTTTCAGTTGTTAGATCCGGCCGATGTTGAAAAAGCGGTAGAGATGATTCACGGCGCAGACAGAATCGAATTTTACGGAAACGGCGGCTCCGGGCTGATCGCCACAGATGCGTATCATAAGTTTATGCGCACGGGCATAAACTGCATCGCTCACACGGACTCTCACTTTCAGGCGATGTCAGCGGGTCTTCTCGGTCCCGGAAGCGCAGTCATTGGGATTTCTCACTCAGGGAGCAACAAGGATGTGCTCGACGCGGTGAAAACGGCCAAATCGCTCGGCGCGGGCACGATCGGCATTACAAGCTACCAAAAGTCGCCGCTCACCCAGATTTCTGACGTTGTGCTGTATACATCAACAAGGGAGACGGCCTTTCGAACGGAAGCGATGTCCGCAAGACTCGCCCAGCTGACGGTCATTGATACACTTTATTTCGCAACGGCACGTCTGCGGCAGGAGAAAACGCTCGCCAACTTGCAGCAAATCAGAAAAATGATCGCGCACAAACGTTTGTAACCGTTTTCTGAATATTTATTTTTCAAAAGAGAAAAGCCGATACAGCGGGAATTGAGGCAATTTTGTGAAAAAAATTTTCTTCTCTATCGTTGATTTATAAAAAAATTATTCCTATAATTGACTTTGTAAGGGCATACATTATCAATCTATCTTATTATTCAATTAGAGTAGGCGGGATATATATGAAGGAAACCCAAGCTGTTATCGGTCTGGATATCGGCACGACCAGCACGAAAGCCGTTCTGTTCGGACCAAGAGGCAAAGTGCTATCCAAACATTCGGTTCACTATGATTTAATACAGCCAAAGCCGGCATGGGCCGAGCAGGATCCCGAGCACATTTTGGAAGCTGTTATCGCGAGCATCAGAGGCGCCGTCACAAAGGCCGGACTGAGCCCGGACAACCTGCTGGCAATCGGTATCAGCACCGCCATGCACTCATTGATTGCTGTCGATCAAAATGGCGGCCTGCTGACCAAAAGCATCATTTGGGCGGACAACCGCAGCGCCGAGCAATCAAAACGGATTTTAAAAGAGATGAACGGTTTCGATATTTATAAAAGAACGGGCACACCGGTTCACCCGATGTCTCCCCTTTCCAAAATTGTGTGGATGAGAGAACAGGATAAGGAGACATTCACGAAAGCCGCCAAATTCATCAGTATTAAGGAATATATTTTGCACGAGTTTTTCGGAACTTATGTCGTTGATTATTCGATTGCTTCGGCAACGGGGCTGTTCCGTTTAGAGACGCTTTCATGGGATGAAGAAGCGCTCCGGATTGCCGGAATCCGGGAAGATCAGCTGTCGGACATCGTGCCGACCACTCACCAGCTATGCGGCCTTGCGCCGGAAATCGCGGCACGGATGGGCATTCATGCGGATACTCCGTTTATCATCGGCGCAAATGACGGCGTGCTTGCCAATCTGGGAGTAGGCGCGATCGGCAAAGGCGAAGTAGCCGTTACGATCGGAACAAGCGGAGCCATACGTTCGGTGACGGATAAGCCGGTGACGGATGAAAAAGCGCGGACGTTCTGTTATGCGCTGACTGACAAGCATTGGGTCATCGGAGGACCGACGAATAACGGAGGCATTATGCTGCGCTGGCTTCGTGATGAATTCGCTTCTCCTGAGGTCGAAACGGCGAAGCGGCTTGGCATTGATCCGTACGATTTAATGATTGATATCGCGGATAAAGTGCCCGCAGGCTCTGATGGTCTGCTGTTTCTGCCGTTTTTATCAGGAGAGCGCGCGCCGTTTTGGAATCCGAATGCCCGCGGAACGTTTTTCGGCATCAGCCTCCGCCATAAACGGGAGCATTTTATCAGAGCGGTGCTGGAAGGCGTCATCATGAGCGTCTTTTCGATCGGTGTCGCACTGAGAGATTTGGCGGGCCCCGCAAAAGATGTGCGGGCATCCGGAGGGTTTGCGAGATCACCGCTGTGGAGGCAGATTTTGTCCGATACGATGGGACGGGAAGTCCTCGTTCCGGAAAGTTATGAGGCATCAGCGCTCGGAGCTGCCGTCCTCGCTTTACACAGCATTGGCGAAATGGAACGGATTGAGGATGTTCAGGACTGGATCAGAATTTCTCACCTTCATGAACCGAATGTCAAAAACAGCGAAACATATATTGAGCTGTTTTACTTATACGAGCGGCTGTATGACAAGCTCAAAGATGAATTTGACGTCATCAGTGAATTTCAGCTCAAACAAAGCCGTTAATTCTTCTTTGAAAGGGTGAAAAGGTCATGTTACTGTTTATAGTCATTGCCGCTATTATCGTTTTACTCTTATTGATTACGGTCGCTAAGTTAAATCCTTTTATCAGTCTTTTGATTACATCCATTCTTGTCGGTTTCGCAGCGGGCATGAAGCTGCCGGACATTATCACTTCGATGAAAACCGGGCTCGGCAATACGCTGTCTCTGCTTGCGATCGTGCTGGCCCTCGGCACGATGCTCGGAAAAATGATGGCTGAATCAGGCGGTGCGGAGCGGATCGCCCACACCCTGATCGGCCGTTTCGGCAAAAAGAAAGTGCATTGGGCGATGGTGGCCGTTGCTTTTATCGTCGGCATCCCGGTCTTTTTCCAGGTCGGCTTCGTCCTGCTCGTGCCGCTTCTGTTTACGATTGCGATTGAAACCGGTGTTTCATTAGTGACGATCGGAATTCCGCTCCTTGCGGGACTTTCCGTCGTGCACGGATTGGTTCCGCCCCACCCGGCGGCGATGGCGGCTGTCGGCATTTATCACGCCAATGTCGGAAAAACGATTGTGTATTCTTTAATCGTCGGCATTCCGACTGCCATCATCGCGGGGCCGCTTTACGGAAAATGGATCGGTAAGCGTATTCACAAACCCGTCCCCGAACTGTTGAAAAAACAATTTATTGAACGGAATGAAAAACGCAAGCTTCCGGGATTCGCAAATACATTGTTTACGATATTAGTACCGGTGATTCTGATGCTTATGGCAACGCTTGCCGAAATTGCGCTTCCGGAAAAAAGCGCGCTCTATGACACTTTTAAATTTATCGGCGACCCTGTCACGGCGCTTTTGATCGCCACGGTTTACTCCTTTTTCAGTCTTGGATTTTATCAGGGCTTTAACAGAGAAAGCATTTTAAAATTCAGCAATGACTGTCTGGGACCGATCGCTTCCATTCTGCTCGTGATCGGAGCCGGCGGCGCTTTTAACAACGTTCTGATTGATTCAGGCGTCGGCACGTACATCGCAGACATGGCGAAGCATTCGAGCTTCTCTCCCGTTCTTTTAAGCTGGACGATCGCGGCAGTCATCCGTGTCGCGACAGGTTCAGCGACTGTCGCCATGATGACGGCGGCCGGTATTGTTGCACCGATTGCATCTGTCATGCCGGGGGTCAGCAGCGAGCTTCTTGTTTTGGCAACGGGAGCAGGCTCTTTGATTCTGTCTCACGTCAACGACTCCGGTTTCTGGCTCATTAAAGAGTATTTCGGAATGACCGTGAAAGAAACGTTCCTGACATGGACGGCGATGGAAACGATTATTTCTGTCAGTGCGATTTGTTTTATTATGATTATTAACGCGTTTATATAAAAGCCGAATAGTGACCCCTGTCAAGTAGACAGTGTTAAAAAGACACTAAGCAGCCTGAGTCCTGTATTGATATGGGCTCAGGTTGTTTAACTTCTTTTGGAACCGTTGATGGTTATAAAAATGAATATATTTACATACTGCTTCTTGAACTGCTTATGCTGTTTTGAATGAATATAAATACATACATTCCGTTTTAAAATGGCTAAAGAAACTTTCCATACAGGCATTGTCCCAACAGTTTCCTCTTCTCGACATACTGGCTTTCATCTGATATTTTTTGAGTAGATTGTGGTAGAGGAGGGATGTACATTGGAAACCTTGGTCGCTATGCAGGAGTACGCCTTTTACATCATTCCGTTTTTTCTTTGCTTTTTTAGCGTATCCACTACAAGTTTCAGGTCATTCCTTCGACTGATCTGATAAGCGGCGATTTCATTATTATACAAGTCTTTCATCACAGAAATGTACAGTTTTTGGCCGCTGAACATTAAATAGGTAATATCCGTTACCCATTTTTCATTAGGTGTTTCGAAGCTGTAAAATCTCTGTTTAGATGGTTGCGGGAAGTGATGTGCGTTTCTTTCTTGCCGTAAAAGGGGCGAATTCTCGGCCTGCCCATACCAGTGCCATTTGCCTTGCGCGTTTCTCCTTAAGCCCTTTCATCCCTCTGTCTGAAAGTGGTTAACCCATCTCCTTACTTGGTATTTATCAATGTTCATTTCTCTGGCGATTGTCTGATAACCCATCCCATCATTTAGGTGAAGATCAACAACTTTTTTCTAAAGTGAATATCATAAGTTTTACGTGTTTTCCCAATAAAAATCCCCTCCATTGCAGACAGATCAGTATGCTTTCTTTTTTCTGTCTACTATGAGGGGATCATATCAATATGAGCTGGGCTCCTTTTTCTTTAACGAAACAAAAGAACAGCTAATATCCCTAGATTAATTATTCCTAAAAGGAAGGAAACGACCGCTATCCCTTTGTTTTTCTGCATAAAATAAAGACCATTTATAACCAAGATACAGCTGATCAAAGCATCAAATAATCGGAGAGCCATAACGTTAAAATCAACTTCCGACTCAAAAAAGCTAAATATCGATACTGCTATTAAAAAGATTACTGATACTGTGATATAAATCAACCAGTCCCTAGATGCACTGCTCTTTTCAGTTTCTTTTTGAATACTGTTCATGAGTTGTTCAAAACCACCTTATAACAATATTTCCTAAATTTTATAATATGCACCTAATCATTTTCAATGCATCGTTATAATGATAAAAAAGAGGGGTATTTCTTCCCCCCCTCTCCTTAATTATCCGCAAATTAATTTTATTGCTTTGCTTTTTGAGTTGTGCTTGATAATAACACAAACTGTTCCGCAACCAATACCAATTGCTAGGTTGATGGCCGCAATTCTTAAGCAAGAAAGAGCACAAGAGCCTCCATTTGCTATATCATATAACCAAGATACAGCAGCTCTGCAGCTCATCATAGTTGATGCTTTTGTTTCTTCCGCAGAGTCTTTTGAATCCTTTAAGTAATCTTCTACAGAAACTTCTGTTCCATTATCCAGTTTGACTTTTCCGCCTTCTGTTAAGTTTACATCTTCAACAACTTTACCAGCTTGTTTTATTTGTAAATTAAGAAGTTTTTCTGATTCATCAAATGTAATGTAAGTTTCAATGGTATCGAATATTTGTTCAGTTTTCAGATCAACAAAATATTGTGCTGATGTTAATCCAGACTCCATATCATCAACAGGAATTGTTACCACAGCCATGCCTTCTTTTACATTTACAATCTCTTCATCTTGTTCATTTGAAAGTCCAAAGAAGCTGTTTTTTGGTTTTTTCACCAACTTGTTTTGTTTAAATTCCTTTGAGGCATAGACAATTTCTTTTGCTTTTTGTTGATCTTCTAATGGTCCCGATGACTCAGGAACCCCTGATTGGCATGAGGTACAATTTGTTTTTGCTTTTCCTAAAACATTTGAATTAGCTTTAACACTAGTATTAAAAGAGAAAATCGTTACTAATGTAAGTGTGAAAGCCATTAACAGTGAAAAAAAGCCTTTCTTATCCATCAAATACCTCCTTTTTCCATATTTTAGGTATACCCATGAAGATTGTAACTTATTTCCAATTCAGAATCAACAACAAAACAGATAATTCTATTAAAATCAAAAAAATTTCTAAAATAGCGGACTTTATTTTCACTGTCAAAAAACTGTCTAATTGCACTTTCTTTTCGTTCGTAAATACAATCATAGAAAACCCATACATCAGGTGAAATTGCTGAGACATCGGCGCCGGTTTCAAAACAAAAGATCTCAAAAGGTAAAATAACACGGATCAAATTGATCATTTCTTACTTTTGTATCACATTTTGTCTGTTTCTTCATTGTCCCAAGGTAAGATCTTGTTGATCTATTAAAATGAAAGGATATGAATATGAAAGTATTTGAAGCCAAAACACTGCTTTCAGAAGCAGATAAACGTGCAAAAGAATACAAGGAATTAAGAAGCCAGATGGTCAATCTTAAAAAAAGCCTTTAAAGCCGCAGCTGACTTAGATGACAGTAAGTTTTCCGGAAAAGGTGCTGACAACATCAAAGCATTTTATCAAGATCACGCTGGTGTGGCTGACAATTGGATTGATCTAATTGATAGGAATAATTAGGAAATGTGGACGAAGCACTTGTTACCTCAATGTTCATTTCTCTGACGATTGTCTGATAACCCCCATCATTTAGCTGAAGATCAACAACTTTTTTCTTAAAGTGAATATCATAAGTTTTACGTGTTTTATCTATAAAAAATCCCCTCCATTGTAGACAGATATGCTTTCTTTTTTCTGTCTACTATGAGGGGATCATATCAGAAAACCGGGGGTTGTTTTTTATCGGTCATTAACAAGGATATAAGCGGCTTTCACGGGTCCGTGGACGCCGACAACCAAGTCCATTTCGATATCGGCCGAGTTGCTCGGTCCGGTAATATAGTTGATGCAGGAAGGAACGGTGACGCCGTCTCTGATCTGCTGTTTCAGGATATCGCTGGCCTGCGTCATTCTCGGCACAATGGAAGATTTCGGAATGATTGCGATATAGGTGGTCGGAAGCAGGCTGACTGATCGGCCGGCATGCTCTGACGCATACAAAACGACGGTGGCTGATTCAGCAAGCGTAATCTCGCTGAATGTAATGCCTACATTCGCTTGTTCCGCTTTTTCAATATTTTTCGCTCCTTGTTCCGCATCCCATTCCCAAACCGGAATGCCTTCATCCGGCCACTCTTCCGACACAAGAGTCTGCAGGCCGTACGTTTCAAACCGGCTGTCTTTCGGAATGATGACAGGCCCTCCTTCAAAACGGTCCACCTGCGTGCGCAAAGCGGCGTACAGCCCGGCGGCATCCGTTTCGATCAGCTCGGTATGAATGTTGACGCAGTGGTCTTTCAGCATCGTGACAAGATCATCTTCCGTACAGCCCGCATGCGTTTCATATTGAGGCTGGTACTTCCATTCAGGCAGGGACACGCCTGCTTTTCTGCGCTCTCTGCCCAGACGTCCGGCGATCCGGTTTAAAAAGGATTCCTGATGTTTAACCGTCCCTTTCATCATCATTCTTCCCCCTTTTGTTTTTCACGGTCAAAAAACCAATCTCTGAATCTCGATTTATGCGGCGCCGGGAAGTCCCGGACTGCGGTCCATCCCTTTAACGGCCCCGGCCCTTTTGATATTTTGTCATCTTCCGTAAACGGCGTCATGGCGGCAGGCGCCCATTTTGATCCCATTTTATAAAGGGACGGGGATGACGAGCCGATCCCGAAGGCTTTCATGGCCAGTTTTTCGCTGAACGGCGCTTTGCCCTCTTTTTCCACGATGTTCTGCCGATGCTTGAGCAGCAGCTCGTGCAGCGGAATTTTAACAGGACACGCTTCCGTACAGGCCGCACATAAGGAAGATGCGTACGGGAGCTCCTTATACTCATCGTATCCGCCGAGAAGGGGCGATAGGACGGCGCCGATCGGACCCGAATAGATGGACCCGTACGAGTGTCCGCCGACATGTCGGTATACAGGACAGACATTGATGCAGGCGGCGCAGCGGATACATTGCAGCACCGATTGAAATTCCGTGCCGAGAATGCGGGAACGCCCGTTATCCACGACCACGAGGTGGAATTCCTCCGGCCCGTCTGCTTCTCCTTCCTGCCGGGGGCCCGTAAGCGCCGTAATGTAACTTGTAAGCCGCTGGCCGACCGCGCTTCTCGTCAGCATGCTGACAAGCACTTCAAACTCAGAAAATGAAGGAACGATCCGCTCCATTCCCATCACGGTGATCTGCGTCTTCGGCAGCGCGGACACAAGGCGGCCGTTTCCTTCGTTTGTCACGAGACTGACCGATCCCGTATCCGCGATTGCAAAGTTGCAGCCCGTGATGCCGACATCCGCTTCGAGAAATTTTTTCCGGAGGACGCTGCGCGCGTGCATGACGAGCTCTTCCGGTTTTTCCGTCTGTTTGTATTCGAGTCTCTCTTTAAACACGTCACGAATCTGCTCTTTGTTTTTGTGAAGAGCCGGAGCAACAATATGTGACGGCGGATCGTGATCGTCAATCTGGAGAATATATTCGCCGAGATCCGTTTCTGTGACTTCGCAGCCCTCATCTTCAAGCACTTCGTTCATATTGATTTCTTCTGTCACCATGGATTTGGATTTTACGATTTTTTTGGCGTTTTTCTGCCGGATGACATCGCGGATATAGGAGGACGCTTCTTCCGCCGTTTCGGCGAAAAATACGTGCCCCCCTCTTTTGGCGACGTTTTCGGCGAGCTGTTCTAAATAGAAATCAAGATTGTCCAGCACATGCTGTCTGATTTCCTCCGCATGGGAACGCCAATCCTCCCAGTTTCCCAATTCCTCTGCCGCCTGAAGCCTTCTCGTCCTGAGCCGTTCCTGCGCTCCGGAGACGGCTCCTCTCATAAATTCATTATCTATTCCTTCTGATACCCGCTCTTTAAAAGCGGCGGTACCGATTTTCATCGCCATGATTTTACCCCCCTGTGGTTTCTCCTTTTATCTGCTGTTCAGCACTTCGGCGATGTGCATGACTCTGACGTTTTTATCCTTACGGTCAAGACGCCCTCCGATATTCATCAGACAGCCGCAATCCGCCCCGATCAGCACCTCGGCCTCCGTTTCTTCCACGCAGGCGACCTTTTCATCCACCATTTGCTCAGAGATTTGCGCCATTTTTACTGAAAACGTTCCTCCGAATCCGCAGCATTGATGTTTTCCGGGAAGCGAAGTAAACTCAAGCCCCTTTACATGACGCAAAAGCTTCATCGGCTCCTCCGACACGCCGAGCAGCCTTGTCATGTGGCACGACGTATGTAATGTCGCTTTTTTATGCAGCACCGCCCCGACATCCTCCACTCCGAGAACATTGACGATAAAATCTGTTAACTCATACGTTTTGTCCGCAAGCTGCTGCGCTTTTTCCGCCCACTTCGGATCGTCCTGAAACAGATGCGGATATTCACGGAACATCGTCGTACAGGAACCTGACGGACTGACGACGTACTCCGCTTTTTCAAACGCGGCAATCATCTGCTTCATTGCTTTTTTCGCGTCCGTCACATACCCGCTGTTGTATGCGGGCTGCCCGCAGCAAATCTGACCCTCGGGAAAATCCACCTCACACCCGAGCCGTTCCAGCACCTCAACCGTCGCCTTTCCGACATTGGTCTGGAACATATCCACAAGGCACGTGACAAATAATGAGACTTTCATGATGAACCCCTCTTTCATCCTCAATATGTGATCCGGTCATCTGATGACCTGTTTTTGGAAAGCTCTATAAATATCCTACACTATTCTGAATATGGATTGGAAGGTTTTTCTGAAAAATCCTTTTGTCCGATGCGCTAAGAGCACAAAAAAAGAGAAGCCCGAATGCTTCTTTACGCCTCATTTTTCAGCAGGCATCCCAGCCGTTGGACCCCCTCTTTTAGCGCGGCTTTTCCTGCGTAACTGAACGACAGACGGAGATATTCTGCGCCGTCTTCCTGATGCAGAAAAAAATATTTACCGGGTACATAGGAAACACCGTGAGAAAGAGCCCGCTCCAGAAGTGCAGACGTATCAGCCCCCGGCACTTTTACCCAGACAAAATAACCGCCGTCCGGCACGTGCCAGGATGCGGACTCCGGCAGATATTGCTTTAATGCGGCGATCAATACGTCACGTTTGCTCCGGTATGCTTTACGCAAGGCGGCGAGCCGTTCTTCAACATTCGTTTGTTCCAGATAGACGGCGGTCACCGCTTGAGAAAATGGATGATCCAAGTCTTTTTTAAACCAAGACAACGCCTTGATGAATGCAGCGTCCCCTGCAATCCAGCCGATTCTCAGACCCGGGGCGATGACTTTTGAAAATGAACCGGCGTACAGCACCCGGCCGTTCTGATCCATGGCTTTCAATGACGGCGGGATATCCGTGAATCCGAGCTCGCCGTATGCGTCATCCTCCAAGATGAGAAAATCATATGTGTCGGCAAGCTGAAGCAGGCGGGTTCTCCGCTTCGCTGACATCACGGTTCCCGCAGGATTCTGAAAAGCGGGTATCGTGTAAAGAAGACGCGGAAGCACAAGCCCTTTTCGTTTTCTTTCCTCAAGCATGAACGCTAATGTTTCTGTTTGCAGGCCGTCTTGATCTGCCGGAATGCTTATCATATGCGGTGTGTAATTTTTAAAAATCTCGAGCGCTTCCATGTAAGCCGGAGCTTCTGCGGCAGCGGCGGTTTGTTCATCGAGGAACACCCGGGCTGCCAGATCTATCGCCTGACAGGAGCCCGAGGTCACGAGCAGTTCATCGTCACGGCAGCGAATGCCGCGGATGGCCAACCGTTCTTGAATCTGCTTTTTTAAAACGGCCGTCCTCGGACTTCCCATATAATGCAGCGGCAGATCGCGCTCCTCATCCAGAAGGCGGGACGCGGCTTCTTTCAGCTCCTTATCAGGAATGAGCGCGGGATCGGGATAGCCGGAATGCAGAGGGATGCACGCTTTTGGAACAGCCGGCATCCACTCCCCGGGAGGATCGTTTGTCAGAGCTTTCTTTACATGGTCAGGAAAAAAAGATTCGGCCTGCATGTGATCTTATCCCCTTTCACAAGTCAGCTTCTATACATTTTCTTCAAAATAAGCCCCCAGCACTTCTTCCACATTGGTCAGGTGCGCGGTCATCGCGGCTTCCGCTTCATCCGCGTCTCCGGCCGCGACGGCGCTGTATATGCGTTCATGCTCTTCATACAATCGCTGCACGCTCGTTCGTTTAGAAAACAGCCAGATTCTTCTCGTTTCTCTCATCGTTTCCAAAAGAAGCGCAGAGACATGATTCATGAGATGCTTGAGCAGGCCGTTTTGTGATGCTTCCGCCAGCGCCATGTGAAAGGAGAAATCTGCTTTTTCGCCCAATTCTTCGTCTCCGTCGATGTCTTTCATCTCCATGAGGGCCTGGCGGATTTTTTGTAAATCCTCTTCGGTGCGTTTTTCAGCGGCCATGGCGGCGACGCCGAGTTCAAGCAGCTTTCTCACTTCGAGCAGCTGTTTGACATCCTCTTTTTTCATTAAGAGAGCGGAAGAAAGCGGCTGGGAAATATGGGACGGCTCAAATTCTCTTATGTATGTGCCTTCTCCCTGCTTCATGTCGACGAGCCCCATCGCTTTTAAAGCCGACAGCGCTTCTCTGACCGCCGAGCGGCTGACCTGAAAGCTCTCGGAAAGCGCCTGAACGGAATCAAGCTTTTCACCCGGCTTAAGCTCGCCCGCTTTTATCTTCTCCAGCAATGCATCAGCGATTTCTTCGTAAATTTTTTTCGTTTTAATTTGTTTATATTTCAACGCGATCACCCCGTCACTTGTGAATCTTGATGTTTATCGTCTATTATACTTCTTTTTTCGCACGGCCGACAGGTTCAGACAATTTGTTCAAGAAAAGGATTGTATTTTCAAAACTTTCAAAATATAATGCTAATTAACCCGGTCATCAGATGACCTTATCATAAAAGTAATCGCTCGCATGACATAAGGAGGGGTTTTTTAGGGATGCAATGGACACAGGGGTATGCTCCATTAGGGGGAAATTTGCTTTTATCGGCAGCTTGCGCGCTCGTGCCGATGATCTTCTTTTTTTGGGCGCTTGCGGTGAAACGGATGAAGGGGTATATAGCGGGGCTTTTGACGTTAGCCGTTTCGCTTTTAATCGCTGTATTTGTGTACGGCATGCCGGCGGAAAAAGCAGTGCTGTCGGCTTCGCAGGGAGCGGTGTACGGTCTGCTTCCGATCGGCTGGATTATCGTCACATCGGTCTTTTTGTATAAAATCACCGTGAAAACGGGACAATTTGAGATTATCCGGAGTTCAGTGCTGTCCATTACAGATGACCGGCGTTTGCAAGCGCTGCTCATCGCCTTTTCTTTCGGGGCGTTTTTAGAAGGCGCCGCCGGTTTCGGCGCTCCCGTCGCGATCTCGGCCGCTTTGCTTGTCGGACTTGGTTTTCAGCCGCTTTATGCGGCGGGGATTTGCCTGATTGCCAATACGGCGCCCGTTGCCTTTGGCGCGATCGGCATTCCGATTACCGCCGTCGAAGGTCCGACCGGGATACCGGCTATGGACATTTCCCAAATGGTCGGCCGGCAGCTGCCGTTTTTATCCGTGTTTATACCGCTTTATTTAATCATTTTGATGAGCGGGTTTAAAAAGGCTTTTGAAGTATGGCCGGCCATTCTTGTTTCCGGCGTCTCCTTTGCGGCCGTGCAGTACGCAAGCTCGAACTTTTTAGGGCCTGAACTGCCGGATGTGCTGTCAGCGCTAGTTTCCATGGCCGCGCTCGCTGTGTTTTTAAAGTTTTGGAAACCGAAAACGGCCTATCGTTTCGCGGCAGAACGGGAATCAGCAGCGTCCATCGACGGGGTGCCGGCCGTGTACGGAGGCGCTCAAATATTTAAAGCATGGTCTCCTTTTCTTCTTCTGACGGCCATGATATCCGTTTGGGGGATTCCCGGCGTGAAGGCCGCCCTGACCGGCCATTATGAAGGAACGTCAATTTGGCTTTCCTGGCTGAATGCAGCCGGGCGAGCATTGACTTTCACGCCTCCCGTCCCATTTGTAAATCAGCAAATTCTTCAGGCGGACGGCACGCCGATTGAAGCGGTGTACAAGCTTGAGCTTCTCGGTTCAGCGGGCACGGCGATTCTGATTGCCGCCGTCATCTCCAAGTTCGCACTCGGCATGTCGTGGAAAGCATGGGGCGGGGCGTTTATAGAAACGGTGAAAGAATTGACGCTTCCGATCGTCACCATCGTTTCTGTTGTCGGCTTTGCTTATGTGACGAATGCTTCCGGCATGAGCACGACACTCGGTCTTGCGCTTGCCATGACGGGCGCGATGTTTACCTTTTTTTCACCTGTGCTTGGCTGGCTCGGCGTGTTTATTACCGGCTCTGATACGTCGGCCAATCTGTTATTCGGCGGATTGCAAAAGGTGACGGCGCTCTCTGTCGGGATGGATCCCGTTCTCTCCGTCGCCGCCAATTCATCAGGCGGTGTCACCGGAAAAATGATTTCTCCGCAATCCATTGCGGTTGCCTGTGCAGCTGTCGGTCTGGCGGGCAAGGAAGCCGACCTTTTCCGCTTTACGATTAAGCACAGTCTGTTTTTGCTTCTGCTCGTCTGTCTCATGACATTTTTACAGCATCATTTGTTTTCATGGATGATCCCGTAACATGGAGAACCTCCCCGGGTATGGCTCGGGGAGGTTTCAGCTGTACCGTTTTCGCGCAGATGACGGCGGGATATTTAATTGGTCACGGTATTTGGCGACGGTGCGTCTGGAGATTCGGATGTCATGCTGTTCGTGCAGCAGATCGGCAAGCTTTTGGTCTGAAAAAGGTTTCTTTTTATCTTCTTTACGGACCAATGCTTCCAGATGCGCTTTTACGGCATAATTGGAGGCGCCGCCGTCTCCCGATGATTCAGCTTTCGCCGAGAAAAATGTTTTCATTTCATACAGTCCGTACGGCGTCTGGACGTACTTCCCTTTGATGGCCCGGCTGATCGTTGATTCGTGGAGCTCCAGCGTTTCCGCCACCTCTCTTAAGGTCAGCGGCTGCATTCCGCTTTTTCCTGTGAGAAAAAAGGATGCCTGCCGTTCAGTCAGGACGCCGATGATTCTCGTGATGGTTTGTTTTCTTTGCGACAACGCCCGGTTCAGCCAGCGCCATTCCTGATATTTCGCCGACAGATAGTTTTTCGTGTCACGGCACCCGGCAGCTGACAATAGCGGCTGGTAATGGGCATGAAGCTGAATGTCAGGGAACGAACGGCTGTTGAGCCGCGCTTGAATGGTGCCGTTTTTCACCGTGATGAAAATATCCGGTTCTACATAAAAACCCGGCTCCTCATGCGCATAACGGAGCCCCGGCCTCGGATCAAGCGCGCTGATCATGTCAAAGATGTCCTGAATGTCTTTCAGCGGAATGCCCGTCTTCATTGTAAGCGCTTTCCAGTTCTTTCTTGCAAATAGCTCAAAATAGTCGCCGGCAATCCATTCCGCCTGTTCGTTCCGTTCGGGCAGACGGCGGAGCTGAAGAAGGATGCATTCCTGCAAAGACCGAGCACCGATTCCCGCGGGCTCAAGCGATTGAAGCTTTGAAAGAACCGCTTCCGTCTCCTCCAATGATGCGGATACATGGTCGGCGGCAGCTTGTATGTCCTCATTTAAATATCCGTTTGAGTCCAAAGAATATATCAGATAATTAAAAATTTTCTTCTCATCATCGGACAGCTTCATGTCCAAGGCCTGCTGTTTGAGCGAATCCTGCAGCGTTTTGCGCGTAAGTCTGATCTGCTGGCTTCCGTCCCGTTCTTTCATCCTGT
Organism: Bacillus sp. 1021; assembly: GCF_014534735.1. NCBI lineage: Bacteria > Bacillati > Bacillota > Bacilli > Caryophanales > Bacillaceae > Bacillus > Bacillus sp. 1021. The sequence goes on along the minus strand of NZ_JACVSR010000002.1, from coordinate 630,595 downwards.
TTTTACTTGTTTTATGGTAAGATAGTGGCGGCGTGTCTGTTTCCTTTCGTTCAATCAGAGGGTTTTCCAGTGAGAGCTCATCAATATATCCGGCCAGTTCCGCGGAATTGTATCCGAGTAATGTGATGGCCTGTTTAAGCTCTTGCGTTAATTGAGGCTTTAACATTTGTGTTTGCTGAAGTTTGATATCCATCATGCTCACTCCCCTTTTTTCATTGTACATGATTGGTTTCATACCGTATATACTTATTAAAAGGAGTTGCTTTATAGATGTCAGAACTTTTTTCTGTTCCGTATTTTATTGAAAACTTTACACAGCATATTGAAATGAATCCGAATGAAGACCGAATTCATGCGATGAACAGCTATTACCGTTCCGTCGTCTCAACCCTTGTCCAGGATCAGCTGACAAAGAACTCGGTTGTGCTCAAAAGAATTCAGCATTTGGATGAGGCATATAACAAAGTAAAACGTGGAGAAACAAAATAAACCTTCCGCTCATTCAAAGCGGAAGGTTTTCCTTCGTGCCGGCGGTTTCCCCGATCAGACGGACGTCCGGCGCTTCGTGCATCCAAGTGTGATAATAGTTGGCGTTTTTCCCGTATGAATTATCAATGACGGTATTTGGTTTCCCAAGAAGCGAGGACAGAATGTGGCCGTGAAGCCTTGACGTTTCCACCGATTCGTACCTGCTGAAAAACAGGACCGCTTTTTTCGTTAAGAAATCGGAATAGCGTTTCCAAAACCGCGCAATCGGCAGCGGGTTTCCCGCTTTTTTATTCAAAACATTCAGTGTTTGAAAAAAAGCGATCCCCCGGCGGTCACTTGCTGACAGCACATGCTGCCAGTCGCAGCTTTCAACGGAAGAATCGGTTTGCAGATTCGGATTGATTTCCCCGTCCGTGCGGATAAAATGGAGCCTGCCGCGTGACGGAGCCGCTGCCGTCCGGATCGGATACAGCTGATGGGCCATATCCGGCATAAGCCCGATATGATTTGCCGAAAAAAAGCGTTTCGCGGTTTCGTATGACACATGATCTCTCGTAAACAGATGCAGATCCTTGTGCTCCGCAAAAAGCGCCGCTGTCTTTCGCAGCCGTGTTTTATCCTGATAATAGATGGATTGCGGCAGAATGACGATCCTGTTTTCCGGAAAGGCTTTGACGATTCTTTCTCTGAACGTCTGATAGTACGGATAGAGATCCCCGAAATTCCCGCCTCCCTGGCAGACGATGATCGTTTCTTTGCCCGCCCGGCGCCCGAATGGAAAATTATCAGGGTTCCAGCGCTGTTTCACGCGGATGCCGTGCGCTTTAAAAAACGCCTCCGTCCCTTTCATAATTAATAAATCCCCTACATTTCCGTAGAGGGGATAGTCGGCATAAATGATGTCAGACTGGGGCGGTATGACGCTGAGCAGCCCTGCCAGCGTCTCTTTTAATCGGCTCATGACATGGCGGCTGTCCATGTTTTCTCCCCTTTCGTTTCAAACAGATGCGCAAGTGCGTCAATGACACGCTGCTGCTCGTCAATAGACAAGTCAGAGCCGGACGGCAGACAAATCCCCCGGCTGAAAAGATTCTCAGAGACCCGCTCATCTTCACTGTGAGGATAAAAGACGGAAGACGAGAAAAGCGGCTGCGTATGCAGCGGTTTCCACAACGGACGGGCCTCAATATGCTGTTTTGCAAGATAGGCGACGGCTTCTTCCGGCGTCACGCCGTTATCAAGCGTCAGAGCCGTCAGCCAGCGGTTTGAAACCGTTCCTTCAAGCTCCGGCATCATACGGATTCCCGGATACGTTTCGAGCGCTTCCCGATACCTGTGAAAAATGTCTCTCCTCGCCCGGACGCGATCTTCGAGCACTTCCAGCTGTGATATACCCACACCTGCGAGAATGTTGCTGAGCCTGTAGTTATAACCGAGCTCGCTGTGCTGGTAATGAACGGCGGCATCTCTCGCCTGTGACGCAAGAAACCTCGCTTTTTCAATCGCGGCTTCATCGTCAGACACGAGCATGCCGCCTCCCGATGTTGTAATGATTTTGTTTCCGTTAAAGGAATAAATGCCGAAACGGCCGAATGTGCCGCTCTGTCTGCCTTTATATGTTGATCCTAAAGACTCGGCAGCATCTTCAATCAGACAGACATCGTATGCGTCGCAAAGGCTCATGAGTTCATCCATTTTTGCGCTTTGGCCGTAAAGATTGACGGCGATCACCGCTTTCGGGAGCCTGCCGCGCCGTTTTGCATCACGGAGCGCCCGCTCAAGCGCGTCGGGAGACATGTTCCACGTCTCCCATTCCGAATCAATAAAAACGGGCTCTGCCTGCTCGTACACAATCGGATTCGCCGTGGCGACAAATGTAAAGGAGGGGCAAAATACAGCGTCTCCTTTTTTCACACCCGCAAGCCGCAGGGCTAAATGGATGGCCGCCGTTCCCGAGCTTACGGCCGCCGCGCTTTTCACTCCCGCATATTCCGCAAGCCGCGCTTCAAACGAATTGACGAGCGGACCGAGCGGCGCAATCCAATTGGAACGGAAGGCTTCCGCGATGTATTCCTGTTCTTTTCCGCTCATATGCGGCGGAGATAAATAAATCCGTTTGTTTGTATGCATGAAATCATCCTTTTTCATTATGAATAGGGGAGATGACGCGGGCCGGAACGCCGACCGCCGTCACATGATCGGGAATCCGGCTGATGACGGCAGCCCCCGCGCCGATCACGGACCAAGGGCCGATGTCCATCTGCGGTATGACGGACGCCCCGATTCCGACGTGCGCTCCTTCCCCGACTTTCACTCCGCCGGCAAGCGCCGCGCGCGGTGAAAGGTGGACGTAATCTCCGATTGCATTGTCATGATCGGCAACCGCACCCGTATTAATGATGCAATGGGCGCCGATGTCAGCGCCCGCCTGAATGACGGCGCCCGCCATCACAACCGTTCCGTGTCCGACGGAAGCCGTTTCACTGACGATTGCCTCCGGGTGAATGAGTGCGGCATAATTGTCTTGTTCAATCCCAAGCGTTTCAGCAAGCTGCTTTCTGACACCGTTATGTCCGATGCATATCGTGTACACGGCTTCAGGGACGAGTTGCAGAAGCATGTGCACGTCTTTCGTCCGGCCCGTATATAAACCGTTCCGAACGGCAAAACCGCTGAATCCGTCGTCCAATACGCCCGTAAGCTCCATATCGGAACGGGCCTGCACGATTTCCTTCACCACTTTTCCGTGTCCGCCGTTTCCGATCAGCACGACCTTTTTCACGATGACATATCTCCGCTGCCTGTGAAGCGCTTTGCCGTCACTTGGCCGTCTTGGTGTATGCCTTCTGACACGAGAACTTTTTTCACCGTTAAAAGCAGAATCTTTAAGTCGAGAAGGAATGAGCGGTTGTCGACATACCACACGTCAAGCTTGAATTTCTCTTCCCAGGAAATCTCGTTTCTCCCGTTAATCTGCGCCCAGCCCGTAATTCCCGGTTTCACCTCGTGCCGCCGCGCCTGCTCCGCCGTATAAAGCGGCAGATAATCCATCAGCAAAGGGCGGGGGCCGACCAGACTGATATCGCCTTTAATCACATTAAAAAGCTGGGGAAGCTCATCGATGCTCAGTTTTCTGATGAGCTTTCCCATTTTGGTCAGACGGAGATGATCCGGAAGCAGCACACCGTTTTCATCACGCGCATCCGTCATCGTCCTGAGTTTATACAACGTAAACGGACGCCCGTTATGCCCCGGTCTCGTCTGTTTGAATAATACGGGAGACCCGATGGCGCATCTGACGGCTGCCATGGCGAAGAGAAGAATGACACTTGCGCCGCACAATAACAACATCGCGGCCGCTATATCAAATACACGTTTCACCTTCAAATGTGAACAGCTCCTTTCACTTTTCGGCATTTCTGTAAAGCAAGCCGCCTTTCTTCTTTCGTACAAATGAAGAAAAAAGCGAATGCGGCATAGCTCATGCATACGGCAAGCCCCCCAGCGATCAGACCGGCCCAGCTGTCAAGCGGTGAAAACAGCCGGATACCCCGGCAGACAGCCCAGGCAAATACGGCCGCCGCCAACGGGCCGAACATTCCTTTGTAAAACGCGGTTTTCTGAAAGCCGGTAATATGCGAAACATACAGCGGCGTGAAGACGGCATTTTTCAAAATGAGGGAGACAGCCCCGGCAATGGTGATGCCGTACAGGCCGAGATGAGCCGGTCCGCTGAGAACCACGGCCAATATGACATTCAGTCCGCCTAAACATAAAGTAACGACGGCGGGCGTTTTTTGTTTATTAAAAGCCGTCCATACGTAAAAAAGCGGCATGACAGAGAGACTGACCGCCAAGTACCCGGCGTGAATGTATAAAAGCGGCGCCGTCTGCACAAATGACGGGCCCAGCCAAATCGCCAGAAACGGTTCGGCAAGCCCTCCCAATAATGCCGCGGGAAGCGCGAGCAGAAGCCCGTTCAGCCGTACGGCCTTATTGGCGTAAGACAGGAGGCCTTCCATATCGCCTTTTGAATAGCAGGAAGTCAAAACCGGCGCAAACAGCGAAGCAAGCGTCCCGGCGAGACTTCTGAGCAAAAGCGGAAATTGGATAATCGCCGCATAAACACCCGCTTCAGACGGTCCCAGCACGAGGTTGGCCGTCATGAGGTCAATCTGCAGAAACAGCAGCACGCCGATCTGATTGACAGAACTCCAGGCACCGGCCGAAAACAGCACTTTACTCGTCTGTAATGACAAGGTTTTACGGCTGAAAGAAAACCACGGAATCAATTTCTTAAAAAAGAAAAACGTCAGCACGGCCGCACAGACGGCTCCCGCTAAAGCTGAAAGCTGGATCTGCCAGATCTTCGGCGGCAGGCACGTAAACAGAGCGAGCACACACAGCACCCTCACCAGCATTTGCACGGCCTGAATGGAACTTGTGATATAAAGCTTGTTGGCAAAAAACGGCCCTGTCGCGAATCCCGCCGTCAAAAACGTCAGCATAAACAGCACACTGCCGATGACGATAGAGAGCCTCACATCCGTTAACAGCCCGGCCGGCACATTCATGATCTTGTCAATATAAAAAGCCGTCCCGGCGAGCGGCACAGCGAGCAAGAGCGATATCACGGCAGACGCGGCTAAATAATTGCTTACATACGCATTGGCCTCATCCCTGTTCCCCCTGTGGGCGGCGACGGTGAAAAACCTCACAACGACAGAGCTCAGCGCAACAGTAATAATCGAGAAATAGTTAATGATATTCTGTGTCAGATGGACAAATCCAAAAGCCTCCACACCTAATGTTTTCACAATAAAGGGCGTCATCCACACTGATAAAAACACCGATAGTAAAAACGCCGTCACATTGGCGCCGAAATTAATGGCAAATTTCATGCTCCTTCCGCACTGCCTTTCTCTTTCGTTTTCCGTTCGAAAAACGCATGCAGAAGAAGCGGAAGGCGCATTTTGCACAGACCGAGCACCACACGCTCTCCCGCCAGCAGCTGTTTATGCCGGCACGGCGTGCTGCGCACCGCCGTTTTTACCATGTCATACGTCAAAATTCTGCCGATGTGCGCCGTAATCTGATGTGACGGCTGCGGGGCGGCGCATGCGTTGGCGATCAGCATCGGGATCTGATGCTTGCACAAATACGTATCGATATCGCCCCGGCAGGCGTCCGTCAGTCCGTTCGCCTCATAAAAAGCCATTTTCGCCTCATATTGCTTCTGAAGTTCGTCATCTAAGTGAGGCTTAAACGGTGTTTCTGTAAGGCTTTGCGGGTTTTCCCGGTACACGTACAGCCCTTCATCTAGCACTTTGACACGCGAGGCTTGGCGGAACGCTGCCAAGTTAAACGGAGAATCTTCGGCAAACCGGATATCTTCATGGAACAACAGCCCTTGCAGCGCTTCTCTCCGGTATATATAGCGCCACACATACCAAATAAACCGATGTTCGTGCGCGCGGGTCAGCAATTCAGTCATCTCAGCCGCCGTGAAGACGCGGCCCGGCGGAAGGGACGGCGGCATATACGTTCTTTCTTTAGACGGCGTTTCTTTGTAATAACCGCAGCCGGCGATATCAAGCCGGTTCTTCTCCGCTTCTTCATAAAGCCGCTCGAACATCGTTTCCGCCGCATAGTCATCGCCGTCCGCAAAACCGATATAACGGCCGCGGGCGGCTTTTATTCCGGCATTGCGGGCCGAGCTGAGGCCGCCGTTTTCTTTATGAATCACCCGGATTCTCGCATCTTCTGCGGCGAATTGTTCGGCAATCCGGCCGGACTGATCAGGTGAGCCGTCATTGACGAAAATGATTTCGATGTCTCTCAGCGTCTGTTTTGTTAAAGATACAGCGCATTCTTTAATAAAAGGCTCTGTCTTATACATCGGGACGATCACGCTCACAAGCGGCGCGTTCATTGGGCATCACCGCTGATTTTCGAGCGCAGCCCGGCAAAATAAACACTGCGCAAAGAACCGTCTGCCTCATGCTTGCCGCTCAGCAGCCCGTTTACAGCGGCCGTCACGGCTTCAGGCTCCGGACGTTCAAGCAGTGTCATGTTCGGTATATGTTTCAGCCATTGAAAGCCTTCCATCACTTTATGATCAAACGAACGAATGACGACACAAGGCGTTTTCGTCAGCGCGCAAAAAATCATCCCGTGAAGCCTGTCAGTGACAACCGCCTCCGCGCCTTTCAGCGTATTCCACAGCGCCTCCAGCTCCCCTTCGCGTGTATGGCGGCTGACCCTCCGGCCGACCGTCGTGGTAAAAGTATGCAGCTCTCCGTACTCTTTTTTCAAAGCCTCTTTTACCATCGTTCTTTCCTCAGCTGTCAGCGCACTCTCCTTATCCTCCCGTAAACAAAGGTAGATCCCTTCCCGCGGGATGTGCCGCTCGCTTTTATCCAAATATAAGACCATATCAGGCTGTTTGAGCACAGTTTTTCCGGGAAAATGCCGCTTCATCCATTGATACGTCGTCTCATCTCTCGCCATCAGCAGAAGGTCAGGATGCGCATTGTACACTTTTTGGGCGCGTTTCAGTTCCTTCCGCCCCTTTTTTGAATCAGAGAAGTGAGCCGTCGCCGGAAGCTGAACGATCCGATACTGCCGGAATGTTTTTATAATAAAACGGCGCGTCCATTCCTCATACCGGTACAAATCCCCCATGTTTCCGCCGCCGATGATGAATACCATATCATCGGGATGGCGCTTTTTGATCAGCGCTTTTGCGGACCTGTAAATATCCTTCATATCGACCTCAATCAGATCAAAATCGGGATATTCCCGTTCAAGAAACGTTTTGCTTGCATAAGCGATGGCATGATCACCGAGATTATCGTGGGACGGAAGCAGCGTCAGAATGATCTTTTTTCTTGCCGCTGTATGCTCCGCCCTGTCCGCTGCCGTTCCGAAATGAAATTGGGACGGGTATTTGACCTTTAGCAAAAGCCATTCCGCGAGATTGATTTTTAAAGATTGTATCGACATTTCTTCACCCTCTGATTTTCATTTTGTACTCGATTGCCCGCTGATACGCGGCTGATGCCAGTGATACGAACGGAATCAGCTTCAGCCTCGCCAAAAGCAGAAGGCATGAGCGTTTAACGTCAAACGGCGCCGTTCCGGTTTTGGAAAGACTCAGCCGGAACACGGGATCAGCGCATATCCGGCTGATATTCCGCCATTTTTCGGAGAACCGGCCGCCGTTATTCCGCTTCCATTCATTCAGCAGGCAGACCGTTCCGTGCTGGACGATAAAATAATCAAGCTCCTGCCGGTATTCCTGTAAGCAGCCGTTTTCACGCAAAAAAGCCTCGTTCAGCCGGTAGAGAACGAGACCTGAGTCAAACAGCTTTTTCTGATAGCTTTGCACAATGGAAGTCAAGTGAATCCGATAATGATAGAGCGGCTGATCCACGTACGAGACCGCCTCGGCGAAAACATGCGCCCGGAGGCTGAAGTACTGATCCTCCACGTGCTCAAGCTCATCCCGAAGCGGAAAGCGCAGCCGATGCTGTTCGATCATAGCCCTTTTGTACAGCTTGTTCCATGAAAATCCGCTGACTCTTCCTTCAAATAAATCTTTCAGGTACAGCTGTTTCGGGCGGCCCTCGTATGCTGAAGCGATCGTTGAAACGGCGGTTTTCCCCGTATCCGCAAATTCGGCCGCATATTCGCAAATCACGAGATCAGCCTGATGAGCCTTCGCTTTTTCATACATGCGCAGGCAATAATCGGGATCAACCCAGTCGTCCGCATCAATAAAAGCGATAAATTCGCCGCGCGCCGCCTCAATCCCCTTGTTGCGGACCGCGCCGAGTCCCCGGTTTTGCTGATGAATGACCCGGATTCTCTCATCCCGCTTCTGATAGGTTTCAAGAATGTCCGGGCTTTGATCCGTTGACCCGTCATTGACGGCGATGATTTCGATATTGGCGAGCGACTGATTGAGCAATGAATCTAAGCATCTTTCTAAATAAGTTTCCGTATTATACACAGCAATTAATAAACTGACCGCGGGTGTTTCCATATAAACCTCCAGTATCCATTACCGGGAAAAAATCGTTCTGTACGGAAGCACAGACGAATCGACCGGCATAAGCAAATAGCTGTAAAGAAAATAACAGACAATAATGGCGATATAGATCAGCGCATTCGATTTTTCATCAAAAATCCTCACAAAATAAGGGATCAGGATCATTTGGTAAAGGCCGAAATATATATTAAACCGGGCAAAAATAACATCCTTTGTCGCCAGCAGACCGAAAAGCAGGCCCAGCAGACAGAAATTCACGATAACATCAATGTCAGGCCAGAGCTTACGCAGCCGCTCCCGGTAGCAAAAAGCCAAAAACAGCGGCAGAAGCAGCACCGCGATTTTTACGACGTTCATCCCGTTCGTGTTGGTCATCAGCCATTTCTCATAATGGCCGTACGAACTGTTTTCCAGCACGACGACAAACAGCGAAATGAACTTCTGATACAGAAACGTCATGAGAAGAAACAAGGCCGACAGCCCGAAAATCGCGGGCGACCAGGCTCTTCTTCTGACAATGAAATAAACCGGAATCATGATTAAGGCCGAGGAATGAAAGAGCGAACACAACAGCACGATGGACATATAACGCTTCCAGCTTCCATTTATCACATAGCGGACTGCCCAAAACAAAACGGCCGCCACCATATACTGCCTGATTCCGTTAAAGGAAGCGTAATAATGATACGTGCCCAAAAACAAAAACACACTCAGTTCAAACGGACGTCCGAACTCAACGAGCCCCTTTAAAATAAAGCTGCACGTCACGACCGCCACGGTGAAATACATAATTTGCGGATCTTTCGTGATAAAATTCATGAGCCAGATAAGAGCGGTAAATCCCGGATCAACGGCTGCTTTTTTCGCTCCGAACCCGAAGATCTCCCATATGCTCCCGTAATTTCCCGCCAGTTTATACATCAGCGCGTACGTCTGAAAATCCGTCCCGACTCTGTAACGCAAACCGGAAACCAATACAAGCGATGCCAGCGGAACGAGCATGACGAGCTGATTCGGCCGGTATCCGGTTGAAAGCGATTGATCACGCCCGCCGCACATTTTCGCGAACCATGACCAAATATAAACAATTCCCATATTGACTACATATACAATCATTCGTTACTGTTCCTTTTCACAGTTCATATTGTAAAGCTTCATAACAGCTCCCGCATTCTCTCCCGCGTCATATCCCAGCCGTCCGAGGGTTTCTTTAATGCGCGCCCTGCCAGGCTTTGGCGCCTCAGCTGCCCGTAAAATCGCGGATGCCCATTGTTCAGGCGGTTCTTTGAGGCTGAGCCTTTTGACCAGCCCGAGCCCGGCATCAGCTTCTTCCGTTATGCCGTCTGATATGACGCACGGCACCCCGGAGGCCTGCGCTTCAACGAGTGTGACGGGCAGCCCCTCATAAAGAGACGGCATGACAAATACATCCAGCGTTTTCAGCAGATCATGAACGCGATCCTCTACACCGATAAAACGCACAGCATCATCAAGCCCCAGCTTCTCCGCCAGTTTTTCCATATCGGTGCGAAGCGGACCGTCTCCGGCAAGAATCAGCTGTAAACCAATGCCCCGCTCTTTCATATCAGCGGCCAGCCGGAGCAGAAATTCGTGGTTTTTTTCTTCTGTAAAGCGGCCGATATGACCGATCACCAATCGGCCGGCGGCAATGCCCCGCTTCCTTTTTTCAGATTCTGTATCCGCGCGTCCTTCGGCAAATAAGTCAAGATCAATGCCGTTCGGCAAAAGCCGCACGTCTTTTTGTTCTCCGAATAAGAAACGGCCCGCTTCTTCTCCGCAGGCGCACAGTGCGGTGGCATTTGCCGTAATCAGCCGCCTGAACACAAACATCTGCATCTTGCCGAGCCCGGACGACCGTCCCCGCCACGATGTGCTGTGCGAATGACAGATCCGCACGGGGACGCCTGCTAAACGAGCGGCAAGCGCGATAAATCCCGACTGAAAATCGGTATGAGCATGCACGGCGGCAAACGGTCCTTTTTCCTGAATCACCCGTTTGACCTGTTTCACAAAAGTAATCGGGTTTGTGCTGCCGATGCTCGGCACATAAAAAAGCCGTCCGCCGAGAGCAAGAATCTCTTCATCATAAGCGCACGGATCGTTCCTATGGGTTAAAAAGTCAAACTGCACCTTCGTTCTGTCCATCTTCCGGTACAAATTCATCATCATCGTTTCTGCGCCGCCTCTGTTCATCCCGCTGAAAATGTGCAGCACCCGCGCCGGTTTGTCAGTCATGTTCGGCAAGCCCTTCTTTTTGGCGGACGTCCCTGTTTTTATGATAACGGTTCATGACTGCGGGCGGCGTGATGGCGCGGATGAGCGGTTTTGCGATATACACGTAATGGGAAAGCGGCAGTTTCAGCCGTCTGCACGCCTGAAAAACGAGCACTGCGTTATCAATGGAATACGTAAACGATCTCCGTTTAAACGCATCGCTGTCCTCTCTGACTTTATACAGCGTTTCCTGAAGGTTGTACCCTCGGAAACCCGCTTCAAAAAAGCGCAGCCACAAATCGATATCCTCCATCCGCCGCGTCCGCCTGACTGACCGGTAGCCGCCGAGTGCTTTGTACGCTTCGGCCCGCATCATAATGGTCCCGTGGCAGAACGGTGTGCCTTTCGCCATAATTTCCGGTTTCGGCACGGGCGGCAAAAGCCGGGCGCCCCTGACGCCGAATTCGTCAAATACGAGCATACCCGTGCCGACGACTTGATAGTGGGCGTGCTTGTTTAAGAAAGCGGCCTGTTTTTCCAGTCTTCTCGGGGCGGATATGTCATCACCGTCCTGCCTGGCGATATAATCCCCCGTTGCGTATGTCAGACAGCGGTTCAGCGAAGCGGCAAGCCGTTGATTTGTCTTATTTTGAATCAGCGTGATCCGGTCGCTGTAATGGTCCGCATAGCGGCGCGCAATCTGATACGTTCCGTCAGTTGACGCGTCATCACACATAATCAGTTCCCAATTCTTATAAGATTGGCTCAGGATGGATTCAATACTCTCCGCTAAAGTCTGTTCGCAATTATAAATCCCCATGATAACGGAAATTTTCGGTTGTGCTCCTGCATTCATACGCTTTTCTCCTTTTTATCCATATAGCCGGCGTAAATATGCGCCATTTCCTTTACCGTGCGTGTTTCTGAAAAACATTCCGCCGTACTGCGCCCTTTTTGCCCCATTGCTTTTCGCAGGCCGGGGGAGCGGTACAGCTTTTCAATCCGATCGGCAAACGCCGCGCTGTCTCCGGCCGGCACGAGAAAACCATTCACACCGTCTTCGATGATCTCGCGGTGCCCCCTGTTGTCCGTGGCAACGACGGGCTTTTCGGCAGCCATCCCTTCAAGCAGATTCATACCGAGCCCTTCGCGGATGCTTGAGGCGACAGACAGATCGGCAAGCTGAATCAGCTCATGAATGTCGCGGCAAAAACCGTAAAATCGCACAATGTCGGATACCCCGAGTGATTCAGCCTTTTTTCTGTACGGCTCTTCCATCGCGCCTTCTCCGGCAAATACGAGTTTCAGCTCCGGGATGCTGCGCTTCAGCAAGGCCGCAGACTCAATGAGGATACCCTGATTTTTGTTGCCGTTTAATTCGGCGGGATATACGAGGATAAATTCCCCGGCGCTGAAGCCGTGTTTTTCTCTCAGCCGTTCACTTTCTCTCCGGCTCACAGGGCGGAACCTGTCTGTATTAACACCGATGCCGTGTATTTTTTTCGCGTCGCAATCCGTTTTTTTCATTTGCTTGGCCCGTTCGAAATCTTCTTCATTAATGGTAATGAGACAATCCGTATAAGAAGAGAGAAATTTTTCGATCGGGTAATAAAGAAGCCAGTTCTTCAGAGGCGCTCCGTCGCAGAAGTGAAAGCCGTGCGCGGTGTACAGCACCTTTGTCCCTTTTTGGCGCGCTTGTCTCGCAGCAAGGCGGGTGAGTACGCCGCCGACCGGCGTATGACAGTGAATCATGTCATAGCCGTTGTCTTGAATGAGCTGCTTCAGCCGCCTGTAAACAGAAAGATTTTCGGGATGAAACGGGGAGCGCCGGATCGGAATGGAAAACTTTTTATCAACGAACGGAAGGTTCATATGACCGCCTGCCGCGACATGCACCTCCCAGCCCATATCCTGAAACCATTGAAAATACGGAAGATGAAAGGCTTTAAAATGATAATCGACTGTCGCGCAGAATAATACTTTTTTCGTCATCTTTCTGTCCTCCCATCACACGCCTGCGGCCGCTTCTTCATGTACTGATTCAATCGCCTCAAACAGCCGTTTTCTCAGCTCATCTTCAGGCAGACGGCTGAATTCCTCCATAAAACGGATGAGCACGCCCCAATCCCCGTCGATCGCTTTACCGATATGGATTTTCGGAAAAATCTGTTCCGTATGTACTTCATTATGATTCAGCAGTTCTTCATACATCTTTTCTCCCGGGCGGATGCCTGAGAATTCAATGGGAATCTGTTCTGTCGTATAGCCTGATAAATGAATCAGGTTCTTTGCCAAGTCGACGATTTTGACGGGCTCTCCCATATCCAGAACGAAAATCTGACGCCCTTTTGCAAGCGCCCCCGCCTGAATGACGAGTCTTGACGCTTCGGGAATCGTCATAAAATATCTTGTCATCGCCGGATGCGTGACGGTGACGGGTCCGCCTTTTTCAATCTGCTTTTTAAAAATCGGAATGACGCTGCCGCGGCTTCCGAGCACATTTCCGAAACGGACGGCGGCGAATTTGGTGCGGCTGACCTTTCCGAGGTTCATGATGACCATTTCCGCAAACCGCTTCGTCGCGCCCATGACATTGGCCGGATTGACCGCTTTGTCAGAAGAAATCAGCACGAATGTTTCCGTTCCGCACATATCGGCGGCTTCGGCGACATTTTTCGTGCCGATAATATTGTTTTTGACGGCTTCTTCAGGATTATGTTCCATTAACGGCACATGTTTATGAGCGGCCGCATGATAGACGACGTGCGGCTCGTATTTCTTCATCAATGTAAAGATTTTATCTCTGTCCTGAATATCGGCAATCTCCGCGTGAAAAAGCACCTCTTTGCCGAAGCGTGCGGACAGTTCGTTATGCACCGAATAAATGCTGTTCTCCCCGTGGCCGAGAAGGACGATTTCATGCGGAAGAAACGCGCTGATCTGGCGGCAGATTTCAGAACCGATAGAGCCGCCGGCGCCCGTGACCAGAATCGTTTTCCCCTTTATGCTGTCAGAAATTTTGCTCGTATCAAGGGTGACCGGCTTTCTGCCGAGGAGATCTTCGGCTTTTACATCCCTGATGTTTCCGGCAGCCTGCGTTCCGAGCAGGATCTCATCAAATTGCGGCATGATTTTAATATGGGCGCCCGTCTGCACACATTCTTTGTACAGCGTTTGGAGCTCATGGGGGCAAAGAGACGGAATGGCGATGATGATATGATGAATTCTCAGCCTCTGCACCGCCGGCATAATGCTTTCTTTTCCGCCGATGACGGGCAGACCCATAATTTTGAGCTTATGCTTCGTCTGATCATCATCAATAAAAGCCACCGGCATGATCCCGAGATCATTTTTCTGCGTAAGCTGACGGGCGAGCAGCGTCCCCCCTGCGCCCGCGCCGATGATCAGCGCCCGGGAAGAGTCATTTTGCTTCCTGCCGATCGTTTCTTTCAGCACGCGCGAAATCATCCGGCTTCCTCCGATAAACAAGAGCTGAATCATCCAGCTGACGGCTAAAAGCCGGAACAAAATCGTGTGGAACACCCCGTATTGGACGGCGGCTGTCACGGCTGCGGACAGAGTGATCCCCTTCAGCAGATCAAGCAGCTCGCCTATTCCCGTATACGTCCATACCTGCTTATACTGATGAAACATAAAAGCGCATACATGGTGGCTGATCAGCATGCTCACGGCGGTCAGCAATAACGCTCCGGAGTCATAAAAGTGATAAGAATCCTCAAAAAATTGATATCCTATAACAACGGAAAGTAAAACGAGATACGTATCCAATGCAAAAATCATTGAAAGTCTTCTCCGGTAAGTCAATCTTTCCCCTCCTCATTTATCGGTTTAGCTGGTACGGTTTTCGTAAAAAAACTGGCATAACAGCTAAAACGATAACAATGCAGCATTAAGATAAATTGGGCATTTAACCCGTCCTCACACCCCGCCACCGACGACCAGCATCTAAGGCAGCAGCAGAAACCGCTGCCCACAGCAGAGCCGAGTGCCTCCGTTGATAAAGGTAAGGAGACATCACCTGCACTGCTCAATACGAGTAGTGCTCTGTTTTTTTGATCTTCTTTTTATTCAGCAGTGCGCCCAGAAGCTTCGCCTTTGACTGCTGGAGCGCGTCTTTCGCCTTTTGGACGGTATCCATTTTCGTTTTTCCGCTCAAAACGACGAGAACGCTTCCATCCGTCTGGTTTGCTAAAATCTGTCCGTCAGCCACCGCCAAAAGCGGAGGTGAGTCGAAAACAACAAGACTGTACCGGCTGTACATCTCCTGAATCAGCTCTCCCATCGCCTTTGAGGACAAAAGCTCTGCCGGATTCGGCGGCGTCGGCCCGCTCGTTAGGACATAGAGGTTGTCAATCAGCGTTTTTTGCACTGTTTCATCGAGGGAAGCGTTTCCGACTAACACATTCGTAAGGCCTTGTACATTTTCAAGCTGATAAGTCTCGTGTATCGTCGGTTTTCGTAAATCCGCATCGACGAGCAGCACCTTTTTCTCCTGCTGCGCAAATACCGCGGCAAGATTGGCGGCGCTGAATGATTTTCCTTCTCCCGGAACGGAAGAAGTGACGAGAATGGAGCGCAGATGGGTCTGGACAGAGGAAAACTCAATATTTGTCCGAATGGTGCGGTATTGTTCAGCCACCAATGATTTGTGATGTAAAACAGATATTTGAGCCAATCCCCGTCTTGACTTCTTTTTTCTGAATCCCAAACGCCTCACTCCCCGAAATGTTTTTCATCAGACCGTGTCTGCTGATTTTTGATATCATACACAACCCCTAAAACGGGCAAGTCCGTTTTTTCGCTGAGCTGCCGCTCGCTCTTAACGGTTTCATCAAGAAAGTGGAGAAAAAACGCAAGCGTCACACCGGCCATAAGAGCCGCACCGAATGCCATCATGATATTCCGGATGCGCGAAGGCTTGACCATCGGGCTTTCCGATGCTTTCGCCTCAGACAAAACGATAACGCCTTTTATATTCATCCTGTCGCGGACTTCTTTTTTAAATGCCTTCATCAGCGTGTTCGCTATAGCGGCGGCCTTTTTCGGATTCTCATCCTGCACCGCTGCGGTGATGATTTCTGAATCGGTTTCGCTGCTTGTCGTGATCTTTGCTTTTAAAGCGGATGCCGTCTCAGAAAGATGCAGCGTCTGTTTCACTTTCTCAAGCACAACCGGGCTTTTCATTATCGTTTGAAACGTGGTGCTGTAATGAAGATTCAGCTGAACGTCGCTGAGATTCGAATTTTTTTCACCGCTTGTTTCATGAATGAGCACTTGTGTCGACGCCTGATAAACGGGCGAAATCACCCGGAATTGGATGTATCCCGTTATCAGCGTCACCGCTGCTGTCATGATAAAAATCAGTAAAAATCTGTACTTAATAATGTCAAATAATTCTTTAAAACTCATATTCTCATTCATGTAATATACAGCCTCATCCTTGTTGCATCAGGCTTAAACGCCCCCTTCTGTTAATGATTGGATTATAAAAGAAAAGCTCGAAATTTGAAAATTTCAAATTAAGCCATTTGGTTCTTTTTAGAGAACATTATCGTGATTTTCCTCTTATTTACTGCACTTACCTTTCAATTTTAAATTTTATAAAGAACGAAAAATTTCTTATAATGAACGAAAAAATGTCAGTATGCAGGGGAGAATTCAGCACAATGATTGGAAGAATAATACGTTTATACCGCAGAAGAAATGGCTACTCTATTAATCAGCTAGCAGTCGAAGCGGGAGTCTCTAAATCTTATTTAAGCAAGATAGAACGGGGGGTTCACTCAAATCCGTCCATCCAATTTCTTAAAAAAGTGTCCGCCACCCTTCAAGTCGATCTGACGGAGCTTTTTGATGCCGAAACGATGCTGCATCATATGGGAGGCACGGAAGATGAGTGGCGCATTCATCTCGTGCAGGCTGTGCAGTCAGGCATGCCGAAAGAAGAACTGTTCACCTTTACGAACAAACTGACTGAAAAACGGCCGGAGCCCGCACCCTACCGCAACAGAAAACTGACTGAATCGAACATTGAGGAATGGAAAGCGCTGATGCAGGAAGCAAAAGAACTCGGCTTGTCCGTTCAGGAAGTCAGATCATTTTTAGAACGGAAACGTTACTGATCATATGCAGATGAAAGGGATTTCATTCGCTTCATGTCTTCATCTCTGTATATAATGAAAAGAAAAAAGGGGATGAAGTCATGACAAAACTTACCGTTCAAACCCGCTGCGGCGCATTAAAAGGAACGGCCGGCCGCGGTGTCCGCACATGGAAGGGCATCCCTTACGCCAAGCCGCCCGTCGGAGAGCTGAGATTTAAAGCGCCGGAGCCGCCCGCACCTTGGGACGGCGTAAAACATGCCGACTCGTTCGGACCGGTTTGTCCGCAGCCCGCTGATTTGCTGTCCATGTCGTTTTCCGGAGATGTTCCGCCTCAATCTGAAGATTGCCTTTACCTCAATGTGTTCGCCCCGGAATCAGAGGGTGTGAAACGGCCTGTCATGGTATGGATTCACGGCGGCGCATTTTTTTTAGGCGCCGGAAGCGAACCGATTTACGACGGCTCTGCTCTTGCCGCTGAAGGAGATGTCATTGTGGTGACACTTAATTACAGGCTCGGGCCGTTCGGTTTTTTACATTTGTCTTCTATTTCTGACGCGTATCCCGGCAATATCGGCCTGCTCGATCAGATCGCCGCGCTGCGCTGGGTGAAGGACAATATTTCCGCTTTTGGAGGGGACCCTGATAACGTCACGGTATTTGGTGAATCGGCAGGCGGCATGAGCATCGCCTCCCTTATGGCAATGCCTGACGCAAAAGGCCTGTTTCATAAAGCCATTTTAGAAAGCGGGGCCTCTCAGACGATGACTGCTGATATGGCAAAAGACATTGCCGAGACTTTTATCAGCGAGGCCGGTATTAAGACAGATGATATGAGCAAATTGCATACCCTCCCGACAGATGACATTCTCACAGCTGCCGGAAAAGTGAACAGTATAAAGGGACAGAATATTTTTCATCTTTTTTATCAGCCGGCCATAGATCCGGCCACATTGCCGAAGGAACCTGAAAAAGCGATACACGGCGGTGCGGCAGAAGGCATACCGATACTCATCGGCACCAATCGGGATGAAGGATATTTATTTTTCACCCCTGATTCACCTGTTCATTCCGAACAGGAGCACGCCGATTATTTGCGCCATCATCTTGGAGAAGAAGGCTATTTGCAAGCGGCACCCTTATATCCTCATTCCTTAACGGGACAAATTGATATGATGACGGATCTGAAATTCTGGCGGCCGGCTGTCGCTTTCGCACAAGGACAATCGCGATTCGCACCCGTCTGGATGTACCGCTTTGACTGGCATGGCGAAACACCGCCGTTTCATAAAGCGGTTCACGCTCTGGAATTGCCGTTTGTGTTCGGAAACTTTGATTCTTTGAAAAAGACGCTGAAGGAACCGCCCGGTGAAGATGCAAAAGAGCTCTCCAGGCTGATGCAATCCGCATGGCTGGCCTTTGCGAAAAAAGGAAACCCGGACACCGATCAGCTCCATTGGCCTCAGTATGAAACAGGCTCGCGTGAGACGCTCATTTTCAACACAGCCGTCTCGACGGAAAGTGATCCCGATTCCGCCAAACGCCGCATCCTGTTTCAAGTATAAAAAAACCCCAAGGGATCAGGTTCCCTTGGGGTTTCGTTTTCATCCCAGTTCAGACCTCAATTTTCCACATTAACCCTTATATGTTATATTCCTTTATAACTGATCATCTAACTATTCATAAAGGAGTTTTTATATGGAGAAATCAAGTATTTTCGGCACAGCTGCCGTTATCATCGGGGCGCTGATGATCTTAGTTTCAGTTGTCTTCCTGCGCGACACTGATTTCTATGCCGTGAGGTGGATAGGCGCTGTCATCATGGCTGCAGGATTTTCATACGGGCCGGCCCACACAATTTCAAAACATAAAAACAAACATGAAAAAGAAACCCGGTAACCTTACTGGGTTTCTTTCATCTATTTCATTTATCTCACTTCATAGTGCAATTCCGCAAATTGTTTATAGCGCCGGACATCCGTCAGCTTCAGCCCGGTCTCCCGGTCTCCGGGTTTAAATAACGGAATTCCCCGGCCGAGCAGAACAGGTGCGATCTGAATGATAAACTCATCGACAAGTTTTTCCTCCAAAACGGGGTGCAGCAAATCACTCCCGCCGACAATCCAAATCCGCTTGCCTTCTTGGCGTTTCAACGCTTGTATAAAACCGGCAGGCTCTTCATGAATAAACCGCACATTTTCAGTACGCCCGGTCAATGTCCGCGAAAACACATAGCACTCTTTTCCCTTATACAGAAACTCCTCGGGAAATAACGTCATAATTTCATCATATGTTTTTCTGCCCATAATGATCGTATCGACAGATTCATAGAAAGATGCATAATCGGTGTCTTCTTCACCTTCAGTCCCGATTAACCAATCCAAAGAATGATTTTCCCGCGCAAGATAGCCATCTGCGCTGACAGCACCGTAAAAAACGAGCTTTCTTTGACCGCCCATGAAAAATCCCTCCCCCTTTTTTACAAGTTCATACAAACTAATTATACCATTTTTTCTTATCTTTCTGCTTTTGAGATGCTGTTAAAATACCGTCTATCCATCTTCCTGTAATCGGCATAAAGAAATGAAGGATGAGCCCTCCTAAACAAACGGTGAATAACGTCCCGATGCCGACCGGACCTTTTAAGATCAATGCCAATATGAAAAACACGAAGTAAATGACCGTTCTTGAAAAGAATATGCTTCTCCCTGTTAATTCGCGGATAATCAACGTTAACCGATCAACCGGGATCGGTGCGAAATTTGTGTGCAGATAAGCCGCGGTTCCAATCCCTATTACAACCAAACCGATGGCAAAACAACCCGCTTTTTCGTACCATGGTTCAGGCACTATGAAACGATGCAGGAAAAACAGCCACATATCAATCCCGATTCCCGTTATAAACGCCGTAATCATCCCTGAAAATTCCGGTCTTTGTCTTTTTAACATTGAATTGCAGCATATTAACAGGAAAGCTATGATGATTTCCCAGCTTCCTACAGTCAGCCCAGCATGTACAGACAGCCCCACGATTAGCGCATCGAAAGGCGACGTTCCAAGATCAGATTGAATCGTGACAGAAATACCAAAAGTTAATATAATGATTCCCAAAATATAAAAACCATATTTCATGTTACCGGCCTCATTTTCATATTTTATGTTGCAAATACAACAAAACCACATTATATTTAATATACGGTATTTTTATTGCAATTACAATATTTCATAAATAAGAAAGGAGCTGTATGAACATGAGCATCAAATTAAAAAAATGCAGCCTCGACGATATAACAGCACTCCGGGAGATAAGCATTGACACATTCAATGATACATTTACAGATCAAAATTCACTTGAAAATATGAAGGCTTATTTGGAAAATGCATTCCGCTCTGAACAGCTGAAAACGGAATTATCCAATCTGTCTTCACAATTCTATTTTGTCTATTATAATGATGATCTTGCGGGATATGTAAAAATCAACATGGATGAAGCTCAATCAGAAAAAATGGGTGATGATTCTCTGGAAATTGAGAGAATTTATATAAGAAAAAACCATCAGAAACACGGGCTTGGCAAATATCTGCTGAATGAAGCTGTGAAAATCGCTGCCGAACACAACAAAAAGAAAATCTGGCTTGGCGTATGGGAAAAAAACGAAAACGCAATCGCCTTTTATAAAAAAATGGGGTTTGTCCAAACGGGAGAACACTCTTTTTTTATGGGGGATGACGAACAAGTCGACTTTATCATGACCAAAACCCTGTCGTAGGATTTCCTGATTTCATACACAAAAAACCCGGCAGCTGAGCCGGGTTTTTTCTATTATTTTAATTTTCCTGCGCGAATATCATCTGTCATGCCTTCGTACGGCGCTTCTGAAATCAATGATTCGTTATTGATTCCCGCATTATTGAGATACGTAATATCCGCAAACTCAGGAACGACATATTTAGGATACGTTTCATATTTCTCACGTGACTCTTTCATCACGTCAATGTAATCATTTTGGTAGCATACCGTGATTTCCGGATGCTCATGCACCCATTTCGGGAAGAAAATAATCCCGTGCATCCGTTTTTCATTCGGCATAAAGTTTAATGAAACATCTGTGCCTGTCGGTTCAGTCCATGACACTTTATATACGCCTTCTGTCAGCTTTACGATATTCACTTCTTGGTCGCGCACCCAGCGTCCGCCTACCATACCGCTATGAATCCGATAGTCGATCGTATGATCATTTTTAATATAAATTTCATACTCCCAGCCGTTTTCATACGTGTAAATCATATGGCTTCCGATAAAGTTTTCCATGTCGACTCACTCTCCATATCATTATTGAACTTCATAAATATCCAACCGAATGTCATCCGGCAATCTGACCGCAGCCCTGATAAACAGCCGGTCCTGCAGAAACTGATATGCCTCACTGCTTGCTTCAAACATAGGCACAGTGCGAAAATAAACATGCTCGGGATCAATGATGCCGTTCACTGAATCATTGATGACTTTTTTAAAGAAGGTTCATTCAAGAACGTATCACCTCCCGAGATATTATGTTTATTTAAACATGTAACTATTTACACGTTTAATTGTAACGCTGTTAAAATGGACTGTCAAATAATGAGCGGCCTCTGATAAAGTTTACCCGAAAAAAGAGGTGTTCAACAAAAAAGACAAGGGCGGCAAATGCCAAACCCTTGTCTTTTTCGTTTAGTGTATGCTCATACCAGACGAGCGTCTTTATTAATAATCGCAGTCTTTATCTCTGCATTCTTTCTTTCTCACAGCATCTATAGTGTGTCCCATAATCTTGTCATTTGCCTTATCATAAATACCGTCAAATTTATTTGATGTATCATCGTTGTAATAGCCAAATACCTCTATCCCGCCCATTGGATCTGTTTCATATTTATCTTTAAATGTAACGTTATGTATTCCTTCATAATTCGCTTTGATAAATTTCTCCATTCGTTTCTGAGCAATCTTTATCTCTTCAGCCTGAACATTTTTATCATTCATACTCTTCATTATAAAACCTCCGGCTGCTATAAAGATAACCATGAAGATCATAATGTATGTTTTCACCAGAATCATCCTCCCATGAGTTATGATGAAGCTCGCGGACTAGAAAAATGATCGGTGACATCCGGTGCATTTAGGCGTCTTAAGATTTTTCTTCAGTGTCCACAGAGGATCATATAAGCGGCAATCCAGAGTACTTCTTGCGTCTTTTTAGTATTCACACTCTTTTTCCTGACATTCGGGTTTCTCTTCCGCATCGACTGACGAAACTCCTATTTCATCATTCGTTTTGTCATAAAGTCCAAAAAATTCTTTTTCCTTATTACCATTCAAGTACCCCTTCACGGAAATACCACCCATAGGATTTATTTTATAATTGTTAAGGTATGTAATGCGCTTTATATCTTTGTAATTAGCTTTTATATAGCTTTCCATTTTATTTTTCGCTTGGATAAAAAGTTCTTGTTCTGCTTCTTTTTTATCATGGTGGTACTTCATGTAGATACTTCCTGACGCTATAGTTATCACAAATATTAGGGCAATTTTGCATCTCTTCACAAACTCATCCTTTCTTAGATTAAATTTATATCAACCTCGGGGTGTTGTACATGTCTAAAAAGCATCAATGTATCAAGTATCAGTGATCGAGAATACTTTTTTATAAGCGTTAGTTATAGTTAGATCTAGGTTAAATGAAGTGATAAAGGAGAAAGGAATTCAAATCCAGAAGGAATTGGCTGATTTAGTTGGTTCTACTGAGGCTGCGATAAGCAACAAATACAAAATATGATATCACAACACTATTCATTATTAACTGAGGATTAAATGTACCTATGGAAGATTTGTTTTATGTCGAGGAGATAGAGTAAGAGCAATAAAACAAAATTAGCTCAGCTCGATTGAGCGGGCTAATTTATCTTATACAAAGCTTATCTATACATTCTTCTTTAGGTTCGGCATCAACCGTATACGACAATATTTCTTTATTGTTTGGATCATACAGACCTTCAAACTCTTTTTCTCCGTTAGTATAACCCTTAACACTAATACCACCAATTGGATTGATATTGTAATCCTCAGAAAAATGGATATTATCCACATTTTTATAGTTCGTTGTTAAAAACTTTTCCATATGATTCTGGGCTTCTTCGAATAACGCAATCTCTTTTTCCTTTTGATCATACTGATGCTTCATAAAAAGTCCCCCAACTGCTATAATTATTAAAATAAGGATAATTATGTACTTTTTCATTTGGAAATCAATCCTTTCCTATAAATAACTGTCGTTTTTAAGTAAACGAAATGAGCGAAAACTTGATATGAATATACTTTCAGCATGTCAAAAGCAAAGCTAACCAATTCAGAATTCATCGCGATTGTTGCTGACAAGTTAAGATTGGAACTTAAAGCGAGTAAAATGCTGATCTGACGTTTTTCCTATCGTTGAGTTGTCATGATATTTGTATGCGGTTACCGTTAATATCGGGGATACCTCGACAAATGAGACGGTAGAGGCGATTGATCTCAGGAATAGGTTTGAACTGTATGAGAAACATATCACGAATTTTGTAAGATAATTAAACAAAATAAATACCCACTCATCCTGATGTGGGTATTTTACCTTTCTTCGGCATTGACCACTGAAATCCCTATCTCCTTGTTCGTTGGATCATATATACCGGAAAATTCTTTTTCTTTATTATTATTTATGTAGCCTGAAACTTCAACTCCGCCTGTCGGATCGATATTGTAGTCTTTTGAAAAATGAACTTCCTGTACATTTTTATAGTCTTTTTTTAAGTAATTCTTCATGTGCTCTTGCGCCTCAATCACAAGTTTTTCTTCGTTTTTATGTTTATCATATTGACGCTTCACGAAAAAACCTCCCACTGCTATAATTATAACAATTAGGATAATAATGTATTTTCTCATGCGTATCATCCTTTCGGAACTATTTTACAATATAAGAAAGGTGATGTATATATGCCAAAAGGAAAAGAAATAACCGTCTCTAATGTCACAGATAAAGAATATTATCGTTTGAGTCAAGCAGCTTACCATTATAAAATGTTAGCCCTGCATATGAAATATAAAACTCCTTATAAAATAAGTAAGACGTCATATTGGTACGTTGAGAAAGTGAAGCAGGATTCTGATACGGGTCTCGATGCCATTGTATTCTCAAAAGGCATCAAGACAAAAAACGGCAAATGGGTAAAATCAAAAAACCCCGAAAACGTGGTCGTCGCCTTTGCCGGAACCGATATCGGAAAAGACCCGATCAATGACGGCGTAAAAGCGGACGGCGGGAATATTGTTTTCGGAAATAATCCGAAAAAAGAAGTGTATTATATTGTAAAAAAAGATGCGAAAGACACGTCTAAAACACTCGGAAAATACAATGGAACGCCCTCTCAAGACGCCATGCTCACAACCGGAAAGTATAAGCTGATAACGAAAACATCACAAATCGATCAAGCCGATCAGCTGGTACGGAGCGTAAAGAAAAAGTATGCCGGAACGTCAACGATTATTTCAACAACCGGCCATTCACTCGGCGGCGCTGAGGCCGAATACAGCGCGGTGAATAATGATATTTATGCCGTTGCGTTTAACAGTCCTTCCGTCGTGAAACTGCACGATGAAGAAACACAGAAAGACATCAACAGCGGCATATACGATCCTTACATCCGGTCAATTATCAATCCGGACGACATGGTCGGGGCAGGTTATTGGAACGAATATGACCGCCACAACGGGACAACGATTTATACGAAAAACCCCTCACTCTCACAGTTCAGCCGAAAGCAGCGGCTTGATGGGAACTTAAACGAGCAGATCAGCAAGAATCTCGCTTATTTCTTTACTACCGTCATTCTGAGAAATCCGGATACACACGGCTTAAACGAAGCGAATTTCATATTTGACCGAAACGGAAACATCACAAATCCGAACGGAGATGAGTTAGTCTTCGATAAAAATCTCGGCGCTCTTCTGCCGGCCGGTGCGATCGGTAGCGGAGACGCGATAAAAGTAACGCCGAAAAACGCAAAGAAGCTGGCTGAAAAGGTGCAGGCCATGACTGAGGATTTGCGGACGATGAAAAAAGAAGCGCAGAACGCCTATCAGGAGCACGATGAAAAAATCGCCGAGCTGAAAACAGAATTTTACGGCCAAGTCGGACACGGCTTGTTTGATCAGCTTCAAGCACAGGACGTGACCAATACAATTGAAGATATTGCGCAATCCTACGATAAAGGCCCGATTTTTTACGACACTCAGGCTGAGCAGGCGTTTATTGATTCTTTGCAGGCCACGATCACGGACCTTGAAGAGATCGGCGGATTCTTACATAAAATAGCGGACAAATTTCAGGAAAAAGACCAGATGCTCGCAAACTGGTTAAGATGATAGAGGTGGATACATAATGCCGACATTAGACGAACTTTTAGAACATAAGGACGACCCGATGAAGAAAAGGCTGCAGCGGCAAATGCTGAAAACCGTCATGACGCAGGCAGCGGGGACAAAACTGGAAACAGTGCGCCAAACACTGAAACCGACATTCGAAATGGACACATTGAAAGATGAATTATATGAAGTTTACTCAGCTTTATTGAACAGCTTCGAAGGCAAGGCGCAAAAAGCTCTCGCACAGCGGATCAGTGAAAGTGCGCGGCTGATTGCCGGCACCGAAAATAACAGAGACACATTCATTAACAGTTTCAAAACAAGGTAAAATAAAAAACCTCGCGGATTTATTATTTGCGGGGTTTTTCCTATCATCTTAACTGACACGCTCGGAGAATGTATCATATACCTCTATGAACGTTGATATATAAGGTTTTTGATAATCCTTTGATCCGTCAGTCGGAATGAGTAGCCGGCGGGAAGTGAGAGCGGGAGAATAAAAGAAGCTTATCATGAACATTAACAAAACAAGAGGTTTATTGTATAAAATCGCGCGTATTCTTGGCGATGTTCAAGCTGCCAAAAACGGCAGGCTTGGAAAAAGGATAGCCCGCCGCGCTGCAGGAAAAGCCACCGGGACACTAAACGAGTGGGATTTTTTTTCGGCTAGGCTATATCCTCTTTTAAACAAAATCCTTATTTGGTAAAATAATGGGCATTGTAAGGAAGGAGTGATTGAAGCGTGTTATTGTTTATAGGAAAGTTCATATTGCTCTTTTTGTTCTGTACGTTAGTGTATTATTTATTTAAAGTGGTTTATTACAATGTTGGTAAGAAGGTTGCTCTCAATGCGACAGAAGGAACAAAAGCCAATTGGGTTGCGAACGTCTTAATTAAAAATGGTACTAAGCTTACTGACGGAGATTACTTTATGGTTGCTGTCGTTACGACATTATGGCTTGTGATCCATTTATGATGTATCAAAACGATTAGGACTTGCTAGTATTGATACGACTCAAAGCCATGTGCAAAGTTTGTGCAAAACGAAATGAAATAATCCGTTTTTTAACGCTTTCTCGGGCTCCCAATAAGTCCATCGAAACAAAGAAAAACCCTTGCACGGCAAGGGTTTTCGACTTCTTTAAGCTTTATTCATTTAAAGCTATCTCATGCTTTTGACGCGCTCGGAGGGATTCGAACCCCCGACAGACGTGGTACCGGAAACCACCGCTCTATCCAACTGAGCTACGAGCGCACGTTTTTTCAATCAGATACCTTTATATTATAATAAAGACACGCGCAGAAAGCAACACTTTTTCAATAATAGTGAACTTTACGGCGCTTCTGCTGCAGTGATGTATGTATAGTAACAGGATTATGCAGCGTCCTCATGCAGCATAATCCCGCCCCGCATAACGGCTTGTTTTTCAAAAGGCTCACACGCCTGATGCGATCAGTCATTTCAGCTGCTCAGTACTTTTCCAGTCACTTCAGAAAAAGCACGTTTCAGCTTTTTTTCCAAATGTCTTTTAACGTCCAATAGGTGAATTCCTCAACCTTTACAGCGCCTTTCTCAGAAAACAGCTCAAGCCCCAATCTGCCCTCTTTCGGATAGATACGGCTTGTCATCGTTGCTTCTCCATGATTGGCGAATACTTCAATCGAAGATCTGTCAATAAATATCCGCAGCGCCAGCTTGCCGCTTGCATCCAGCCGCACTCTTCTCACACCGTCTTTCGCTTTCCCCATTTTGGTGCAATCAAGTGTCAATTTTTTATCCGTTAGATTGTACTTAAGCACAAGTTCTTCTTCACCAAGGCCGCGAATCTTAAAACCTGCCGATTCGGCATCGCAATCGTTTATATCAAACACGACTCGAACTTCAAGCAGGTCTTCGGACGTCTTTGCCAAGTAACTCCCTGATATCTGCCGGCCTGCACATTCCCGGTATTCCTTTGTTCGCAGCTGCTTGGTTTCTTCGGCGGGATTCATCAAAAGTTTATGATCGTCACGCAATGTCAGTTCTCGCGGCAGCGTCAATGCACCGCACCATCCGTCCGCTTTTGTCGGCATCTCAGATTCCCACATATCCATCCAGCCGATAGCGATTCTGCGTCCCTTATCATCTAGTAATGTTTGCACGGCGTAAAAGTCATGGCCGTAATCCAGCTCTGTAAAAGCGCCATGTGTAAATTTATTTGTTTCATAATTATAGTCACCGATTAAATAACCGGTTTGATGTAAATTGTTATATGAATCGCCGTCCGCTTCAATACCCTGTGGCGAAATCAGCAGGACATGTTTGCCGCCTAATTCAAAGAAATCCGGACATTCCCACATATAGCCGAGATGACCGTCACTTTGGGCGAGAACACCTGCGTATTCCCAATCACGCAAATCAGATGAACGGTATAAAACGACCCGTCCGACATTTTCTTTTGTGGAGTTGCCGATGACCATATACCAATCATCGCGATGCTTCCATACTTTCGGATCGCGGAAATGACGGGCGCTGTCTTCCGGCGGTGCCGCAATAACGGGGTTTTCCTGAAGCTTTTCAAACACAATTCCATCTTGGCTGACCGCGATATTTTGAGTTTGATAGAAAAGGTCTTTCTCTTGATCAATCATATTATGGCCTGTATAGATTAAAGTAAGGCGTCCGTTATCATCGGCCGCGCTTCCCGAAAAACAGCCGCTTTGATCAAATGCATCCCCCGGAGCTAAGGCAACCGGCAGGTGCTCCCAATGAATGAGATCTTTACTCTTTACATGCCCCCAATGCATCGGCCCCCAATTCTCATCATACGGATGATGCTGAAAAAAGACGTGGTATTCTCCTTTAAACTGAATAAGCCCGTTCGGATCATTGATCCAATTCGCCCGGGGCATAATGTGGTACCCCAGCCGATATCTTTGTTTCACTTTACCCTCGGCTTCCTTCAAAGCTTCTTCCGCCTGCTGAATTCTATCCATTTGCGACATCCTCTCTATCCGATTTTTTGCAGACGCTGAACACGCCTGCTGTTTTGTTTCGGGCCCAATAAAGTAAATATGGAGATGACGGTAAAACCAAAGACGACGATTCCCATGATGAGATAAGTTTGCCGGAACCCCGCACTGTCATATAATCCTCCCGCCAGCGGCGACAGAATCGACGCGCCTGCCTGAGATGCGAATTGAAAACCGACGAGATAAAGGACGGACGACAGACGCGTATCAAAATTGGCCGCCAAATATTTAAAAACGGCGATCAGCATAATCGGCAGTTCCAGTGCGTGGATGAGTTTCATTGATGAAATTCCTACAGGCTCAACTGCAATTCCGGACCCGACGATGCGGAAAGCCATTAAAAACCCCGCTAAAATCAAACTGTTTTTCGCTCCGAACTTATTGACGATAAAAGGCGCAAGAAACATCATGCCGGCCTCTAAAAATACCTGGACTGAATTAAGATAGCCGAATACTTGGTTGCCTATCGACACTGAAGGAAACAAAGACGCATAGTAGATCGGGAACTGCTGATCATATACGCCGTAAATGCAGGTCACGCCGATAATGTACATCATAAAAAACCAAAAATCCTTTATTAAAAAGAGCCGCCCCACATCTTTTAACCGGACCGAATCCGCTCTGTTTTTCTCGTGGTCTGTCATTTCGATTTTTACAGACATGATAATGGCCGTTAAAATGACGGCTGAAACAGACGCGATCCAGAAGTTGATATTGGGATTGATATTGAAAAGCTGTCCTGCAAAAAATGCAGCCGCCGCCCAGCCCAATGAGCCCCACATTCTTGATTTTCCATACTCGAAATGATATTTTCGGCTGACCTTTTCAATGTACGTTTCAATCGCGCCTATCCCCGCCAAAAAGCCGGCTCCCAAATACAGGCCTCCGACAATGGCGCCAAGAAAGACATTGTACTGTAAGAGCGGTCCATAGATGAAAATATAAAACGGACCTGTAAATAGGAGAAGAAAGCTGATCATAAATAAAATCTTTTTCTTCAGCCCCAATTTGTCAGAAATAAAACCGTAAAGAGGCTGCATGCACAAGGCAAATACGGCGTTTACAGAAAAAATAATGCCTGTCGATGATCCATTCAAATTCATTTCCTGCCCCAGCCAAATCGCAAATAAAGAATAGCTGGAAGACCAAGTAAAAAAGAAAAAGAAAAAATAAGCACTCAGTTTCCAATACAGACTTTTTGCGTTTTTCATTTTCACCGCTCCTTTAATAGGACCTTTTACTCCACGTTCCCGAACCGCTGAGCCATGTCATTCCTTCCCGCTATAAAGTAAGCGCTTTCTTTTTTAGCGCTGTCCGGTACTTCACTTTAGTTGCATTACGCAAACAGCCGCCGTCACTTCCCTTCATCCTCTTTATAAAGCGCTTTCATAAAGAATTTTATGTCAACCGGTTTCATATGTCAATCGGTTGACATAAAATTTTCTGATTATTCAAATCGAATAAAACGAACCCTTAGCAGAAATATGGAATTTCCTTGCGCTTGTCAGCACGATTCTCTAAAATAGGTGCGTGACGAGAATTGTAAGCCATTTCAGTAAAGCAGGAGGGCAAGGGAATGAAGCCTAACATTCACGATGTTGCAAAAATAGCGGGAGTTTCCTCTACAACCGTTTCGCGGGTATTAAATAACCGCGGCTATATCAGCGAAAAAACAAAAGAAAAAGTGTACAATGCGATGGAAGAAATCAATTACTTTCCAAACGATCTCGCCCGCTCTTTATTCCGTAAAAGAACCAATTTAATAGGGCTTATCATCCCAAACTCCGGCAACCCGTTTTTCGGGGAACTCGCTTTTCATATTGAAAGCATTTGTACGTCCATGGGCTACAAACTGCTGCTTTGCAACAGTTTACATCGAAAGGATAAAGAAGAAAAATATGTGGAGATGCTGATAAGAAACCAAGTGGACGGCGTGATCGCCGTGACTTACAACCGGGGAATTCTCAATTATCATAAGCAAAATCTGCCGATTGTCGCCATTGATCATTTCTTATCGGATTCAATTCCCGTCATCGGCTCAGACAACTATGACGGCGGAAAAAAAGCGGCGGAACTGCTGATCGAAAAAGGGTGCCGGCACATCGTCCATATCAACGGCCCGCTTGAACTCGAAACACCGGCAAACCTCAGAAGAAAAGCATACGAAGATGTCATGCGTAAACACGGAAGGCAGCCTATTACATATGAAGTACCCTTTTATCAACATGACCATGACATCATTTCATCGTTATTCGATGAACAGCCTGACACCGACGGAATTTTTGCCAGTGATGATCTGATGGCGGCAGCAGTCATGACGGAGGCCAAAAAACGGGGAAAAGACATCCCGGCTCAATTAAAAGTGATCGGTTATGACGGCACCGAAACCGTTCAATCGATCCTTCCGGAATTGACAACCATCCAGCAGCCGATCGAATTGATTTCCAAAACAGCCATCGAGATTTTAGTAAAAGAAATTGAAGGCGAATTTGATGATTTGCCGCTGGAAACGTATTTGCCGGTGCGGTTTCTAGAAGGTCAGACAACTTAATCAGCCGGTTCAGCCGTACGGCACGCCAGCGTTCTATTTCGGCTGCTCAGGCCATATCATTTTCTCAAGCGCCGGCGTTGTTAATACCCATTTTTACTTTGCTGTTTGAACTTTTTGTTTTCTGGGAAAAATGGTGTTAGAAGAAAAGGTTGGCATTTTGGTCAGCGTTTTGTTTGACCTTTATTGACCAAAAATGTATCATGTAAATACATACTTACCTAAAAGGTGAAGGAGGAGCATTATGAATTTAATACCTACAGTCATTGAACAAACGAACCGCGGAGAAAGAGCTTATGACATTTACTCCCGTCTTTTGAAGGACCGTATTATCATGCTTGGATCTGCGATTGATGACAACGTTGCGAACTCCATCGTGTCACAGCTTTTATTCCTTGAAGCGGAAGACCCTGAAAAAGATATTTCCATTTACATTAACAGCCCTGGCGGATCAATCACTGCCGGTATGGCAATCTACGATACAATGCAGTTCATTAAACCGAAAGTATCTACAATCTGCATCGGGATGGCCGCTTCTATGGGAGCATTTTTACTTGCAGCCGGTGAAAAAGGCAAACGTTACGCGCTTCCTAACAGTGAAGTCATGATTCACCAGCCGCTTGGCGGAGCGCAAGGACAGGCGACAGAAATTGAAATCGCGGCAAAACGCATTCTCTTGCTTCGCGATAAATTAAACAAAGTGCTTGCTGAACGTACCGGCCAGCCGCTTGAAGTGATCGAGCGCGATACAGACCGCGACAACTTCAAATCAGCTGATGAAGCTTTAGAATACGGCTTAATCGATAAAGTGCTGACACGCAATACGGAAGACCAGAAGTAATATCCTGCCTGCAAGAGAGTCTCAAACTCTTGCAGGTTTTTTTATGTTCTATCTTCATTCAAAAAAGTAATGAATGCTTTGACGACAGACAATTCTAACGCTGAAGAATCATACATAAGCCACGTATCACGTATCACAGGCTCGTTATTTTTATAAGACAGCGCCAATGTGTATAATTCATCAGAAGGCTGAAGACAGATTTCCGGCACAACAGAATAACCGAGACCGTTTTTCACCATCTCTTTACAGGTTTCCTGCCTGTCTACCTCCATTGCAATGAAAGGCGGCTCAGAAAATTGATTATTCCACCATTTTTGAATCAGACTTTTCAAAGAAGCATCAGTTTGATAATAAATCATCGGCAATTTGGGCAAGTCCTCACTGTTGATTTCAGTTTTTGAAATAAGGTACAGCCTCTCTTCATTTAGCAGTTGTTTTTCCCCTTGCCAATCATAATTTCCCCTCATAATCCCAAGGTGCACGCCGGAATGATGAAGCAGATCCATCACCTTCGCACTCCATCCCGTATTGACGTGGAATTGAACAGACGGATACTGATCAGAAAACCGTTTTAGAATCGCCGGGAGCTTATACTGAGCAAAATTGCTTGAGACTCCTAATCTGAGAACCCCGCTGACTTCATGGCTCATATTGAGCATATCATCCTTCATTTTTCTGAATTCCTGCAGCATCTCTTTCGAATATTCAACCAGATATTCACCTTCTGAAGTGAATTCCATCCCTTTTTTTCTTTTATAAAAGAGGCGCACTCCGAATTGCGATTCCAAGTTTTTGAGCCGGTAACTTAATGCCGGCTGTGTCATATATAACCGCTCTGCCGCCTTCGTCATATTTTTTTCCTCGAATAATGTAATGAGTACAGCCCAATCCTTTTCATCCATATAAAATCCCCCAAAATATTTTTCTGCTATAAAATTTTCTCCTGTTATAAAAGTTTTTTATTCAACTTTATAAAAATTATATGTTTTACTTATAATCCTTATTTATCATACGATATTTTCCAAAGGGACCGGTACCTTTTTATCCACACAAAATGATGTAAGGATGAGACAGCATGGAAAAAGTTCCTGTAACCGTCATGAGAGGCGGCACCAGCAAAGGCGTTTTTATTCTTCAAAAAGACATGCCAGACGATACAAACCTATGGAGCGATTTTCTTTTAGACATTATGGGGAGCCCTGACGAGAGACAAATTGACGGTCTCGGCGGCGGACATTCCCTCACAAGCAAGGCAGCCATTATTAAGAAATCCGCCAGAAAAGACGCAGATGTTGAGTATACATTTGCGCAAGTCAGTCTGACTGACAAATTTACCGACTTCAAAGGCAATTGCGGAAATATCTCTTCTGCCGTAGGCCCTTATGCTATTGAGAAAGGGCTCGTTCAGGCTGAAGAGCCGGTGACAACAGTCAGAATTTTAAACACAAACACTCAAAAAGTGATCGCAGCAGAAGTTGAAGTCAAAAACGGAACATTTCATTATCAGGGAGACTGCTCGATTCCGGGAGTTCCAGGTACAGCTTCTCCTATTTATCTTTCATTTCACCAGGCTGAAGGGGCGGTGACCGGAAAACTGTTTCCGACCGGTCAGCCTATTGATGTTCTCGATACACCGTATGGGAATATCTCCGTATCGATTATTGATTACGCCAATCCGCTTGTCTTTGTAAAAGCAGAGGACGCGGGGCTTACCGGCATAGAACTTCCGGACGAATATACTCCGGATATATTGGAAAAGCTCGAAATAATCCGATCAATTGCAGCCGAGAAATGCAGATTCGCTCCGAGACATGAGGCTTCGGCAAAATCACCGGCCGTACCAAAACTGACTTTAATCTCATCCCCAGCGGATTATATTGATACAAAAGGGATAAAGAGACACGCTCATGAAATGGACCTTGTCATTCG
Organism: Bacillus sp. 1021; assembly: GCF_014534735.1. Classification (NCBI taxonomy): domain Bacteria; kingdom Bacillati; phylum Bacillota; class Bacilli; order Caryophanales; family Bacillaceae; genus Bacillus; species Bacillus sp. 1021. Next base: position 596,932 of record NZ_JACVSR010000002.1, on the reverse strand, counting down.
TATGATGTCCATGCAAAAACCGCATCAAGCTTTAGCCATTACAGGGGCGGTATGCACGACCGCCGGCATGTTATTGGAGGATACGATATTATCTGAATTTTCATTCTCCGGAAAAACGATCCGATTAGGGCATCCAAGCGGCATTTTAAAAACCGAAGCAGATGCCGATCCGGACGGAACAACGATTAAAGTAGTACGCACAGCAAGAAAAATCTCTGAAGGCTATGTGTTTACTAAGCAAAGTTACAACATGAATACGCTGAATCACATTGGTTAATACAAGCCCCCAGACAAGTCAAAGATAAACGGAGGAATACGAGATGATCAATGTAAACGCGTCTAATCGACTGAACAGACTGCCTTTTTCAAGGGCTCATCAAGCGGTGCTCGTTATCCTTTCATTCGCTTACTTTTTTGATTTTATTGATTTAAATACGTTTTCATATGCGGCGCCTTCACTTTTAAAGGAATGGAACATATCCACTCATACCATCGCTTTTATTACGTCTGTCTCCTATTTCGGAATGTTTATCGGCGCCTCTGCCGGAGGATGGTTTTCAGACCGTTTCGGAAGGAAAAAAGGTTTAATTCTGGTTGTCACCTTTTTCTCTTCCTTCTCCCTCCTCTCTTCTCTGGCTTGGAACCCAGAAATACTCGGTGTTTTTAGATTTCTTACGAGTTTAGGTATCGGCGCCACAACGATTGTGGCAAGTACGTATATCAGCGAATTTTTCCCCTCCGCAGCCAAGGGAAAATACCAGGCAATCTGTATTACGATAGGCATATGCGGAATTCCTGCAGCCGGCTGGGTGGCTAAATTGGTCGTGCCGTCCGCCTCTTACGGCTGGCGGTTTATCTTTCTATTCGGCGCAGTCGGTATTTTTTTTCCGCTGATCGCCAGAAAACTGGAAGAATCACCAAAATGGCTGGATACGAAAGGAAAAAGCGAACAGGCACACCGCATTCTGCTTGAGCTTGAAGCAAAAATAGAAAAAGAAAAGGGTGAACTGCCTGAACCGGCTCCGGCTCTAAAAAGCAGAAAAACCGCTGTAAAATCCGTTCCATATCGGACGTTATTTCAAAAGCCTTTAGCAGGAAGAACTTTGGTTTTAATGACGATGTGGGCAGCTTCCACGATTGCCATTCAAGGCTTTGGCACGTGGGTTCCCACCCTTTTGGTGAAAGAAGGCGTATCAATGGATGAGTCTATCGTATACGTCACTCTGGGAACGATCGGTGCCCCGCTTGGCGCTCTCATTGCGTCGCAAATCTCTGACCGTGTAGATCGAAAGTGGGCCATTTCTGTTTTATCGTTCATTATTATGGCGCTTGGATTCATTTACGGCATCAATCCTTTGCCGATGGTCATTGTCATATGCGGATTTCTCATGCATATGTTTGAGCGTACGTTCAGTTCAATCGCATATGCTTATACGCCGGAATTATATCCGGTTGAAGCCAGGGCGTCTGGAAATGGCCTCACTTACGGCGTGGGACGTCTTGCGAATGTAGCCGGTCCCTTTGTCGTCAGTTTCCTGTATTCAGGCTACGGATTTTTAAGTGTCTTCTTGTTCTTTACAGGCTGCTGGCTCCTTTGTGCACTGACAGTCGGTATTTTTGGAATCGGGTCAAAAAAACAAAAGATGCAGCAGGATGATTTCATATCGGAAGACACATTTGCGCAGCAAAAGTTGTAAACGCATACACCTCAAAACGCAAAACATCCATCTCCTCAGAGGAAATGGATGTTCTTCTTTCAATCCCAACCGCAGTCTCTTTCTCATCTTATTCTCATACACATGTCTTATCCTTAAGAAAGGCGTGATACGCATGAGGCGGAGAAAACGGTTTTTCCCCGGGAAGAAAAGGTATTTTATGGGCGGAGAACTTTCCGATCAGAATGGTTTAGATGCAACCGCCGAACCATCTTCCTACAGAGCAGTTGATGCCGAAACATATTTCAGACCCTCTTGTCTGCCTGTCCTGAACACAGCAATTGAAAGTTCCTTTTTTAACCCTTATATTGACAGGCCTTGGAAAAGCATTCATCTGCCCCAATCCCTCACTTTGGCTCCTGAAAAAACGGTCTTACATTATTTTAGTGTTTTACGTGAAGCCGAAAATCTTACGGACGAAAAAGCCGGGGGGTGCGGTACAGTCGGCCAGGCCCGCATTCCTTTTCCGCTTGCCTATGCCTTTTTCTCTCCGGCCTGCCGTAAGAAACATTCCTACAAAGCTTTTCTTGCCTCATTTGAAGGTATTGGCCAGACCCACCTGATCAAATTGAATCAGCTTGAAGGCTTGCGCTATTTCGTTGAGATCGAAACCATTCAAGGTTCAAATCAAAACGTCACATTTTTCGCTTATTATCACGGTATTGTCCGGTTGGAAAAACACAATGGCCGGTTTCTGATCGGCCGAATAACTTGGTATGGTGAAGATTTTTTGTGTGCCGCTTACCATTTGTGGCAGCACAATGCAGAAACCAGCCTTGATATCAAATTTGGCAGCTGGTGCAAGCTTATTAAAAAAAGGTGGCCTGTCCGGCAGAATGGTTATGTCAAAACAATTGATTTTGACGGAACAGACGGCGGTCATTACCGTTTTGTCTATTTTCAGCTCACAAATGGTACAGACGTGTTAGCCAAACAGCTGAGAAAAAACAGCTCCGGGCAATGGGAGCTGATTCATCTTGATGCTGACGACTGCTTATAGAATCTTCCTTACAATTCCCGCCATTTCTTATCTAAAATCGGGTATGTATACCGATTCATCTGTTCAATCAGCTCATCTGGGCGGGAGGAGCTGTGGATCAGCTTCAAATGAGATTCATTCGAAAATCCTTCCTGAATGCTGTATTTGACCATCTTCATCATCGGCTCAAAATAACCGTTCACATTGTAAAGTCCGATTGGTTTTTGATGAATGCCGATTTGCGCCCAGCACAGCACTTCAAATAACTCTTCATAAGTTCCGAAGCCGCCTGGCATGGCAATGTACCCGTCGGCAAGTTCACTCATTTTCGCTTTCCGTTCATGCATGCCGCTGACTTCAATCAGCTCCGTCAGATTTTGGTGAACAATCTCTCCGCTGAACAATCCGCTCGGCATGACGCCGACAGCTTTTCCGCCGCCTGCCATTAACGCGTCGGCAACGGTTCCCATCAGACCGACCCGTGAACCGCCGTAAACAAGGGCGATTCCCTGCTCCGCCATATATTCACCGAGTTCGGCCGCTTTGCGTTTGTATTCTTCATTTACCCCCGGATTTGATCCCGCAAATACACAAATCGTTTTCATTTTTTCATCTCCGCATCTATATATGTACATCAATAAATCAAAATACACTATATATTGTCCCATCTCTATATGATAATATCAATAAGAATCATACAGGACATAAGGAGTGTTTCACATGCAGATCGCTGAAACAGAACAATGGCTGAAAGACTTTTACGAAAAAAGAGGATGGACGGCGTACGGACCATTTATCAGAATCGGCTTTTTAATGGAAGAAGCGGGTGAGCTCGCCCGGGCGGTAAGAGCATATGAAATCGGCAGGGACCGGCCGGATGAAAAGGACGCGACCCAGTCAGAACGCAGGCAGGAGCTGATGGAAGAAATGGGTGACGTCCTCGGAAACCTCGCCATCCTCGCCGATAAGTACGGAATCACTTTAGAAGATGCGATGAGAGCCCATCAGGAAAAACTGATTAAACGTTTTGAAACCGAATAAAAACACGGCCTGTCCGCTTTTTCATGGACAGGCCGCACCTGAATTTATCCCGTTATCTCGTCCTGATGCTCAAAGAAGTGCTGTTTTCCGATTTTATGAAACAGCCCCGTCTTTCGGATCAGCTCCCTCGGCTGAGACTGCAATCCGACGATCATCAATCTGCCGTTATGGCGTTTGATCCGGTTCATGACATTCCCCAGAACCGCTTCTGCGGAAGTATCCATGTAATGCACATTATTCATCAGCAGGATAAGCGTTTTCGGCTTTTCCTGAAGCCTCTCCAGCAATGATGATTCCAATGAATCAATCGAACCGAAAAACAGCGGCCCTTCAATGGAATATGTGCTGACGGACGAATCGTTTTTAACCGATTTGACGGCGGCATGCGGTGTTTTGACGCTTGTCGATTCGCTCATTTTTCTGATAAAGAAAACAAAAGCGAGCACGAGACCGGCAGACACGCCGATGATTAAATCAAACAGAACCGTCAGTAAAAAGGTTGCCGCCAGTACGAATGAATCAGTGTTTTTCAGCCGCATCATATTGGCGACTTCCCTCCGTTCACTCATGTTCCAAGCCACAACCATCAATACCGGCGCCATGCTTGCCAGCGGTACGTGAACGGCAAGCGGGGCGAAGACGAGCAGGACGAGGAGGACGGTGACTCCGTGAACAACACCGGAAATCGGAGAAACTGCGCCGTTTTTAATATTTGTTGCGGTCCGCGCAATCGCTCCCGTTGCCGGTATGCCGCCGAAAAGCGGCGCGGCCATATTGGCGATGCCCTGCCCGACAAGCTCCCTATTGCTGTCATGCCGTGATCCCTTCATATTATCCGCGACCATTGCCGATAATATGGATTCAAGCCCGCCGAGAAGCGCAATGATCAGAGCCGACGGAAACATCATTATCATGTTATCAATTGAGAAATCAGGAAGCTGAAAAGCCGGAAGCTGCCGCGGAATCTCTCCGTAAGCAGAACCGATTGTCGCCATCTTGTCAGGGAAAAACACGACCGCCGCGGCTGTAGATACAAGCAGCGCCACAAGCGCACCCGGAATCTTCGGCATCAGCCTGGCTGATAACAGCAAAATGGCCAAAGCAATTCCCGCGATCAAAATGCTGTACAAATTAAAGGTTCCGATCTTTTTGCCGATCTCCGCAATGTTAAGGATAAAGCTTTCATGCTTTTGAATATCGCGCAGACCGAGAAAATGGGCGATCTGCTCTGAGAAAATCAGCACCGCGATTCCGGCCGTAAATCCGACGATCACCGGCTTCGGCACAAATTTCATAATCTTCCCGAGCTTAAATACGCCGAACAGGACGAGCATCACGCCTGCCATGAAACCGGCGACAAGTAAATTCTCAAAACCATACTGCATCACAATGGCAAATAAAATGGGAACAAACGCCCCCGTAGGCCCTCCGATCTGATATTTAGAGCCGCCTAACAGCGAAATCAGAATTCCGGCCACAATAACGGTATAAAGCCCGTATTCCGGACCGACCCCGGAGGCGATGGCAAAGGCCATGCCCAAAGGAATTGCTACAATTCCGACGACAATTCCTGCGACCAAGTCTTTCTGAAATTTCTGCAAATTGTATCCATGATATCTGCCGGAAAATTGCATGGTCAGCTGCATCCCCCTTTGACTGTTTCATAACCGTCAACCACAACATCCAGCGTCCCCGTCCCCGGATCAATCACCAGCCCGTGCACCGGCACCTCTTCAGGCAGGAGCGGATGGTGCCTGACCATATTCACGCTGTGAGCCACGCTTTCTTCGACGCTGTGAAAACCGGACAGCCATGTCTCCAAATCGACTCCCGCATGCTGCAAAAGGCTGAGACATTTCTCCTCCACGCCGCGCTCTTTTGCTTTATTTAATATGGAAGCCGCATTCAATCCCGACATCCCGCACTCGCGGTGACCTACGATGCAGACTTCCTCAGCCTGCAGTTCATAAACGGCAACCAAAATACTCCGCATGACACTTCCAAATGGGTGAGAAACAATGGCTCCCGCGTTTTTTATGATTTTGGCATCGCCGTTTCTGAGTCCCATCGCCTGCGGCAGAAGCTCCGTCAGCCTTGTATCCATACAGGATACGATGACAAGCTTTTTTTTCGGGAATTTTGTCGTTTGGTAAGGTTCATATTTCCTTTCTTGGACAAACTGCTGGTTGTGCTCCAAAATGCTTGATAAAGAAACCATTTTTCTAATCATCTCCCATCCGATTGTATTGCAAGCCTTCTTACCCAGCTTACAGTAAGGAATTATAGCACAGAAAAAGGCCTCAAAAGCGCTTTCAAAAAAAGACACGATAATTTAACTGTAAATTCAGATTATATTCATTTATATCTTTCAAAAATAATAAAATTTATCTTTATACAAACCTATAAAGCTTTTGAAAACAGCGGTCCCGCGCTTTTGCCTTTAGAAATATAGGCGGATTCTGTTACGGATTGGAGAAATCACACATGTATATCTCTTCTTCTTTTCATTTTGGGTTCAAAAGAACCAGAAATTCACCGAATGCGTTTGAATATTTCTCACCTTACCGCTTCTCTTATATAATAAAATAGAGATGAAAGACAAAGGAGGAGAAGCCCCGTTGAAACCATATGTATTCATCGCAAAACCGATACCGCCGGAAGTCGAACAAATGATAGGCGAGCATTGCCGCTATGACATCTGGAAGGAAGATACCATTTCAAAAGAAGAATTGTACGAGAAAATGAAGGATGCTGAAGGGCTGCTGACATCCGGAACGGCGATTGACAGTGATTTGCTGGATCACGCGCCGAAACTGAAAGTCGTCAGCAACAATTCGGTCGGCTACGATAATTTTAATATAGAAGAAATGAAAAGACGCGGGGTCGTCGGCACACATACTCCGTACACCTTGGATGACACGGTCGCTGATCTGGCTTTTTCATTAATCCTGTCTTCCGCCAGACGGGTTGCCGAATTGGATCGATTCGTCCGGGCCGGCAAATGGGGAACTGTTGAGGAAGAATCCCTTTTCGGTATGGATGTCCACCATCAGACATTGGGCATTATCGGCATGGGCAGAATCGGTGAACAAGCAGCCAAACGGGCAAAATTGGGCTTCGATATGGACGTGTTATACTATAACCGCAGCAGAAAACCGGATGCTGAGAAAGAGCTCGGCGTTACATATGCCGACTTAGATACACTGCTGAAAACGTCAGACTTTGTGCTTTTGATTACGCCGCTTACTGACGAAACGTATCATATGATAGGAGAACGGGAATTTAAAATGATGAAAGATACGGCATTTTTCGTCAATATTTCCCGGGGAAAGACGGTTGATGAAAAAGCGCTCATCCGCGCATTGCAGGAGGGCTGGATAAAAGGCGCCGGTTTAGATGTATTTGAAAAAGAGCCGATCGGTGAAGACAATCCGCTCCTCCAGCTGGAAAACGTCACATTGCTTCCGCATATCGGTTCAGCAACGGCTAAAATCCGTTTGAATATGTTCAAGCAAGCCGCCCAAAACATGATTGACGCCGTATACGGAAAAACACCGAAAAACCTCACGAAAGAATTTCAATGAGAGGAAAAATCCCGGTTGGTTCAGCCGGGGTTTATTTTTCGCTGGATCAAAAGTACTATTTTTAAATTCTATCTATTCCTTTCTTTCGATGCTGATACAATAAAAAGGAATCAGCTTCACATGATGAAAAATGGGAGGTATTGCTTTGAAAAAACGTTTATCATGGATTTCCGTATGTTTACTGGTGCTTTTCTCGGCGGCGGGGATACTGTTTTCAACGAATGCCAAGACGGAAACACCGTCTCACAAGGCACACACAGAAGCACAGGTTATCAACACATTTGACGGGGTTGCGGATTATCTTCTGACATATCACAAACTTCCTGATAATTACATTACAAAATCAGAGGCACAGGCCCTCGGCTGGGTAGCATCAAAAGGGAACCTTGCAGACGTCGCTCCGGGGAAAAGCATCGGCGGAGACATCTTCTCAAACAGGGAAGGCAAACTCCCGGCTAAAAGCGGGCGGACGTGGCGTGAAGCGGATATTAACTATACATCAGGCTTCAGAAATTCAGACCGGATTCTTTACTCAAGCGACTGGCTGATTTATAAGACGACAGATCATTATAAAACCTTTACGAAAATCAGATAAACCGAAACAAAAAACGGCTTCCCTGCGGGAGGCCGTTTTTTTCTGCAGGAAATCTGCAGGCTTTACATAAAATGAGTATTAAACTTTTCTTCAAACTCTGATCGGTCTATTCTGCTGTTTTCCGCTGTGCCATCGTGTTTTTTTATTGTTATATTGCGTTCAGACAGAACCATGTGCCCTTCCGGTGTCCGCTTAGAAGCAAGCAGGCGTTTGTTGAAAGGAGAGCGTTCATGTTCAAAGATTGTTTGTTTCATAGACTTGAGGTCCTTTTCATCGATTTCTTCAAGCGAAAATGCGTAACCTGTCTGCCAGCCGTCCCCTTTGTTCATTTCAAGCATGTATGTCCCGTATTCCGTCTCTTCTATCCTCACGCGGAACGCGCCGGCCGCTGATACCATCTCGTCTCCTGACATCGGCACAGGCTGCATGGCGAGATTGAGGCCGAAGCCTGCATCAGCGATGTACTCACTCCCCCCGGCGGAAAGAAGTACGGCCGCATGTGTGCCGGGCAGCGCCCAGCCGTTTTTCCAGACCGTTCCGCGGATCAATTTGACATCAAATCCGGCATCTTTCAGTATGAAATAAAGCAGTCCGTTTAAGTCATAACAAAGGCCGCCATGAGGTTCCTTCACCATGTGCCGCCACAGTCCTTCTTTCGTGACGTCATATTCTTTTTTGGACAAAACCGCGCGATTTTCAAACGGAAACCGATACGCGAGCGCCTTTAAAAACTCCGGCAGGTTGCTGAAATCGAGGGAATCCTTTTCCCAGCCTATCGTTTGATAACAATCTTTCAGAAACTCATTCATCGTTCCGTCCCCCTTACAAAGTGTTTACACTTCTTCCTGCACATAAGCGGACAGCTTTTCCAGCGCTTCCTTTTCATCGTCGCCTTCAGCGATCAGAGTGACTTCCGTCCCCGTGCTGACCGCCAGACTCATTAATCCCATAATGCTTTTGGCATTCACTTTCTTGCCGTTTTTCTCAAGAAACACATCTGATGCAAAACGATTTGCCTCCTGTACAAACAATGCAGCGGGACGCGCCTGCAATCCCGTCTTTAAACGCACTTCCACTTTCTCCTGAACCATAAGATCTCCCCTTTTCTGTACGGTTATTTCAAAGTGATGCTTTGTCCTGTACGCAGCTGTTCTGCAATTTCATCGAGCTTTCTCAGCCTGTGATTGATGCCGGATTTGCTGATTTTCCCGCTTGCAACCATTTCCCCAAGTTCTTTCAGCGTGACTTCCTGATAATCAATCCGCAGCTGCGCAATTTCGCGAAGCTTTTCCGGCAGCGCTTCAAGACCGATCCGTTCATCAATGTATTTAATATTTTCCACCTGTCTGAGCGAAGCCCCGATGGTTTTGTTTAAGTTTGCTGTTTCACAATTGACGAGGCGGTTCACCGAATTTCTCATATCTCTGACAATCCGCACATCTTCAAAGCGCAGCAGTGAATTGTGGGCGCCGATGACATTCAGAAATTCAGTGATTTTTTCCGCCTCTTTTAAGTACGTAATATAGCCTTTTTTCCGTTCAAGCGTTTTGCTGTTCAGGTGGAATTCATTCAGCAGCGCGCATAATGAATCGTTATGTTCCTTATAAAGCGAGAAGATTTCCAAGTGGTATGACGATGTTTCAGGATTATTCACGGATCCCCCCGCCAAAAACGCCCCTCTCATATAAGAACGTTTGCAGCAGCGTTTCGCCACCAGTTCCTCAGAAATATTCCGCTCGAATACAAAGTTCTCCCCGAGGATTTTCAATTCCTCCAAAATCAGCTTTGCATTTTCAGAAAAGCGTACAATATAAACATTGTTTTTTTTCAGCCGCATTTTTTTTCTGACTAACAGTTCGACCGATACATCATATTGTTTCTTCAGCAATGTATAAATGCGGCGCGCAATCGCCGCATTTTCGGTTTGAACGTCAAGCACGAGATGGCGGTTTGAAAATGACAATGAACCGTTCATCCGAATCAGCGCGGACAGCTCCGCCTTGGCGCAGCAGTCCTTCACTTCCAGATTCGTCAGTTCTTTTTTGGTTTCCGATGCAAATGACATATTAGCCACCTCATTTCAAAAGACCTCTAGTCCCTTAATAAATCGACGAGAAGAGAAGCCACTTTATGTGTATCGTGACGGATTACGCCATTTTTATACGTGATAATCTGGTCTCTGATCACTTCAAGCCCCATGGCTTTCAGCTTTTCAACGTTAAATTCAACGGGCCGGGCCAGCTCTTTCGCATATTTGCTTTTGATTTCGTCAGGGATATCTTCATTATTGATTAAAATCGTATCGATAAACGGCTGCTCCATATGATCGTTCAGCGCCTTAACATGGTCGGCCGCGCTGTATTGAAGCGTTTCGCCGGGCTGCGTCATGACATTGCAGATATATACTTTTTTGGCCGCAGCCTTGACGACTTCCTCTCCGATTTTCGGCACGAGCAGGTTCGGGAGAATGCTTGTATACAGGCTTCCCGGGCCGATAATGATTAAGTCGGCCTGGCGGATCACGTCAATCGTCTCCGGCAGCGGATCAATTTTTTCAGGCGTAAGAAACACCCGTTTAATGCGCTGGCCGTAAGAAGGAATGGTCGATTCTCCGGAGACGACCTGCCCGTCCTCCATTTCGGCATGAAGAACGACGCTGGTGTTGGCAGCCGGCAATACTCTGCCGCGGACATTCAGCACTTTGCTCATTTCGGTGACAGCGTGAAAGAAATCACCGGTTATATTCGTCATCGCTGCCAAAATCAAATTGCCGAGCGAATGTCCGGTTAAGTCGCTTCCTTTGTTGAAACGGTGCTGAAACAGGTTTTCAACGAGCGGCTCAACATCTGACAAAGCAGCCAGTACGTTACGGATGTCACCCGGCGGCGGAATTTGAAGTTCATCCCGCAGACGGCCTGAACTTCCGCCGTCATCAGCAACGGTCACAATCGCCGTAATATCAACGGGCTTATGCTTTAATCCGCGGAGCAGCACGGACAAACCCGTTCCGCCTCCGAAGATTGCGATTTTCGGCTTCTTATTCATTTCCGGCTTCTCTTTTCAATGTCCCGGTGAGTAACATGAGTATAGAAATCCTTTTTAAAATAATCAGCCAGATACTCAGCGAGTGTAACAGAGCGGTGCTGGCCGCCCGTACAGCCGATCGCGATGACAAGCTGGCTTTTTCCTTCCCGCTTATAAGACGGAAGCATAAAGCCGAGCAGATCAACAAGCTTTTCGATAAACTTTTGTGTTTCGTTCCACTTCATCACATAAGATGAGACTTCCTCATCTTTCCCCGTAAGCGGCCTCATGCTTTCAATGTAGAACGGATTCGGCAGAAACCTTACATCAAACACGAGATCGGCATCTATCGGAAGACCGTATTTGAAACCGAATGACATCACGTTCACTGTAAAAGTCTCACCTTGGTTCGTGGCGAAATGCGCCACGATTTTTTCACGCAGATCACGCGGTTTCATATCCGACGTGTCATAGATCAGCTGAGAGCGCCCTTTCAATTCTTCAAGCAGCTGGCGCTCCAGTGCGATTCCTTCGAGAGGAAGCCCGGTAGCGGCCAGCGGATGAGAACGTCTCGTTTCTTTGTATCTCGTCACAAGGATGGAATCCTTCGCATCTAAGAAGAGAATGCGCGGTGTAATCCACGGATTTTCCGCCATTTCATCCAGCGCCTCAATCAGCCTGTCAAAAAATTCACGTCCCCGCAGATCCATGACAAGCGCGACCTTGCTCATTTTTGAACTTGATTCTTTCATCAGTTCCAAAAATTTCGGCAGCAAGGAAGGTGGCAGATTGTCGACGCAAAAATAGCCGAGATCCTCAAAGCTTTGAATGGCGACGGTTTTCCCCGCTCCAGACATTCCCGTTATGATGACGAGCTGAATATCATGATTTTCATTCACACTCATCTTTCTCCCCCCTGAGGTCTTTCTTTTATTTGATAAGCTGCGGATCTAAACGATAGCTGAGCAGCTCAAAGTCCGGCGTATACGTAAAGGTGCCGTGCAAAAGCCCTTGGCCCTTGATCATAAAATCAAGGATATGTCCGTCTCCGGGTGCCATCGGAAGGCTGTGGATATCTTTCACGTCATGCCACTTCAGAATGCCTTCCTCTGATTCAGCGACATTCCGCCCTGTGTAGGAATCGGCGACAAAAGTAAACATCATCCACTCTGACACGATTTGTTCCTGTTCCTTAATAATAAAGGTAAACACGCCTTTTAACTGCGGATTTAATATATAAATTCCCGTCTCTTCTCTGTACTCTCTGATGACGGAATCTCTGACTGATTCACCGCTCTCCATCTTCCCGCCGGGCGCGACCCACCAGCCCCGTCTCGGCTTTTGGAGAAGGAGAACCTGATCATCTGTCTGCAGCACACAATTTGTCACTCTTTGCACAAGTACGTCACCTAACCTTCTCAACAAATCATCGTCTCTTCATTATACCGTTTCGGCATGTCTCTCACAATGCAGAGACACCGACATCCTTTTCTTTTATTTGACAGAAAACAAAAATTTACAAAAAAAGGGCACGGATACTGGAATCCGTGCCAAGGTGTATTCATATAAAAAGGGGGTCAATTACTACATTCATCTTAAAACATCAGTATTTCACCCGTGTTACAGCGGAATTAAAAGCCAGTAACGATTCAAAAACTGAACATTACAGCGATTATTTAACGGTTTTGAGCGTCTCCTGAAGCTCTTCCACATAATGCTGAACGCTTTGGGCCGCAATACTTCCGTCACCTGTCGCCGTAACGATCTGGCGGAGTGATTTTTCACGGATGTCTCCCGCAGCGAAAATGCCGGGAACTTTTGTTTCCATTTGATCATTTGTTTCAATGTAGCCTTCTTCATTTGTGATGCCCAAGTTTTCGAACGGTTTAGAAAGCGGAAGCATGCCGATATAAATAAAGACGCCGTCAGCTTTGAATTCTTCCTCTTCTCCCGTCACAGTATCCACAAGTGTCAGTCTGCCGACTTTTCCGTTTTCTTCATGGATTTCTTTTACGGTTTTATTCCATTCGAAATCAATTTTGTCATTGTCAAAGGCACGCGCCTGAAGAATGCTTTGCGCACGCAATTTATCACGTCTGTGAACGATGGTGACTTTTGAAGCGAAGCGTGTCAGATAGACGCCTTCTTCCACAGCCGAGTCTCCGCCGCCGACTACGACAAGCTCTTTATTTTTAAAGAATGCGCCGTCACATACCGCACAGTACGATACGCCGCGGCCGCCAAGTTCTTTTTCCCCGGGAACGCCGATCTTTTTGTATTCCGCTCCGGCAGAAATGACGATGGCGCGCGCTTTATATTCTTTTGAACCGGCTTTGACCGTTTTATATTCTTTGCCGTCGACGATTTCTTTAATATCGCCGTACGCATATTCCGCACCGAATTTTTTCGCATGTTCAAACATTTTATTAGAAAGTTCAGGGCCGAGAATGCTTTCAAAACCCGGATAGTTTTCAACATCCTCTGTGTTGGCCATCTGGCCGCCCGGAATTCCTCTTTCGATCATTAATGTGGATAAGTTCGCTCGTGATGTGTAAACGGCAGCGGTCATCCCCGCCGGACCCGCGCCGATAATGATCACATCATAAATTTTTTCTTCTGACACCATGATTCACTCCTTTTCGAAATGGGACGCACCCTATATGGATAAGAATCCCCATCAATCGTATTCCTTACCCATATCCTATAAAATCTGAGGGCGATTCGCTATTTTTTTGCTCATTTTCTGAGAAAACGTGATTAGGCATCTCCTGAGCGGGTATACAAATAAAGAAAGAGCCTTCCGGGATGGAAGGCCCTTGTCTTATTCATTATTGCACGACACGTCTTACATTGCCGTTGAATACTTTTTTCCAGTAAGGGTTGCTCATAGAATCGATGGATACACCATGAGATGTATTATCGTTCAGGAATGTCCCGTTACCTAAGTAGATGCCGACGTGGCCGTTTGTTTTATACGTATCGAAGAATACTAAGTCTCCGCGTTTCATGTCAGACGCGCTGACTGCTTTACCTCTTCCGATTAGCGTATCTGTGCTTGTGCCGCTTACAGGTCCGAGGTTAACGCCTGCGTTAGCATAAGCCCAGCGTACAAATGAAGAGCAGTCAAAGATACGGTTGTTAATATCAGATTGTGTGCGTCCGCCGCCGAACTTGTACGGAGATTGACCCACAAGGCTTGATCCTACGCTGATCGCGCCTTCAATACCGCCTGAATTTGAGATAACAGATCCGCCGTCAGAATCATCTGAACCGCCGCTGTTATGAGATGAGCCGCCTGAAGTGCCCGATTTGCTTGAGCTGTCAGATGAATCAGATGATGTTGAAACAGCCGCTTTTTTCACAGTTTTAACCGCTGCCGGCTGGCTGTCATCTGTTTGGTTTTGGTCTTCAGAGGCTTTTTGCGCTTCTTCCTGCTTTTTGATCAGGGCAGCCGCTGCAGCCTGCTCAGCTTTAATGCGCTTCTGTTCTTTTTCAGTGTCAGCTTTTGCGTTTGCAAGCTGTGACGCTTCTTTTTTCAGATCAGAGATAGCGGCAGCCGCTTTTTTCTGACCGTTTTTCGCTTCGTCGAAAAGCTTGTCTTTCTGATCAAGCTGTTTGTTCAGGTCTTTTTGCATAGACTCTAGCTTCGCAAGGTCGTCCTGGACTTTTTTCAGCTTCACGTTAAGCTCAGCTTCCGCATCTTCGAGTTTCGCTTTATCCTGCTCCTGCTGTTTGATCAGGTCTTTATCCGCATCAACGATAGAAGATACCGCAGTCGCACGTGAAATGAAGTCCCCGAAGCTTGTCGCCCCTAAAAGAACATCTATGTATCCTTGAGAACCGCCGTTTTCCTGTAAAGAACGAACGCGTTTTTTCAGGATTTCATTGCGTTTTTCAATACGCGCTTCTGTTTCTTTGATTTCTTTTTTCAAATCAGCGATGCGCTTTTTCGTTTTTTCATTTTCAGCTTTTTTATCTTCAATTTTATTACTTGTATCCAACGCTTTTGCGTTAATGTCTTTCAGTTCTTTTTCAATCTTAGCCTGCTTGTCCTGAAGTTTAGACAATTCCTTTTCTTTTGCATCAAGGCTTGAAGCCACCTCAGATTGCTTGCTTTCGATTTTTGCTTTTTTGCTGTCTAATGTTTCCGCCGATGCAGTTTTTGTAAATGGGATCAAAAAACTGCTTGTCCCGATGACGGAAGCCAAACCAAGTGTTAATAAACTCTTTTTCACTTTTTCTTTCCTCCCTTTTACTTTAAACCTGTTCTCATTTGGAATTCTATTATGAACATCAAAGTTACGCTTCCTCACATACCCGTGAGGCTGATGATTTTTATGTATGAATCTTTTAATCTTTTAAATTGGTATAGATTATACAGCACATGTAAAATAAACTAATCTCTTATGTACGAGAATCATTATACCATCATGTTTCGACAATTTTTATTACAGTTATATTTCAATGTGATTGCAAATCTCATATTTTGCAAAATAAACGGTGCTGGCGGCCTGATTTCGGTTCAAAAAGCAAAAAAAAGACGTATAAAAATCTCTTTTTCCGGCAGTAAAGTTCTGTTTTGCCCCTTTCTGATAAAAAAAGAACCGACTCTTTATATAGAAAGAATCGGTTTTATTCTAATATATCATCTATTTGTCTGATGTATTTTGACAGTGTTGCCGGAGATACACCGTAAACGGCGGCCGTATCTTTTTTTGTCGTTTTTTCGCCGTTCGCTTCTTTCCATACGTATGCGATGGCTGCGGCCCATGCCCGCTCATTCTGTACGGCAGCGGCGGCGCGGATGTGCTGAATGACGTGAAAAACCCAGCAGCTCATGACGTCAGTCTTTAAACTGCCGGCATCCGCTTTCTCCAGCAGCTTGACCGTCCGATACGTAAACAAAGCATCATGAGAAACGCCTGAAGCGCCTTCTTCACCGGAAAGCAGCAGTCTGACGAAGTCTTGTTCAAACGGTGAAGCAGCGCGTTTTGCCGTCAGAACTTTTTCAAGCTGGTTTCGCTCTCCTTCAGCGCTGCTGATATAATAGGCGGCGAGCCGCTGTTCAAGTGCAGCAGGCAGAGGTTCCTGCCGTTCTGCCCAAGGCGCGGACCGGTCTGATTCGGGAAATTCGGTTTCGGCCTTTCTCCAAATGGTTTCGGCAAATTCTGTGCGGCCTGTCCCGTAGGCTGAGGCGGCCAGCCAGTAATAAAACGTGTCGTCGCCTTCAAACCCGCTTTTGTAGAGAGACCGGAGCCATTTATAGCCGAGATCATGTCTGCCGACAAGCGCCAGCGTCGCCCCCAGCTTGTAGCGCTGTTCGAATAAAATCGGATACACATTGGAGAGCCTTTCGCTCAATTCCCCGACTTTTTCATCTTCTCTCTCGTAATAGCAGAATACCAGGTAGTTGCACAAGGCATGGAGATTGCCTTCATTTTTCTCAAGCACTTCGAATACCGTCTGTTTCGCTTTTGTGACATTGCCTGAGTAAAAGTAAGCGAGCGCAAGGTTGTTGTACGCGGACCAAAGCTCGGGATAATCGGCTGTAATCTCTTCAAGCATGACAACCGCTTCATGAAGCTGGCCGCTCTCAAGAAGCGTTTTTGCCCGGTCCTGCCTGATCAGCAATTCATCCTGATCATAGAGCGATTCGTTTTCACCCGCTTCACCGAAATCCAAAAGCTCCATCAGATTTTCTATCTCTTCGCTGAATTCTCCGTCCGGTTCGGCATCTGAATAAGCCGCGGCTTCTTTGTATGCTTCCTGAAAGAGCCCCAAATGCGCGAAATTGTTCGCTTTAAAGTAATGACACTCGGGCATTTCTTCTTTCAGGTTCACCATAATAAAGTCGAACAGCTCATTTGACTGCTGGTAGTGGCCCATTTCAGAATAAATGACGGCCAGCCGGGACAGCATTTCGGAATCATTCGGCTCGAGGTGAACGGCCCTCTGAATCAGTTTGCTGGCCCGTTTTAAATTCCGCTCTTTATATGCTTTTAAGCCTTTATGAAAAAAATATTGTCCATCCTGAAGCAGCTGGACAATTTGTGCGTGCTTTTTATGTTCAGAAGTGTGTTTTCCCACAAATATCCTCCGTTTTATACGTATTACCGTCAGTAGTATACCATAAAACGGTTTCGCCTCAATAGTTCAAAAGACAGAATCAGCTTCGTTTTTTACTGGCTGGTTCGACCAGATTTTAGCTGTTTTTTTTCATGCGGATCGGCAGGAAGGGTGACGCGGAAAAGGGTTCCTTCGCCCCGCTTGCTTTCTACCTCTATCGAACCGCCGTGCAGCTCGGCGATTTTTTTGGCGATGGACAGGCCGAGGCCGCTGCCCCCTGCGTTTCTCGCCTTGTCCGCTTTATAAAACCGTTCAAATACGCGCTCCGCCTGCTCAGGCTCCATTCCGATTCCGTTGTCGGCGATTTCGACAGCCGCCGCCTCCGGCAAATCAACAATTTTAACGGATATACGGCCTCCCTCACCGGTAAACTTCACGGCATTGTGAATCAGATTCATCCATACTTGGCTGAGCAGCGCCTCATCTCCGTACACATACGATTCCTGTAAATCGATGAGAAATTCAATCTGTTTGGCGGACCACTCAGGCTCACAGGTCAATATGGTGCGCCGCAGCTGTTTGTCAATGCGAAACGGTTTTTTTTGAATCGGTTCGGTTTGGCGTTCGAGTGCAGTGAGCTTCAGCAGATTTTCACTGATTTTGGATAAGCGTTCTGTTTCTGTCTCGATGATGTGCAAGTAGCGCCCCCGCTCCTCATATGATAAATCCGGTTTTTTCAGGAGGTGCGCGTACCCCTTTAATGAAGTAAGCGGGGTTTGGATTTCATGGGAAACGTTCGAAATAAATTCTTGTTTCAGTTTTTCCATTTCGCTCAGTTCGGCGGCAAGTGTCGACAGTTCATCAGCCAATTTCGTCACGGGGTGGTCCCGTTCAATCTTCTCCATTTTCCTGGAGGCGGCCGCGGTGAAGTTGCCGCTCGACATTTGCTTGATCGTGGCGGTCAGCGAATCCCAGATCGCATGATGTCTTTCACGTGCTGACTTTGAAAAAATAAACATCGTGACAAACAGCAGGCCGAAAACAAGCCAAAGCGTGAGAATCTGCTGGACGTAGGGTACAAGCAAAACCGGCCATATGAGACCGAATCCCTGAACGATCAGGTGGGCCGCCAGCCATAAGAATGCGGTGACGGTGAGAAGGATAATGATTCTTCCAGCCGTTCTGAAGATCCGTTTCATCCTGTCACCACAAACCGATAGCCGAGCCCCCGCACCGTATGAATGGCAAAAGGATAGTCTTTTTCCGGAAACCGTTCTCTCAGCCTTTTAATATGCACGTCAACCGTCCGCTCATCACCTTCATAATCAAAGCCCCAAATATCTTCTATTAAATGTTCTCTAGAAAACGTCTTATTCGGGTAACTGGCGAGCTTGAATAAAAGCTCAAATTCGCGCCGGGGCAGCGTCATTCCCGCTCCGCCGCCGCGCGTTACGGTGCGGGATTGCTTATCTAATGTGACCGTTCCGACGGTCAGCAGTTTTTCAGCGGTGATCCGGTACCGTTTCAGCAATGCTTTGACCCTCGCTTCAAGCTCAAGCGGCTCAAACGGTTTGACGAGATAATCGTCCGCTCCGGAAGTAAAACCTTGCACTTTGTCCAGTGTTTCGCCTTTTGCCGTCAGCATTAAAATCGGAATATCCGTAAAGCTGCGGACGGCTTCACTGACTTCAAACCCGTCCATTTTCGGCATCATCACATCCAGTATGACAAGATCAACAGGTGTTGATTCTATCAGCCGCACCGCCGCTTCTCCGTCTTCAGCTTCTGCGACGTCAAAGCCGCTCTGCTCCATCATAAGGCGGACAAGCTCACGGATATGGCGGTCATCATCCGCAACCAATATGACAGCCATAAAAATCCCTCCTTCTGATTTTTTACTCATCATCTTTTAATGAATCGACATGATTTTTATAAGCCGTCTGATCTTTTCATTGTCTCCTGTATCGACATACACTTTTTTTGTATGGCGGATCATCTCCTCCGTCACTTCTTTCATTACGCCTTTTTCAGAAGACTCCCAGCGCAAAGGAACATTGTATACCTGAATGGTGCCGTCGCCGTTGCTGCTGTAAGTGACCGCCCCATCAACTAAACGGGAACCGGCTAACTGAGTAACATCTTCCGGATAGCGGGCGCTCGTACGATCGTCAGGATTGACGAGTGCTCCGGCCGGAATGCGGCGAACGTTCAATTCATCTATCAGCTGATTTTCCCCAAGCTGCAGCCAGACGCGGGCATATTCAATTTGCAGAGGAGAATAATCTGCCGCGATGCTGTCTGGTTCGCTTTTGTCCGCAGAGATGTGATGTGAATCTTTGTTTACAGCTTCGTTTTTTTCTGCCGGTGATGCTGTTTCAGTCTTGTTTATGCTGCTTCCCCCGGCCGGACTTGAAGAATGGGCCGGCTCTTCGTCGTTACCGCCCGTACACCCGGCAGTCATGAATACGAGCAGCACGGCAGCGTGACAATAAAAAATCGTTGTGCGTTTTTTCATGATTTAACCCCCGCTTCCAATGAATAGGATTCCGGCTGCAAAATAAAAAGCAGCTTTTTCAGCTGCTTTCTATTCCTAAAGTCTTGCTTTACACAGCTTTGTTTTCTAAATCGGCATTCAGCTTCAGCTGCTGTTCCGCAAAATCGCGGTACAGCGCATGGGATGCCATTAATTCATGGTGTGTGCCCCGTCCGGTGATTTCCCCCTGTTCAACAAAGAGAAGCTGATCTGCATCCACAACCGTGGATAAACGGTGGGCAATCACAATGGTGGTGCGCCCTTCCATTAAGACTTCGAGCGCCTGCTGCACCCATTTTTCAGATTGGCTGTCCAGACTGGATGTCGCTTCATCAAGCATCAGAATACTCGGATTGCGGAGAAGTGCTCTGGCAATGGCAATGCGCTGGCGCTGTCCGCCTGAAAGCATAATCCCCCGTTCACCGACCTCGGTTTCAAATTTCTTCGGTAAGTCTTCAATAAATTGCAGGGCGTAGGCCATGTCAGCCGCTTGTCTCAGTTCCTCATCAGTCACCTCGCGTTTTAATCCGTAGCAGATATTATCGCGGATGGTTCCTGACATTAACGGGCTTTCTTGCGACACGTAGCCGATATGCTCCCGCCATGATTCAAGAGAATACGCATCAATCGGTTCGTTTCCGAGCAGGATGCTTCCGGCCGTCGGATTGTAGAATCGTTCAAGCAGCTTAAATAACGTTGTTTTCCCGCCGCCGCTCGGTCCGACAATCGCGGTGACTTTGCCGGCATCAATCGTTGCCGTAATGTCTTTTAAGATGGTTTGATCTTTTTTGTAGCCAAATGAGACTTGTTCAAGCTTAATCGGCTGATCTGCATTTTCAATGATTTTTCCGGTTTGGATATCTTCTTCTTTTTCTGCAAGAATGTGAATCATCCGTTCCGTTGCGCCGACCGATTTTTGAAGCTGTGTAAAAAATGAAGTGATCTGGCCCATCGGCATAATGATCTGAAACAAATACAGAATAAAGGCAACGAGCGCGCCGGCTGTCAGTTCACCGGATGACACCTGCATTCCGCCGTACCCGATGACAGCGACCAGCGCCGCCATTAATACAAGTGTAATGAGCGGGCCTACGAGCGACTGCACCTTCGCTTCACGCAGACCGAGTTTAAAGAGCGCCATGATGCCGGCTTTTCCGCGGCCGTATTCCGCTTCTTCAGCGTTTGAGGCTTTCACAAGTCTGATTTCCGGAAGGATGTGGTTTAATAATCCGGTGAATCTCGCCGTCTCATCCTGTGTCTCCCGAGAAATTTTAAACATTTTCCGGCCGATCGGCACTAAAATAACCGCAGCCAGCGGCACGACGATCAGCACGAGCAATGTGAGCTTCCAGTTCATGAAAAATAAGATCGTCAGTGACCCGATAACGGAAATGATTCCGGTAATAAATCCGCTGATATTGTTGGTGATCAGCTCTTTTACCACCATCGTGTCATTGGTGACACGGCTGATCGTTTCTCCCGTGGCGTTTTTGTCAAAATAAGAGACAGGCAGTTTAATTAACTTCTGCCACAACAAATCACGCAGTCCCGAGATGATTTTCTGGCCGCTGTAGTTCAGGGCGTAGGTGGCGTAGGCGCTTAATGCAGCCTGTACGATAAACACGGCTGCGATGATTCCGATTTGCACGCCTGACAGCGACGACATGGAAAAGCCGTCGACGAGCTGCTTTGTCAACAGCGGAATCAGCAGGCTGACGAGCGTTGTCACAATACTGAGAGACAGCGCGAAGGCCAGCATTCCGTAGGATGGTTTTGTTTTTTTGACTAATGAAAAGAATGAGCTGAATTTCCCTTTAGGTTTTGGTTGTTTATTCGGCATATGTTTTCCTCCTATATCACTGTTTATACTATAACGGATGTGCATGAACGGAATATGAACAAAACGTATATTTTTGATAAAAACCAAAATAAACTCTATTAGTCAATATTATCAAATTCATCTGCCTCCGGTTGCAGAAATAAGGAATATTTTATTGAATGTTTAAGTTCGGGCATATTTAAAAACCTCACGGAGCTCTCCGTGAGGTTTGTTTTACTCAGATGCTGAATGGCGTTTCGCAAGAACGTCAAGCACGTCGTCCAAAGGAAGCGACTGTTCACGCAGAAGAACGAGCAAATGATACAGCAAATCTGCCGCTTCCCATTTTAATTCTTCATGATCGCGGTTTTTCGCGGCGATGATCACCTCTGCGGCTTCTTCGCCGACTTTTTTGAGAATTTTATCGACGCCTTCCCGAAACAGATACGTTGTGTAGGCCCCCTCAGGCATCTCCGCCTGCCGTTTGGCGATTACGCTTTCCAGTTCGTTTAAGATGCCGAAACGATCCTGCGCGTCCGCTTTTTCCGGAGAAAAGCAGCTGTAGCTTCCCTTATGGCATGCGGGTCCTGAAGGCTCCGCAAGCACAAGGAGGGCATCTTGATCGCAATCATAGCGGATGGCTTTCACCTTTTGGGTATTCCCCGACGTCGCTCCTTTATGCCACAGCTCCCCGCGTGAACGGCTGTAAAACCAGGTTTCTTTCGTTTCTATCGTTTTTTCGTAGGATTCACGATTCATATAAGCCAGTGTCAGTACTTCTTTGCTTGCCGCATCCTGTACGATGGCGGGAATCAGCCCGGCCTCGTCAAACCGCAGTTCATCTGCCCGTTTCATCTCACATTCACCCCGTGTTTCTTCATATAATCTTTCACTTCTTTTATAGATGTCTCTTTGTAATGGAAAATGGAAGCTGCAAGCGCGGCGTCCGCTTCACCGATCGTGAAGGCTTCAAGCATATGGCGCGCGCTGCCGGCTCCCCCTGACGCAATGACGGGCACCGGGACGGCACGTGAGACAAGTTTTGTAAGCATATGGTTAAAGCCTGTTTTCTCACCGTCAGCGTCCATGCTTGTCAGCAGGATTTCACCCGCTCCCCGTTTGACGGCTTCTTTTGCCCAAGCCGTGACTTCCCACTCGGTTTTCTTTCTGCCGCCGTGTGTGTACACTTTATAGCAATCCGAATCTTCGTCATACTTTGCGTCAATCGCCGCTACGATGCATTGCGAGCCGAAAAACTCAGCTCCTTCCGTAATCAGCTCGGGACGGAGGACGGCCGCTGTATTAACGGATACTTTATCAGCGCCCGCGCGAAGCATTCTTTTCATATCGCTTAATTGATTGATTCCGCCGCCGACCGTAAACGGAATCGCCAGTTTTGCCGCAACCTGCTCCACGACGTCAGCCATCGTCTTCCGGCCTTCATGAGAGGCGGAAATGTCGAGAAAAACAAGCTCGTCAGCGCCCTCCCTGTCATAGGCTTCGGCCAGCTCGACAGGATCGCCCGCATCCTTCAGCCCGAGAAATTGAATACCCTTGACGACGCGTCCTTCTTTCACATCGAGACACGGAATGATTCGTTTCGTGATCATGCGTCCTTCACCCCGCTGAGTGCTTCAGCCAATGAAAATTGTTTTGTATACAGCGCTTTTCCGATAATCGCTCCCGATACGCCGGCGTCTTTGAAGCGGGCCAGCGCTTTGAGGTCGGCGACTGAGCTGACACCGCCTGAGGCGATGACGTTTTTCCCCGTTGCTTTTGCAAGCTGAACGGTGCTTTCGATGTTCGGGCCTGACAGCATGCCGTCAGTCGCAATATCCGTGAAAATGAAGATTTCCGCTCCTTCCTCCGCCAATTCACGGCCCAAATCGGACGCTTTTACCGAAGATGTTTCCAGCCACCCTTCCGTCGAGACATACCCGTTTCTCGCATCGAGACCGATGGCGATTTTCCCGCCGTATTGTTTCAGCATGCTTTTCACAAACGCCGGATCGGAAACGGCCGAGCTGCCGAGAATGACGCGATCAGCGCCTTGTGATAAGTAGCCGTATACATCCGCTTCAGAACGGATTCCGCCGCCGATCTCAACCTTGACATCAAGCTGCCGGACGATGTCCAGAACATGCCTGTCGTTTACTTTCCTTCCCTCTTTCGCGCCGTCAAGATCCACGAGATGAATCCATTCGGCACCTTCGTTTGCAAATTGGGCCGCCATGTCTAAAGGTGAGTCTCCGTAGATCGTTTCCTTGCCGTAATCACCTTGAATGAGGCGGACGCATTTGCCGTTTCTCATATCGATTGCCGGATATAATGTAAAAGCATTCATTTCTTCACCTTCTGTTCCGCTGCCATTTTTGTAAATTGCGTTAAGATCGCCATTCCGGCCGTGCCGCTTTTTTCTGGGTGAAACTGCGCTCCGAAGACATTGCGTTTCCCGACGACCGCAGGAACACGAACGCCGTACTCAGCGCTTGCCAGAAGATCGCCTTCTTCCATCCCGTCTATATAATAGGAATGGACAAAATAAACAAAGCCTTCTCCCGCTTCCGAAAGCAAAGGAGATGTTTGGTGAACCGCCAGCCGGTTCCAGCCCATATGCGGCACCTTCAGCTTATTTCCTTCGGCATCCCTGTCTTTGAGTCTCACTGCTTTTCCGGCTAATAAACCAAGTCCTTTTGCAGAGCCGTTTTCGCTGCTTTCTTCGAAAATGAGCTGCATGCCGAGGCAGATGCCAAGAAGCAGCTTCCCTTCGTCAACCATACGGTGTATGAATTGATCAAGCTTCGTGCTGCGTAAATTGTCCATGGCGTCACTGAATGATCCGACACCGGGAAGAATAAAAGCATCCGCTTTTTCGAGCTCTTCCGGCCGGTCTGAAACGACATACGGGACGCCGACGCGTTCCAGCGCCTTCGACACGCTGAATAAATTGCCCATTCCGTAATCAATTACACCGATCATTTACAGCATCCCTTTCGTAGACGGCACACCCTTGACGCGCGGGTCAATGGATGACGCTTCGTCCAGCGCTCTGCCAAGCGCCTTAAACACGGCTTCTATCATATGATGCGTATTTGTGCCGTAATGAACGATGACGTGCAGATTCATTCTCGCTTCGAGCGCCAGTTTCCATAAGAATTCATGTACCAGCTCGGTATCAAACGTTCCGACTTTCGCTTGCGGAAATGCAGCGCGCATCTCAAGGTGCGGCCGGTTGCTCAGGTCTACGGCGACTTGGGCGAGCGCTTCGTCCATCGGCACAAGCGCTGATCCGTACCGTTTGATTCCTTTTTTATCACCGAGCGCCTCCAAAAAAGCCTGCCCTAAGCAGATGCCGATATCTTCAGTCGTGTGGTGATCATCTATCTCCGTATCGCCTTTTGCGTCAACGGTTAAATCAAATTGTCCGTGCTTTGTAAACAAATCAAGCATATGAGTCATAAACGGCACATCCGTGCTGATATCGGCTTTTCCTTCTCCGTCAATACCGAAAGCCAGCTTAATATCCGTCTCATTTGTTTTTCTGGCGCGTTCCGCTTTTCTCATCGGTCATTTCCTCCGTTTCTCGCTTCAATCGATCTTGCGTGCGCTTCAAGCCCTTCCAGTCTCGCAAAGGCGGCAATGCTGTCCGCGTGGGTTTCAAATGCCTTCCGGCTGTATGAGATGATGCTCGATTTCTTTTGAAAATCCGTGACATTCAGCGGGCTTGAAAACCGCGCCGTCCCGTTTGTCGGCAGAACGTGATTCGGTCCCGCAAAATAATCGCCGACCGGTTCAGCGCTGTATCGCCCTAAGAAAATCGCTCCCGCGTGCCTGATGCTTCCAAGCAAAGCCTCCGGCGAATGCGTCATGATTTCTAAATGCTCAGGCGCCAGCGCATTCACCGTATCCACCGCATCCTCCATCGTTTCCGCGATGTAAATATGGCCGTGATCTTTGATCGATGCTTCGGCGATTTCTTTACGCGGCAGCGTCTGAAGCTGTTTATCCACTTCACCTGATACCGCTTCTGCAAGCTTCCGTGAGTCGGTGACAAGCACGCATGAGCTGAGCATATCGTGTTCGGCCTGAGAAAGCAGGTCAGCGGCAACTTCTTCGGGCACCGCCGTATCGTCTGCCAGGACTGCGATTTCACTTGGCCCGGCTATCATGTCAATATCCACATCGCCGAAGACTTCGCGCTTCGCCAGCGCCACAAAAATATTGCCGGGACCTGTAATCTTATCAACAGGCTGTATCGTTTCCGTTCCGTAAGCGAGCGCGGCAATCGCCTGCGCGCCTCCCGCTTTGTAAATTTCCTTTATGCCGAGCTCAGACGCTGCCGCCAGAACGCCCGGCGAAAGGCTGCCGTCTTTTCCCGGCGGACTGACGAGAACGATCCGCCCCACTCCCGCAGCGAGAGCGGGGATGACATTCATTAAAACGGAAGACGGATAAGCGGCCGTCCCGCCCGGCACATATACGCCCGCGGAATCAAGCGCCGTTATTTTCTGCCCGAGCATCGTGCCGTCTTTACGATGGTAAAACCAAGAGGATTGCAGCTGGCGCTCGTGATATTCTTTAATATTGGCAATTGCCTGCTTGATCACTTCCAGCAGCTGATCATCAAGCAGACGGTACGCCTCTGCGATTTCTTCTGCGCTCACCGCCAACTGTTCCAGGCTGATGCCGTCAAATGTTTTTGTATAGGCCAAAACGGCTTTGTCGCCGTTTTTTCTGACGTCTTCAATAATCGCCCTGACGGTTTTCCGCTGCTCTTCAGTTCCGCTGTCAATGGAACGCTTCAGTGAAAACCGGTCGCTTTTTTTTATTGCGGTTATTTTCATTTTGCCGTTTCTCCTTCCACAACCCTGGCCAGCCTGGCAGCCATTTCGTCGATGACGTCATCCTTCATGCGGTAGCTGACTGGATTGACGATAAAACGCGATGTGATGTCACAAATGTGTTCTGATTCAACGAGTCCGTTTTCCTTTAATGTCCGCCCTGTTGATACGATATCCACGATTCTGTCAGCAAGCCCGATTAAAGGCGCCAGCTCAATGGAGCCGTTCAGCTTGATGATTTCCACCTGCTCGCCCTGCTCTCTGAAATAACTTGACGCAACATTCGGATATTTCGTCGCAATCCTCGGGGCGACACCGTTCCAATCCGCTCCCGGAAGCCCCGCAACGGCGAGATGGCATTTGCTGATATTCAGATCGAGCACCTCATACACGTCACGCTCTTCTTCAAGCATGACATCCTTTCCGGCAATACCGGCATCAGCGACGCCATGTTCGACATAAGTCGTGACGTCCATCGGCTTCGCTAAAATAAAGCGGAGATTTTCTTCAGGAACATCGATGATCAGCTTTCTTGATTCCTCAAACTCCTCGGGCAGCCTGTATCCGGCCTGCCGCAGCAATCCGGCCGCTTCTTCGAATATCCGCCCTTTTGGCATTGCCATTGTGAGTACCTTACCCATTTTGCTCTTCCTTTCTGGCACCGATAAAGTATGTGACTTTTGTGAATGATTTTGTCATATGATCGATATTTTCAATGCCCGCCAAATCCTGCAGGACGACCTTTCTGCCTCTTGCCCTTTCTTCCTCCGCGAATAAAATGGCCTGCGCCCGCTGCTCCTTGCTGAAAATAACGGCGTCCGCCTCGCTTGTTTCTTCCTGGATGCCGAGCGCTTCAATCAGCCTGTCGATACGGAGTCCGAAGCCCGTGGCGGGAGCAGGGCTGCCGAAATGGCCGAGAAGATTGTTATAGCGGCCGCCGCTTCCGATGACAAACCCGACATTTGCCGCATACACTTCGAATAAAATTCCCGTGTAATAACTCATATGGCTGACCATGTTCAGATCAAGGCGGATATGCTCGGCACACCCGTAATCTTCAAGAATGTCCCATAGGTCTTCCAGCTCCTGAATCACGCTTTGCCCGGAGATGCCGATGATCTCCTCCGCTTTGGCGCAGATCTCTTTTCCGCCGCGCAATTCCAAAAGTCCGAGCAGCCGGCTTTTGTCTATTGAAGAAAGCGGAAGCGATTTGACATGTTCTCTGTACCCCACATAATTCTTTTCAAAGAGAAAGCGCCGCAGGACATCCGCCCGCTCGGCATTGCCCAGCACCTCGACAAACAGCTCATCTGCGAGTCCTGCATGGCCGATCGCGATTTTAAATTGGTGCAATCCCGCGTTTTTCAACGCGCCGGCCGCGAGTGCAATCACCTCAGCGTCCGCACTTGTTGATCCGTCGCCGATCAGCTCCGCGCCGACCTGTTCGAATTCGGCCGGACGTCCGCCTTCCCGTTCTTGAGCGCGGTAAACGCTTGCCGCGTATCCCGCTCTGAGCGGATGATTATTTTTGTGCAGCTTAGACGCCGCCACCCGGGCAATCGGTCCGGTCATGTCAGGCCGAAGCACAAGCGTTTTTCCGTCCTGATCGAGAAGCTTAAACAGCTGCTGTTCTTCAATGGCTGACTGGACACCCACTGTTTCATAAAATTCAAGGGTCGGAGTCTCCATAAACTGATAACCCCATTTATCAATTAAATCCGTCAGTGTGAAACGGACTTTCTTCTTTGCTTCGTATAAACCGGGAAGCGTATCTCTCATGCCATGCGGTTTTTCAAACATAAACATTGCCTTTTGCACCTCCGCTTTGTCTGAAGGAAAATTCCGAATCCTTTAGTTCGCTAATATGATAATATGTTAGCAGATAAAAGAATGGATTGCAATGCCCAATGTCCGCCTATTCTTTCCCATATTGATGACTAAATCATGAACAAATCTGTAAACATAAGAGAACCATCTAATCATATTGAGCAGAAGTGCTATAATACATAGAATAGCTTCATCAGAAACAAGGGAGAATAATTGATAATGAAGACGCTTGGAACATTATGTGTGCTGATTCTGACAGCCGTCCTTGTCTATCTGGGATATAACATCTATACAAACGATATTCATTTGAATTTTTTCAATCAGCAGTCCGACGAGTCTGATGAGAAAACACCGTTAAAAGGGAGCGCGACACCGCTGAATGTCGTTTTGTACAGACAGATGGATTCACCCAGACTGTACAATGGCTGTGAGGTGACAAGCCTTGCTATGATTTTGAACAATGCCGGATATCATGTATCAAAAAATACATTGGCGGATCGAATCAATAAAGTTCCGCTCACATACAGCAGCGGGCTGAAAGGAGATCCGAATGAAGGATTTGCCGGAGACATGGAAAACGGCCCGGGTTTAGGCGTTTATCATGAGCCGATTGTTAAACTGGCCAAAGAGTATGCGGGAAACAAAGTATACGACCTGACGGGAAAAGACATTTCTGCTGTGTATCGCCAGCTTGAAAAGAGACGGCCGGTCTGGGTGATTATCACCACTTCCTTTAAACCGGTTGATCATATGCAGACTTGGAATACGCCGAACGGAAAGGTCGACATCACGTTCAGCATGCACAGCGTAGCCGTCACCGGTTATGATCACGATTATGTATACGTCAATGACCCTTACGGCTATAAAAACAGAAAAACGGACCGGACTGAATTCGAAAAAGCCTGGAAGCAGATGGGCAGCCAGGCCATTGTAATCAAGTCATAAAAAAACCCCGCTGACGTTAATCAGCGGGGTTTTCCATTCGTTTTTTCATTTCTTCGTGCGTATAGATCAGCTTCATCGGGTTTCCTCCGACAAACGCCCCGGCCGGGACATCTTTATGCACCAGCGTGCCGGCTGATACAACGGCTCCGCTCCCGATGGTGACGCCGGGCAGAATCGTTGTGTTTGCCCCGATCATTACCTCGTCACCGATTGTGACATCACCGGTCCGGTACTCATGTATTAAATATTCATGAGCCAAAATCGTCGTATTGTAGCCGATGATGCTGTTTTCTCCGACAGTGATTTTTTCAGGAAACATAATATCCGGCATCACCATCAGCGCGAATGAGGTTTGTTTTCCGACATTCATTTTCAAAAAGGTTCGGTACAGCCAGTTCTTCACGCTTAGAAACGGCGTATACCTTGCAATCTGGATGATGATGAAGTTTTTTATCACCTTCAGAAAGGGAACCGTCTGATATACATGCCACAATGAATTTGCACCTGTAACCGGATGGCGGTCTGTTTTTCTCACGGATTACTTCACTCCGGTAATGTGCAATAAATCACTCATTTTCTCAAGCATATAATCGGGTTCATAGGCGGAAAGCGTCTGTGCGCCTTTAATCGTCCACGCGACGCCGGCTGTTTTCGTGCCGGCGTTTTTGCCCGCCATGACATCGTGATAATTGTCACCGACCATCATGGCCTCCGACGGATCGCACCCAAGCCGGCTGAGCGCAAGCTGCACAGGTTCGGGATCAGGCTTCGGATGCTTTACATCATCAAGCGTGACGACAGTATCGAAAAACGCCCCGATGCCTGTCAGCTTCAATCCCATATTGACTGTATCCCTCAGCTTTGTGGTGACAATCCCGAGCTGATAGCCCGCTTTTTTCAATTCATCGAGCGTTTCATAAACCGTTTCGTACTCCGTGACAAGCTCATCGTGCTTCTCATGATTGAATGCCCTGTACATGCTGATCATGTCATCGCACTTTTCGGCATCAATGCCTGAAAATGTTTCGTACAGAGGCGGGCCGATAAACGGAAGCACATCTTCCCGTTTATACTGTCCCGGGCAATAATGATCAAGCGTATGAAGATAAGAAGCGATAATCAGTTCATTCGTGTCAATCAGCGTGCCGTCGAGATCGAATAAAATGGCGGTTAAACGTTTATCAGTCATCTTATGTCCTTTCCGATTTCAGACGTCAGTCCGTATCTGCATACCGCTTATCGGCATACCCTTTAACGCGTCTGAAAACCATTAAAATAATCGCAAGAACAATCAGCACAATGGAAATGACCTGCGCGATCCGAAGCTGACTCGTGAGCATCAGGCTGTCCGTACGCATTCCTTCAATAAAGTATCTGCCGATCGAATACCAGATGATATACGTTAAGAACAGATTGCCCCTGCGCAGGTTCACGCGGCGGAGCAGAAGCAGAATCACGACACCCGCAAAGCTCCACAGCGATTCATACAGAAACGTCGGGTGATAATAATGTCCGTCTATGTACATCTGATTAATGATGAAATCCGGAAGGTGCAAGCTTTCCAAAAATGAACGGCTGACCGCTTCGCCGTGAGCCTCCTGGTTGATAAAGTTTCCCCAGCGCCCGATGGCCTGACCGAGCAGAATACTCGGCGCGGCAATATCCGCCAGCTTCCAGAATGATATCCCTCTTACTTTTGAAAAAACAACGCCCGTTGCGATCGCGCCGATCAATCCGCCGTGAATCGCGATGCCGCCTTTCCAAATTTTAATGATTTCCCCGGGGTGTTCCGAGTAATAGCTCCACTCGAAAAGCACATAGTATGCCCGTGCGCAAATGATTGCGATCGGGATGGCGAAAAGAACAAGATCAATAAAAATGTCCTTTTTCAGCCCCCGCTTTTCGCTCTCCCTCATGGCCATCCAAAGCCCTAATAACGCACCCGCGCCGATAATGATCCCGTACCAGTGCACGGATAAAGGCCCGAGCTGCAAGGCAATCGGATTGATTGGTGTTCCTGCTTCGTTCATATTATTGCCAACTCCTATTCGTCTTGTTCGCCGTCTTCAATGACATCCGCCAGCTTATTCGTAAATTGCTCGGCGGCATTTAAGCCCATCCGCTTCAATCTGAAGTTCATCGCCGCAACTTCGATAATAACAGCGAGATTTCGCCCAGGGCGGACTGGAATGGTCAGTTTTGTAATTTCCGTATCAATGATTTTCATTTTTTCTTCTTCAAGTCCGAGACGGTCGTATTGCTTCCCTTGCTCCCAAAGCTCAAGGTCCATGACGATTGTAATTCTCTTATTGCTTCTGACGGCGCCCGCTCCGAACAGCGTCATGACATTTATAATGCCGAGACCCCTGATTTCAAGCAGATGCTCAATCAGATCAGGCGCATTCCCGACGAGCGTATCCTGATCCTCCTGCCGGATTTCGACGCAGTCATCCGCGACAAGACGATGGCCGCGTTTGACGAGCTCCAGGGCCGTTTCACTTTTACCGACGCCGCTTTTTCCCGTTATGAGCACACCGACGCCGTATATATCCACAAGCACGCCGTGAATGGCGGTTGTGGGCGCGAGACGGCTCTCAAGAAAATTCGTCAGCCGGCTTGACAGTCTGGTTGTTTTCAGAGGGGATCTCAGCACCGGCACGCCGTTTTTCTCGGATGCTTCTACAAGCTCCGGCGGGATCGGCATATCTCTGGAAAGTATGATAGCCGGCGTCACATCGGTGCACAGCGATTCCATCCGCTGTTTTTTATCCTCCTCAGGAAGCTGATCGAAAAATGACAGCTCCGTTTTTCCTAAAAGCTGCACCCGTTCTCTCGGGTAATATGTAAAATAACCGGCGATTTCAATACCGGGCCGTGATAAATCACTCATCGTAATCGGGCGGTTAATCCCTTCTTCTCCGCTGATCAATTCTAAATGGAACTGCTCCATTACGTCTTTGGTCCGAACCTTTGCCAAGATATGTTCCTCCTGTTCTGGGATGTTCCGAGCTTTGAACAGTTATATTTTATCACTTTACCGTCTGAACCAAAACAGATTTATACAATTCCGGCATAACTGGTCTAGATAACTAGTCTGAAAAAGAGTAAAATAAAACTAACAACTAACAAGAAAGGCGTGTTTTAAAGTGGCTGAAAGCTTGTTAATCAGCGGTGCGGACATCGTAACAGAAGAGGAAATCATCCGAAACGGATTTCTCGGCATAAAAGACGGCATCATTTCTTACGCGGGTCAAACAAGGCCGCAGGAAACGTATGAGAAGGAATGGAAGGCGCCCGCGGGTTCGTATGCGCTTCCCGGAATGATAGATATCCATATTCACGGCGGTTACGGCGCGGATACGATGGATGCCGATCTCGCGGCTCTTGATACAATGTCCGCCCGGCTGCCCGAAGAAGGAACAACCGCTTTTCTAGCGACCACGATCACACAGCAGCACGAAAACATTGAAAAAGCGCTTAAAAACGCCAAGGAATGGACGGACTCCTCACCGCAGGCTCATAAAGGCGCTGAGTTGATCGGCATTCATTTAGAAGGACCGTTTGTCTCTCCGAAAAAAGCGGGAGCACAGCCGAAACAATGGATTACGCCGGCCGATGCCGGGCTCTTTCAGAAATGGGAGCGTCTCTCCGGAGGACTGATTAAAATCGTGACGCTTGCACCGGAAGAAGATCCTGATTTCAGCCTGATCCGTTATTTAAAAGACCGGAACATCATCCCGTCAATGGGACACACAGACGCGGGAGCCGATCTTTTAGAAAAAGCGGCGGATGCCGGAGCACTGCATATGACACACCTCTTCAACGCCATGAGCTCCTTTCACCACCGTGAGCCGGGGGGCATCGGAACGGCGCTCGCCTGCGGCCGCATCACGGCGGAGCTGATCACTGACGGCATTCATTCTCATCCTTTGGCTGTAAAGCTTGCCTATTTGGCGAAAGGAAGCCAAAACCTGATCATGATTACAGACTCCATGCGGGCAAAAGGGCTTAGGGACGGAGAATACGAATTCGGCGGACAAAGAGTCACCGTTTGCGGAGACAAAGCGCTTCTTTCTGACGGGACGCTGGCCGGTTCCATTTTAAAAATGAATGAAGGCGCGGCGCTCATGCGCAGGTTTACGAACTGCTCATGGCTGGATATAGCTAATATGACAGCGGCAAACGCAGCCCGCCGGCTCGGCATTTTTGACCGTAAAGGAAGCCTTGCGGAAGGAAAAGACGCCGACGTTGTTTTGACGGACGGACAGTGCGGCGTGCTGGCAACGATTTGCCGAGGAAACACCGCATATATCTCAGGAGGAGCTGATTGGACATGAACGTCATCACATGCAGACATTATGAAGAATTAAGTGAAAAAGCCGCAGAGATGATTGCTGAAACAGTTAAACAAAAGCCGGATGCCGTTCTCGGGCTTGCGACGGGAGGCACCCCTGAAGGCGTATACAAAGAGCTTGTGCGGATGCACCGCTCCGAGGGCCTGTCATTCCGGGATGTCACGACGATAAACCTTGATGAATACGCCGGGCTTTCTCCCGAGGACAAAAACAGCTATCATTATTATATGAATACACATTTTTTTGCACATATCGACAGCAAAAAGGACCGCCGCTTTCTCCCTGACGGACGGGCAGACGATCTTGAGGCTGAATGCGAACGCTATGACCGATTGATTCAAACACTCGGCGGAGCGGATATTCAGCTTTTAGGCATCGGACACAACGGCCATATCGGCTTTAATGAGCCCGGGACGCCATTTGAATCCCGAACCCATGTCGTTGAGCTGAATGAAGAGACAAGACGGGCGAATGCGCGGTACTTTCCGTCAATCGATCAAGTTCCTGAAAAAGCCGTGACAATGGGGATCAGGACGATCTTGTCCGGCAAACGGATTTTGATCATGGCATCCGGAAAAAGCAAGGCCCAAGCGGTGAAGCAGCTTCTGGACGGGCGCGTCAGTGAAGCATTCCCCGCCTCCGCCCTGCACGAACACCCGGATGTGACGGTCTTGATTGATGAAGAGGCTGCGGGCGGCGATTGAAAGGATTTGACCTATGCAGATTGATAAACAATCTCCGATTCCGATTTACTTTCAGATTATGGAACAATTGAAAACCCAAATCAAAAACGGCGAGCTGAAAGCGGATGCGCTGCTTCCGTCGGAACGGGAATACGCCGAACAATTCGGCATCAGCCGCATGACGGTGCGCCAGGCGCTTTCCAATTTGGTGAATGAAGGATTTTTATACAGACAGAAAGGCCGTGGAACCTTCGTCAGCAAACTGAAGATGGAGCAGCCGCTCCAAGGACTGACAAGCTTCACCGAAGATATGAGAAGCCGGGGCATGAAGCCGGGGAGCAGACTTGCCGAATACCAGCTGATTCAGGCGACGGAAGAATTATCTTCTATCCTGGGATGCGGCTGTCCGGCAACGCTTCATAAAATCATCCGCGTCCGGCTGGCGAATGATATCCCGATGGCGATCGAAGCCTCGTACATCCCGTTTGACAAGGCGGGGAAATTGGATGCCTCCCATTTTCAATCATCCATGTATGAGCACATCGAAGCGTACAATCAGATGCCGATTTCACACGCCAAACAAGAGCTTGAACCGGGAGCCGCTTCCGAGGAAGAAGCCGAACTGCTCGGGATCCAGCCCGGCGCGCCCGTCCTCTATATCAAGCGGACCACTTATCTGCAGGACGGCACTGCCTTTGAGCATGTCAAATCCGCCTACAGAGGCGACCGCTACACATTCGTACATTATATGGACAGGGTGAAATGAAACATCTCCAACCGTTACAGGTTGGAGATGTTTTTTTGATCTGCCATTTTCAAATCAATTTTCTATGACTCTGTCAAAACGGAGAGGCTGGGGTTCTGGTATCTAATTTTATAAAGAAAAGAGTACTAAAATGCTACCCTCTGTTTTGGACAATATACGGAACCTGCTTTGAAATCAGCAGCAGCGGTTCTTTGTTTTTGTGAGCCAGTGAAAACATGATTGCGCCTTCAATCATCGAGTTGATTGTCATCCCAAGCTTCTCCGCTTCCTCTTGTTCAAACCCATGCTCAAGAAATTTTGCCGCAAACACATCCGTCCACTTCTTGAACACCTCAACACATGTGCATCTTAACGTTTCATTGATCAGAGCGGTCTCACCCGCCAGCAATCCAACCGGCACGCCCTCA
Organism: Bacillus sp. 1021; assembly: GCF_014534735.1. NCBI lineage: Bacteria > Bacillati > Bacillota > Bacilli > Caryophanales > Bacillaceae > Bacillus > Bacillus sp. 1021. Next base: position 561,752 of record NZ_JACVSR010000002.1, on the reverse strand, counting down.
ATATTCTGAGGATCATTAAACTGTTCAGCCGTTACATGAATAAAGTGCTGAATGGCTTCTACAGGGTCCCCGAATTCAGACATACTATTCTGTATTTGCTTTTCAACGCATCTTCCCGTATGTCTGATTGCCGCAATGGCAAGTTCTTCTTTTCCGTTTGGAAAATGATGATACACAGACCCTCTGGGTGCTCCGCTCTCTTTTATAATTTGATTCAAACCTGTCGCATGGTATCCCTGAATCTGAAAAAGATATGCAGAGGTTTGAATAATTCTTTCTTTTGTCCCGGTTTTACTGTTCATTATGTTTCCTCCTGCATTTAAGAAAACCAATCGATTTTAGTATAGAAAAGGGACATAAAAAAGTCAAAAGCACTTATCACAGCAGGGCGCAGCCATTTCCATACAGAAAAAATCCTGCTGACCGTCAGATTCCGTTCTGAGCGATCAGCAGGCGGTATTTCACTGTTAAGGGTTGGAGACATGCCTGAAATCAAGCTGATCCGGAGCTGGAGCATACGGGGTTTTTCCCGTTTTGAACATCCAGATCGGTGATATTGTTTTGCCGTTGTACGGATCCTTGACGACGGTGTACCAGTAATAAACTGATTCTGGCTGCAGGCCGTCCCAGACCCACTCTGCGGTTTTTCCGCTTTTTACGTGTTTTTGATGACCGAGCAGTTCGTTCGTATAAACGTTGCATTCAAAATAATCGGTCGCTACCTTTTTCATTTTCGGCTGTAAATCCATTTCAACTGAAAATTCGTCTTTATCAGCGAACAGATCGGTGTCATAGTAATTGATGTCATCCGTATACGGCGAGTAGGAGAACATGTGAACCTGATTGGCGGCCTGATCGAATTGCATGATGCGCATATAGCCTTGGCCCCCTTCAGGACCGTCCTGATAGTCGGTCAGAATTTGATGAACGAGACGGTCCGGTTTTCCGTCGCCGTCATCGTCAAGGGCATCGGTTTTTTTCATGGCATTATGGTAATGGCCGCTCAATACCATCGCCACATTGCGATTCGGCTTAACGACTTTTTGGTAGATCGTCTCCCCGATCGGGCTTCGGTTTCCGCTCACAAGCAAATACTCATGAAAACATAATATGGCGGTTCGGTCCGGATATTGCTTAAGTACTTGATTGATCCAGTCAATCTCTTGATCCGCAATGCCCCAGCCCATATAAATCATAATAAAATCGTTCCCGCTTGCCGACAGCAGATCATAGTGCCCGCGGTTATTTTTGTATGACCCGCCGTAATGCATGTTCTTTTCAAAACGGCGGCTTCCGAAGAAATCTCCGAAGGTGCGGTATGTGCCGTCTTTATGGCCGACGTCATGATTGCCGGCAAGCACGCCGTACGGAATCCCCGCCTTATCAAGTGTCCGCATGGAGTGATCGGCGTGTTTCCACTGTTTCATCACCATTGAATCATCGACGATATCGCCGGTATGAAAGACATATTTGATATTGTGCTTTTCCTTATTTTCTTTGATCCACTCCGTCATTTTGTCAAAAATGTTCGGGTGCCCTTGTGCGTAATACTGTGTATCGGACATCCAGACAAACGAGTAATTGCCTTTTGCCGGGATTTGATCCTGAACGATGACATTCATCTTTGAGTTTTTCACCGCATCCGCTGCGGACACGGCGGCTTTTAACGTAAACGGCTTTTTATTTTTGGCAAGGACGCTGTCCGCCTCCTGCCAGCGGCTTGTCCGGTAATTCCAAATATACATGGTTACCTTTCGGCCGGGCAGAGAGCTTCCTTTCCAGACCGCCTCGGCCAGATCCGTTTCGTCAATAGACGGGTCAACGGTTACTTCAAATCGGTGATAAGGGAAACGTTCCTTGCTTTCCGATGAGACTGTTTTTCCGTCATTTGCCGAGATACGGTTCATTTCCGGCAGTGTAAACGGCATTTCATTTTCTTTTATGCCTTGCGGCGGTTCTGTTAATGAGGCGTGTTTATACACTCTCACGCTGCCCGGATGCCGCGCGGTGTAACGGAATCCCCGGTAAAATGATACATTCATCTCATCCTTCGTCGGATCTTTTACCCGGACGGACAGCTTCGCTTTATGGGCGCTTATGTTTTGATCGGCAAGCTCCGGCTGATCCGGCTCCTCCCGTTTGATATGGAAGGTGCGGACGGACGTTGTTTCATTTCCGGCAAGGTCTGCCGCAGTGATGGTAAGCGTATGCTTTCCGGGCTTAAGATCGGCTGATGACGTATGATGCGGGAGCGTGATGCTTTCTCCATCCAAAAACGCTTTGACTTCTTCCACCTTGCTCCATTTATCACGGATGTCCGCTTTCAGCTCAAAGTTACCTTTCAATGTCGCGCCTTCTTTGATACCCGGAACAATTTTCGGCCCTGTATTGTCCACCCGCACAGACTGACTGAGCTGCTCCTCACCGTCGCTTACAAAAATCTGGTGATAGCCTTCAGAAAGCTTCGCCGTATTCCATGGCAAAAGCCGCGACGTAAATAAATGATCCGGCAGGCTGAATGAGAAGGTCATGCTCTGATTCGCCCGCTTCCCGTCACCGATAAACAGCTGCTCAGCAGGATCCCGCTTCCCGTCTTTGATCAACGTTCCGTCTGAAAGGACCAGGCGGGCATTTTTTACGATAAAATCATCCCGATTCTCCCCCGTGTCATACGGAGAAACCTTTGAGCCCGCGCGGATGGATACTTTCTGCGTTTTGCCCCCTTTTTGCAGCAGACGTTCCGGAAGCAGAACCGAATACGTTCTGTAGCGGTGAGCCGGATCGTCAAAAATGTGCAGCACCTCGTTTTCCATCATGACGGTGTTTTTGAAATAAAGATTGGTTTTCCGGGCATCGAAGGCGAAATAGACCTCTTTTTCCAGCGCCGGCCGGGTCTCCTGCCGCTTGCCGTCAATCCACAGCCTGATCTTATCCGCGCCGGCGTCAGATGTGGCTTTGAGCAGATAGGTGCCCGATATCGTATCTTCCGGTTCAATGTTCATTCTGAGTCCGTGTGATTTACTCGTCTGTTCAATGTCAATCATCTTGACGGGTGTTTTTGCTTCATTTTCCCCGTCACCGGCTGCGATATAATACTCCAGCTGATCCTGGCCGAGCAGTTCCGGAGAATAAATAATGTGACGGTATAAGCTGTCGTTGCGGTCTTTTTCAGCCAGAATTCGTTTGAATGGTTTGTTCTCATTGGTTCTGTAATAAAACGCGGCTGTTTTGACAAGGTTTTTGTCCCGGATGTCCGCTTTTAATTCAATGCTTTCTGCCGGCCGGACCGGCTTTTTGTCTGTAAGGTCTTCAATGACCGGTTTTTCCTTGTCCGGTTTGATCACTCTTTTCTGCTGAGGGATCTGCGCCTGAAAAACGGAGCCCGGTGACGGCTTATGTTCGCTTGTGGAGATCTTCAGCAATTCTCCCGTTCCGTTCAGCGGATATTTGTACAGCAAAGAAGTCAGCCGTCGGAATGCATGTTTTCGGTAATGCGCTGAGGCGATGGTTTTTCCGGTGTTTGCTGACAGCACCACCGTCCGCGGGCGGGCGTTGGACATTCCGTCGGTCCCTTCGATGACGGCGAGATGTTTTCCCTCCTTCAGGCGGGTTCCGTAATAGCGGTTGAAATCATCTGCCGTCAGTTCTGATCCGGCGCGTCTCAGCCAAAACACATAAGCGCCGCCTGACGGAATGACAATATCTTCTCTCGGCCTCCATATCACATCTGATTCCGGCCCTTCCTTCGGGTAGCGGTAGCGGATATGATAGTCCTTAAAGTGAATGGGTCTGTCCGTCGTGTTATACACCTCGATAAATTCATAGGCATCAGCGCCGTCTTCATTTTTCGTATCAACGGCAAGCTCCGTAATCATCAGCTCGGGAATATGATTCAAATCGGCTTGATAGCCGTCCAGCTTCAGCCGCTTTTTCTCCGATTCCGCCCGCTGTCTGCCGTTGGTGAAAACGAGGTAATATTCCAATTCTCCATTCCAGATATCCCGTTTTGAAACCTGGGCCGTAAACAGCCGGATTGCGCCTGGAGCGGGCTCCATCGGCACCATCTTATATCCCAGCTCATTGCTTTGTTTATAAAAAAGAAACGCCGAAAACGCTTGATAATCGGCATTCTGTACATGAGCCTGTATGAACAGGTTTCTTTTCATTTCCGCCTTTACTTCGATTTGGGGAGGATTCTCCAGAAGCGGTATGTAATGAGGCGGCTGTCCGAATTCCTGCTGATTCACCGGGATTGCCGATTCTTTGCGCGCCGCACCCGCAGAAGGACTCACACAAAGCAAACCAATCAGAAAAAAGAGCGTCATCACAAGTTTCATCTCATTACCTCCCTATGCATTATGTTGCGTCAGGAGGCCTCCGCTTATGTAACCGCACATAAAAAAGCTGCCCTCTCGGGGACAGCTCTTTTTTATCCTTTTCTAAGCGGCTCCAATATGCCTTTTTGAATCAGCAAGTGGAAAACGGAAAGCACGACGGATGCCCAAATGGCGGTGCCGAACCCGTCAATCTGAAAGCTGTCTCCCATCAAGGCAGCAGTCATCATTAACGTAATGGCGTTGATGACAAACAGAAAAAGGCCGAGGGTCACAACCGTGACAGGCAATGTCAATATGACGATGATCGGCTTGATCAGCACATTTAACACAGAAAGAATCACACTGGCGATGACAGCCGCTCCGATACTGCTGATATGGACGGAATCAAAATATCCCGCGATAACGATTAATAATAAAGCATTTACTAAAATGCTGACTGCCCATTTGATCATTTATTTCAAATCTCCTTCTAAAGGTACGACAAAACACCAGATAATATATACAATCGGCACGATTCCGCTCGTGACAAGCGCTAATACAACGGTTATGATGCGCAAAAGCGACGCATCCATATTGATGTACTCCGCCAAACCGCCGACGACACCGGCGATTTTACGGTTTTTTTCTGAACGGTAAAGTCTTTTCATCCAATCACCTCTGAGTATGCTTGAGCTTAATGGCTCCTGTTAACGATTCTGAGAAAATCGAGAGATGCTGATCATGGGCTTGATTTGATTCCAGCATCAGTTCTTTTTGAATGGTATCATTCTTTTCCTTTAAAATCTCCGCATCAATCAGCTCGTGGCTGAGAGAGCCGAGATTGCTTTTGAGCTCCGCTTTCACCGCCGAGTCATCAGGCAGGGCGATCTCCACATTTCCGGTCGTCGTTTTTGTGTAGATGGAGCGGCAGTGCGGCGCTGTCACGGTAAGGATGATATTGCCGTTAAAGCTTTGGACGTCTATAGATTCACTCGATCCGCGCAAATCAATCAAGCCGTTAATTGTTTCTGCTTCGATCGCGCCGCATTGATGGCCGGCCAGCTTGATTTGTCCGTTAGCCGTTTCCGCCGACGCTTTCTCAGCCGTCAGATGAGAGAACGACAGAACGCCGTTTGTCGTTTTCGCCGAGAATTCTTTTACATGTAAATGTTCCCCTCTGATCGGTCCGTTAAACAGTTTCACTCTTATCTTATCGTACTCTTTCTGAGGAACATAAAGCGTGACATTGGTTTTCATCGTTTTCTTTTCCGTGCGGACAAAAAACTTATTGCCCTTCATTTCACACTCAATGTGCTGGAGGAATGCGGTGCGCGCCGCCTCCTGACTGTCCGCCCGGTACACTTTCGCCTGGCACTCCGCTCTGACATCTTCATCCTCCCACGGTACGATATTGACGCTGCCGTTTGCAATCTGCATATCAATGGCTGAGAATTCACTGTCTTTAAATTGAAAAATATGCTGCACGTCGTGTGCGTGGCCGAAATTCAGATCCAGATCCGCTTCCTTCACTTTTTTGACAGCCGAATCAATCCAATCGAACAGCTTAGCACCGAGCGACGGCTTTTGGCTTTCTTTTGTCCCGCTTTTGAAATCTTCCGCAGATTCCTGGACCTCCGTTGATAATGCGGTGATCTGCTCTTCTTTTTCTTTATATTCAAGATCCAGTTTTTCAATGAGCGTCAAAGCTTCCTGCGCCGTCAGCCTGCCTTCTTCCACAAGCTTTAAAATCCGTTCTTTCTCCTGCTTCATATAAAACTCCTCCCCCGACTTTTCTTACACCTGGCGTAATACCTTTATTCCCTGCACGATATTCCAAATGACCATTCCGATGAGGATCAGAAAATAAACAGCTGCTCCTGCTATCATAACAAAAACCGGAACCATACTCTCCCCCTGAGCCGTAATCGCTCCTCCGACAACACCGGCAATCACAATCAGCAATCCCGCAAACGGAATGATGTGAGAAATCAGGGCGCGCATGGCATGCCGCTTCGTCTCTTTTTCATCGACGACGAAGTAAGCCACAATCGGAAGAATAAGAGGCGCAAAAAACACGCTGAAATAACAGATGGATGCGATGATCGCTTGGTTTCGATTCAATAAAAACACTCCCTGTGCGGTAATGTAAAAGGCCCTTCATTATACATACGTATGACGAATGGGCGGGTTTCATTTTCATGCTAAAGGACATGCTTCGTTATACGTAATTTTTCATTTCAGAGATTTCACTATAGAATCTTTTCCCCTAACCGATTACAATATGTAACAAAGCCTGACCGTATGCAAGGAGGACATACCAAATGGAGAAAGATCCCGGAAACGACCAAGTAACGGAAGAAAGCCTGCGAAAATTGATTCGCGAACAGAAAAGAATGAACAGCGAAATGCTGGCTGAACTGGAACAGATCAAGGCGGCGCCTCTTCCCATTTCTCATGATATTCAATATATAAAAGTGCTGCTGGACAGCAGCAGCACTCATATTCTGCAGGACTTAATGCATTTAAGCAGACAGCTTCCCCAACAGAAGAAAAGCCTGTAGCACAACAGCCCAAAACCGATCGGTTTTGGGCTGTTCTTGTATCTGTTAAGTGGCTGCCGTTTCTTTTTCGGCCAGCAATGCTTTCATCCGTTTTTTATCACGTTCCATTACCGGTTTCAGATAGCGGCCCGTATATGATTCTTTCACTTCGATAATTTCTTCAGGCGTCCCGGAGGCTACGATCGTGCCGCCTCCCGCGCCGCCTTCAGGTCCGAGATCGACGATGTAGTCCGCCGTTTTAATGATATCGAGATTGTGTTCAATAACCAAAACGGTATCTCCGTTATCGACGAGTCTTTGAAGCACAACCAAAAGCCTTGCGATATCATCAACGTGGAGGCCTGTCGTCGGTTCGTGCAGAATATACAGCGTCCGGCCGGTGGAGCGCTTATGCAGTTCGGAAGCAAGCTTGACGCGCTGCGCTTCTCCGCCTGAGAGCGTCGTCGCAGGCTGACCGAGCGTCACATACCCGAGTCCGACATCGGCAAGCGTTTGAAGCTTGCGTTTGATTTTCGGGATATTTTCAAAGAAAGACAGAGCATCTTCCACCGTCATATCCAGAACATCAGAAATGCTTTTGCCTTTGTACGTGACCTCAAGCGTTTCCCGGTTGTAACGTTTGCCGTGGCACACTTCGCACGGGACGTACACGTCAGGAAGGAAATGCATCTCAATTTTGATGATGCCGTCGCCGCGGCAGGCTTCACAGCGCCCGCCTTTCACATTAAAGCTGAATCGGCCTTTTTTGTAGCCGCGCACCTTTGCTTCATTTGTCTGCGCGAACACATCGCGGATGTCATCAAACACACCCGTGTAAGTTGCCGGATTTGATCTCGGCGTCCGGCCGATCGGCGCCTGGTCGATATCGATCACCTTATCAAGATGGTCGAGGCCTTTGATCTCTTTATGGCTTCCCGGTTTCGCTTTGGCTTTATGAAGCTTTTGCGCAAGCGCCTTATGCAGAATTTCATTCACAAGCGTGCTTTTTCCGGAACCGGATACCCCTGTCACCGCCGTAAAAGTGCCGAGCGGGAATTTGGCATTCGCTTTTTTCAGGTTGTTTTCCGTAGCGCCTTTGATTTCAATGTATCGGCCGTCAGGTTTTCTTCTCTCCGGAGGCATCGGGATGAATTGAGCCCCTGACAAATAACGTCCGGTCAGAGACTCCGCATCATTCATCACTTCTTCAGGCGTGCCCGCAGATATAACACGGCCGCCGTGAATGCCGGCGCCCGGTCCGATATCTATCAGATAATCGGCAGCCATCATCGTATCTTCATCATGCTCGACGACAATCAGTGTGTTGCCGAGATCTCTCATGTTTTTCAGCGCGCTGATCAAACGGTCATTGTCACGCTGGTGAAGACCGATGGACGGCTCATCAAGAATGTACAGGACGCCTGACAAACGGGAGCCGATCTGCGTCGCAAGCCTGATACGCTGGGCTTCGCCGCCTGACAGCGTACCCGCCGCCCTGCTCAGCGTCAGATAATCAAGACCGACTTTATCTAAGAAACTGAGCCGTTCCACAATTTCTCTTAAAATTAAATCTGCAATCTGCATATCTTTCTCAGACAGCGTCAGGTTTTTGAAAAATTCCAGCGCATCGCCGACGGAAAGTTCGGTAATGGTTCCGATGTGGCGTCCGTTGACCAAAACGGCCAGCGCTTCTTTCTTCAGCCGGTAGCCTTTGCACGTCGGGCACGGCTTCTGTGACATATATTGCTCCATCTGTTCACGGATATAATCGGAGCTTGTCTCTTTATACCGTCTCTCAATATTGCGCAGCACGCCTTCAAATTCAATTTCATTCTCCCGCACTTGTCCGAAATCATTCTCGTATTTAAAGTAGATCCGTTCATTGCCGCTGCCGTACAGCACTTTATCAAGCTGATGCTTCGGCAGGTCTTTGACCGGAGTCTCCATATCGATGCCGTAATGGCGGCAGACCGCCTGAAGCAGCTGCGGATAATATTGTGAACTGATCGGCGTCCACGGTGCGATGGCGTGTTCTTTTAATGAGAGCTCAGGATTTGGAATGACGAGCTCCGGGTCCACTTCAAGCTTCAAACCGAGACCGTCGCAAGTCGGACAGGCGCCGAACGGGCTGTTAAACGAAAACAGCCGGGGCTCAAGCTCTCCGATTGAAAAACCGCAAATCGGGCAGGCGTGATGCTCGCTGAACATCAGCTCTTCCTGGCCGATGACATCTATCATGACACGGCCTTCTCCTAAGCGGAGGGCGGTTTCCAGTGAGTCGGAAAGCCGGGCGGCAACGCCTTCCTTGACGACAATCCGGTCAATGACTACTTCAATGGAATGCTTTTTGTTTTTTTCAAGTTCAATATCGTCGGAAAGCTCGGCCATTTCTCCGTCAATCCGCACCCTTACATACCCTTGCTTTCTGATTTGGTCAAGGACCTTAACATGGGCGCCTTTTCTGCCTGAGACCATCGGCGCAAGCACTTGAAGCTTCGTCCGCTCAGGATATTCAAGAATCCGGTCAACCATCTGTTCAATCGTTTGCGATGTAATTTCGATGCCGTGCTCCGGACAGTGCGGCTTACCGACTCTCGCGTATAAGAGCCGGAGATAATCATAAATCTCCGTTACCGTTCCGACGGTTGACCGCGGATTTCGGCTTGTCGTTTTCTGGTCAATGCTGATGGCCGGAGAAAGCCCTTCGATCGCATCAACGTCCGGCTTATCCATCTGCCCTAAAAATTGGCGTGCATAGGCAGAAAGCGATTCAACATACCGCCTCTGTCCTTCCGCGTAAATGGTGTCAAAAGCAAGGGATGATTTTCCCGATCCGGACAGACCCGTCACGACGACGAGCTGATCCCGCGGAATCGTTACATCAATGTTTTTTAAATTGTGCGCCCTTGCCCCTTTCACCTCGATCCGGTCAATTGCCATGTGTTCATCATCCTTCCGCTTTTAGCTCTAACAGTAAGTCACGAAGCTCTGCCGCCCGCTCGAAATCAAGCGCTCTGGCCGCTTCTTTCATTTCATGCTCCATTTGCTCAACGACTTTCTGGCGTTCTTTCTTCGTCAGCTTCGTCAGCTTAGGCGCGGCTTTTGTTTTGTATTCTTCTTTATCCTCAGCGGCCTGCGTCGCGCGGATCACATCACGGATTTCCTTATTGATCGTTTGCGGCGTAATGCCGTGGATTTCGTTAAAATGCTCCTGCTGTTCCCGGCGGCGCTTCGTTTCATTCATCGCGATTTCCATCGAATTCGTGATTTTATCGGCATACATGATGACCCGGCCTTCTGCGTTTCTCGCTGCCCGTCCGATCGTCTGAATCAGCGAACGCTCAGAACGGAGGAAGCCTTCTTTATCCGCATCCAGAATGGCGACAAGCGACACTTCCGGAATATCAAGACCTTCTCTCAGCAGGTTGATGCCGACCAGCACATCATATTTTCCGAGCCGGAGGTCACGGATGATTTCAATCCGTTCAAGCGTCTTAATCTCGGAATGCAGATAATTGACCTTGATGCCGATTTCTTTCAGATAATCGGTCAGATCCTCTGACATTTTTTTCGTTAAAGTCGTTACGAGCACGCGCTCATTCCGTTCTATCCTCGCCTGAATCTCCCCGATCAGATCATCAATCTGTCCTTCGATCGGCCGGACGTCAATGAGAGGGTCGAGCAGTCCCGTCGGCCTGATGATCTGTTCGATCATTTCCGGTGTATGCTCAATCTCATACGGTCCCGGAGTAGCCGACACGTACACGATATTGTGCATATGTTTCTCAAATTCCTCGAATCGGAGCGGACGGTTGTCAAGCGCTGACGGCAGGCGGAACCCATGATCGACAAGCACCTGTTTTCTTGCCTGGTCACCGTTGAACATGCCGCGCACCTGCGGAATCGTCACGTGTGATTCATCAACGACGATCATAAAATCGTCCGGAAAATAATCAAGCAGCGTATACGGCGTAGAGCCCGGAGGACGGAGCGTCAAGTGTCTTGAATAGTTCTCAATGCCCGAACAGAAACCCATTTCCCGCATCATTTCAAGATCATATCTCGTCCGCTGCTCAAGCCGCTGCGCTTCAAGGAGCTTGCCGTTTTCGCGCATGACTTTCAAGCGCTCCTCAAGCTCCTGTTCAATGTTCAGAATCGCTTTTTCCATCTTTTCCGCCCGGGTGACGAAGTGGGAAGCCGGGAAAATCGCGACATGATCGCGGTCGCCGAGAATCTCTCCGGTCAAAGCGTCAACTTCTCTGATCCGCTCTATCTCGTCTCCGAAAAATTCCACTCTGATACAATGTTCGTCACGGGAAGCCGGGAAAATTTCCACAACGTCGCCGCGCACGCGGAACGTCCCCCGCTTAAAGTCGATATCATTGCGGGCATACTGGATATCCACTAGCTTTCTCAGCAGCTCGTTCCGCTCAATCTCCATTTCCGGTCTGAGCGACACGACCATCTCCCGGTATTCTTCAGGCGAACCGAGACCGTATATGCATGACACACTCGCAATGATAATGACATCTCTCCGTTCAAACAGAGAGGATGTCGCGGAGTGCCGCAGTTTATCAATTTCATCGTTAATACTTGCGTCTTTCTCTATAAATGTATCCGTTTGAGGCACATACGCCTCCGGCTGATAGTAATCGTAGTAGCTGACAAAATATTCGACAGCGTTGTTCGGAAAAAACTCCTTAAACTCGCTGTACAGCTGTCCGGCAAGGGTTTTGTTATGGGCAATGACCAATGTCGGCTTATTGACTTCTTTAATCAGATTGGACACGGTAAAGGTTTTACCCGTCCCTGTCGCACCCAGGAGAGTCTGGTGTTTTCTGCCTTCCTGTATGCCTTTGACAAGCTTCTCAATCGCTTGCGGCTGATCTCCCTGGGGCTGATATTTCGAGACTAACTCAAAACGATCTTTCACAAAAAAGCCTCCGTTTCTTTACGAAATCTTCCTATTGATATAGTAACACAATGACGGGCAAAATCACTAAAAATACGAACTAAAGTTCGATGGTTTGTTTTTACCAAGTCAATTTTTGTATAAAAAACCTGCTTTTATGGCGTAAAAGCAGGCTTCCATTTCATATTCACCATGTCAGGCATTGTCTTTCTTTTTGTCTGCTTCTTTTTTGGCCATGTACAGCCCGCCGGCTACCAATGATACGACATCCAATCCAACGATGAAATACGTTTCGGTGTAACCTTTTAAATAGGATGCGAAAAGCAGTGCGGCTGTGAGCGCGATCGCCACATAATGGTTAAAAGTGACCCGCGTAAAAAGGACGACCAGCATAAAAGGGAAACATAATGCAAAAACGGCTTTTGTAATCACAAAAACCCTCCTCGGGAATTCTTCATCTCATCTGATTATAGTAAAAAATGAAGAATCGGACAATCGTTCCCCTGCTATCACAATACCCTTTTTCAGCAGTCTTCAATCATTTGTCAGAAAAAATGTGAATGTAAATCTATTGAACCATTAATGAAATGAATCAAATTGCCTTTCTTCAGCCGAAAGGAGGAGAAGGATTAGGTCTTTGTGTCTTTGACAGTTTCTTCCTCCCTCTTTACAATGTAATGATAGTGTTTACTATCATTTTCTTGGATGAAGAAAAAAGGGGGTTATACCGCATGTATTCAGTACGATTTCAAAAAGCGGAAGAATCGAGCCGCTCAGCAGGCGCAAAAGGAATGAACCTGATTAAACTGACGAAAAACGGCCTGCCCGTTCCCGACGGTTTTGTCATTCAGACAAATGCGCTGACGCGTTTTATGGAAGATAACCGGCTTCAGGCAGATGAGGAAGAGATGGAGCGCGCCATTATAAACGGCACGTTTTCAAAAGAGCTCCGTGATGAGCTGATTGCCTCTTTTTATGAATTGAGAGAATCATACGCCTCTGTTGCCGTACGTTCCTCGTCTGCGTCCGAAGATCTTGAAGGCGCTTCTTTCGCGGGCCAGTACGAAACCTATTTAAATATCAAAACAGAAGAAGAGTTTCTCGGAAAAGTGAAAGAATGCTGGGCTTCCTTCTTTTCGGCTCGGGTCAGCGGTTATAAAGAGAAAATGAACAATGACACTGCAGAACCGCTAATGGGCGTTGTCGTCCAAGGGCTGATCAATTCTGAGGTATCAGGGGTCATTTTCAGCCGAAACCCCGTCACACATGATGACGGAGAACTGATGATCAGCGCGAGCTACGGTCTCGGAGAAGCAATCGTTTCCGGAAGCGTGACGCCCGACACATTTATCGTCAATAAAGACACATTCCGGATTGACAAAGAAATCGGTTTAAAAGAAATGTATATCGTTTCTCAAAAGGAAGGCGTAACCGAAAAAGAAACGTCCGCTGACATGAGAAACCGCTTCTGCCTTGATGACGAGAGCATCAAAGAACTTGCCATGCTGACGATAAAGACAGAAGAACTGTACGGTTATCCCGTGGATCTCGAATTCGGATTTGCCGAAAATAAGCTGTATCTGCTTCAGGCCAGACCGATTACAACGATCGCTCAGGATCAGAAAGCGGCAGACGAAGAACGGGAATTTATCATGACGCCTCGGGACCAGAAAGATTTTTGGATCAATATGGAGTCTAATATTGAAGGCCCAATCAGCCCGTTATTCGCCTCTCTCATTGTGCCTGCTTTAGAATACGGCCTCAAAGAGAGTACGAAGGCCTTCCCTGTGATGGGCATCGAGATTGAGCGTGTCAAGCTCCACCAGGGCCATGTTTTTTCCAGACAGCATAAGACGGACGACAACCTGCCCCCAGAACAGTTAGAAGCGCTTTTTCCCGTTTTGGCTGACCGCATGTATGATATTATTCATGAAACCTTTCTGCCTTTTTATCAAAAGCTGGACGGACTGGCGCATAAAAATCATACACCGGAGACTGCCCTTGAGGCGTTCCGAAACCTGCAAGAATTCTATTTAAAAGGATATGAAGAACATTTCAACATTGTCTTTCCGCAGATTGCGTTAAATATGACACTGGAGTCCATGTACGGACAGATTGAAAAAGACAACGCCTCCCTTCTGTATGAAATGCTGGCCGGCGTCATGAATAAATCACTGGAAACCGACAGACAGCTTTGGCTGCTTTCCGGACAAGTAAAAGACAACCCTGAACTGCTGCGTGTCTTTACGGCTTCCCAGGCCGACGAGCTTCATCAGACGCTTCAGCAATCAGATGAAGGAAAACGCTTTCTCGAACAAGTCGGCGAATTTTTACAAGAATACGGCTGGAGATCAGTAAAAAGCCATGATCTGATCGAAGAAACGTGGGCGGAAAATCCTTATTTCGCTTTGGCTAACATTCAAAACTACGTCCGGAACGGCTACGATTTTGACAGTGAGTTTCATAAAACGATAGAAAAACGCAAACAGCTTTACGCCGCCTTCATGAATCGAATTGAAGATGACGGCTTCCGGGAGACGTTTGACCGTTATTATCAGTGGGCGTTATCTGCATCTGTCATCATAGATGATCACCATTTTTATATCGATGCGATGCTGGACGCCAAAGCGCGCCTTTGTCTCTTGAAAATCGGCGAGCTGCTGCAAAAACAAGGCGTGATCGATGACCGGGAGGATATGTGGTACTTATACAGCGATGAAGTCGAGCAAGCGCTGGTGGCGCCTGTTCCGATGAAGGAAAAAACCGCTGAACGGAAACAGCTTTTCCAGCAATATCAGCTGCTTGAAGCGCCCGCTTATCTCGGCACACCGACGCCCGAACAGCTGAAAGCCGCTGAGCAGGTTACAGGCGCCATCACAGAAGATGAAAAAAACACTGAACATCATATTTACGGACTTGCAGCGTCAAGCGGAATCGCAAGCGGCCCGGTGAAAGTCATTCGTGACGCAAGTGATTTTTCCCGTTTTTCATCAGGAGATGTGCTTGTCTGCAAAATGACGACACCGCTTTGGACCAGTCTGTTTCAGGATGCAAAGGCCGTCGTTACGGATACGGGCGGCATCCTGTCACATGCAGCGATCATCGCAAGAGAATACGGGCTTCCCGCTGTTCTCGGCACACGTGTCGCGACTGACAGGCTCAATGACGGAGATATCGTCTCGGTAGACGGCACAAACGGACAGATTACGATAGTCAAACGCGCTTCATGCTAGGTTTCCCTCTTTATTGACGGGCAGGGCGGGTGTATACTTGTCCTGCCAGTATTTACGCGAGGTGAAACATGTTGAGAACGACGAACAAGAGAATTCTTGACGCTGCGATGAATCTTATCATTCAAAAAGGATACCGCGCCGCGACAACAAAAGAAATCGCAGAAAGAGCGAATGTAAGCGAAGCAACGATTTTTCGTAATTTTAAAAACAAACAAGGACTAATGAAAGCCATGATTGAGCAGCAGGCACCGGTTCCGGAAAGCGTAATCACCAAGGCGGAAGGCAATCTGTATGAGGATCTTCTTCATTTCGCCACGACCCTTTTGCAGCGATTGGAACAAAAAAAAGAGGTGTTCCGCATCTGCCTGCGCGAACCGGAATTATTCGAAGACGTCCTGCAGGATATTGTCGTATATCCGCAATCCGTGAAAAAGGATTTAATCGTTTACTTTAAGGAACTGACAAAGAAAAATAGGATAAGCCCCGGCAGCGAAGAAGCTAATGCAGACGTCTTTATGACGATGATTTTCGGTTATTTTATGCACCGGCTGCAGCTGGGGAAAAGAGTCATTACTCTTTCTGAAGAAACGATGCTGAAACATAGCACTGAGATTTTTATTAAAGGAATTATCAGCCGGTAATGTCCGGCTCCTAGGAGGATGAAGGATGAGTTCAAAGAAAGAATGGGCGCTGATCGTTTCGCTTTTGCTGGGAGCCATACTCGTTCCCATCAATTCTACGATGATCGCAGTCGCTCTTTCATCCATTTCCCGCTCATTCAGCGAATCAATTGCCAGCATCACATGGGTCGTGACGGTTTATTTAATTGTGATGGCCGTGACACAGCCCATTGCCGGCAAGCTCGGTGATATGTACGGAAATAAAAAAATGTATTTATGGGGTGTCGGCCTTTTTCTGATCGCTTCATTGGGGTGCGCCCTCTCGCCAAGTCTTTTCTTATTGATTTTCTTCCGGGCGCTTCAGGCTGCCGGCGGCGCTTTGCTTACGCCAAACAGCATCGCCATCATCCGCCATGTCGTGTCCGAAAAACGGCTTCCGAAAGTATTTGGTTTTTTCGGCCTCGGTGCCGGGCTGGGCGCGGCTCTCGGACCGTTTATCGGCTCTCTTTTAATCGAGAGTTTCAGCTGGCATTCTATCTTTTGGGTCAACATTCCGTTTCTGGCGATCGCACTTGGGACGGCATTTATCATGTTTCCTAAATATAAAGAAGAAACCTCTGACGCGCCGCTTGATATCATCGGATCCGTTCTGCTTGCCGGGAGCATTGTTTCTATTATTCTTCTGACGAAAAATGAAAGCTCTTTGGGCTATTGGGTGTACGCGCTGCTCATTCTTTTATTTGTTCCGTTATTTTTCAGGCGGGAGCTGTGCACGAAACATCCGATTATTGATTTTGACCTGTTTAAAAACACAACCTTTACAAGCGCCAATCTGTCCGTTCTGTTAAGCAATTTAATGATGTATGCCGTGTTATTGATTATGCCGCTCTTTATGACCGGCCACTTCAGCATGAATACGTCGCACAGCGGTATGGCTCTTTCAGTCTTTTCCATTTTTATGTCCGCCAGCAACTGGGGCGGAGCTCAGCTGCATCACAAATGGGGCGCGCGAAGAATGATTTTTCTGTCCTTCGGGCTGATGGCCGGAGCCAATCTTTTATTTCTGCTTTTGGTTTATTCCCATTCCGTCCCGTTCCTTATGGCATCGCTTATTGTGGGGGGCATCGCGTCCGGTGCGGGGCTGACGAGCATGCAGGTGTCTTCTCTTGCGACGGTAGAACCGGGCATGTCCGGTATCGCATCCGGGATTTTTTCCACCTTCCGTTATTTCGGAAGCATTATTTCTTCAGCACTGATCGGTTTAATCTCCGGATTTCACATTCTGTTTATAATATTGATCGGCGTATCTGTGATCGGCTTGTTCGTATCGCTTGGAATTAAGTCCGGCGAAACCGTTGATACGAAAAAAAGCCATTCGGCGTAAACAAAAAAGGTTCCGTGAGCACCCGCTTTCCGGAACCTTTTCTAGTTTTCCTTCTTATTTTTCTCTCTCGAAAGTGTCACCGCACTCCCCCGCCGCATAGAGTATCGCGATGCCGTTATCTTTTTATTTAAAAGAGAGAAGTGGAATGTAACTGAGTTCGGCCGCTGGCGCCGTAATCCGGCCGTAAAAAAAAAGCCCGGTGCCGCTAAACACGGCGGCCGGGCTTTTTATAATGCTGTCATTTCTTCTTGCTCATGTTCATCCTGAACGAATAAAATACCTAATTCATGATGTTCGCCTTCATAGGACGCGCGCTGATCAAACCGGATCTCACCATTCAGGCCGATGATCTCCATTTTTACAAATGCGCGGTTTTTTTGAAGTGCTTCGTAAAAATCCGATACATGCTTTACGGGAATGCCGTTTACTTTCGTTATAATCTCACCGATCTTCAGCTCAAGATCTTCCGCGGGCGTATTCGGAATGATGCCGAGCACCATTAAGCCCTGATCCCGCTTAGAGAAATAAAACGGAGCCGCGTTATCATTCAGCCGCTGTCTCAATGATAAGAACAGGCGTCCGAGCACCGCAATACAAGCGGCAGCACCGGCAAGCGGACTCCACCAAAGGGCCGCTGCCCCGAATGCGGTGACGATAATCCCGAGAATCATGACACGCTTCGCCGTTATCCGTATGCTGACCTCCGGCAGGGATCCCTGCACACGCTGTCCGAAGCCGGCGATATAAGGAATCCAGATCAGATGGAAAGAGCCGCCCGGCACGGTAAAGACAGGCCACCAAGAAAGGTGTGACTCAAGTCCGCTGCCCGGCACCAATAAGAAAAGCGGAAGCAGCCATGCGCGATTCGCCAATTGACGGCCGATGGGCAGACCTCTGCTGCTGACGACAAGCGCCGGAGATGTTTTCAGGTGCGCTGAACGGTAAGCAGCTGCTCCCTCCGTGATGATCAAAAGGCCCATAAACACGGCTGCTGATGCCCAATTCACGCCGAATGCCTGCGGAAACCGATCCGCAAACGGCACTGTGTGGGTATACTGAAGGATAAACGCAATCAACATGCCGGCGCTGACAATATAAGCTGATGACAGCCAGTTCATACGGAACGTCAGCGATGCCAAAGCCGTCACAGCCGCAATTATGCCGAGAAGACCGAATGGAATCGAAATTCCCAGTCCAAAAAATAATATGGAGAGAAGAATACCCGGTATAAGCCCTTTTATGTATGTAAAGATAAGCTCGTCATACATATCTGCGATTTTTGTATGAAACGTATGGCGTTCACGTTTAATCCGCAAATATCCGCATGCGAGACTTATGATGATAAAAAACCAAAACATCGGGTGCAAAAAAAACAGACCGATACTTTTCAGAAGTTCAATTCCCCATTGAACAGACATTGCTTTCACCGCCTCAAGCCAAACATTTTAATTCTATTCTACCAAATAATCATTGGCTTGAATATCTCAAACGTCTATCTCTCTTCCGTCATCCACAACGTCACATTTGATAGAGAGAAATCTTTCAGATAGTGGTCGACTTCCACCTCGATTACACCGCTGATCAAAAGCATGGACCGTTTAATATCCGTCAGATTGATTCCTAAACGCTTATGGTTTTTCATTAAGTAGGTGAAATAATGCTTTGCACACTCCTCATTGATATCGTGAACACATTCAACATTTGTGTAATTGACCAGGTATCTGCTGAACAGCATAAGAAGACTTAGTGCTTTTGTTGATGAAAATGTAACGTCTTTTGTTCGGTCTTTTAGTTGTTCCACTAATTCATAATATTTTTTTTCACGCACAATACTTGCCCTCTTCAATTGTGAACCCCCATTTTTTTATCCAGATAAGCACGGGTGATTACAGCTGCCGTGCTGAAGCGCCGCAAACACTTCTGCTTTCAATACTGAAATGCAGCTGCCAAACTAAAAAACTGTTCTCTATTAGAACCTTCTTTTATTGTAAGAACTAAAACTGACTGAGGCAACTTTCAAAAGTTTCATTTTGAATACATATTAACTCGGCATAAAGTCTCTCTTCCATATAAATATCGGGTAATGTTTGTCCTTTATAAATGTTTAAATGTGAAAATTTTTTTAATATCTTGTCAAAATCGTCATAATTATGTGTCTTTTGGTTCATTTATGAGACATGATAAAAGAAACAGGAGGCCTTAAAAAAGCCTCCTTTTCATTTATTTAACAAATAATGATTTTAACGCCATTTGCAGCTGTATATCATTTTTTTCGTCAGATTTCTTCTCATTCATCAGCTGATTCATTTTTTCCGCTGTTTGTTTGTCAATGACAGCTGTTTTATCAAGTTTGTACCGATCTTGGAACGCCATGACGGCTTTTTTCATTGTGCCGCTGAAATAGCCGTCCGCCCTGCCCGGGTCGAAACCCAAACCTTTCAGCAGGATTTGCGCGTGTTTGACATCTGCGCTGTTCATATCAGGCTGAAGCGGCTGTTTCAGCTGAAGCGGTCCCGCCGCAAAATAATCCGGCTGGCTTACGGCGATTGTCGGAGTAATGCCTTTTTTGTGAATCCAATTGCCTTTCGGCGTCAGCCATTTGTAAAGCGTCAATTTAATGTTGCTGCCGTCTCCCATCGGCACGGCCTGCTGTACCGTTCCTTTACCGAAGGAGGTATCACCGACAACGTCATAATGCCCCGCTTCTTTCAGCGCGCCCGCAAGAATTTCTGAAGCAGAAGCGCTTCCTTTATCCGTAATGACATTAACGGGATACGGCTTCTTATGTTTTAAAGTTGAGAAATATTGTTTTTTATCTCCGTTGCGTTCCGCGATTTGGATATACGGCATGTCTTTTGTGACGAAATGCTTTAAAATCTGTTCGACGCTTTGAAGGTAGCCGCCGGGATTTCCTCTTACGTCAAGAACGAGTCCGTCAATCCCTTGTTTCTCAAGCTTTTTCAGCGCCGCGGCGAAGTCCTGAGCAGTATGCTCGGAAAATGTCGATATAGCGATGTAGCCGACATGATGCCCGCCTGATTCCTTGCGGGAAGCAAATACGGTTTCCAGCGGGATTTCCGCTCTTTTAATCCGGAATGACAGCTGTTTTTCAGTGCCCGGACGATGTATTTTAATAGAAACCTTCGATCCTTTTTTCCCTCTGATTTTCAGCACGGCTTCATTTAAATCTTTCCCGTTCATTGACTCGCCGTTTATACTGATGATTTCATCATTCGGCTTGAGGCCTGCCTTTTCAGCCGGAGATTGCTTAAACGGTGATACGATAATGATTTTATTCTCTTCCATACCGACTTCAGCGCCGATCCCTTCAAAAGATGAATCCAGAGAATCGGAAAACTGCTTGGCGGTCTGCTTGTCCATATAAACGGAATAAGGGTCGTTTAATGTAGACAGCATCCCCTGAATCGCTCCTTCAAGTAGCTTTTCTTTATCCACATTTTCCACATATTCGTTCGAGATCAGCTCATATGCTTTTTCGATTTTTTCCATTGCCTGGCTTCTTTCTGCTTCTGATGATTTCGGCTGTGCCGCCCCGGCAATATGGGCTCCGCCGCACAAGATGCTGACGGCCGCTATCGCTGCGATTATTTTCTGCTTCATCGTTTACCTCCTCTTAGTCCTTTTACGAAAACCTGGAGATAGTATGTGTAAACTGAAAAGAATTCATGTAACGGCAACAAAAAAACGGAACCGATAGATTGTTTCATATAAATGGGTAACGTATAATAATTTGTATGCAATTCATTAAATATACAGGAGAATGCGATATGAAAATAAAATTATCGATTTTATCCGCGGCGGTGCTGGCCGCAGGCATTACCGCCTTTGTCTGGCAAAAAACAGAGGCCAATGAAAAATCACAGGCTGACGCTCTTTATGTTTCTCCCGCGGGAAACGATCAAAATGACGGAACGAAAGAAAAGCCGTTCCGCACATTGAAGCATGCGGCGGAAAAGGCGGAGGCCGGAACAACAGTATTGATTCGGGAAGGAACGTACGACGAAACATTTGAAGTAAAGCACAGCGGGACGGCGAAAAAGCCGATTACATTTCAGAACTATCAGAATGAGCATGTCACCATCAGCGGCAAATCTGCACCTAAAAGCGATTCTGAAACACCGTTAATTCAAATCAGCAATAAACAGTACATTACCATTCACGGCATTACGCTTGAAAACCTATCCGTCTCATCAGAAGATGCGACAGCCATGGGCATCTATGTCACCGGATCAAGCAGTCATATCGCCATTGACGGCAACCATATCCGGAACATTAAAACAACGGCTGATGAGGGAAATGCACACGGCATCGCGTTTTACGGCTCGGGCGCCATGAAGGATGTCAGCATCACAAATAACACGGTTGAAAAATTGACGCTCGGCGCAAGCGAAGCGGTCGTGCTGAACGGGAATGTTGACGGTTTTAAGATCGCCGGCAATACCATCCGGAACAACAACAATATCGGGATTGACGTGATCGGCTACGAAGGAACTTCCAAGCAAAATGACTATGCGCGAAACGGCGTCATTGAAAACAATACGGTGAGCCATAACTCTTCTTACGGAAACCCCGCCTACGGCAATGAATACTCTGCGGGCGGTATATACGTTGACGGCGCAGAACATGTGGACATTAAGAAAAACACCGTTTACAACAATGACCTCGGCATTGAAGCCACTTCCGAGCATAAAGGGAAGTACGCACAAGATATACGGATTACGGATAACAAAGTGTACAACAATGCTTACACGGGTATTTCAATCGGGGGATATGACACAAAACGAGGCGGCACAATCAATTCCGTGATCGCTCACAATATTATGTACCGAAATGACACGAAGGACCTTGACGGCGGCCAGCTGCTGCTTCAGTACGATACAAAAGGGAACACCATCGAAAAGAACATCATGGCGGCAAGCGGTTCACGAATTTTTATCGCAAATGATTATACGAAAAACGAAGGCAATACCGTTAATCATAACGTCTATCACAAAGAAACGGGAAAAGACGGCATTTGGAATTGGAAGAACAAAGAATATGATTCATTCGCAGCTTACAAAAAAGGAACGGCAAATGATCCGAATTCCATATATGCCGATCCGATGTACCGTGACGAATCGTCTTATGACTTTACATTAAAGCCGGGATCACCGGCCCTGCCCGTCATTCAATAACAGAACCATCAAAAAAAGCCAGTCTGACAAAGACTGGCTTTTGCATTTATACACGAAGGAATTTCCGGATGGAAGTCAGGCTTCCCCATACTCCGATAACCGCGCCGATCAGAATGAGCACAAGTGATACTTGGAACACAAACGGACTGTACGGCAGGAGTGAAACAAATGAGCCCTGAACTTTCGGAGCCACCCAAGCGACCATTGACTGGTACGTGCTCAGCACGAGGGCGATCGGTATGACAGAACCGAATACCCCAAGCAGCAGCCCTTCAAGGAAAAACGGCCAGCGGATAAACCAGTTTGTCGCGCCGACAAGCTTCATGATTTCAATCTCTTTTCTTCTGGCGAAAATCGTGATTTTAATTGTATTTGAAATTAAGAACATTGCCGTGAACAGAAGGCCGATGATTAACGCGATCCCGATGTTGCGTGACACTCCGACGACCTTAAACAGACGGCTGACTTCTTCTTTCCCGTATGTCACTTTATATACATGATCCAGCTTCTCAATTTTTTTCGCGACTTTCGGCGTATCATGCGGATCTGTCGTTTTGACGATAAACGCGTTGTTCAGCGGGTTTTCCTGATCTTGCATTTTCATGGCCTTTCCGCTGTCGCCGAAGCTTTTGACCAATTGATCAAGCTCTTTATCTTTAGATGAAAATTCTACGCTTTGGATTCCCGAGATGTCTTTAATCTCATTCTGCAGCGTATCCTGCGTTTTCTTATTTGACGTCAGATCGATTAATACTTTAATTTCCACTTCTTTTTCAGCATTTTTAGCCATGTTGTTTAAATTCAGCATAATGACTAAAAACACGCCGACCAAAATCAATGTAACGGTAACAGCGCTGATGGATGCAAATGTCATCCATGTGTTTCTTCCGAGAGATTTAAAACTCTCACGCAAATGGCGCCCGAGAATTTTAATCATAAGAACCATACTCCCCTCTTGACTCATCACGCACAATAATTCCGTCTTCGATCGCGATGACCCGTTTCTTCATGGTGTTTACTATTTCTTTATTGTGTGTCGCCATCACGACGGTCGTTCCGCGGTTGTTAATCTCTTCCAGTGTCTTCATGACTTCCCATGATGTTACCGGATCAAGGTTGCCCGTCGGTTCGTCAGCTATAACGACGTCAGGATTGTTGACGATGGATCTTGCGATGGAAACACGCTGCTGTTCTCCTCCGGAAAGCTGGTCGGGAAACTGCCGCGCTTTATGCTTCAGCTGCACAAGATCGAGCACTTCGAGCACGCGTTTTTTAATGACTGACTGCTGCTCTCCGATAACCTCAAGCGCAAACGCTACGTTTTCAAATACCGTCAATTTCGGAAGAAGTTTAAAATCCTGGAAAACAACACCTATTTTACGCCGCACGAAAGGAATCTCTTTTTCTTTCACAGCCGCGAGATCTTTATGATTAATCAATATTTGCCCTTTTGTCGGTTTTTCTTCTCTGTAAATCATTTTAATAAAAGTAGATTTACCGGCTCCGCTCGGTCCTACGACATATACAAATTCTCCGGGATGAATCATGACTGACAGCCCGTTAATCGCTTTTACACCGTTCGGATAGGATTTATATACTTCTTTCATCTCTATCATGAAATCACCTAATCTTTTATTTATGTCTTGCAGCCATAGAGTTCGCAAAAATACTGCAGTTTATGGCCGATCTACCAGGAAACAGATGAAAAATCTGAAAGTTCCTTTTCCTCAGTACACTTCATTATACGTCAAATTTAGACATATTACTATTACAGTTTCTTTTCATTCCCAGGCCGTGAAAAAACCTTGCCCCTATAACAGGCAAGGTTTTTCTGTTATTTTTTCTGTGACAGCCATTTTGCGATCTTCGCGGCTTCCTCATCATTTACAAGATGGCTCGGCATATTGCCGCGTCCGTTTTTAATGATGCTTTCAATTTTAGCTTCATCATACTTCCCGCCGACTTCCTGTAAATTCGGACCTCCGCCGCCTTCTAAGTCTTTACCGTGACAGCCGATACAGCTTTGCTGATAAAGCTCTTCGCCCGCTGACGCAGATGCTTTCGATCCGCCTGAACTGTCAGAGCTTTCTTTTTTCGATTCATTGGCTCCGCCGCATGCCGCCAACAGGACGGACATGGTCAGAACCAGCGCCAGCAGCGCCCATTTTGATTTCATATGTAAGATGCACCCCTTCGCTATTATAACCCCGTTTACGCGCGTTTGAAACCCTCGCCGAGCACCTCGCTTGCGTCTGCGACAATGACAAAGGCTGACTCATCAATTTGTTTGACGATTTGTTTCAGTTTTGTGAATTCGGTCTGGCCGACGACACACATTAAGATCGGCCGGTCATGTTCCGTATACCCGCCGACTGCGGAAATCTTCGTCACTCCCCTGTCAATTTCCGTAAACACAGCCGACCTGACGGCTTCTTCATGCTGCGTTATAATTAAAGCCATTTTGGAGCGGTTGAACCCGACCTGCACGACATCAATCGTTTTGCTTGACATAAATACCCCAAGCATCGCATACAGTCCCTGTTCCACTCCGAAAACGAGCATCGCGCTCAGCACAATTAATCCGTCCATGATGGCAAGGCACGTTCCCAGTGAAAGCCCCGTGTATTTGTGGATGATCTGCGCCGCCAGTGCCGTTCCCCCCGTGGAGCCTTTGCCGAGATACACAATGCCGATCCCAGCGCCGATCCCGACGCCTCCGAAAATCGCCGCCAGCAGTTCATGGGTCGTCGCGGCAGGCAGGTCTCTTGTTAAAAAGACGGCAAGCGGCAGAACGATGGAACCGACAAGTGTCTTCATTCCGAATTTCCCGCCGAGAATGATCACTCCGGCGATAAACAAGGGGATGTTAATGATCCACTGCACGTAAGCCGGCTCAAAACCAAATGTCTCCAAAATGGTGCTGATTCCGCTTACTCCGCCCGCCGCTATACGGTTCGGCAGCAAAAATACGTTAAACACGACCCCTGTAATCGCCGCGCCGATCATGATATATATGTAATCTTTGATCAGCCGGAGCGGCTTATTGTGATTCACATCCATGCAAAATCCTCCGTTCTCCGATTTTCTCTCGATAGCATTTTAAGTCTTCCCGGCTTAGAAGTAAATAACAGCCAAATACCGTATTAATTTGCTAAAGCGCTATTGTGAAAAATGGAAAAGAGAACGGATAAAAAAACACACCATGCCAAAGGCAGGTGTGTTCCCGGATTAAGACAGTTTAGAGCGTAAGTAGGCATCAATGAAGATATCAATATCTCCGTCCATAACCGCCTGTACGTTCCCCATTTCCGTATTGGTCCGGTGGTCTTTCACCATGGAGTACGGATGGAACACGTAAGAGCGGATCTGGCTGCCCCAGCCGATTTCTTTCTGTTCGCCGCGGATTTCGTCAAGCTCCGCCTGCTGTTCTTCAATTCTGCGCTGATACAGCTTCGCTTTGAGCATTTTCATCGCTCTGTCGCGGTTTTTGATTTGTGAACGTTCCGTCTGGCATGTGACGACTACATTTGTCGGCAGGTGGGTGATCCGAACGGCCGAATCAGTCGTATTGACGTGCTGTCCGCCGGCACCGCTTGCCCGGTACGTATCAACTTTAATGTCTTCGGTACGAATATCAATGTCAATTTCTTCATTGAATTCAGGCATGACTTCACATGACACGAATGACGTGTGGCGGCGGCCTGATGAATCAAACGGAGAAATCCGCACGAGTCGGTGTACGCCTTTTTCCGCTTTTAAATAGCCGTATGCATTGTGGCCCTTAATGAGCAGTGTGACCGACTTAATTCCGGCTTCATCTCCTGGCAGATAATCAAGCGTTTCAACTTTGAATCCGCGTCTTTCCGCCCAGCGGGTATACATTCTGAGCAGCATGGAACCCCAGTCTTGGGATTCTGTACCGCCGGCACCCGGGTGAAGTTCTAAAATCGCGTTATTTTTGTCATATGGTTCACTGAGCAGCAGCTGAAGCTCAAATTCATTCAATTCCTTCGTTAATGACTTCAGCTCTTTCTCAAGCTCCTGCTGAAGATCCGTATCAGGTTCTTCTTTTAAAAGATCATGTGTCATTTGGAGCTCTTCATGAGACTCGCTCAGCTGATGATAGGAGTTCACGTATTCCTTCAGACCGTTCGCTTCGTTGATGACAGTTTGGGCCTTCTGCTGGTCATTCCAGAATTCCGGTTCCGCCATCTTTTCATCTAATTCTGCAATGCGGGCTTCCTTTGATTCGAGGTCAAAGAGACCCCCTGAAGTCCGCTAAACGAGAAGCCATATTTTCGAGCTCTGCCCTGATTTCTGATAATTCCATTCCATTCACCTCATTAAAAGATCCGGGGCGCCATAAGACGCAGACCCGGTCATGTTCGATGCATACAGTCGTGACTATTCTGTCCGGCCGCAGCAATTTTTATATTTTTTTCCGCTTCCGCAATGGCAAGGCGCGTTGCGTCCGATATCTACGACTTTGCGCACCGGCGCTTTTTTCACTTGTTTGGCCTCATCGCCGTCCTGCGGCTGGTGAGCCGTCGTTTGGCCCTGAACAACTTCTTCGCGTTCCAGATTGCTTTCAATCTCGGCCTTCATGACGAATTTCGCAACCTCGTCCTCAATGGACTCAATCATGTGCTCAAACATAGCGAAACCTTCCATTTGGTATTCACGCAGCGGATTTGTCTGCGCATAGGCGCGAAGGTGAATCCCTTGACGCAGCTGATCCATCGCATCAATATGATCCATCCATTTTGAATCGACGGCACGCAATACGATGACTTTTTCGAATTCACGCATCTGCTCTGTGCCGAAATTCTCTTCTTTTTCATTATATTTTGTCATGATACGATCCATGATCATCTCATGCATTTCATCCGGTTCTTTTCCGAAGATATCGCTCTTTTCAAGCGCGCCTTCATCAAGATACGTTGTATTCACAAGCTCCACGAGGCCGTCAAGATTCCATTCTTCCGGAAGCTCCTCTTTCGGCGTATAAGCGGCAATTGCACGCTCCAGTGAAGACTTGATCATGCCTTCCACAATGTCACACAGGTTTTCAGAGTCAATGACTTCAAAACGCTGCTTGTAAATGACTTCGCGCTGCTGACGGAGCACGTCGTCATATTGGAGAAGCTGTTTACGTGAATCGAAGTTGTTTCCTTCGACACGTTTTTGAGACGATTCCACGGCGCGTGACACCATTTTGCTCTGAATCGGCGTGGAGTCATCCATACCGAACCGGTCAAGCATCGCCATCGTCCGTTCAGCTCCGAAACGGCGCATCAATTCATCTTCCATTGAAAGATAAAATTGTGTGATACCCGGGTCTCCCTGACGCCCTGAACGTCCGCGGAGCTGGTTGTCAATCCGGCGGGATTCATGGCGTTCCGTACCGACGACTGCAAGGCCGCCAAGCTCTTTTACGCCTTCACCGAGTTTAATGTCGGTTCCGCGTCCTGCCATGTTGGTCGCAATTGTGACAGCGCCTTTTTGTCCCGCTTCTTCAATGATCTGAGCTTCACGCTCATGGTTTTTCGCGTTCAGCACCTGATGCGGAATTCCTTTATTCTTCAGAAGTTTAGAAATCAATTCAGATGTTTCAACGGCAACCGTACCGACAAGAACGGGCTGTCCGGTCATGTAGCGCTGGGCGACATCCTCCGCCACCGCCTTGAATTTCCCTTCCATTGAGCGGTAGATCAAATCCGGACGGTCTTCACGGATGACCGGCTGGTTGGTCGGAATGGACACAACCTGCATGTTATAAATATTGCGGAATTCTTCCTCTTCCGTTTTTGCGGTACCAGTCATGCCGGCAAGCTTTTCATACATACGGAAATAGTTTTGGAACGTAATCGTCGCCAGAGTCATGCTTTCATTTTGAATCTCCAAGCCTTCTTTCGCTTCAATCGCCTGGTGAAGGCCTTCGCTGTAGCGGCGTCCTTTCATCAGACGGCCGGTGAAGGAATCGACGATGACGACCTGGCCGTCCTCAACAACATAATCCACGTCTTTCTGCATCGCCGCATGGGCTTTTAAAGCCTGGTTGATATGGTGGTTCAATGCCACGTTTTTGACATCAAACAGGTTGTCGATGCCGAACGTTTTTTCAGCCTTCGTCATTCCTTCTTCCGTCAGCTGAACGCCCTTCGTTTTGACGTCATACGTATAATCCTGATCTTGCTTGAGTGTGCGGACAAACGCATTTGCCTGCACGTACAGTTTTGTGGACTTCTGAGCTTGTCCGGAAATAATCAATGGCGTTCTCGCTTCATCGACTAAAATGGAATCGACTTCATCAATAACGGCAAAATGAAGCGGGCGCTGCACCATTTGTTCTTTATAAAGCACCATGTTGTCACGCAAATAATCAAAGCCGAGTTCATTATTCGTTGAATATGTGATATCGGCCGCATAAGCTTCGCGTTTTTCGTCTTTTGACAACGAATTCAGGTTCAGGCCGACTGTAAGCCCGAGAAACTCGAAAATTTCTCCCATTTGCTGAGCATCACGGCTTGCCAGATATTCGTTGACCGTCACGACGTGAACGCCTTTTCCCGTCAACGCGTTTAAATATACCGGAAGGGTGGACGTCAGCGTTTTCCCTTCCCCTGTTTTCATTTCTGCGATATTCCCCTCATGAAGGGCAAGGCCCCCCATCAGCTGCACTTTAAACGGGAACATGCCGGTTACGCGGCGTGAAGCTTCACGAACGACGGCAAACGCTTCGACAAGAAGGTCATCCGTCGTTTCTCCTTTTTCAAGCCGCTCTTTAAATTCTGCCGTTTTTTGTTTAAGCGCATCGTCAGAGAGATTTTCATAATCTCCTTTTACAGCATCAATGTCATTCGCTATTTTTTCGTATTTGTTCAGCGCACGTTTGGTCGGATCAAACATTTTATTTAAAATCCCAAGCATCTATAACGCTCCTCTATGTTCACATGCAGATTTCGCATGGAATAAATGATAATTTTCTGTCCATGTATACCTCTCATTATCATAACATACCTTTGGTTATTTCCAAAGAATTTGCAGATAAAGTATAGAGAAAAACCTTCCGCGCGTTCACGGAAGGCTGGATGGTTTATTCAGTCGGTTCAATTAATCCGTATTTGCCGTCATTTCGGCGGTAAACGACATTTGTGAGATTCGTTTCCGCGTTGGTGAATACGAAGAAATTATGTCCGAGCATATTCATTTGGAGAATCGCTTCTTCATTATCCATCGGTTTTAAATTAAAACGTTTCTGACGGACAATTTCCGGGCTGTCATCTTCAATTTCGTCCTGAACCGCTACGTTTGTATCAGCTGCGCTTCCGTTCTCGAAGTAATGTTTCGGAAGACCCTGCTCGCGGAATTTTCGGTTGACTTTTGTTTTATGCTTTCGGATTTGACGTTCCAGCTTGTTTGTTGCGAGATCAATTGCATTGTACATATCCTCGTTATGCACTTCGGATCGAAGCGCCAGATCAGTCATCGGAATGGTGACTTCAACTTTGGATTCCTTATCATTATAGAATTTTAAGTTGACGTTCACATCGGCATTGACGCTCTGCTCGAAATATCGTTCCAGCTTGCCGATTTTTCTTTCCACATGATCCTTTAACGCAGGTGTAACCTCAATGTTTTCTCCTCTGATATTGTAGTTCATCAAAGAACGCCTCCCTTTATCTAAGGATATGTAACTATTTCTCTTTTTCCCCTTCTGATCCCTGCTGAAACGTTAAAATAATGTGTAAATTCGGTGAACGATGACGAATGGTGTCGGCTTATATCCGCTGCTTCCGGCAGGATTATCAGTATATGCAGAAGACGCAGGCAAAAGACCTGCCGCTTGCAGCAGGTCTAGTGAAGAACATACGGTTTGATGCAGTCGTGCGTCTGCTCCATCCACACCTTATAATGCGGCAGAAAGATGGTTTTTAAAAACTCCTGAAATGGAGCGGACGGAAAATCATAATCATTTAACATGCTGAAATCCTGAAAAATCTCGTCAAATGACCGAATCGCAGTCTCCACGCATCGGCACTCAACGATAGACAAGAGAAGCGCATGAGAGGAATCGAGATGAAAAAAAGCCTGAATCAAATCGTTGTAAATCCGTTCGCCCTCCGTCTTGAAAAAATCATCCTGCGTATCCAATAGGTAGCAGAGCCCCTCATCAATGGTAAAAAGAAGCTGGTAGTATGCTGACACCAAATGGTAATCGTTCAAACTTCTCAAAACACTCACCTATTTGCGTTTGTCGTAATAACGGCCGTCACTTGTCGTTTGATGATACGGATTAAAATACGTATTATGGTACACCCGTTTTTTCTTGAGTGTTTTTATTTCATTTCGGATGCCATCCTGGATCCGTTTCACTTCCCCGGTAATCAAGCGGTCCATCGCGGCCACCTGCTGAAGAAGCGTTTTTTCTTCTTCGGAAAAAGGCGGCTTTATGCCCGCAAGCATCTCCTCCCTTTTCTCCGTAAATGCCGTAAAGCTGCTGATGAGGCCGTCGCTTTCCTGGGCATCCTTCAGTGCGGCGTACATGTTCTTCGTTTCGTTATACAAAGAAAGGACATTGCTGTTCATCAGGCAAGGCCGCCCGCACCGTGGCTGTTTTTCCGTTCGCTCTGCATGGCTTGTTTCCACGTATCGCGGAATTCAGTAACAAGCTTTTCCGCTTCATCTAACAATCCTTCATTATTCTGCACGTTCGCTTCAATCAGGCGGCGGCGTATGTAATCATAGATTGATGACATTTGTTCAGAAATCTCAATCTCCCGGTTTAACGTGATGCTGAGCTCTTGAATGATGTTTTGCGCCTTTACGATATTTTCATTTTTGGCTTCAAGGTTGTTTTGCTTCATCGCCTGCCTTGCCAGCTTAATGAATCGCAGGCAGCCGTTATAAAGCATAAGGGTCAGCTCTTCCGGAGCGGCTGTAAAGACGGATGTCTGCTGATAAGCAGCAAAAGGATTATTTATTGCCATTTTTATAAAACCTCCAAGGTTATGATGTTGAAGATCCTAACATTGACGTGAGATATGAAGATTGGCTGTTCAATTTCTCCAATGCCGTATCCAGTGCACTGAACTTTTTATAATATCTCGTCTCGATGTCATCCAGCTTCGTTTTCATATTGGAAATATTTGTTTCTATTTCATCCAGGCTTTTTCCGATGGCAAAGCTGGTTGATACCGAGCTTTCCGTACCCGCCTGTTTTGAAATTTGAATCTGCATTTTATTTAATGTGTCTTTTAATCTCCGGGCAATCCCCTGTTCCTCCGGGTTTTTGGTTTTCGCTGTATCAGGGCTGTCTGCATTAAACAGTTTAGCCACGAGAGCAGGATTCTCGGTAATTTTCTGTTTCAGTTTCGCTTCGTCTTTAATGACAAGCTTTCCTTGATCCGTATAACTATCAGACGTCTCAATTCCGAAATCGGCAAGCTGATATTTTTTCCCGTCAATCGTAACCGTCGAGTACAGATCAATCCGCATCTCCGCCAAACCGTTTTGCAGCGTGCTGTCGCTCCGCAATAAACCGCTTTTGGCTTTTGCCTCCCACTGCTCAACCTGCTTATCGGTCATCGCTTCTCTTTGTTCATCGGTTAACGGCGTATAATCACGGTATTTTGATTCTGTCACCTTCTCGTTTGCGCTTTTAATTAACGTATTGTATTTATCAACGAAATCTTTAATGTTGTTAAAAATGCCGTCCGTATCAGTCGTGCTGTTAATCGTAACCGTTTTATTGCTGTCCGTCACGCTGTTCAGCGTGTATTTGATGCCGTTGATCGTAAAGTTATTTGACGTTTTTGTCATTTCAAGCCCGTTGAACGTAAACTTCGCGTTTTTCCCTTCGGCATTGGCCGTAAGTTCATTCGTTGTATCATCAACGGCAAAACCGAGCTGATCTTTCAGGAAGCTTTTAGTTGCGTCATCACCTGCGGCAAGGGCAAACCCTTCTCCCGTTTTATTGGAAGTAAACGCGATCGTATCCACATAATCCGTGCCGTTGGAGATTTTCTCTTTTAAAGCCGTCACCCCGAGGCCCGAGCTGTTCAGTTTGGTGACCACATCATCAATCGTATCGGTTGCGGCGATCGTGACGTTTACCTCAGTCGGCTTCGTTTCGCCCGGATTTGTGACATTGAATTTCAATGTTTGGCTTTGACCCGAAGTGAAATTGATGGCCCCTGAGGATTTATAAGTCGTCGGCGTAGCCAGCTGCTGTACAGACATGCTCGTTGAAATATTCTGTTCAGCACTGACAGCCGCCGCGCTGACACTGGAATCCGAACTTGTTACTGTTTTTTTATTCCAGTTTGTGGACATCAGCATATTATTAAATGTAGTGGAATACATGTCGGCAATCTGGGTATTCATTTCCCGATAAGCATCGCGCTTCCATTCAAGCGTCTGCTTTTGCTGGTTTAATTTATTAAGCGGCTGCTTTTCGGCATCCATCATTTTTTTCACCAGAGAATCTACATCAAGACCGGAATTAAGGCCTGTGATTCTTGTGACCATATGTACCCTCTCCTTTTCGGCGTTTAGTCGTAGACGGCTCTATGACAACAGTGAGTTTCCGACTGTTTATCATATCACAGCTCCATAAATGTATGATCTTATTCTTATATCGGTCAGATTAAAAGGTTTTCAATAATTTAACTGCAAATTATAACGTTTCATTTTGTCAATAGGATTCCTTGGCATGCTGAGGGGGGAATGCTGCAAAAATAAAAAAAGACCCTGGAGAACCAGGATCTTTCCGTCATTAACCTTTAAGCAATTGAAGAACTTGCTGAGGCTGTTGGTTAGCTTGCGCAAGCATTGCTTGAGAAGCCTGAGTAAGGATGTTGTTTTTCGTGTACTCCATCATCTCAGAAGCCATGTCTACGTCACGGATACGTGATTCAGCAGAAGTCAGGTTCTCAGAAGAAGTACCAAGGTTGTTGATTGTGTGCTCTAAACGGTTTTGAACCGCACCAAGTTTAGCGCGCTCGCTAGATACTGTGTCGATAGCTGTTTTGATTGTTGTAAGAGCTGAAGACGCAGCTTTAGCTGAAGAAGAGATGTCGATACCTTTTGTTACTTTAGAATCTCCAGCCACAGCACTGTCAGCTTGATAAACTAATTTATCAGCAGCATCATAGTAGCCATTCGGTCCTTTAGAACCGTCAGTTACAAGTGTTGCTTCATTTCCATCTTTATCTGTAATTTTAGATCCGTCAGCATTTGCTGTATAAGTTGTACCGACTTTCAGGCTTTCAGAATCCATTTTATTGATAGACAGGCTCATTGTTTGGCCTTCGTTAGCTCCGATTTGGAACGTAAGGTTTTTCGCAGTTCCGTCAAGAAGTTTCTTCGTGTTGAACTCAGTGTCAGTAGAAATTCTTGTTACTTCAGATGATAATTGGTCCATCTCTTTTTGAAGCTCAGAACGGTCTGAATCTGTGTTTGTATCGTTCGCCGCTTGTGTAGCAAGCTCGCTCATACGCTGAAGAATGCTGTGAGTTTCGTTCAATGCACCCTCAGATGTTTGGATAAGAGAGATTCCGTCTTGAGCGTTTTTAGACGCCATGTCTAAACCGCGGATTTGAGAACGCATTTTTTCAGAGATCGCAAGACCCGCAGCGTCATCACCAGCGCGGTTGATGCGAAGACCTGAAGATAATTTTTCCATGTTTTTTGCAGCAGAGCTTGAACCTGCATTCAGCTGACGGCTAGTGTTAAGAGCCGCGATATTGTGGTTGATTCTCATTTTGTATTTCCTCCCTGAATTGTTTTTCGCACGTCCTTGTGCATTTGCGCAGCGTCATTTTTGAAGAAAATTTTTCCTCTCATTGGCTACACTATATATATCGGACGGCCGCTTCTATTGTTTATATTGAAAATAAAAAAATCCTCACTTTTTTTGTGAGGATAAATTAAGTAATAAATCAGTATTAAAAGATACGGCTCTGTTATTCTCTTCCAGGATAGACAAGTATATTTCCTTCCGATGAATATCCACGTGCTGCGGCGCTTCAATTCCCAGCTTCACTTGCTCTCCTTCGATGGCAATCACCTTGATTTCAATATCCGGCCCGATCTGAATGGACTCATTCACTTTTCTCGAGAGAACTAGCATGATCCTCCTCCTATCAAATGTTTTGTTTCATAGGAAGCATCATGTAAAATGATTTGTTTCGCCTTCATTTCCTTTTTATTGACGATAATCGGCGCTTTTAAATTGGCGGTCGTGTTTTCAAAAGGCTCTTCCAGCGTTAAAATTGCCATCACTTCGACGTCTTCTATATCTTCAATGTGCAAAAGCTCCAGCGTCGATTGGTCAATGTCAAATTCGTATCCTTTAAAGAAAATAAACGGACTGGCGACAATAAAGGCGATATGCTCCTGTTTGACAGACTGCAGCGCCAAAAACGGTGAATCTTCCGACAAAGGAAGAACAACAAATTGAGTCTCGTCATTAAATCCCGGCAGCCCGTTTTCAAATGAGATAATCTGCCCTTCGTCTATTCTGATTTCTCCGTGATATTTTGTTTTAATAATCATGCTTCACAATCCTTTACCACTTTCATCTTTTATTCTGTATTACCGTCGTCAACCGAAATCGTCACTTTAGGGTCTTGCCTCATATCAATCTGAACTCTCCCCGGTGTGTAATTCCATACCGGTTTATGAGCGGTAGCTTCAATTGAAGGTTTGCGGGCTTCAATATCAACCGTAAGCTTTGAAGGAATGCAGTCAATGTCAACGAGAAACTGCGCAGGCAGAAAATCGCTGAATTCGCCAAATGGATCAGGCGGGCTGACATCCGCTACCTGCCGGGCCATCACATTGCCGGTTTTCTTTTCAATAGCCGCCATTTCCTTCCCTTCTCTGACTGTTTTCGCAATAAACTCACTGCATGCTTGCGCACCTTTCTGGGCGGCTTCAGCGTTCAGCTTCTCAAATGATTTCAGATTTAAGTTCTCCCACGCCCTCGTCTGATCAATCGTCAGTTTGGCCGGCGTGCTTTCAATGTTCAGCTCTGCCGGCGGCTGCTCGATTTCCAGGTCAGCGGGCGGCTGTTCCATCTCGATTTCTTCCTTCTGAAAGGTTATACCGATTTTAGCAGGCACACTGTCAATAATCAATCTCTGCATCTGCATAGAGACCCCTCCTCTTTAGAGTGTTCTAGTAAAAAAAGCGATCTCCCTGTTGTGAGTCGCTTTTTTTATATATAGAAGACGTTTCATCTATTATTTCAGGAAGTCGATCAGTGACGGCTGAATGATATTCGCATTTACTGACAGCGCAGCTTTATGTACCGTCTGCTGAGATAAATAATCAACAATCACATCTTCCATTTCTACATCTTCATTATCTGACAATACTTTTTCAGCGGTAGCAGCTTGAGATTCCAACCTTGTCTTAATGAGTTCCAAACGGTTTGTTCGGGCGCCGATATTGGATTTTTCAGCATTCATTTTGTCAGTAAAACCGTCGATGTCTGACAGAATTTGATTTGAATCTGCTTCAGAGAGCGTACCTTTGCTTAAAGAAGCTTCTAATGAGTTGAGAAATTCAAATACATTATCTCCATTTTGAGCGACGCCCCCGAAAGCTGATTTCGGGTCAGAATTCACTTTCAGCACTGCCCCGTTCGAAATGTTGATATTAACATCCGAAGCACTAGTGTAATTTTCATAGTTGTACGTATACGTGCCGTCGGCATTTTCAGTGATCGGCGGGACATCTGAATTTGTTCCGTTAAACAGGTAACGCCCGTTCACTTGAGTATTCGCGACAGAAACGAGCTGCTTTTTCAGCTGGCCGATTTCTGTACCGATTGCTTTTAATTCCGTTTCACCGTTCGAATCACTTTTTGCCTTAATCATCAAGTCTCGGATTTTCCCCATAATATCCGTCTCTGAGTTTACGCTGGATTCCGAGTTTTCCAGCCATGTGAAACCTTGCGAAACATTCCGCTGATACTGGTTGACCTGCGCAAGCTGAGTACGGTACTGCATTCCCTTCATTGCGACGACCGGATCATCAGAAGCTTTGGTGATTTTTTTCCCCGTAGACACTTGCTGCTGAAGCCGATCGAGCTTGTCATAACTTGAGCCGATAAATCGAAGAGAATTTTTTGCGATCATCCCTTGAGTTACTCTCATTTACTTATCTCCTTATCTTCCTCCGGTGCCCATACCGTTAATAATTTTATCGTATATTTGATCCTGCATCGTTATGATTCGCGCAGCGGCATTATAAGCGTGCTGAAACTGAATCATATTTGTCATTTCTTCATCTAATGACACGGCGCTGACTGATTGTCTCCGCTGATCGGCCGAAAGGGTGTTGCTTTCAGAGTTGTTCATAAGATTGGCCGCTTTTTGTGAATTAACGCCCAGCTTGCCGATAAGGGATTCATAAAAGTCATTAATTGTAGTGGTTTCACCGTTAATTGTCAGCTTGCTGTTCTGCACGGCTGCCAGGTTTGTCGCGTTTGTGCCGTCGCTTTTTTCTCCGTTTAACGACGCTGCGATATTGTCTGTAGACGCAAGGACTTTGTCACTGACTTTTATTTTGGCTGCCGCCCCTTTTACCGGCACCGCTTCATCACCGCTGAAATCAAAAAATGCTGCGCCCTGTTCGCCTGTATAGGTCTTTCCTTTTTCGTGAACTGCATTAAACGCGTCAGCAAAGGAGAGCGCCATATTATCAAGAGCAGTCATCATTTCAGGATAAAGGCCCTTTTCTTCTCCATTTGACATATAGCCGTATGACTCAATAAGACCTAAAAGTGAGCCTTTGCCGGTAAATGCATCCGCATTAACCGCATTGCTGCCGACGGATACGCTTGACACAAGACCGCTGTCCTGGTCGTAGTTGATTTTCATTTCTGAAACGGTTTTTGTATTACCATCAAGCAGTGTTCCGAGAGAATTGTTGTTTCCGTTCAGCAATTCCACGTTGACCGTGCCCTCAGCAGTCGCCAAGGCATGTCCGCCCGACTTATTATATGAAACTTTTATATTTGCCATAGAAGATAGTTGGTCAATCAATCTGTCTCTTTGGTCATATAAATCATTAGGAAGCATACCGCTCGGCTCAACTGCCGCTATTTGAGTATTAAGGTCATTCAGCTGATTTAAAATTGAATTGGCCTGATCCGCTGTGTTATCCAGGTTCTTTTTAATATCCCCCTGAATGTTAGTCAAAGAGCTTGATATATAGTTAAAACTCTCGACAAGAGATTTCCCCTGCTCCTGCAAGACTGAGCGCGCTCCCTTATTTTCCGGGTTCGTCGCCAGGTCCTGAAGAGCATTCCAAAACGAACTGAGTGATCCGTTTAATCCGTTATCATCAAGCTCTTTCATGACGCCTTCCATTTGCGACAATGAATTGGAACGGGCTGTATAGTAGCCTAATTTTGTATTTTCAGTTCTGTACTGATAGTCTAAAAAACTGTCTCTGACACGCTCCACTGAACCGGCTTTGACCCCGGTTCCGATTTGGCCGGCCGTCAGCTCACTGTTTTTTGATACAGCGGGGTAAGGGCTCGTCGATTGTAATGTGACGCGCTGCCTTGTATATCCTTCTGTATTTGCATTTGCAACGTTATTTGAAACTGTGCTCAATGCAGTCTGCTGCGCACTCAGTGCACGTCTTGCTGTTTCGAGCCCCATAAATGTCGATGGCATTGAAAATCCTCCGTTCTAAGCTTTTGAATCGAATAATGTCAAACGGCTGACAGGCTGGCGCGCCGCTTGCGGCTCTTTATAATTCATATTCTCTTTTTCATCCGGCATGATCATATCGAATGCCCCTGAGATGAATTGCAAAGCCTGAATCGTGAGCTGCTTATTCATCTCATTCACTTCTTTCAGACGGTTAAGAAGCGCAGATAAAGAGTGAAATAATCCTTCAAGCTCCTGTTTTTCACTGCCTGAAGTTCTTGAGATACATGCAGCAATTGTGTTATCTTCATCGCGGCTGAGAAACTGGGAAGTTAACTTGATTCGCTCTTCTTCAGTCTGCCCGATTGCCTGAATATACTTTTGCTCTTTGGTTAATATGTTGGAAAGCTCTTTTGTTTTACCTGCTTTCAGCGCTTCCGTTTTCTCCTCAGACAGCGTGAGCAGATGTTCATGCAGTGCGCAAAGTCGCTTCAGTTGATCGATAATTGGCTTTGCTGACATTGGCTTTCTCCTTTTTATTGCTTTTTATAGAAATTCATTATTTTTTCAGCGATGCTGTTTGAATCTATTTTATATGTTCCGCTCTCTATATCCGCTTTCAGCTGAGCGATTTTTTCCTGACGTGTTTTAGTGACCGCATCTGACGCATTTTGAAGCTCTTTTGCATGAGAAGAAATTTCCACTTTGTCTTTCGGCTTTGCAGCCTCTTTTTGTACGGCTTGCTTTTCGTAATTTTTTTGGTATGGATTAACGGATTGTGTTCCGTACTGATTGATTTTCATTGGATTCCTCTCGCTTTCTGTTCGCAGTCTAATTCTTTTATCGACTGCGTTATCAGTTAGTTTAGGGAATCAGGTGTTTTTGGTATTATAGGCATAGTACGTGTCTTTAGTACCATTTTTCTCTTTGAATTCAGCAGCTGTTTCTTGGTTCATATGATCTAATTGCGACTCGATATCAGTCTGACAGGACTTGCAGAATTTCCCCGTCCTGATCGGATTTCCGCACCTTTCGCAAGGGTATGCCAAATTCGGAAGATGGCTGATTTGAATCCTTTTTTGTTTGATAAACTTGAGGATCAGCTCTTCTTCCACACCTGTTTCCTCAGTAATCTGCTGCATCGTCGACTGTCTGTTGATCTGCTTTCTTAAAAATTTATAGACGGTTTCAAATGCTTTTTCTTCTTCTTTAATACATGCCTGGCATACGGTCTGCAGGTTCGTTTTAAAAAATAGAGCATTGCATTTTGGACAATTTGCCAATTCACCCATCGTTTTAACTCCTATTCCTTCATTTATCTGCCTTATATTTCTATCAATTATATCGGCAGAAAAAATGAATGATTTAGCTCCTGATTAAAGTAAAAGAGGAGGCCGATAACGCTTTGCCTGCTGTCAGCAGAGCTTCGGCAGCTTGATGCAGTGTGGCGCCCGTCGTATAAATATCGTCTATTAAAATGACGTTCATACCTTCGACGGAGTTTTCAGCAGCTGAAAACTTTTTTTCTGCGGAGAGCCTTTCTGTTTTGCTTTTTTTGGATTGTTTTTCATTGTTCAGTCGGATGAGGGGGTAAATGACGGGCATTCCGAGCAGAGAGGCCAGCAGCTCGGATTGATTGAACCCGCGTTCCGCCAGCCGTTCGCCGCTCAGCGGAATAGGGACGAGGGTATGTGTATTTGCCGGGTATGCCGCTTTAAAGCCGGCAGCAAAATCACGTTCAAATGCTTGAATGATTTTCGCATCACCCCGAAATTTAAACCGGGTCCATGCATCCTTCATCGCATCATTATACAAATATACCGAACGGTTCTGCCGCAGCAAAAAACGCTTTTCCGTTTTTGATTCCCGCGACATGCAATCAGTGCATTTTTCATTTGACTCCTGAGACCTTCCGCACAAACAGCATACGGGACCTTCAATTTTTTTGAATTGATTGCTGCATGCGCTGCAAACCTCTTGTTCCGGCGCAAGGGAAAATAGAGATCTCCAGGTCAATGAACTTGAAATTGGTGAATCACACAATAAACAATTCAGAGATATTACGCTCCTTCCCGATTTTCACAGAACTCGCTTGGTTTAACTGAAACAATCGCGGCTGATTCAGCCAGAATGACAAGTAGCGCCGTATTTTTCTGTTTATCAACCATCTCTGCTTTTGCATAAGCAACTTTCTTTTTATCAGTAACATATGCCGGTTCAGCCCGATTTAACGAAAGAGCCAGTACATCATTTTTGCATACGCGGCATGTGCATTTCATATGAAGCTTAGGCATATGGCGGTCGAGAAGTTCCCTTAATATGATTTCTTTAGAATTGACAAGCATGTTGACAGCTCCTCATAGGAAAGTATGAGTATACTGTATCACGTTTTCTGAAATTAACTAGTCCAACAATTTACTTTTTTGTGCCAATTTGTTCATATGTTCTATATGTTTTTTTGCTTTTTTCATTCCGTTTGTCATTCCGAAATGAAACATGACGACATCACCGCTGAAATGTTTATAGTGCCTTCCCGTTCTGCCTGCGATCTGCACGAGTGCGCTCTCAGTAAAGATAGGTGCTTCTGCGCCGAGGACACATGTCTGAACTTTAGGTACGGTAACTCCTCTTTCTAAAATCGTAGTTGTTACCAGCAGATCAAGCCGGCCGTCTCTGAACCGTTTCACTTTATCCTTTCTGAATGTGTCTTCCGCATGTACGCCTTCTGCCCTTACGTTTAATTTCTGAAAATAATCCGTTGTCTTTTTCAATACATGTACAGACGGAACGAATAAGAAAACCGGCAGCCGTGATTGAAGTTTTTGCCGGACCCAATCCGTTACTGAGTGCGGCAGTTTTCCTTTCTCAAGCTTCTTCTTCCAATTGCCGCACCACAAAAAACGCGGCTCCGGGAGAGGTTTTCGATGATATCTGGCCGGTATGCGGACGCTTTTCAGCAAACCGGCTTCAGCCTTCTTTTTTAATGCGTCTGAAGGAGTTGCCGTTACATAAACAAGGGCGCTGTTGTTCTTTCTGGCTTTATCAACCGCGAATCTTAATGTCTCATCGGCTGAAAAAGGAAATGCATCCACTTCGTCTATTATCATGACATCAAAAATGTCCCGATAGCGCATCAGCTGGTGAGCGGTTGAGATCATTAGCGGAGTTAAACTGCCTTTGTCTTCACTGCCGCCGTACAGAGCTGAAACTTCAACATTCTCAAATGCTTTTTTCAGTCTCGGCAGAAGTTCAAGCACGACATCTGTACGCGGAGTTGCGACACAGACCCGCAATCCGTGATTCAGCGCAAACTCTATACCCGGAAACAGCATCTCTGTTTTCCCTGATCCGCAAACCGCCCACACTAACAGCTCTTGTTTCTCTTTTATCGCTTTTATAAGCGCGCCGGCCGCCTGCTTCTGTCCGTCTGTCAGTGTTCCTTCCCAAGCAAGCTTTACAGGCTCCCAGCTGCTTTCTGAGGTTTGATTCCAAGAATATACTGACGTCAGTTCATCAGCCCTTCCCATGACGACACAGGCACGGCAATAGGTAATATGTCTTTTGGCAGAAGGCGCCCAGAATGCGGCAAAGCAGGATTGGTCAGACTGGCCGCATCGGCGGCAGACGTAACGGTTTTTCCTGCGGATGACAGACGGCTCGGCCGTTATATATTCTTTTTCTATAAAAGGATTGATACGCTGATCTGAAAACGGTATCTCAGATCTCAACAAATGCCTGCCGTAAAAGAAATCCCGCACCTCTGAAAATTCTGAAGCATCTTTGGACATTTCTCTGCCTCCTTTCTGCTCAAAGTATGCCTGCCGGGAATTTTTTTGTCGAATCCCGAAAATTAAAAAACAAAAAAATCTCCGCTCTTGAAAACGGAGATTTTCACTTAGTTTTTAAAGCACCAGCCGATTCCGATGGCGCCTTCGCCCAAATGCGTTCCGATCACGGCACCGAAATAGCTGTTATAGAATTCGACATGAGGGTATTTACCGCTTAATTCTTGAATAATATCCGCGGCTTCTTCCTCCCTGTTTGCATGAATGACAGCTGCCCGCATCGGGATTCCTTTACTTGCATCCTCGCCAAACAGCTCAAAAATTCTAGAAATCGCTTTTTTGCGTGTCCGAATCTTCTCAAAAGGAACAATTACCTTATTGTCAAAATGAAGAATAGGCTTTACCTTTAACAGACCGCCGATAAATGCCTGAGCACTGCTTAGGCGCCCGCCCCGCTGCAGATGTGATAAATCGTCAACCATAAAATACGCACGGACTGTTTTCTTCATTTCTTCCAGCTCTTTTAAAATCTCTTCCGGAGAGTCAACACCGTCTTTAATAAGCTGTGCCGCTTTTAATGCATAAAAACCTTGCGCCAAACAGCTGATCTCTGAATCAAAAGGATAAACTTCGATATTATCAACCATAGCGTTTGCCGAAGCGGCGCTGTTATAAGTTCCGCTGATTCCGCTGGACAAGTGTATGCTTATGACCGCATCATATGTTTTGCCCAGTTCTTCGTACAATGCGATCAATTCACCGAAAGAAGGCTGTGACGTAGTCGGCAGCTCATCATGATTTTTTACTTCTTTATAAAAGCTTCTCCAGTCGAGCTCTGTTTCTTCGCGGAATGTTTTTTCACCGAAAACCACTTGAAGAGGAATCATATGAATATGATGTTCATCTCTCATCTCTTTCGGAATATATGCTGTACTGTCTGTTACAACTGCAATATTCATCACTTTACCTGCCTTATTAAGTACTTAATAAGTATTTTAATAGATATGAAGCGGTAAAAAAAGACTTGCCTATTATGGCAAGTCTTCTCATACATGACTAACGCATCTCTACCCAGCCGTTTTTAATGGCTACGACAACGGCTTGTGTCCGGTCGTTAACGTTCATTTTCTGCAAAATATTACTCACGTGGTTTTTCACTGTTTTCTCACTGATAAACAATGATTCACCGATTCCGCGGTTGCTTTTTCCGTCTGCAAGCATTTGCAGCACTTCACATTCCCGTCTCGTTAATATATGTAATGGTCTCCGAATTTCCGGATAAACCTCATGCTGAGGATGAGCGGAAACTCCGCTTGTCGCAAGACGTCGGAATTCGTTGACAAGATTGTGGGTTACTTTCGGGTGAAGGTACGAACCGCCTTCGGCTACCACTTTCACTGCCTCAATTAAAGTATCCGCGTCCATCTCTTTCAGGAGATACCCTCTTGCGCCTGTTTTTAAAGCATGGGTCACATAGTTTTCATCATCATGGATGGAGAGGATAATCACCTTAGATTCAGGGTACAGCTCAACAAGCTGTTTAGTAGCCTCTACTCCATTTACATTCGGCATATTGATGTCCATTATGACGACATCGGGATGATAATGCTCGACGATACGAGCCGCTTCATCTCCATCGTCACCTTCTGCTACCACTTCAAAGGTAGGT
This sequence comes from Bacillus sp. 1021, assembly GCF_014534735.1. Lineage (NCBI taxonomy): Bacteria > Bacillati > Bacillota > Bacilli > Caryophanales > Bacillaceae > Bacillus > Bacillus sp. 1021. Next base: position 518,427 of record NZ_JACVSR010000002.1, on the reverse strand, counting down.
TCAAAATCCAATATTCTTTTTACACCCTCACGGAATAGTTGATGGTCGTCGATAATAACAATATTTACTTTAGTCACACGCTACGCCTCCTTATCCTATTGTTCTATATACGCCGCTGTTCGGTCAATATGTCTTTTGGCTCTATTTAACAAATTATAGGCCGAGAGATAACGGAACCTTAATCATGATAAATGTCCCAAGACCTATTTTAGAGTCTATCGTTATCGTTCCTTCAAGCAGATCTACTCTTTCTTTCATTCCCAGCAAGCCGAATGACTTGTTTTTCTTTTGTTTAGCTTCCTTAATATCAAAGCCTTTTCCGTTGTCCTTAATGATAAGAACGACAAAATCAGCGGTTATTTCCACTTTTACCGTAATTTCCTCTGATTCTGAATGTTTGAGGGCATTTGTAACGGCTTCCTGAGCGAGACGGAAAAGCGCCACTTCAAATTGCGGGGCAAGCCTTTTGTTCTCCGTGTCTCCGATGCACTGAAAATGTATTTTCACCTTTCCGTTGTATTCTTCAGTTGTATAAAGATATTTTCTCAGTGTCGGAATCAGCCCGAGATCATCCAATGCCATCGGTCTTAAATCATATATAATCCTTCTGACTTCGTAAAGAGCGTTCCGCACATTTTGCCGAAGATTTCTGATTTCCTGAAAGCCGTCCTCCGTGCCGCGGTCGCGGAAGATCCGTTCTATCAATTCCGATCTCATCATGACATTTGCCAGCATTTGCGCGGGACCGTCATGAATTTCTCTGGAAACTCTTTTTCTTTCTTCCTCTTGGGCTTCGATAATTCTTAAACCGAAATCTTGTTTAGCCTGCGCATCGGCAAGCAGAAGCCCTACTTGGCGAAGGTCTTGATTCAGGTAATTCAGAACGACGGTTATTTGGCTGACCAATGATTCTGACCGTTCAATGATTTCCTGTAGCCCTAAAAGCCGGCGTTCCAGATCATCCCTTCGCTCCCGCAGCTGTTTTTCACGCTGCTGAATCATCGTCAGTTCCACTTGAAGTTTGTGCGCCTTTTCATAGGCGTTGCGAATCTCTTCTTCGCTGAACTTATGGAAATTTCTGCTTACTTCAGACAAACGGTTTCTTGCGTGCCGAGTATGAACTTCAAGTTTGTCTCCCAGTTCAATGACATCGTAGACCTGCTGTTTGATCTGTTTGAGCTCTTCGACCAGCTGTTCATATTGCTGGCGCGACTGCTCTCCGATTTGAAAAACCTCGTCTTTGCTCCCGTCCACGGTTTTCAGCATTTTCATAAGTATAGAATCCAAAACTTTGGAGTCCATCTTCGATTTATTCATCGGTCTCCCTCCGTAACGGTGTTGTTATGTATTTTTATTATAAATGTAATTGAACTGCAATTTATGTCGAATTATAATGAAAGAATGCGTATATTCTAGAAAAAAACATTTTTATATAGTATCTTACTCTTTCATGATACCAAAATATGCGCAAAAATTCTAAAGTCTGTTCGAATTTGTAGAAACAAGTCTTTTAATGCTTGTCAGGAGGGTCCAGCAATCATGCTGCACAGCTATTTAACTGTTAAAGAAACGGGTGAACACGAGATTGTGATTGAAAAATCACGTTTTATCTGCCACCTGAGCCGTGCTGCTTCTGAAGAGGAAGCGCAGGAATTTATACAAAAGATAAAAAAACAGCACTGGAATGCGACTCATAACTGCTCAGCTTATCTGATCGGAGAAACGGATCATATACAAAAGGCGAATGATGACGGAGAACCAAGCGGCACAGCAGGCGTACCCATGCTGGAAGTGCTGAAAAAACGCGGCCTGAAAGATACCTGCGCGGTGGTTACCCGGTATTTCGGCGGAATAAAGCTCGGTGCAGGCGGATTGATTCGTGCATACGGGAAGTCAGTGTCTGAGGGGTTAAATCATATAGGGGTTACGGAGCGGAAGCTGATGCGGATTATGCATACATCGGCGGATTATACGTGGCTCGGCAAGATAGAGAATGAATTGAGGGAGTCAGTTTTTTTACTGAAGGATATCCATTATGCAGATCACGTCGAATTTGAAACGTACGTTGAAGAAAAAGACAAAGGCGAGTTTATAAAATGGATGACAGAACTGACGAACGGCAAGAGTAAGAATACAGAGGGAGAACTGACGTATTTAGAAACAGACGTCAGCCCTAAAGGAGACTAATGTAATGGCTGAACGTGTAAGAGTGCGTGTTCGAAAGAAAAAGAAAAGCAAACGAAAGATTATTTTCAAGCGGATTTTGCTGCTGCTTACCCTCGTTTTGTTAGTCGCTGCCGGGTTCGGCGGGTACAAAGTATACAAAACGATCAATGCGGCAGATAATGCATATGATGCCCTTTCCCGCGGAGATAAATCAAAACTGAGGGATGAAGTCATCGATATGAAGAAAAAACCGTTCTCCATTTTGTTTATGGGGATCGAGAATTATGCCACTAGCGGAAAAGGCGGACGATCAGATTCTCTTATTGTCGTTACCCTTGATCCGAGAAATAAAACAATGAAAATGCTGAGTATTCCGCGTGATACGCGGGTGACGCTTGCCGGCGACACAACTGGTAAAAAAACAAAAATCAACTCGGCTTTTGCTAAGGGCGGAGCGGATGAAACCGTGGCGACCGTAGAGGACTTATTAGACATTCCGATTGATAAGTATGTCACTGTGGATTTTAACGGATTTAAGGATGTTATTGATGAAGTCGGCGGAGTCAATGTAAAAGTGCCGTTTGACTTCGACGAGATGAGTGACGTCAGTAAAAAGAAACGGATTTACTTCAAGAAAGGAAACATGCATTTGAACGGTGAGCAGGCTCTGGCCTACGCGCGGATGAGAAAGCAGGATAAGCGCGGAGACTTCGGCCGGAATGATCGTCAAAAGCAAATCCTCAATGCTCTGATCGACCAAATGTCTAAGGCTGGAAATATTGCTAAAATCGATAAAATCGCTGAAACAGCGAGCAATAACGTACAAACGAATATCCGAATCACTGAAGGACTCGCTCTTCAGCAGATTTACAGCGGCTTTACCAGCAAAAAGATTGATACACTGTCCATTACAGGATCAGATTTATATTTAGGCGGCGGCGGAACCGCATCTACGGGCGGAACGTATTATTTCCAACCGGATCCGGCCAATCTCGAAAAAGTACGGCAAACCTTGCAGAAACATTTAGATTACCCGTCCGGAAGCGGCACCGCGGCCGATTCTGCTTCTGACAGCACCGGAACGGACAGTACGACTGGTTCAACTTCCGGCGGCACGGGAACAGACGATGGGACGACTGATTCGACTTCCGGCAGCACGGGAACCGGCGGCACAACTGATTCAACCAGCGGTACTTCAGGTGCAAACGGAACGGACAGCACACAGTCTGGCAGCACAAATTCAAGCGGCACAACAGGCTATTAACAGCAAACCCGATCCTTTGAGAAGGATCGGGTTTTTCTATATAATAAGAGAATAGCAGAATCCATAAAAAAGCAGACCATTTGCATGATCTGCTCTTTTTAATTTTTCTTTACCAACCTCTTGTAAAACTTGGTAAATGGTTTAAATTGTTCATTTACTAACCCTGTGACCTCTGCTATGATTTGCATAAATACAATCAATACAAAAATAATAAACAGCGAAAGCCATATGGTCGCGCTTTTCAGCAGGATTGCACTGACGCTGAAAATAAAGCCGATTAAATAAATGATGATGACAGCCGTACGGTGTGAAAGCCCGAAGGCCATCAGCCTGTGGTGTATATGTGACTTATCAGGCGCCGAGATCGGCTGTTTGTTTAAAATCCGCCTGATGACAGCGAATGTCGTATCAAAAATCGGCACGCCCAAAATAATGATCGGAATGATGATACTGAATAAAGTAACGCTTTTATAAAGACCCAATAATGAGAGTACTGAGATGACGTATCCGAGAAAGAGCGATCCGGTATCTCCCATAAATATTTTTGCCGGATGAAAATTATAAAATAAAAATCCGAGTGTGCTTCCTATCACTACGAGAGAAAGTGACAGAATCAGGATTTTGCCTCCGGATAACGCCATTACTGCGATGGTGGACAGTCCGATGACTGACAGGCCCGCAGCGAGTCCGTCCAAACCGTCTATCAGGTTCATCGCGTTCGTGATACCGACGATCCATAACACAGTCAGCGGGTAAGCGACCCATCCCAATTCTAAACGTTCCGTTAAAAACGGCACGGAGAAAAAGTCCATTTTCAGTCCCGTGCTCACAATCATAATGGCCACGGCTAACTGGACGAAAAACTTTACCTTTGCGCTTAATTGGTATTTATCATCAAGTATTCCTAAAATAACAATAATAAACGCGCCCACCGTGATGGCGGTCATCTTCGTTTCATTATATATGCCGGCCGCGAGCACCCCTGCCGCTACGCCGATAAAGATAGCCAATCCGCCCATACGGGGCATTATTTTATCATGTACTTTTCGGTTGCTGGGCTGGTCAACTGCACCTATTTTGATCGCAATTTTTTTCACGATAGGAGTTAGGATTAAAACCGTTAGCAGAGAGACAAAAAACGCAACAACTATGCGAAACATGCGTTCGTCAAGCATAAAGAAGTCTCCTTTGGAATTATATGAAGTCTTTTCTGATATTGAACCGTTCCTTCCATTATAATTCTTACTAGTTATTATAACAAGCATCATCAAAAAGAAACACGCAAATCAAAAAATGCGCTTTCCCTTTTAATGGGATTGCGCATTTTTCAATATACCCGTGCATTCGAGCATTCGGCCGAATAAAACGTTCCAATCCCGTCTCCGGGCCAATTCACGGCGCAACGCCTCATAGGATCCGCTCCGTTCCGATGCCAGCAGGGCGTCACAGGCCGCAATGAAATCTGCGGAGTCCCCGCCTTCAACGTATTCATAAACGAAAGGCCTTTTGATCTTTGCCGTAGAAGTAAGGTTGCACCCGACAACCGGTTTCCCGGCGGCTAAAAATTCAAAAAGCTTGAGCGGAAATACCGCGTCATTATAAGGTGAATTTTTATAAGGCATAATGCCGATGTCGACGAGCTGCATATAGGACGGCACTTCATTCGGCGCGGCGGGTCCCGTCCATATAACATTCGGGCGTTCCAAAAGCGACTTGAAATCCGGGTCATCGTGAGCCGTGTTCGGGCCTACCAATAAAATCGTCCAGTCCGGCCGTAAATCTGCGGTTTCCGCCAAAAGCGCGAAATCAAGCTTCGGTTTGATTCCGCCGATAAAACCGAGAACGTTTCCGTTTCTTCCCCGTAAAATGTCTTCATCCGGCTGTTTATTTTCCCGTGAAAACAGGTCATATTCCACTCCGTTTTCAATGGTGAACACTTTCTGGCGCGGATTCTCCAGCTTTTTTCCGACCTCCTGGTGCAGAAAGTCAGATGTGCAGGTAATGGAATCCGCCCGCTGAATGATTCTCATTTCCGCCTGTTTAATGATGTTTCTTCTGACATTTGACAGCACGCCGGCACGGCCGCTGATCGGAGCGGCCCATAGATCGCTGCAATCGTAAATCACTTCATCCCAAGGGTAAAGATCTGATAGAAGCGGAAAACCGGGGAAGGTGTACCATAAGCAGCAGCGGGCCCCTTCTCCTTCTTCCTTCAGCACGGCCAGCAACGATGAAAGCTTATGCCTGTAGCACATATCTGTATACCTGCCGAACCGGAATGCTTTTTGCCGGAAGAGATCCTTTACCGCGAACTGCCGGATTCCCTCGGAAATTACGGTCATCTGTCCGTCATTTTCCCGCGGAGACGGACATACCCAAATGACGCTTTTCGTTTCTTTTTGCCGGGCGAGAAATTCAGCCAGCCGGTGCCGTCTGTATCTCAGCCGGTCATGACCCCATTCCGCCGCTCCGACGATTACGTGAACAATCGGTTCCACCTTCATCACCCAGCCCCTCTGACGCCTACAGCCTTTTCATGACCGCGTTTTTCGCATATTGCATAAAACACCATGAAGCCTTGATAAAGTGCAGGCGCTCAATTTCTCTATAGACAAACCATGTTTTTTTGGCGGCTTTCCACTTGTTGCTTGAAATCGAATTCTGCACAAGTCTGTATTCTGAAAGACACTCATTCAAACCGTAAGCTGTAAATCCCCTTTTCAGCAGGGAAAGCCAAGTCGCCAAATCCTGCCGCGTTCTGATATCAGGCATTTGAATCTGCCCCGTCTGCTCTCTGTCAATCATGACCGTTAAACATCCGATAATCGTGTTTTTTAAAGCTTCATCATATGACAGGCTTTCAGGCGCTTGAATCGTTTTATCCGTCGGCGTTCCGTCCTGCTCCATGACGCTGTAGCCCGTGAATGAAAAGGCACAGGACCGCTCTGACATAAACGCCAGCTGTTTCTGAAGCTTTTCCTTCTTCCATCTGTCATCGCTGTCCAAAAATGCGACATAACGCCCCTCGGCATGCTCGAGGGCTGTATTTCTGGCAGCCGCGGCTCCCTTGTTCTCGTCTAAATAAACGACGCGGATCCGCTCATCCTTTTGTTCATATTGCCGTAAAATATCTCTCGTTCCGTCCGTTGAACAATCATCCGCAATGATCATTTCCCAATGCGGATGGCTTTGATGTAAAACGGATTGAATCGTGTCTTCGATATATTCACTTGCATTATAAGACGGTGTAATGACAGATACGAAAGGTTTCCAGTTTGTCATGGTCACATCTCCATCGCAGATTTTTAAAAGGACTCTCTAAAAAACTCAGGAATGACAATGAACATAAATGCAACTGCAATGCCGATCAAAACACCCAGAACCGCTTTCTTTTTCGGCGGCATGCCTTGTCCCGCCGTTTCACTCACCGGCTCTGAATTGATGACGCCGGCTGATTTCAGATTCAGCTGTGTATTTTTCAATTCGTATAAAAATCTTTCCTTATCCACTTTGGCATCCGCGCTGACGGTTTCTCCTTCAAGTGCATCAATGCTCTGCCGGACCACTTTTGCCCGTTTCTCAAACAGCTCCTGATCATTCTTCAGAAAAGTCTTCATGACAGCCTGAAACACCGATTCGGTCTCCTGCTTGTTTTGATCGCTGTAGCTGACCGTGATCAATGAATCTGATTGTGTTTCGACAGTCAGTTTACTTTTCACGGCCGTCCTTTCTTCGTCTGTTTTGTCAGGCAGAGCCTGTTTTAAAAAAGCATCGCTCGTCAAAAGGAGCGGAATTTCTTTTGTGTTGTTATAAAGCGGATGATCATAGTTTCCGGCGGCAATCGCGGCTTCCGATGTGAAACTGCTGCTTCCGGTGATTTTTGACGGCAATAGATAACCCGCCGCCCCCAGCACTACGGGCAGCGCAATGATCCAAATGATATTCTTTTTGATACGCCGGATTATTCTTGTCAACATATCCTTCATCTCGCATCTCCCTGTTTTTCATAGTACGCCGTAACGGCAGGCTCCTTTTGTAAACGCCTCAGAATATTGACCGCCGCAATCACGAGTGAGAGAAATACCCAGTGGAAAAATAAATTTGATACGGAGCTTGGGCTGATGCTGCTTACCAAAAAACCGGCCATTGCCGTGATGAGTCCTTCTGTGATCAGTCTTGACTGATTTTCCGATTTTCTTTCATGGCATTTATAAAGTGCCCAAAAAAGGTACAAATAGACTGTCAAATAGCCGAGCATCGCCAGCACGCCGAAGTTCGCCATAATCTCGACGAGCCAGTTGTGCACCTCAACTACGCCGCCCGTATCATAAACGGGCTCGGCTTTTAAATAGTACGAGACGTTTCCGGCACCCACTCCGAACCCCCAGGAATCAATCACGTAGTAAAAGGCGTTCTTTAAAAGATTCGCCCGCGCGAGGTTCGATGGAAGCGGGTGCTGTCCCGGCATCGCCTGCGGAGCTGAAAACAGATTCAAGATGGCATTTGTGATACGGCCCGCAAATAAAACTGCAAACAGCGCAGCACCCGCTCCCGCTGCGTACAGCGCGAGTTTTTTCAGCAGAGAAGGCAGCAGGATGAAGACGTATACAGCCGCCCCCGCGCATATGCCCAGCAGGCTCGCGCGCGAACCGGTCAACATGATTAAATACAAAGCGCTGATCGCAAAGAGCAGGCTGACGGCTTTTACATAGCCGTTTTTCATATTTTTCACCGCCGCCGCGTACAGAAAGAAACTGATGCACAAAAATGTCGCAAAATCATTTTGATTAAAGAAAACGGACGTCGGATAATGCTGTTTGTACTGCGGCCCGTTATAAAGCGTTGAGCTCGGCAGTTGGTGGTGAGTAAAATGGTTGTAAAAGCCGATCGCCATCACAAAAATGGTCATCACAAGCCAGATGCCGTAAAAAACCATCAGCTGATCAAAGCGCTGAATAAACATGACGATGAGATAAATCAGAAACATGCCCATCGCCATTAAAGCTAAATATTTGATCCCGTACGTCACGGATTTTGCCCACAATAACGATATGAGACCGTATGTAAACCATAAGGCGAAAAACATCAGGATGCCTTTTACATTCACTCGATTCCATCTGTCAATATGATGACGGTTTGTCAGGATGCCGGCGATGTGAAGAGCGCCCGCTCCGATTAATAACAGCCGGTATATAAATAAGCTGAAAAACCCGAGATGGATCGCAAAGAAGGCCTGATTTAAAAATGTACACGCGATCAGAACATAAATGAGCCCCATAAACATCTGACCGTTTGTGGCAAAGGCCGATAGCAAAGCAAGACCGGCAATCCCGATCATGGCGGCAAGCAGCATCACGGTGATTTTTCCGAAGCCGGCATCCGCCCTGACCGCCTCCACCATGATAAATCCTCCAGTAATGACAGCGGCAAGCAGCACAAGAACATATGCCGCTGAACGTTTGATACTCACATGGCAAACCCCTTTCCAAAACCGGCAGCCGAGCCGGACTGCCGAGAGCCTGAAGACAAATCTTTTTCTATCTTGCCAGTTCTTTTATTTGCCGATCGGCATGAACCGCCGGACGTCCGACGGAATGATAAGTGAATCCTGAAACCCGCATATATTCCAGCGGGAACATATTTCTGCCGTCAATGATGACCGGCTGTTTGAGCAGCTGCTTCGCCCTCTGAAGATCCATCTCCCTGACTTCCGGCCAATCGGTTGTAATCAGGCATGCATCCGCATTTTTGATGGCGCTGTACAGCTCTGTGTAATAGTCAATGCCGCCGTTTCCTAATGCCGCAGACGCTTCGGGAATCGCGATCGGATCATACGCTTTTACGTGAGCGCCCTGCTCTTTAAGATGCGGAATGATATCGAGAGCCGGGGCGGAGCGGACGTCATTTGTGTGCGGTTTAAAGGCCAGCCCCAGTACGGCCACGGTTTTCCCTTTTACAGAACCGATGGCACGGTTTAATTTTTCCGTTATGAGAACCCGCTGCTTCTGATTGGTTTCAATGACGGCTTCCATCATTTGAAACGGATATCCGGCGCTGTTTGCGATATGCAATAAAGCCGTTGTATCTTTCGGAAAGCAAGATCCGCCGAACCCGATGCCCGCCTGGAGAAATTTATTCCCGATCCGGCTGTCGAGTCCGACGCCTTCTGACACGTGAGAAATGTCCGCGCCGACACGTTCGCAAATATTTGCGATATCGTTAATAAAAGATATTTTGGCGGCTAAAAAAGCATTTGCGGCATACTTAATCATTTCCGCGCTTTCAAGATTGGTCTTAACGATCTTCGTACGGAACGGCTTGTGAAGCTCTTCAATAACCGAAGCGGCATGTTCGCTTGTGGCGCCGATGACCGCCCGCTCCATCTGCATCGTATCCCGCACCGCCGAGCCTTCGCGGAGAAATTCAGGATTTGACGCGACATCAAACGGATATTTCCCCTTCGACGCTTCGCTGACGATTTGGTAAACGAGCTTTCCCGTCCCGACCGGAACGGTGCTTTTGCTGACAATGATTTTGTATCCGTTCAGCTGTTCCCCGATTGTTTGCGCCGCGGCCTTGATATAGGTCAAATCGGCTTCACCCGTCTTTGACATCGGTGTACCGACGGCAATATAGATGATATCAGCGGCTTTCACAGCCGGCCCAATCTCTGACGTAAAGGATAACCGCCCGGCACTGACATTTTTTTCAGCTAATTCCTCAAGCCCCGGTTCATATATCGGGATGACTCCGTTTTGCAGGCTTCTGATTTTCGCTTCATTGATGTCACAGCAAGTCACATGATGGCCGATTTCCGCAAAACAAGTTCCAGATACGAGACCTACATACCCTGTTCCTAATACAGCGATTTTTTTCACAGCTTCATCCCTCTTTCGAAAGGTTCTCCTCTTGCCCGGCCCGATTCATGACGGTCCGGTATTTCTCTTTCAGCGCTTTTGCGTTTTGGCTTGCGTCAAAATACATGCGGACGGTTTGATAAAGTTCTTCGGCTGTTTGCGTTGTCCATGCCTCTCCTTTTTCATATTGCAGGATGGATTCCGCCAGCGTTTCGGGTGAACCCGGTCTGATCAGCAGCCCCCGGTGTTTACCGAATAAAGAAGCCACTCCTCCGACATCAGTGCAGAGCACCGGCACCTTCAGAGCAAGCGCCTCAATGACCACAGTCGGCATGCCTTCGCTGTAGGACGGCAGGGCCATGATATCCGACGCCAGCAGATAGTCCTGTATCTTGTCATTCGGCACTTGCCCCGTGACGATGTGAGCGGCTTCCCGCAATGAGGCTGCGGCGGGTCCGTCACCGACAAAGACGGCTTCAAATCTTTCATCCAATGACTGAACGGCTTTTGATAAGTCGAAAACGCCTTTCTCTTTGACAAGCCTGCCGATGAACGCGATCAGCTTTTTATCCGGAGGAAGGCCGAGCCGTTTTCTGATGGCTTCTTTCGTCTCGTTTCTTTTTTGGAAGGCGTCAAACGTGATGCCGATCGGAAGCACGCTGCAATCCGCTGCGCTGATCTTCTTCATTTGTTCCCGCAGACTGCCGCTGACGGCATAAATATCGGCAGCCTCCCGCACCGCAAATGTAAATGCGCGATGAGCGCTTTTGCTGTAATGCGGATAGACATTGACATCGCTGCCATGCAAGGTCAGGACATACGGAATTCCCAGAGCCTTTGACACAATGGCGGCCGCTCCGCCTGACGGCATGGCGAAATGCGCGTGAATCAGATCAGGCTTCAGGCCGTTCTTTTTGATCGCAGAAAGAACCGATGCCGCCATTCTTTTATGCGGCTGCGCCCATTTCAGCTGCCCGGGGACCGCCTGATAAAACGGCCGGTGTACGGACACGCCTTTCCGCCATTCATGCGCAGGCCTTATATCCTTTTGCCGATATGTCTTTTTCAGCAGCCGGAATGGCGCGGCGAGTTTCGGCCGCGGACAGATGACGGTCATCTCCGCGCCAAGCTTGCTCAGTTCTAGCGCCTGTGTTTCATGAAAAACGCCTTCCCCCGGCTTTTCACTGCTCGGATAGACACTTGTCATCCACAATACCTTCATAGCAAACGCCCTTTTCTTAATTTACTTTTCATCTGCGGATAAGCTTTGATTAAAAGAAATAAATAACACAATGCGCCGCAGGCTACTGAGATCGCCAGACGCAGCTTTACATCAAGGCTGATCCGCTCCGTTCCGAGGCTGGCTGTAAAGGCGATGACACCCATCGCCGCCGTAAGCAGAAACGGTTTGGCCACGGCTTTGAAGTAAGCCGACAGCCGCAGCTTAATGACATATGCCAACAGCCAGCGGCCGATCAGGAAATTCAAGATGCTGATGAATGCGTACGTCCAGGCTACCGTCAAGAGATTTCCGGACAGCACGGCGGCGTACAATGATGCACCATACAGGAGCATCACCCCGGCGTCCCAATAAAACGCCAGATCGGCCCGCCCTTTTGCCAGCAGCACAGATCCGTTCGGGTTCATCAGGACCCTTAAAATCCCGACAATGGCGAGAACATTTAAGACCGGGACAGCCGCCAGCCATTTTTCTCCGAATACCGAAGCCACGAATGCATCCGACACTGAAACCAAACCGAGCAAAAGCGGAAAGGATATCAGCGCGAGCATTTTGGTCATATTGAGAAAGCCTTCTCTGATGGCGCTGTTTTCATGCTTGTTTTTCGCAAAGACGGGAAACGCGACTCTTGTAATGATTGGATTAATTTTTAATACCGGAAGCGTGACGATCTGATAGGCCAGATTGTAAATGCCAAGGGCCTCGGCTCCGATAAAACTGCCGATCAGAATCATATCAATATTCGCCCCGAGCCGGTTCACAAGCCGGGAAGACAGCTGAAAGGCTCCGAAAGAAAAGAAGCCTCTCATTCCCTTCAGATCAAAAACGAACGACGGACGCCATGTTTTTCTGCAGGCCATCCAGTACAGAATCCCTTTCGACGATTGCAGCAGCACCTGGGAAATCACATATGCGAGAATCGGGTCCGTATAAAAAACCGCAGCCGCCAAGTAAACGAAGGACAGCACATTTGAAAAGATTTCAATTTTGCTTAACGTGTTAAATGCCAGCGCTTTTTGCAGCATATACTGATATTGCTGACCGATCGGTGCGATTAAAAACATGACGGCCAGCACGCGGACTAAATAGTCAAGCTCCTCCCGCTGATAAAAATCAGCAATGAGCGGGCTGCTGAAAAACAGCAGCGCAAACAGTGCAAGCCCGGTTATGATATTCAGCCAGTACAAGGAAGACATCTGTTTTTCAGTGACATGATCTTTTTGAATGAGCGCGGCGCCAAACCCCATATCAAGCGCAATTTGGGCGAACACCGCTACCGTTGTGATCATGCCGACAAGGCCGAATTCAGCCAGTGACATGACCCGCCCGAGCAGGGCGAATTGAACGATTTGAATGACCGTAATACACGCTGTCGAAATACTTGTCCATTTAGCGCCGCTCAAAATTTGATTTGTAATACTAGGCATCGTTTTCCCTACTTTTGTCTGCTGACCAGAATTTTTATCGTGCCCCGTCACCGGTCCAGATTACTTTGCACGTTTTGAGCATAATCTTCAGTTCCAATGAAAAGGTCAGGTTGCGGATATAGTATAAGTCAAACATCAGCTTTTCCCTCGGTGTCATGTCATATCCCCCATTGACCTGCGCCCAGCCGCTTAATCCGGGCTTAACAGCCAGCCGCTCCGTAAATCCCGGGATTTCTGCCTGAAACTGTTCCGTAAACACGGGCCGTTCGGGGCGAGGGCCGATCAGGCTCATTTCTCCCCGAAGCACATTTACCAGCTGCGGCAGCTCATCAATACGGGTCCTTCTGATAAAAGCGCCGACCTTTGTCACGCGGGGATCCTTTTTCAGCGCCCAGACCGCACCCGATTTTTCAGCATCTATTTTCATAGAGCGGAGCTTATACAAATAAAACGGCTTCCCGTTTTTGCCTACCCGCTCCTGCTTATAAAAAGCCGGGCCGGGCGACTCCAAACGAATCAGTATGGAGAACAGGCCTATTATCGGAAGCGCCGCCAAAAGCCCCGCAAGCGCAAACACAATATCCATGAATCGCTTAAAAGCCAAATAACGGGCCGTTTTTTCCGTTACGGCAGCGGAAGTCCCCTGCCGCACTGCATAGTTATTATTTACATTCATGCTTTTCTCTGCTCCCACTGACACACACCTCACGATTTGTTGGGATGTTTGATGACCTATGCCGTGAGTTTAGCAGATGGATGTTAATTGGAAGTAAAGGAAACGTTAATGTTTATTAGAATGTTTCGATTATTGTTTTTTTATTGTAAATCTATTCATATCCATATTTGAGTCAAAGCATAATGAAAAAATAAAAAAACAGACCGGTATGAATCGGTCTGTTTTAAATGGAAAATATTATCTGAAATAGGAGGAGACGCCTTGAGTGATCCCCGCCGCGAGTCTGTCCTTTTTCGTAGATTGTTTTAAAATATTGGCATCAATCGGGCTTGTGACAAAACCGGTTTCTAACAAGACACTCGGCATTTTAGAATACTTAATGACGTAAAATCCGGCAGTTTTCACACCGCGGTCACGCGTGCCGAGAGCAGAAACCATTCTCGGCTGAATATTTTGGGCAAGTCTCAGACTGTTTGCGGATTGGTAGGTTGGATCATAATATGTCTCCGTACCGTTTGCACTGCTGTTATCATTCGCGTTTGCATGAACGCTGATGAAAATATCGGCGTTCGCCTTCGCCCCTTTGTTCACTCTCTCCTCAAGCGAATCAAAGGTGTCGCCCGTCCTCGACATTACAGTAAGCGCACCAGCACCGTATAATTGATTGTTTAGGCGTGTTGCGATATCAAGGTTCACATTTTTTTCAAGCAGGCCATTGCCCGTTGCTCCTGAATCCTGGTAGCCGTGTCCCGGATCAATAAAGACCGTTTTGCCGACAACTGGATTTTTAAGCTGCGATGCCGCATTGTTGCTTAAAGATGATGCACTCCCTATGACGGTGAAGCTGGTGATGCGTTTACTTCCGATATACGTCCGGACGTCCTTTGACAGACTGTCCCCATTCGTCATAAGGTGAACTCTTCCCTGTTTGGCACTTAAAACGCCTGCGACAATGGTATCCGGCTCTTTAAAACCATTGGTAATAAACGTATAGCCTGTGCTGAGGCCTGTCTTTTTCGCAAGATTCACAGACAGGTTATAGCGGTTTTTACCGCTGATTCTTGAAGGGTTCGGCAGCTTATTGTAAAGTGAGCTGCTGATGCTGCTTGTCCCGCCGATGACAATCGTGTTTTTAATCCCCAAGCTTTTGATCGCATTGGACGTAGATCCATTCAGTGTTGAATCATTGGTGAATAAGATCGGATATTTTTTAGCGGACGCATAAGAAATCGCAGCCATTCCATCTGCATCAACAAACCCGTTTACCACAAGAGCTGTAGAAGATCTTGTCATTGCACCCGCCACTTTTGCGGCTGTGGCATATCTCGTGCTCCCTGATAATCGTTTGACACTGATGCCTAATTTAGCAATTTGATTTGCGGTATTTTTCGAAACGGCAGGTGTGCCGCCTACGATAATCACATTTTTCGTTTTTAAATCAATTAATCCCTTTTTTGTGCCCGCAGACAGCTGATCTTTATTTGTAAACAGCAGCGGCGCATTTTTTTGATATGCAAGCGGCGCAGCGGCAATTGCATCGGCATATGAAGTTCCGCCGGTGATAATTACCGTTTTCGCTTCACCCCATGATTGTTTTGCCGCCAGTACAGCCGTATCATACCGGGTGCTTCCGCCTATCCTTTTAACCGTGTTGTCAGCCAAAGCGGAAGGGACAAATAGAATGACCCCGAGAATGAAAACGGGGAGGCATTTTATGATGAATTTCAATCCGATCTCCTCCACAGAAGTTTAGTAGTTTGTAAGTGCTGTATTAGGATAATAGAACGCAAGAATAGAAGTATACGGCTCTCCGGCCTCTGCCCTTTCTCTCGCTCCGTATTGACTCATTCCCACGCCGTGTCCGTATCCCTTTCCTGATATCGTGATTTTCGCAGAATCAGCGGACGCACTGGCGTATGTACTTTTAAAAGATGAAGCTCCGATCATCGTCCTGAGTTCTGACGCCTTCACCTCAAAGGACGCAGTCTTGTTCATGACATAGCCTTTCGACTTGTCATTCACATGGTATGTCACCTTCACCGCGGCGTCTTCTGCCCGCTGCCCTTTTGTTTTTCCGGTGAGCGAGAGATCAGAGATGCTTGCAATTTTTATGGAATTTGCATTGGTTTCTTTATTTTTCATCAGCCAATTTTTTATTCCGTTGAGCTGCGCAGCATTTGCTTCGTTTGTTTTGGACCACCAGGATGCGGGGTTTTTCATATCCAGACCTGCTGGCAGCTGCTGTTTCTGCAATGTTAAAGACCAGCTGATTTCCGGATCTTTTGTATCCTTTTTGGCTACTAAATACGGCACTTTTGAGCCCCATACTTCATCGCCCGCTTCAGTGTAGCCGCCATTGCTTGACGAGTAGGTGGCATCTATCAATCTGCCGGAATAAGTAAGCACTTTTCCCTTTGTTCCGTCAACGGCTGCGGTGGCGTTTGGATACCAGCTGTATCCCCCGTACACCTGAAAAGCCGTTGAATCCGCAACTGTTTGTCCCGTCTTGCTGATAGAGTAGGTGCGGGCGGCAACAGCCTGAGCCTTCAGCGCTTCTGTCGGCCAGCTTCCCGGCATTTCATTCGGCAGGACACCTTTCAAATAATCCTCAAAAGGAATGTTTTCATTTACAGGTCTTACATATTTTCCGGATTCCGCAGAAAAACTCATATTCCCCAAATACGGTTTTCCGTCAATGCTGATTGTGTTCGATGTTGAATATTTTTCAGGAACCGCCTTGAAAGACGTTTTTCCGCTGTTAATACCGGCAACGCCTAGTTTGCCGCCGGATGTTTCAATGCGGTACGTTTTTCCGTTTACGAGATAAAATTCTTTTGCGTAAGCATCCTTAACTGAATCTGCAATTGAATTCGTGCTGCCTATTAATGTATAAGAATAGGTGCCTTTTGCTTTAAAAAGGCTGGCTTCGTCGGCCGGCGTTTCACTTTTTTTGATGTATACAAGCGGCATATGATTTGCGGCGGCAATATTCGAGCCGACAACGATGTCCGCTAATTTTGTCCCGTTGGCAGCAACTGCTTTGCTTGCATCCATGCCCAGCGAAGTGACTGCATTTGCTGATATTTGATATCTGTTTGAACCGGTAATTCTTTTTGTCACTGAAGCTTTCTTTTTAATTTGATTCTCCACATCTTTGCTGACGCTTGAAGTGCCTCCCATGATGATCACTTTTTTAGGCAGATTGTAGCTCGGGAGTGAGTCTTTTTTCGTCAGGAGAATCGGATAGCCGTTTTGCGCGGCATAAGGTGCGATTGCCAGCGCATCCGTATAAACATCTCCGGTTACTACGATTGCCTGGTCATAGCTGCCCATTTCGGCCGCGATATTTTTGGACAGATCATATCTGTTTTTTCCGCTGATCCGTTTCGTGCGGCCGTATTTTTTCAATGTTTTTTCCGCGGCTGACGAAATACTGTTCGCCCCGCCGATGATTAAAATATTATCCGGGTTGTATTTTTTGATTTGCGCTTCCGTGCTGCTGCTGAGTTTTTTCGATTCAGTCAGCAGAACAGGCGCTTTCAGTTTATTCGCTAAAGGAATGACGGAAAGCGTGTCCGCAAAATAAGCATCCGTATTCACGACGACTACGTTGGACGGATTTTTCCAATACTTTGATGTCGCGGCGTTTGCTGTATCATATTTGGATGCGCCTCCCAATCTGACAACGGAAGACACACCGCTTCCCGTCAGTTTATAAGTTCCGGAGGGTTCGATATTCAGAGTCGATTTATTACCAATATAATTCGTCAGTTTTACTGAGATATCCGAACTAGCCGCAAAAGTGCTTTCCGGTAATAAAGCCAGGCTGAATATCACAGAAAAACAGACAGCCCATATTGTTTTCTTCAATTTTTATCCCGCCTTTTGCTGATCA
The DNA here is from genome assembly GCF_014534735.1 of Bacillus sp. 1021. NCBI lineage: Bacteria > Bacillati > Bacillota > Bacilli > Caryophanales > Bacillaceae > Bacillus > Bacillus sp. 1021. The sequence continues at coordinate 500,902 of NZ_JACVSR010000002.1, read as the reverse complement.
TGATGTATTATTTTGCTTTCTCGATTTCCTTGATCTCTTTTTGGCCTTTATCATTTGTGAAATAAGTAATGCTGACTTTGTCATTTTCGCTGAATTTATTCAGAACATCAGAGAAGTCGTCAGAAAATTCAAAGCTGACAGGCTGATCATCGACTTTTACTTCAATTGTGTGCGTATCCGCCATACCGACATAATATGCCGTTTCTTTTTGAGCCTGCGTTTCCGAAGAACCGCTTCCCTTCTTTGATTGATCCGCCGTTCCGCATGCTGCTAACACAACTGAAAAAAGCAGTATTAAGAACGAAGCTGCAACAGTTTTTTTCATTTTTTTCACCTCATCTTTATGTATCGTCTTATACTAACTTTTTTTTAAGGTAATTTTAAGGTCTTTTTGTAACCTTTTTTTTAAGAATTTCGTCTATTACACGGTTAGAAGTAAAAATATGACTGGATTTATAAAGATTAGTAAATTGCATCGTGAAAGTTAATAGAAAAGGTGATGACAAATGAGGGCTGAACGAAAAAAAAAGAAGAAAAAAGTTCTTCTGACAATTGTAACGATCATCGGGCTGTTAGTTTTAGCATCAGGAGGCTACGTCTACTACTTGTGGCATAAAGCAGCTTCAACGGTGGCAAGCATTCAGGAAGACTTAAAAAAATCGGACAAACGCGACACAGATATAGATCTCGGAAAGAAGGACCCGATTTCTGTTTTAATCATGGGCGTCGATGAACGGAAAAATGATAAGGGACGCGCGGATACGATGATTTATATGACCGTCAACCCTAAAACGAATACAACAGAAATGGTCAGCATTCCGCGTGATACCTATACGAAAATCCCCGGCAAAGGTACGATGGATAAAATCAACCACTCCTATGCTTTCGGCGGGACGCAGATGGCCGCGGATACCGTCGAGAACCTGCTTGACGTGCCGGTGGATTATTTTGTGAAAGTAAACATGGAGAGCTTCAAAGATACAGTGGATACACTCGGCGGGATTACGGTGAACAGCACGTTTGCCTTCAACTACGACGGGCACTCTTTCGGAACGGGGAACATCAGCCTGAACGGTGAAGAAGCACTTGCCTACACGCGTATGAGAAAAGAAGATCCCCGGGGGGATTTCGGCAGGCAGCAGCGCCAGCGCCAAGTGATTGAAGGGATTATCGCTAAAGGGGCAAATATTTCGTCTGTCACGAAATTCGGCGATATGTTTAAGGTTATTGAAAACAATATGAAAACAAACATGTCATTCGATGATATGTGGACGGTCATGACTGACTATAAAAACGCCCGCGGCAAAGTTATTCAGCATGAACTAAAGGGAACGGGAACGAGAATCAACCATATCTATTACTACAAATTAGATGAAGCAAGCCTCGCTTCAGTCAAAAAAGAATTAAAAGAAAGCCTGAAATAATAAAAAACTCTGCATGCGATGCAGAGTTTTTTATTCTGTAAAAGGCTGCGGACGGTTTTTTCTATAGCCGTACCGATAAAGCAGTTCCTCCGCAATCCGCTTTGAGGCAGATCCGTCACCATAAGGGTTGGACGCCTTTGACATCCGTTCATATTCAGCCTGATCGGTTAAAAGCCGTTTTGTCAGCTGATACACGGTTTCCTCATCGGTGCCCGCAAGCTTTAATGTTCCTGCTTTCACTCCCTCGGGGCGTTCGGTTGTATCCCGGAGCACCAAGACCGGCTTACCGAGGGAAGGCGCTTCCTCCTGCACTCCGCCCGAGTCGGTCATAATGAAATGGGCTTTCGCAGCGAAATTATGGAAATCCACAACCTCCAGCGGCTCTATTAAATGCACTCTGTCCGAATCAGCGAAATGGGCTTCTGCGGCCTCACGTACTGCGGGATTCAAATGGACGGGATAAACGACTTGTACGTCCTCAAACTCTTCAATGACTCTTCTGACGGCCTTAAACATCTGTTCCATCGGCCTTCCTAAGTTCTCACGTCTGTGCGCTGTCAGGAGGATCATCCTGCTTCCGTCCAGTTTATCAAAAATCGGATGAAAATAATCTTCCCGCACCGTCGTTTGAAGCGCGTCTATCGCCGTATTTCCCGTGACAAATATGGAATCCGGCTTTTTATTTTCCGCGAGCAGATTCTGTTCAGCCTGGCTTGTCGGCGCAAAATTCACATCAGCGATCACGCCCGTCATCTGCCGGTTGATTTCCTCAGGGAAAGGAGAGTATTTATTCTGCGTACGCAGACCGGCTTCCACATGGCCGACGGCGATTTGATGATAAAAGGCGGCAAGGCTTCCCGCGAAAGTTGTCGTCGTATCTCCGTGGACCAAAACGATATCTGGTTTTACTTCTTGGAACAGCTTGTCCAGTTTCAGCAAGGCATGAGATGTAATTTCAGAAAGCGTCTGACGCTCTTTCATAATGTTCAAATCATAATCAGGCTTAATGCTGAATGCTTCAAGCACTTGATCCAGCATCTGTCTGTGCTGTGCGGTTACAGTCACCAGTGAATCAATTTCCGGATATTTTTCAAGCTCTAACACGAGCGGAGCCATTTTAATTGCTTCAGGTCTTGTACCGAATACGGTCATTACTTTTAGTTTTTTCAACGGTTTGTCTGCACCTCGTTTTATATGTCGGATATTGCCTTCATGTTAACATATTTATGCCGTTTCTTAGATATTGTAAAGCTTAACGGCAAACAAAGCAAAATCCTTTACAAGACTCTTTGAAAGCGGATTAAAAGGTGTGAATTTTAATCAATTGTGGTAAAGTGGAAAAAGACTAGGTTATAGTTCTGAAAAAAAGATTCAGCAGAAACAAGGATGGTGTTATTCAGTGAAGAAAGTACGCAAAGCCATTATTCCGGCAGCAGGTTTAGGCACACGTTTTTTGCCTGCCACAAAAGCAATGCCTAAAGAAATGCTTCCAATCGTTGATAAGCCGACAATTCAGTATATTATCGAAGAAGCTGTCGAATCCGGCATCGAAGACATTATTATCGTAACCGGAAAAGGAAAAAGAGCAATTGAAGACCATTTCGACAATGCGCCTGAACTGGAGCGCAATTTGGAAGAGAAGGGTAAAATCGAACTGCTGCAAAAAGTGAAAAAATCATCAAACATTGCAGATATCCACTATATCCGCCAAAAAGAGCCAAAAGGACTCGGTCATGCGGTTTGGTGCGCACGCAACTTCATCGGCGATGAACCTTTCGCCGTTCTTCTCGGCGATGATATTGTCCAGGCCGAAAAACCGGGACTTCGTCAGCTGATGGACGAATATGAAAAAACATTGTCTTCCATTATCGGGGTTCAGCAAGTTCCTGAAAGTGATACACACCGCTACGGAATAATCGACCCGTTAACAAATGAAGGACGCCGTTACCAAGTCAGAAATTTCGTAGAAAAGCCTGAAGCGGGCACAGCTCCTTCCAACTTGGCGATTTTAGGAAGATACGTTTTCACTCCTGAAATTTTCATGTATTTGGAACAGCAGGAAGTCGGTGCAGGAGGAGAAATTCAATTAACGGATGCCATTCAAAAGCTCAATGACATTCAGCGTGTCTTCGCTTATGATTTCGAAGGAAAACGTTACGACGTCGGGGAAAAACTGGGGTTCATCGAAACGACGCTTGAATTTGCCTTACAGGACAAAGATATCCGTCATAAATTAATTCCGTTTATGAAGGATCTTCTTGAAAAAGAAGAAGCTGACGAATAGAAAAAGCTGCCGAATCCGGCAGCTTTTTTTATGTGATCTTTACTTTTTAGATGTTACGGTCAGTGTTTGATCAGCGTTGTTCACAGAGAAAGTATATTTCTGGTTTTTAAGCATGAACAAGTTCTGATTGATTTTGCTGCCGCCTTTTTTACTTAAAGCTGAGATGTCTGCGGGACGCGATAAATGAAAAATCACTTCGGAGACTGTATTATTATCAATCACAAAATCCGTTCTCGCATCGGATACTTTTAATACTTTCCGTCCGTCATCCGTTTGCCCGTCAGCTGGATTTTTCAATTTACTCCGCACGTCGTCAAGGCTCTTATTGATATATGAGAGAAACTCTTCTGTCGTTTCGCTTGATAAACTGCTGCTGAAATCGCTGAGCTGAACATCCGTCGTTTTTAAAGCGTTCACTTTATGCAAATCAGCCTTTTTCATAAAGTACTCTTTATCGTTTAATCTCACTTTGGCCGCTTGGTTATTCTCGGCTTCTACCTGCACCTTCGTACCGAAATTTACACTTGCCGAGATTTTCCCTTTTATATCTTTTCCGGCGTAAAGATCCGCTTTTTCAGCTTTTACCAAAGCAGGTTTATTCACAGACTCATAAAGGCCGGCATCGCTCTGTTTGACGTCGCCGAAAGAGGCGATCGCACGCAGAGGCTTGTCTGAAAACATCGAAGCGGCCGTTCCTGCAGCCAGCAATGCAAGCAGCGTAATCTGAATCGTATTGGCAATGAATTTGGGCTTCGCTTTCTTTTGCTGCGCCTGAGAGATTTTCTGTTCCTCGGCAGCCCGCGTTCTGCCTTCAATCTGCTCATTTTGATATTTCTTTTTTTCTTTCTTGGAAAGCTTGTTGAACCAATCCACAAAAGCTTTATATTCTTTCACGACCGCTTTTGTTTCATCAAACATACGCATTTCGCCGTAATGCATCCAAGCCACCCGATCACACATTTTCTCAATCTGTCCGATGGAATGACTGACGAAAAAGATCGTTTTGCCGCGTTCTTTAAATTCCGTAATGCGGTCCACACATTTTTGATAGAAAGTCTGGTCCCCTACTGAGAGCGCCTCATCAATAATAAGGATGTCAGGGTCCATATGCGCCGATATGGCAAAACCGAGACGGGATTTCATACCGCTTGAATAGCTTTTAACAGGCTGATCTATAAAGTCGCCGATATCCGCGAATTCAACGATTTTTTCATAAAGCTCGTCTATCTGCTTATTGTTGAGACCCATCATCAAGCATTTCAAACGAATGTTGTCCTTACCGCTTAATTGATTGTTTAATCCGGCAGAAATGGCGATTAAAGACGGCTGCCCGTTCATATCAATCTCACCGCTTGTCGGCGGAATGATTTTTGCAAGCAGATTAGACATCGTTGATTTTCCCGAACCGTTGATTCCTACGAATCCGATTGTTTCTCCTTCATAGACGTCAAAAGAAACATTTCGGACAGCGAAAAAACCTTTTTGATTTCTGTTTGGGAAAAACAGCCCTTTAATTTTGTCAGACTGTTTTTTATATAGAAAATACTGTTTTGAAACATTTCTGAACGAAACTTTTAGTTTCATCGTATAATCTCCTTACTATATTAAAGAAAGTCAACAAACTTATCTCTGAATTTCATATGAAGAAGTGAACCGACTGTTAACAACAGCAGTGTGACGAACCAGAAATACAGCGTATATTTCATATCGTGGAAAAACCACTGCCCTTCCATAAAGCTGTCTCTAAAGCCCTCGATAATATAGAAAAGAGGGTTTAACTTCAAGATGGTCAAAACTTCAGGTCTGTTTCCAAATTTCTCGGCAATGTCCCAGAAAATCGGCAGAAGAAAAAAGAGAAGCCTTGTGACGGCCTGAAGCAAAAACTGATAGTCCCTGATTAATACGCTGATGGTCGAATTAAACAGGCCGAAAGCAAACATAAAACTGATCATGCAAAACAAGTAATAAATATATTGCAGCCAGTGAAGCGTCGGAAACAGCCCGTTGCTCAGCAGCACAATAATATAAATCGCCATCATCACAAAGTAACTGAATAAATTCGATGCTATCACTACAGAAGGCAGTGAACTGATCGGAAAGTTCATTTTCGATACTAAATTTATCCGTTTAAAAACGCTGTTAGATGCATCCAATATCGTCGGACTGATAAAGAACCAAGGAATTAAGCCGGCCAGCATCCAGACGATGAACGGTACGCTGTCTCCATTTCCAAGCACCATATCATGTCCGCCGCGAATCCCGAGACCAAATACGAACCAATAAGCCAGCATTTGAATCATAGGGTTGAGAAACTGCCACAATATACCCAAATAGTTCACTTGATACTTTGATTTCGTTTCGTACACTGCAAGCCGCATAATCAGCGGAAATGAGTTGAATTGCTCTTTCAGAATTTTTACCAATGCATTCATTCTAATCTTCCTTAGTCGTAAGTTTTGGTCATGGCTTTGACTTACAAAAGCACCGCTCATAATTGTAACAGATTACGATGTATTTTTCACTTCATAACAAGCCTGCGTCCGATGGGCGCAACATGCCGTCTTTTAAGCAAAAAAGCATAATTAACGTGGTTAAATTATGCTTTTTTGCACTTATTTACTTGTCCCCGAAAATCACTTTTACGGCTTTTTCAGACGATTCCCCGGTCTCTAAATAACAGAACTTCTCATAAAAAGGCCCGAACGAATCCGGAAGCTTATAATTGTCTGATTCCGTTTCATTCACCCACTTGATAACGTCACCCGTTTCTTTGACCAGCGGGCCGGGCGCTTCTTTTTCAAAGTCAAAGTAAAACCCTCTGAGTTTATCCCGATACGTTTCGATATCAGGCACATAAAACAGCATCGGTCTTCTCAGATTTGCATAGTCAAAAAAGACAGATGAATAGTCCGTTATGAGTAAATCAGAGACCATATACAGCTCACGGATATCTTCGTAGCTGGAGAAATCATATGCAAACCCTTCATACGGTCCGAGATCAAAGTTTTCCGCAACCAGATAATGCATCCGTAAAATAATGACGTAACGGTCGCCGATCGCTTCTCTTAATTGGTGAAGGTCTAAATCAAGGTCAAACTTGTATTTTCCCTTCTTATAAAATTGGTCATCCCGCCATGTCGGTGCGTAGATGATCACTTTTTTATCTTGCGGAAGGTTCATTTTTTCTTTCAGCGCTTTGATGACAGAAGGACTGTTATCCGTCTGAAGGAAGTCATTCCGCGGATATCCAGATTCAATCATGGTTTTATTAAACTGAAACGCCCGAGCGAAAATTTCTGTTGAATAGGCGTTCGGTGAAATCAGATAATCCCATTTTGAAGCCTCTGTCGTAAAATTGCGCTTATATTTTTCAGTGTTTGTTCCCGGCATATGCACTTCATCCATATCAACGGCAAGACGCTTTAAAGGCGTGCCATGCCATGTCTGGACATATGTCGTATGCTCAGGTTTCGGGATCCACAGCGGCATACGGCTGTTAACAATCCAGAACTCGGCTCTTGCCATGGCAAACAGCCATTTAAACGTAAAACGTTCGATATAAGGAATCCCTTTATCTTTAAATGTCTGTGAATAAGCGGGATTTACACTCCAGCACAGACGGTATTCAGGCATTTCTTTGCTCATGTATTCGTAAATTGCCCGCGGATTGCAGCTGTACTGTTTTCCTGCAAAGCTTTCAAACATGACAAATTTCTGTTTGACGGGCAGTTTCCCTGCAAGCCTGAATCCTGCTTTATAAGTGTTTTGTATTCTTTTCTCAATAAACTTTTTCAGCTTATTCTTTCTTTTGCGTATAAATGATGCGCCCCGTTTCAGCTTTCCTTTTACAAAATACTCCACACGGGTGCTGAAACTGTAATCATTCATTCTCAGATGGAGATTTTTCGTTTTCTTTTTCGTGAAAACATGAAATCTGGCAGGTCCTTTTTCCGTTTTCAGAATCGTGAATTGGTTAGGGTTTACTTGTTCAGATTTCAGTGCCTTTAACGGCTTGCTGTTGGTGATAACCTCTTCACCCGTTCCGGCATCTTCAAAAATGAATTGAATATGGAATTGAAAGATAAGCTGCTGATTCAATTCTTTATAAATGGCATTCAAATCAATTTTTGTATCAAAGCCTATCGTGTCAAGTGCCGTTGTATCCTGAACATATTCATCAAGGTCGTGTCTCGGCACGTCATGAAGCGGATACTTCAGAATGAGAGGCTCCTCTTCTTTTCCTTTTTTCATTTTCAGAATCAGGTTTTTTTCTTTTATCTTTAAATTTTCTGCTGCATTCAGCCGGAATGCAAAACCTTTCAGATGTAAGCTGCCGTCAGATTCAAGCTCCATTTCATCAATTCGCGTGACGAACTTTCTCTGCAGCAGCTTTAAGGAGAAATTCCCTTTCTTGGTCGTATAAGGGAAAAAGAACATATGATGAGCCTCATCTTTATAAGAAGACAGTTCAATAGGTTCAAGGCTGGATTTTAACCGTTTTTTATTGATATCACTGTCATCATTGATAAAGGAGACATAGAAATCAAGACATCCTTTGCCGTCCGTATGTTCAGAAAGCAGCTCCGTGCCCATGACAGCATGGTACTCCCCGCCTTCTCCGGGCAACCGTTTCAGAGGGACGGAAAGTTCCGCTTTTGTCTTACGATTTATAATCTGAAGAGAAGGCTCTTCCTCTAAAGCGGCATTTTCACAGGATATCGTAATACTGAATGTATCGTCCTTTATATTAAGATGTTTTAACTTGTATCTGACAGGATTTTCTATACCCATAAAATAAGTCTACTCCTCTGTTTCAATTAAACATATCCAATCATAATCATCATTTTGATACTTTCAGCGATAGGTTCTCCTTCACCGTCCGGTAGAATTGATAGTGCAGTCCGTTCGCTTCTGCTGTTACCTTTTCATCGTCTTCTCTGTTTAACATGACCCGTTCATAATCGTTATAAATGACATACATAATATAACCGCCAAGTCCGACTTTTTCAATGTCACGTAACGGGAGTTCAAGGACGTACCGCCCGTCTCCCAGTGACTGTACCGGAAACTGGTGGTATACTTTCATTTTTTCTCTGTGCTGAAACTGAATATATTGGGCATTATTTCTGTCCTGTCCGAACAAGCGGAACGTAATGCTGAATTTATCATCGGCGAACACCGCACTTTCCGTTTCCCCGTGCATGCGCAGTTCGACCAGTTTATTTTCTTCATCCGTCAGCGGGCTTTCTAAATAAGCCAGTCCGTCCCGGGTCACGATGTTTTTATTGGGCTCTTTTTTAGACCATCGGAACAGCTTTTCAACTTCATCATACCGTTTTTGAATCAGCAGGCGGTAGGCTGTTTTATGGATCGGATGAAAAAACGTCTCGGAAATATCGTACTTCGTCTTCTTTAATACATTCAGAATTTCATTGAATTTATTGTAGTAAGCTTCTTTATTTTCGCTTTTCAGGAAGTGCATCCGATCGAAAAGCCGCGTAATGGAATCGAATTCAATCAGGCGGTTCATCGCCATCTTTTCTTTCTCAGTATCTAATTTTTTGTTTAGAATATACTTCATTACGGCTATGTTCGTATCGGTTTTTTCCATAATATTCGTCTTTTTTGTCAGCGACTCATTATTGTCCATTCTGTTCAGATAATAAACCGGTTCTGTTGACGTTGAAATATCTCCGCACGACAAAAGAACATCCATAAAAAATTGCTTATCTTCAGCAAATTTCATTTCCGGATATCTGATATCATTATCTTTTAGAAATTGTAAGTTCATCATTCTTGCCCGCGGGCCGAGATGATAGAAAATATGCCGGATTGAAAAAGGCGATACTTTCGCTCTGTTCAGTGAGGACTCATGTTTCCCGATTGTTTTTTGCCCGTTCACCTGCATTTCGATCGTTTTTCCGACCGCATAATTCACATGATCTCTTTCAAGCATGTCGAATAAAATTTTAACGCCGTTTGGCGCAAACCAATCATCCGCATCTAAAAAGGTAATGTACTTTGCATTTGCAAGCTCAATTCCCAAGTTTCTCGGATAAGCGGGGGTTCCCGTATTGTCTTTCAGAAATACGACCGTAATATTTTCATACAGCTCGGCGTATTCAGTCAGAATGTTTCTGGAATCATCAGTTGAACAATCATCGACCAGAATTAAAGAAATATGCTGAAAGCCGATATTTTGAAGGATCACTGAATCAACTGTTTTCCGCACATATTCTTCTGCATTATAAACAGGAACGACTACCGCTACCTTCTTTTCATCCGCCAATGCTTCTTTGTTTAAAATGGTATATTCACGTTCTTCTATGGACGGCTTGGACTCTTTTTTATTCAATTTAAAAAAGTTACTAAGATTCATTTTAAATTCTCCTCTTATTGTCTAGCTTTTTTAAAAAAAGCGCATAACAAATATAGCGAAAATAACCTTATATTACAAGAAGTACTCCCTATCCGGAGGGAGTACTTCTTTATCATCTGCATATCCGAATGTTTCAATTACACTCCGGCAATTTCTTTTTTAATCTGAGTAGTGGAAATGCCTTCGGTTCTAGGGAGATAGATGACTTCGCATTGATCTTTAAGGAAGTCGAACTTGCCTTCCCAATCGTCTCCCATTACGAACACGTCGATGTTGTGCTCCGCTACGTCCCGGACTTTTTGATCCCAGCTGTTTTCCGGAATAACTTCGTCGACATAACGGATCGTTTCAAGAATTAACTTTCTGTGTTCATAGCTGTGGTAGGCCTTTTTTTGTTTTTGAAGGTTGAACTCATCTGTTGAGATGGCAACGACAAGATAATCTCCAAGCTGCTTCGCGCGCTCGAGCAGTTTAATATGACCCCAATGCAGTAAATCAAACGTTCCGTAAGTAATGACCTTCTTCATGAAACAAAAGCTCCTTTCTATCATCATACGTATAACAAGCAACTGCCCTGAAATGCTGTGCAGCTGTATCCTTAATCACTAAAGTGCCAATTTCGTACTCATGGAACCTCATTATATCACATAGCCCTGAAAAGGTTAAGCTAATGTAAAACGAAGTTAAATTCCACTTATTAACAAATGTTATTACAATAGGAGTTTAGCAGGGTTTTTGCGCGTATGATTAAAGAAATTGTTATCTTATTTATATTTTTGTAAAACTATTGTTAAGTTTATCTGAAGGTATTATGTTAAAATAAAGCTTAGCTTAAGTCACGAAAAAGTGAAAGAAAATCCCGTACAAAAAGGAGGACGGCAGATGCAGACTGAAATGGTGCACAACCTTTCTTATGTTAATGGAAATTTACAGGAGTTTATTTCATATTTAGACACTTATTATATCGCACAAAAGCAAGGAGCCGTCATTGCGACGGTCAATCCAGAGATCGGATACGCTGCGGCGAAAGACAAAGGTTATCATCAAGTCATTTCTTCCGCGGATTTCGTCCTGCCGGATGGTATCGGCGTCGTGTTAATGTCACGTTTGACGCAGCACCCGCTGAAATCAAGAATTGCGGGATTCGATGTGTTTCTGTCGCTGCTCGGTCTCGCAAACCGGCAGTCTAAAAAAATATTTTTATACGGAGCTAAGCAAGACGTGCTTGACGCCGTTTTGAATCGGATCGATAAAGAGTATCCGAATATCGAGGTTGTCGGAGCCAGCAACGGCTATGAAGCCGATAAACGCTTCGTCGCCAAACAGATTTCCCGGTCGAAACCCGATATCGTGTTTGTCGCCTTAGGATATCCGCATCAGGAGCAATTTATTTATGAATACAAACATCTTTTTCCTCAGGCTGTTTCAATCGGTTTGGGCGGAAGCTTTGATGTGTTCAGCGGAACGGTGAAACGCGCCCCTGAATGGATGATCAAAACAAATCTGGAATGGCTGTACAGACTGGTGACAAATCCGTGGAGATGGAAAAGGATGCTGAACATTCCGAAGTATGCTTTTACCGTTTTGAGAAACAATAAATCAAATAAGAGCCTGTACTCCAAGCAGGCTGAAGATCAAACGAAACAGCTTTAAACAAATAAAACAGCAAAAGAGATTGGTAATCTATGAACTTGCGATCTTTATTCGCCGCTTTCTATTCTATATATCTGTCGGTTCTCGGCGTTTTGTTCAAGCCTGTAAAGCCAAAGAATCACCTGACCCTGCTGGTATCTTTTGAAGAGAATGCCCAGGCTCTCATCCGTTCTTACAAGGCGCACGCTGAATCGTTTTCTTATGAAGTGACGGTTCTGTATACGAGACATGCCGTCAGTCTGAAAAAGGAGCTGGAAGGTCTCGGCTCTTTTTATCTGAACGAAAAAAACCCTCTGCATCTTGTGAAGGCCGTTTTCATCCTTTTTAAGAGCAAAGTGGTCATAACGGATAACTATTTTCTCCTGACAAGCGTCTTAAACCGCCGGCCGCAAACGACATGCATTCAAGTATGGCATGCGAACGGCTCTTTGAAAAAGTTCGGCCTTGAGGACGTGACGAACCGAAGCCGGCCGGCATCAGATATCAGCCGCTTTAAAAAAGTGTATCGTTCGTTTGATTTTGTCACCGTCGGTTCAGATGAGATGGCTGACGTTTTTAAAAAGTCGTTCGGTATACGGGATGCCCAGCTGTTAAAAACGGGAGTTCCCCTGACTGACGTCTATTATGAAGAAAACAAGCCGGAACCGGAGCGCAAATGGCCGAAAAAAATCATTCTGTACGCACCGACATTCAGAGATTATGATATGCAATCCTTCCGGCTCCCATTCACCGAAGAACAGCTCATAAACGAATTAAACGGAGAGTATATGCTGCTTGTAAAGCTTCACCCAGCCGTTTTGCATCATATTTCAGCTTCGTTTGAAAGCGAATCGATCAAGAACGTGTCTGACATGCGTCTTCATGACCTTTTGAAAGCGGCTGATATTTTAATTACGGACTACTCTTCCGTGCCCTTTGAATTCGCACTCTTAAATAAACCGATATTCTTTTTCACCTATGATCTGGAGGAATACGATCAAAAACGCGGTTTGATCGACAATTATGCTTCGGTCATCCCCGGAAGAGCTTGTCATGACAGCAAAGCCCTTCTCGAGGAAATGACGAAAAAGCCATTTCATGCAGAAGAAATGAAGCGGTTCTCGGACAAATGGAATATGTATTCAAATGGGAATTCGAGTGAAGCGTTATTGAAATTTGCGGAAACAAAAATGAAAAATTGTGCTGAAGCACCTGCCTGAATCCGAGGCGGGTGTTTTTTTTTGCATGAAGAAAGGCTGAAGCAACAACTTCAGCCTTTTTTTACACTTTCATATACACAGGAACATCATAGTAAAGCGTGTAGTCGTCCAGAAGTGAGTATAAGCTGTACATGCGGTTTACCTGCTTATACGCCCAGCCGATGTCTGTCGCATACTGATGGGATGCGGCTGGAGACCATCTCATTTTATACAGGGTATCCTGTTCGTATGCGGAGTTGTGAATATATGACGCACCGATAAATTGGGCTCCGCCGATAATCGCGGCTTCCGGAGTAAACCAGCCTTGATTATATGCGTATTGTGCGCCGTAATAATTCGGGTTGCTGTCATAAGCCCCGATGCCGTACATGTTATAAACCTTTTTTCCATTATACGTAATGCCGTTTGCAAGCTCTGACGTGCCATTGCCCGTTTCAAGCAAAGCATGCGAAATCAAATACACTTCATTGATGCTGTATTTTCCGGCGGCTGTAATAAAGGCTTGGCCTTTGCCTGTCAGAATTCCTTTATTGACCAGCACTTTTTGATTCAATTCAGATGCGTTCAATCCCGCTGTCTGAGAGAGCTTCAGAAATTGAAAATAATACTTGCTGTCTTGTGCGAAGTGATCGGGATTGACGTATTGCTCGACTTCATCACTGCTGGCGTTTCTCCAGCCCATGCTGAGTTTGGCCCAGCCGTTTGTCTGGCCGGTGATGCTGACTTTATCGCCTTTTTTCAACTGCCCGATAATATTGCCTGAGCTGACTTCCGGAGTTGAGCGGACGTTCAGTACGTCGGCTGTGACCGTCCCGGAAGCCGTATTGATGTAAGTAAGCGACGCGTAAGCCGAGGCATCAGTCTGCGGGCTGACTGTCATTTGTTTTTTGACCATATCCGCAAGCGAGATGTTGTAATTGGTATTCATAATTTGCGGTCCGTTTTTTATTTTCAAAATAGTCATCGTCCATCCGTACAGCTTTTTCAGCTTTTGAGAGGCGGCGTCCGCAGACTGCGAGCCCGTGAATTGATCGCGGAGATGGAGCTCATAAACCGGATGGCTTTCACTCGTATAGCCGGCCTGCAATTGTTTGGCGCTGAAATAGCTCATGCTTTTATTTAAAACGGTTTTACCAGTGAACTTTTCGGTTTTGATGACGTACTGTGAATAGGCGGTTTTCCCCGTCTCCTTTACAGTGCCGGCCGCTTTGTTTTGTTTGAAAAAGGCAGTCACGCGGTCAATGTCTTCCTTCTTAAGCAGCGGGGCCGTTTCAATCCTGAATTGTGTATACGCTGTTTCACCTGTTTTCTGTGAAGAAGCGGATACTTTTTTCCCTTTGAAGAAATCCAGCGAACGATTGATCTTTGCCGTATCAAGCAGTGATTCAGTTGTGACTTGGTACGTTGTTCCCGTTTGCTTGGCTGCTGTTTTGGAAACGGCACTCAGTTTATATCCGGCCAGAAGATTCAATCCTTTTTTAATCTTCGATTGGTCTGCCGTCTGCTGAGAAAGCAGCTGATATTGGTTTTCTGCTGTTTTTCCTGCCGCAGTTCTTGCCGTCTTTACATGCTGCTGGCGGAAAAACGCCTCCGCTTGATCTGCCTGTGCGGCAGTAAGCTGTCCTGCTGTAATCCTGTAAACGGACGCTGACGCTGTCTTTTTGACAGACGTTGTGTCGCAATGCCATTTTTTCTTTTTAAAGAAGGATTGAACGCTTTGCAGCTGCTGAGCCGTCAGTCCGCTCATCGCGACCGTATAATTATTTTTCGTGCCGGCTTTTTGATAACTGCCGCTGACGCCCGTATTCTTCTTGATTTGGCTGACGGCATTTCGCACGGCGCTTACTCCGTTAAAATACCCTGACCGCACGTTGTACACGGCAGCTGTTTTGCTTTGGGCATATGTTTGAACATTCCCTTTGATGCCCGTTTTCTGCTGCAGCTGTTTCGCTAAGCCGGCCGCTTTATTTGCATCCGGAATGCCGGAAGCTGTCACGGTGATATTCGGGCTTCCTTTTGTTATCACCTTCAGCGACGATTGTAATCCTGTTTCCTTTTGAAAATCAGTTTGGATTTGAGCAGCTTTTTGATCGCCGGTAATTGTTCCTGATTGGATCTGAAACTGGGCAGTTTCCCGCTTGATCGGACGGTATGATGCTTTCACGCCCGTCTGCTTCGTCAAATCTTGAGCGAGCATTTTCGCGTCTGCTTCGGCTGCGATCTCAGAAGTCACGACCTGCATGTACGGCTGCTTCGTTCCCGACTCCTTGACGGCGCCAGTCACGCCCGTTTCTTTCGTCAATTTGGCAAGAAGGTTTTTCGTCTGCTGCCCGTCTGATAGAACTCCTGATGTGACGGTCACGTATGGCTGTTTGCTTCCGCTTGCGCTGTAAGTCCCGGCCACTCCAGTCTGCTTCGTGAGATCTTTCAGCACGGCTTTCGCGTCCGTTTCATCGTGTAAGCCTGAAGCTGAGATTTGATAAGTGAGCGGCGCATTACCGGCTTTCTTTGCGTCAGCCTGCCATCCCGTATCCTTTTTCAATTTCGCTGCCGCTTGAAGCGCATCATTCTCAGAAGCGAATTGCTGCTTCGTTTCCAGCTCATAAACGGAATAATCGCTGTATGCAGCCTGGGCGTGCTGTGTAACGGTGCTAAAGACAAGGAAAACGCCGGACAATAACATAGGTGCAACGAATCTCTTTTTCATTCCTTCTCCTCTTTCTGATTCAATTGGTTTCTATCAAACTAGTTTATTTATCGGCCGGCTTTCTTCATTTTTACAGAGAGAAATCATCCAATTATCCAAATAAAAAAAACTTAATCCCATCGCTGGGATTAAGTTTCGGTGATTTATATATGAGAAACGATGATTGTGCATTCTCCGGTTATCGTAAAGTCAGGCATCTGATCCGGCAGTATGAAATGCGCGCCTTTTTCAAGTGTTGCAGTTTTGCCTTCACAAGTGATGGAGCCGCTTCCTTCTATAACGCTGCATAACATAAACGGAGCGTCCTGGGTCATTTCCGCCGTCCCGCTGATATCCCATTTGTAAACAGAAAAATATTCTCCCTGCACAAAGGTTTTGATGGTGATGCCTTTTCTCGTTTCAGTTGATTCATCTAAAAATCCGTCCACATGAGGAACGGTGGCGGCGTTGACGGCATCGCGGATATGCAGCTCACGCGCCTCGCCGTTTTGATCTGTGCGCCCGTAATCATATATCCGGTAGGCGGCATCTGAATTCTGCTGTATTTCCAGCACGAGCGCCCCGGCGCAAATGGCATGGATGGTTCCGCTCGGCACATAATAAAAATCGCCGGGTTTGATCTTCACGCGGCGCAGCAGGCCTTCCCAATCACCGCTGTTAATCATGGTGACAAGCTCTGCTTTCGAACGGGCCGTATGACCGTATATTATCTCCGCATTTTCTTTACAGTCGATAATGTACCAGCACTCAGACTTCCCCGTTTCGCCCAGTCCATGCTCCTCGGCATCATAATCGTCAGGGTGGACTTTGACGGACAGGTGATGTTTGACGTCCAGTATTTTCGTCAGCAGCGGAAAGCGGTCCCCTTCCGTTCCGCCGAATAATTCTCTATGCTGATTCCACAGTTCGATCAGGGTTTTCCCTTGATACGGACCGCTTTTGACCGTGCTCATCCCGTGCGGGTGGGCTGATATCGCCCAGCATTCGCCGGTTGTTTCTGAAGGTATACTGTATCCGAATCGTTCGCGTAATAACGTGCCGCCCCATATTTTTTCTTTACATACAGGCTGTAAAAAAATCGGCTCTTGCGTCATGTTCGTTCCCCTCCCATTAAAAAGCGGCTCATATCCCATTCCCCCTGTACCTATTTTAAAACACGGAGAGAGCCGCCAGTTAAAAACAATATGTATAAATGGCTGACCTGCTCATTATACCATTCGGATGGGGCGGAATGCTCAGTCATTTCCTATTCCAGAATAAAATCCCTTGTTTGTCGCAAATTAAAATAACTGATGAAAGGGGGGAAACATTGTGACGATAAATGCTGAGCTCGGACAAAACCTTCAAGCGCTGAAAAAACGGTTCGGCCAAAGCGATGACATGATGTTTTATTCATTTACGTACGGAAACGGCAATTGTGACGCCTGTCTAGTGTATATAGACGGACTGACTGAAAATCAATTGCTTGCCGAATATATTATTTCGCCCGTGCAGGCGGCCGCCTGGCATCAAGAGGAACCGGCTGAAACACCTCCGGCATCCATTTCTTTCGGGTATCACCACACCCGGCTTTCTTCACTTAAGGATGTTGAGACAGACATTCTTTCCGGCAAATCGGTTTTGCTGGCGGAGGGATGGAAGGAGGCCCTTTCCTTTGATACGGAAACATTTAAAATGCGGGATGTCGAAGAACCGGCATCAGAAGTGCTGGAACGCGGGCCGAGGATAGGTTTTGTCGAAAAGCTTCGGACGAATACGGCGCTTTTGCGTGAGCAGTCCCGTGACCCCAATCTCCAGATCAAGGAGCTGACACTCGGCGAACGGACAAAAAAACGGATCGCCGTTGCCTACATTCGGGATATCGCGCCTGATGATGTCGTAAAAGAAGTGATGAAAAGACTGGAGTCCATCACCATTGATGATATTCCGGAATCAGGATCGATCGAACAGCTCATTGAAGATAACACGTATTCCATTTTCCCGACCATTTTGACGACCGAACGGCCTGACCGGGTTATGGGCGCTCTTTTAGAGGGGCGGGTCTCCGTTCTTGTAGACGGAACGCCATTTACCCTTTTGGTGCCCGCTACCATTGATGAATTTATCCACTCTCCTGACGATTATAATCAGCGGTGGGTTCCGGTTACCTTTCTCAGGCTGCTTCGGTATTCATGCATTTTAATCACGATTTATTTACCCGGCCTTTACATCGCGCTCGTTACATTTCATACCGGGCTTTTGCCGACGAGAATGGCGGTGACGATTGCCGGAAGCAGGTTGAATGTCCCGTTTCCCCCTTTTGTTGAAGCGTTTATTATGATTTTTACGATTGAAATGATCAGAGAAGCTGGGCTCAGACTGCCGAAGCCGATCGGCCAGACGATCGGCCTGATCGGGGGAGTGGTGATCGGCCAGGCCGCCGTACAGGCGAATATCGTCAGCGCGATGATGGTGATTGTCGTATCCGTTACGGCATTGGCCTCTTTTACGGCGCCCTCCTATGTGTTCAATTTCCCGCTGAGGCTCATCCGCATTTTTTCGATGATTTTATCGGCGATTTTAGGTTTATACGGACTGATTATGTGTTATCTGCTGGTCGTCGGCCATCTGATGCGCCTGAAAAGCTTCGGCCAGGATTATATTATTCCGATCATGGCGCAGCCGGGACAGGACTTAAAGGATACGATTGTCAGGCTGCCGACACCGCTTTTTAAAAAACGGCCGACCCGAAAAGAGACAAAAGATAAAATCAGACAAAGGTGATCCCCATGATAAAACCGGAAGACAAGCTGTCTTTTATGCAGACCCTTCTCATGGTAAGCGGAACAATGATCGGAGCGGGCGTGTTAACATTGCCGCGCTCGGCCGCAACAGCGGACAGTCCGAGCGGATGGATCATTATTCTGTTGCAGAGTGTCGTGTTTATCGGCATCGTCCTGCTCTTTATGCCGTTTTTGCAGAAGAACAGCGGGGAAACCATCTATGAGCTGAATCAAAGCATCATGGGCCGCGCTATCGGTTCTCTTCTGAATTTATTCATCAGCTGTTATTTTGTCGTCACCGTCTGTTTTCAAGCCCGGTTTCTCGGTGAAGTCATCAATTACTTTTTACTGAAAAATACGCCGATGGGTGTCGTCATATTCATTTTTCTGGCGGTCGGCATTTACCATGTGACCGGCGGGGTCTATCCCATTTCAAAGCTCTATGCGTATCTCTTTCCGGTTTCGATCATCATTCTGCTTACACTGCTCATATTCAGCCTGAGACTGTTTAAGCTGGATTTCGTCCGCCCGGTCTTTGATGGGGGCTACAAAAGCTTTTTTGAGCTGTTTCCGCGAACCCTTCTGTATTTTTCGGGGCTTGAAGTGATTCTTTTTCTGGTGCCGTTTATGAAAAACCCGAAGCAGGCGAAAAAGGCGGCTGTCTTCGGCATCGCAGGCGCGAGCTTATTTTACAGCTTTATACTGCTTATCGTGATCGGCTGTATGTCGGTTGCTGAAGCCAAAACGGTGACGTATCCGACAATTTCCCTGATTCACGCCTTGGAAATCCGCGGTATTTTCATCGAAAGATTTGATATCTTTCTTTTAATTACGTGGACATGCCAGCAGTTCACCTGTATGCTCGGTTCTTTTAAAGGAGCGCATCTCGGATTCAACACCATTTTCAGGCTGAAAAATAAAAACAATGGCTGGCTGCTGGGGGGATTATTGGCGGTGACATTCGGCCTTTCAATGTACCCCGATGATATCAACAGTGTGTTTGCATTCGCTAATATTCTCGGATATGCGTTTTTTGCCGTCATTATGATTCCTTTTCTCATTTGGTTTGTCAGCTGGATGAAGAAAATAGCGGGGAGGAAACAGACGTCATGACATATTTCATAAAATGGGCGGTGGCGCTTTTCATACTGATAATGCTTTCAGGATGCTGGGACGCGAAGGAAGTCGAAAAACTATCGTTCGCCCGGGGAGTGGCCATAGACGAGACGAGTGACCGCCGATATAAACTAACCTATCAAAACCTGCTGCCCCAAAGTGAAAACAGCCAGGCTTCCGGCCGGCCCGTGTTTGTCAATGTGACGACGCGGGGGGATACCATTCTTGAAGCCGTCAGTGAAGTCTCCTTAAAAGATCCGCCCGTTTACAGCGATCATTTAAAAGTGCTGATATTCAGCGACAAATTGCTGGCCGACCAAAATATACTGCAGATGATGAATCATTTTATCCGTGATGATGAATTAAGACGGAGCAGCTATCTTTTCGCGGCAAGAGGAAAAGCGTCCGATATTCTGACGGAGCCGACGCCGAATCAGCAGCAGCCCATGGCCGCGGAAAAGCTCATCGACCTCACAAACAACGGCGGCTACAACGGAAAAATTTTAAAGCCGCTCAGAATCGGGAGAGCTTCGATTTACTGCCATAATAAACTCAGCTTTCTCATGCAGGCCGTCAGCAATCAAAAAGGAAAAACGGTGTATGACGGAGCGGCCATCATCAAAAACAAAAAACAAAACAGACTGGCGGGATTCCTGTCATCATACGAAGTACAGAGCCTGAATTGGCTGACGGGAACGATACAGGGCGGCGTGCTGCCCGCTTTGGATAAAGGAGGGCACCCGATTACCTTCGAGATCAAAAAATCAACATCCTCCATCACCCCCCGGCTGAAAAACGGGAAGCTGTCATTTCACGTATCGGTAAAAACAAAAGGCATCTTGTCGGAGGATCAATATGCCGGCGAGGATTCATTCAATCAGCATTATTTAAACGGGCTCGAAAAGATTTTCGAAAAAAAACTAAAAAGCGATATAAAAGAAGTCATTGATAAGCTTCAGAATCAATATGAAACGGACCCTGTATTCTTTTCTGACAGAGTCCGCATTCAATATCCCGACTATTGGAAGAAAGTGAAAAATCATTGGGATGAGACCTTTTCCGAAGCAGCCTTTGACTATGATGTTTCCATTCAGATTGTCAACTTCGGAACGATGGGACGGTAGCCTTCAGCGTGTTTTTTCGACACGCAGGAGGATTTGGTAAATCCGGCTTTGTTCGGGCAGCTGTGTTACCGGAAATTGCATCGCCTGCGCCGTTCGAGTGATTTCTTGTAAAAACAGCTGCACCCGCTCATCAACGTGAACATACGTATAGGACTGCTTTTTCACGTCAAATGTCTCTTCCGGAAAGAGCGTGCGGACCGTCTGCGGCGTAAAAAACCGCAAGTGGGTGCGGTCGAGAATGCCGGCGTCCTTGTATGTCCAGTCACCGAGCAGAAGCGGAAACAGCGCTTCGGCGTGAGAAATATTCGGAATGCTGCAAACGATTGATCCGGCAGGCGCCAAATAGGCTGAGTACGTTTCAATGACACGCCAAGGGTCTTTTAAGTGCTCAAGGATGTCTGCAAAAATGATGCAATCAAAAAAGCCTTCCGGATACGGGAGTTTCACTTCTTCGACATCTTCCTGCAGAACCGCTTCATAGTGTCCTTTTGCCGCTTGCGCCGCCAGCGGGTGCAGTTCTATTCCGTACAGTTCACAGGGCTGTCTGTTTTGAAGTTCCAGTCCCGTAGCACCCGCGCCGCAGCCGACATCAAGTACCCTTCTCGCTTCCCGGGGAACAAGCTCCGCAATTTCCGGTCTCGGGTGGGTAAAGTACGTAAAATCAGTGCCCCATTTTTCCATAAAACGCTGGCGGTTCTCCAAATATAATTGATTGATATTGATATCCTGATTAGCCGTAAACGTCGCGTGCCCGTGATGATGCACAAAGGCATCGAGGGCGATGTGCAGGCTGTAGCCTTTTTGCAGGGCGCGCAGGCATAGATCATCATCTTCAAAAGAACCGTATCCGAATTGTTCATCGAACGGGCCGATGTCTTCAATGACGCTTTTTTTCACCAGAAGGCAGAATCCGACAAGGCGGAGCACCCGCTTCGTTTTATGCTTTTCCCTTTCACAATAAGCCTCCGCGAATGGCTCCAGTTCATCAAGCGATTGATACGCGTCATGGATCATCTGCGCGCCGCTGACATAGTTGCTGACGGGACCGACCATGCCGTTTTTTTCAGATTGATACAGCACTCTCAGCATGGCGCTGAGCCAATTTTTCGTGACTATCGTATCGTTGTTCAGAAACAGCAGATTGTCCCCCCCTGCCGCTTCGATTCCTTGGTTGCAGCCCTTGGCGAACCCGAGATTTTTTTCATTTAGGATGACTTTGACGTCAGGAAGTTTTGATATGTACTCTCTCGTTCCGTCTGATGAACCGTTATCAACGATGATCAGCTCTATCTCTTCTTTGTCGGTGTATTGATCAATGCTGGCCAGACATTTTTTGGTCAGTTCCAGCTCATTATATGTAAGGATAATAATGCTCGTTTTCACCGGCATCCCCGCCTTTATCGTGACTTTATACTAACGTATGACATATTCCTGTCATTTATGTGACCGGGCGCGGGACGCAGTTTTAAGGGGCCGGTGTATAACCGCCCCCTCTCACACTGGAATTAAGGATGAACTGTCTGCCGATTGGATTCTGATTCAGAGCCTCCGTTACGGCTTCGCAGATCCTGTTCGATTTCTTCAAGGCTTTTCCCCTTCGTCTCGGTCACTTTAAACCAAACGAACAGGAATGCCATTATCCCGATCGCGGCATAAATGATAAATAGATAGCTGATGCCGACGGCCTCCATTAATATCGGATAGGTTAATGAAACAAGCAATGTTCCGGCATGCAGCATCAAAGTCGAGACACCCGTGCCGATACCGCGGACATGGAGGGGGAATAATTCCGGCAGCATAACCCATACAACAGGCCCCCAGCTGATCGCAAACACGATGATAAACAGACCTAAACAAATCACCGTCGTCCATGATGCGGCTGCTGAATGTTCAAAGAAGAGATTGACCGCGGCCAATACGAGCAGACTGATGACCATGCCCGCATTTCCGGCCAAAAGCAGCGGCTTCCGACCGATCTTATCAATGACTTTGATAGCCGCAAGCGTCATGATGACATTGACGGCGCCGATGCCGACGGTTCCCAGGATAGACGCGGAATTGCCGAACCCGACACTGGTAAATGTTTTCGGGGCGTAATAAATAATGGTATTTGTCCCGATGAATTGCTGTAAAAAGGCTAGCCCGAGGCCGGCAATCAGCGCGGGTCTCACCCACGGCTCAAACAATTCTTTCAAACCGCCTTCGTTTTCCTTTTCCGCTTCTTTCATCTGGTCAATCTCGCCCTCAATATTCTTCGTTCCCCGCAATGACGAAAGAATTTCTCTTGCTTTATCTTCTTTGCCGATTGTAAACAGCCAGCGCGGGCTTTCCGGCATGAATAATATTCCGATCAGCAGAATGACTGACGGCACGACCGCAAGACCAAGCATCCAGCGCCAAGCGCCTGCATCGGCAAATATATAATTCACGATATACGAAACGAGGATTCCGACCGAAATCATCAGCTGGTTCAGTGATGAAAGCGCCCCCCGTTTATGCTTCGGAGCCAACTCCGATAAATAGAGCGGAACGATCGTTGTAGATGTTCCGACAGCCAGTCCGAGAATGATCCGGAATAGAACCATCACCTGTGTATTCGGGGCAAAAGCGACCCCAAACCCGCCAATACAAAACAGCAGCGCCGCTCCCATGATGGCCTTCCGCCTGCCGAACCGGTCGGTCAGTTTGCCGGCGAATCCCGAACCGAGAATCGCCCCCGCCAATAACGAACTGACGACGAGGCCTTCTGTAAAGGCGTTCAGTCCCAGTTCTTTTTTCATAAATAAAATAGCCCCGGAAATGACTCCGGTATCATATCCGTATAACGCGCCGCCGAGAGCGCCGAAAAAATAGAGCCATTTATTAGAATGTATGCTTTTCATGTGATATAGACTCCCCTCATCCTGCGCTGTATCCGCGAGGAATTGTTCTACTGCTTCTTTTGCCTGATTCCGATCGTTTCAAACCTTCCGACGGTTAACATCCATTATTTTACTGATTATTTTTTACAACCCGACGAAACATTTTCCGCTTCCTGCCGTCCAATATAATGTGAACCTGATGTAAAAATAACAGTAGATGTTGTCGAAATAGAGAGAAAGATTTGGAATTTTCTCATTTACAGAGTTGTTCCAAGCCAACAATTATGGTACGCTTCACAAAGAATAGAAACGAGAGGTAATGATATGGAAGAACGATCTCAACGCAGAAAAAAGAAAAAACGCCTCAGAAAATGGGTGAAATTTGTACTGGTTTTTGCCGCTTTCTTATTGGTGATTGCCGGTTCCGTCGGCGCCTACGCATTTGTGAAACTGAACAATGCGACCAAGGAAGCGCACGTCAGTCTTGACCGCGGCGACCAGTCCGTGAAACGGATTAAAGAATTTGATCCGAAGAAGGATTCTTTCACCGTATTGCTTTTAGGAATTGACGCCCGTGACAATAAGGGCGAATCAGTAGATGACGCAAGAAGTGACGCCAACGTGCTCGTCACCTTCAACCGGAAAAAGAAAACAGCGACAATGCTCAGCATTCCGCGGGATTCCTATGTCAACATCCCAGGTCACGGCTATGACAAATTCGCGCACGCACATGCTTACGGCGGTTATAATTTAACTTATAAAACAGTAGAAAACATGCTTGATATTCCGGTAGATTATGTGGTTGAGAGCAACTTCGACGCGTTCCGCGATGTCGTCAATGAATTGAACGGCGTTACGGTAAATGTAAAAAGCCAGAAAATTGCCGATCGTATTAAAGTCGATACAAAAGGAAAAGTCGTGCTGAAACCGGGCGTTCAGACGCTTGACGGCGAGCAGGCACTGGCTTATGTAAGAACACGTAAAGCGGACACCGATCTGATGCGCGGACAAAGACAGATGGAAGTGCTGAGCGCCATTATTAAAAAATCTAAATCGTTAAGCTCGATCCCTTCTTATGACGATATCGTCGACAGCTTAGGGAAAAACTTAAAAATGAACTTATCTCTGAATGACGCCATCGGCCTGTTCCCGTTTATCACATCGCTGAAATCAGTGAATTCTTTACAGCTGACAGGTTCAGACAGCTATATTTACACTCCTCAATACGGCAAAAATATTTATTATTTCAAACTGAATGAGGAGAACCTTCAAGAAGTAAAAACGAAATTAAAAAATGATTTAAACGAGTAAGATGTCACGGCGGGGTTTCAGAATCCCCGCCGTTTTTCTGTTGAAAAAAAGGACATGAAGGTATAGCCTTTTAATTGACGGCTTTCTGCTGATTTCGCAAAAAGCTGAACATACTACAGGAAGCAGCTTTATTTTTAAGGAGGGCATCCATACATATGAAATTGATAGCCATTGACTTAGACGGCACATTACTGAACTCGGACAGTGTGATTTCTCCGGAAAACAGAGCGGCTTTACAAAGAGCGGATGAAGCGGGCGTTCTTGTGGCCATCTGCACCGGCAGAGCCACTTTTGATGTAAAATCACTCCTGGAAGATTTGGATATTCCGATCATTGCCGCAAACGGCGGGACGGTTCACGACAAAGGATACCGGCTCGTCAGCCGGCTCTTAATGGATCAGCAGGCCGGTAAGGATATCGCCGCTTATTTAACGGGAAAAGACATTTACTTCGAGGTTTATACAGATCATCACCTGCTGTCCCCGTTTGACGGCGAGTCCAAATTGCAGGCAGAACTGGACATTCTGAAAAGCGCCAACCCGAAGGAAGATATTCAGACATTATGGGAGGGCGCAAAGACGCAGTTCAAACAATTCGGCATCAAACCCGTGCAGGATATACAGGCCATTTTTAACGGAGACGAACATATTTACAAGCTTCTTTGTTTCTCTTTTGATATGGAAAAACTGAAAAATGCCGAAGAAGAAATTACACACCATCCGAAATTATCCCAGACTTCTTCCGGAAAACACATCATTGAAATCCTCCCTGCCGGTTCCGGTAAAGGACGGGCCCTGACGGAGCTTGCTTCACTGTACGGAATTGAAAAACAGGATATTTACGCCATCGGCGACAGCCCGAATGATTTCTCCATGTTTGAAGCAGCCGGAAACCGCATCGCCATGGGCAACGCGATTGATGAACTGAAGGAAAAAAGCACGTATATTACAAAAAGCAACGATGAAAACGGCGTTGCCCATTTCATCAACCGGCTTCTCGACAACGAACAATAAAAAATCCGTCCGTCAAAAGCCAGGTCTTTCACGACCTGGCTTTTTCATGTTTTCCAAAAATTAATTTCCAAAATTGAAAATAAATTGTAAAATAAAGAAAAAAGGAGCGTTATTATGTCGAATGCAATCGCTATTATTGGATTTTTGGCTTTTCTCTTCGCACTTGGATACGGAATATTCCATCTCATATGCAAAGCGGCAAAAAAAGAAAAACGTTTTTCAAAAAAGCTGTTTTGGCCCCTTCTCATCGGCGGATTTGTTCTGCTCCTGACAGGCGGTTCCTCGGCAGAGCCGGACACCTCAGCCGCGAAGGCAGAGGAGAAATACAGCACACTGGATACGGCTTATCAAAAATTAACGAAGGACCACCAGGCGCTTGAGAAAAAATATGAAAGCATCAGTGCCGCGGCTGAAAAAGAGAAATCCGAAGCCGAAGCAGGCAATGAGAAAAAACTCAGCAAACTCAGCAAAGAAATAAACGAGCTGAAAAAAACAAACAAATCACTCAAACAAGACAACGAGAAATTAAAAAATTCACAAAAGAAACTCGAAAAGACCGCCAAAACGCTTCAATCAGAAAATAAAACATTAAAGCGGCAAAAAGAAGAAACAAAAACATCCGAGCACACGGAAACGGCGCAAAATACCGCCCCTTCCTCCGGCGGACATGCCGGGACGAAAGCAGCCGACACCTCACAGGGATGCGACATTAAAGGCAGCCGAAACGGCATTTATCACACGCCGGGAAGTACATACTACGATCGGACGACAGATCCAGTGGAAATGTTCTGTTCTGTAGAAGAAGCGGAAGCGGCCGGATTCAGAGCCCCGAAACGGTAAAAGAAAAAGACGTCAGAGACACTCTCTGACGTCTTTTTTTACGGGAGCCGGATGCTGCCCGCATATTTGTCCTTCCAATAAGCGCTTGTATTCATATTTGTTATGGTTACGCCTGCGGACACAGTGACATGAATCACTTGTCCGTTCCCGATGTAAATGGCCGGATTTAAGCTCTCCGCTTTAAAGAAGACCAGATCGCCGGGCTTCAGATCCTGTTTATCGACCGGAGCGCCCGCCTGCATCTGCTTGTCCGCGTAACGCGGCAGGCTGATTCCTTTCGCTTTTTGATAGACGTATTGAACAAATCCGGCTGTATCAAAGCCATTTTCCGGTGAAACGCCGCCTTTCAGATAAGAAATTCCGATAAGATCAGCCGCTGTTGACACAACGGGATTATCTTTAGAAATAGTCAGGTTGCTGAATCGGCGCACTCCTGTAAAATGCTTTTTCCAATAATCTTCCGCCAAATAAGAAATGGTGACTTTTTCGGAGCGGCTCGCTTGGATGAATCTTCCCTCTCCCGCATAAATGCCTGCATGGGAAATTCCTTTTTTATACGTGTCGCTGAAATAAATCACGTCCCCGGGCTTTATGTCGCTCAATTTGATTTTCTCACCGACCAGCCACTGCTGCTCCGCAGATCTCGGCAGGTAAATGTGAAGCCTGTTTTCGAAAACATATTGGACAAGCCCTGAACAGTCGAATCCCGCTTCAGGCGTGCTGCCGCCGAATACATACGGAATGTCGAGATAACGGGCGGCCTCCTGAACGATCGGATTATCAGCCAGCTCCGGATCTTTTTTAATCCGTCTCGCGCCAAGATATAAATTCATCCAATAACTGCTTTTTTGAAAGCGCGTGATCGTCACGCCTTCTGACGGAGAACTGTGTATCATCTCTCCGTTTCCGATATAAAGACCGTCTTGGACGGGCGTGTTTTTTGTTGAATCCGACTTTTTGAAAAAAACAATATCTCCCGGTGAAAGGTCATTTTCTTTGACGGCAGCTCCGACTTTCCATTGATCACTGACCGTTCTCGGCAGATGGATGTTCTGTCTGCCGAAAAGATAATGGATCAATCCGGACGGATCAAAACCGTCCTCAGGCTCTTCGCCTCCGTAAACATATTTATTTCCGACAAGTTTTTGTGCGTCTGAAACGATCAGGACAGAAACTTGAGAATCCGCTTCAGCAATTTCAGTTCTCGTTACTGCAGGTGCCACAAGACAAATCATAAGGCCGGCAAGGATGTACTTCCTCCAGCTTGTGAGCATGTTTTTTGTTCACTCTCCTTGTTTTTAGTAGTTTTTACATCGGTAACTTTTAACAAATGTTTAGAGAGCATAAAAAAAGAATGCCCATATCGGGCATTCTTTACTGGATTCGGTGCAAACAATATGCCGGCAAGCGGAATCATGCGCTTATTTTGCGCCCGCTGTGTCCTCTTGCTGAATTTTTTGCATTTCCGTGTCAATTTTTTGTTTTTCCTGATCTGTGAGCTGATCATTGTATTTAAAAGCTGACATAAACATAAATACCATAATGATCGCGGCAAACGGCCATCCGGCTTTAATGATTTTCATTTGTTTTTCCCTCCGCTTTCTTTTTTAAGATATTGCTGTGGTCCACATCAAACGTTAACTTTCCGTCCTTGACGCTCCAATTGAAATTCGATTCTTTCGTCAGTTCTCGTATGATTGTTTTATGATTGATGCTGCCTTTTTTAACCGGCGCAGGCGTCGCTTCATGAATGTTCATCGGCGTGACTTCAAAGCGTCCCGTGCCGTTTTTCTGCAAATGATATTGTACAAGCGCCGTGTCTCTCGTTCTTGTCCATCCCTGGTCAAATACGAAGTTGCCCAGGCTGTAGAAAATAACGGTGCCGTGGTACATTTCGATCGGTTCAAGCACGTGCGGATGGTGTCCGACGATGATATCCGCTCCGGCATCTGACATTGCTCTTGCCAACTGGCGCTGTCTGTCATTCGGGTCATTATCGTATTCCTGTCCCCAGTGTGTTTGAACAATGACAAGATCGGCTTTCTTTTTGGCTTTGGAAATCATCGGAATGAACAGCTCAGGATCGGCCGGAAGCACACCCGGCGCATTTCGTTTAGCTGCAAAGCCTTTTCCGGAAACATCGGTGAATCCCAGTGTTGCGATTTTGATTCCGTTTACATCTTGATATGAAATGTTCTGCTCAGCCTCTTTAAGCGTCAGGCCCGCACCGACAAGTTCAAGGTTCTGCTTTGAAAATTCTTCAACAGTATCCCGCATTCCTTGAGGGCCGTAATCCATCGCATGGTTGTTGGCTGCCGTCAGAACGGTGAAATTTGTGTCCTTCAATACTTTTACGGCATCTTTGTCTGACTGAAGGTGAATATTTTTGTCTGCTTCTTTGTAGTTCTTTTTATATGTAACCGGGTTTTCAAAGTTTCCCGATACATAGTCAGATGCTTCAAAAAATGGCTTTGCGTAGCGGAAGACGCTTTCCGTTCCGTTATGCTTTGTCACTTTCTCCACATTCCGGCCCATCATAATATCTCCGACGAACGAGGCTGATACAAGGTCATCGGCATTTCTTTTCACACTCGGCGTCTCCGCCTTCCCTGTCAGGATGCAGATGAACATCAGGCAAAAGACGATCGGCAGTGCGATAAAAACGTGAAGATTGGTTTTCTTTTTCTGCTGTTTGGTCAGCTTCAGCAGTTTCTCTTGAAAGCTTAATTGTTTTTTCATCGTTTGACACACCTTACATTAGATTAAGTAGTAAGCAAACATAATGGCAAAAGTGGCGCCGCTTAAAAACAGCGTGCTGGCAAATGTAATCGTTAATCCCTGTTTCTGAATGGTGTTGGCGATCAGACCCGGTACAATGATACCGATTCCGCGGAACTCTGATATCTCAAACGGTACGATCGGGTAGAGAAAATCCAATGCGATTTTTAAGCAGATTCCCGTAATCAGCATAGCTGCGAATTTTCTGCGTCCGTATAAAATCATAAATCTGGATAAACCGTATTTGACGATCACGTATGTAAGAAGACTTACTAACAATACGAGTAAAATAAAGACCGGCTGGTTAAAAACGAGCCCTAAATAACCCGGTACAACTAAACCGGCAGGTACGATACCTGTTTTTTCCGCGAAAATTAAACTGATTAACACGCCTAAAATAAGTGAGATATATAAATCTGATCCGAACATTTATCCTTTTCCTCCTAGCTAACGAGCTGTTTCACCTTATACTCTTGGATTTTTTCAATTAATGGCTCCGCTGAACCGTGGATGTTGCCGACGCCATATATGACACGGTTTTGCATTCTTGTTTTCAGTACGTCCATGATTTCGTCTGTTGATTTATATTCGAGATCGTGCAGGGTATCGGCAGGAATCTTGCCTTCTTCATAAGCTTTGACGATCGGTTCTGTCGTCTCGCCGATGAGAATGAGTTCCTTCGTTTTAATGTACGGAAGCACGTCATTGGCAAACTGAATCGTTCTGTCCACGCGGTCGGCGCGGCAGTTCATGATGACGATCGGTTCATCTGTCGGATAGCCGATTTCCTTTACACGTTTCCATATATTCAAAGTAGAAGATGCATCATTTGCGGCAAAGCCATTTACGAAATGACCGGGCTCCTTTGTGCTGAGCAGCGGCAGAATTCTCATGGCGCCTGGATCAGGCGGCGCATTCAGCATGCCTTTAAACGCCGTTTCTTCATCTATACCAAGAGCCTGGGCAACGCCGAGCGCAAGTGAAGCGTTATCAGGAAAGACCATATATTCGAATTTCCGCAGGTATTCGTCAGTAATTTTAGAGTTATCCGCAATAATGACTTCGGTATTTCGCTCTGCGGCTTTTTCTTTAAAGAAATCTGTGTATTCACTGTCTGTAATCACAAGATGGCCGTTATAAGGAATCGTCGCAGTAAAAGCTTCAGCAATTTCATCAAGCGTCGGCCCCATAACGTCCATATGGTCTTCAAGCACATTCACGATGACGCCGATGTTGGCTTGAAGGAGTTCTTCCTGAAAGATAATCTGATAATCCGGGTTTACCGCCATACATTCACTGACAATGGCATTGGCGCCCCGTTCTACGGTTTCCTTCATTACTTCTTTTTGCTCGCCGATATTCGGACCCTGCGGTTTCCGTTTGATCGGTTTTTCCTCAGGTGTATCCCAATAGATCATCCTTGCATCTGTTCCCGTCGTTTTTCCGACTGTTTTGTAGCCCGCCTCCATCAGTATTCCGGTCGTCAGCCTCGTTACGGTTGACTTTCCGCGGATACCATTAATATTGACGCGTACTGGCAGAGCATCGATATTCTTCTGATGCCGCCTTTTTTCAATGATTCCGATGATTAGTACGGCAGCACAGGCTATAATGAGTAACCACATTGATTTTTGACATCTCCTTCTGTATTGATAAATTCATTCATCAGTATATAGCTTCACTATGAATTCTCAATCGGCATTATGTAACATAATCTTCCCGCTTTCACTGAGCCAAACTTCTCTATTAGTGACGCTATTCTTCCTATTATCGAATTGCTTTTTTTGGGAATCGGCAGGACTTAGAACTTACTTCAATTTTTTTCAGAAAAAATGAATGCGTTTACATTTTCCCTCGTCTATTTATTTGGACTAATAGAACTATTCGCGTTCCGGAAGAAAAAGATGTAATCATAATCCATCTTATCCAGCCTTTTATACCAGTGTTTTCCGCATTGCGCATACGTTTTCGGACTCTTTGTCCGCTGGATGCACACTTCCTGTTTTGTTAAGAATAAGGTCTTAAAGTCATTCATTTTTCCCCTGTATTCTGCTGTCAGTCCCATTCCAAAATAACTATTGGGATGTCTTGTACATGACAGAAACAGACGGGTCCGGAGTGTTTACAAGAAATATACATTTTATATGCGGAAAGCCTATCTGCTTTCGTTCCGTTTACAGGCCATTTCTCACTCTTTTGAAATAATTTTAATAAATCTTTAAATTCGTTCAAGAAAAGTTCATCCATAATTGTGGAGTTTATGGAAAAACAGCAAGCAGCATCAAGAAATTCCTCTAATTTATAAAATACATAAAAAAGGAATGGATACTGATCCCCGCCGGCATCTGAAAGTAAAAATTCGTTTAAAGCTGAATGCATGTCTCTTGGAATATCCGAAAGACAAGCTGAATTCCTATGCGGCTATCAGCCAAATGAACAAACAAGCCTCAGCCAATCTGAACGAGCAGGGCAAGCATCTCAATTGGGCGTGAGATCTATCCTTCCATAGAGATTGTCCCTGATATCAAAGTTAACATCTCTCAAATCGGTATCGTGAATGAATAGAGGCCCCGGCCTCTTTTTTTGTTGCCAAGCGAAAATATTCGTGATACTCTTTTTGTGTAAACGGTTACATAAATAGAGGAGGAGTGTTTGTTGGCAACGATTAAAGATGTCGCAGGCGCTGCCGGCGTCTCTGTTGCCACGGTCTCGCGTGTCCTCAATGACAACGGCTACGTGCATGAAGATACAAGAACGAAGGTCATGCTTGCCATGGAGAAGCTGAATTATTATCCGAATGAAGTT
Organism: Bacillus sp. 1021; assembly: GCF_014534735.1. Classification (NCBI taxonomy): domain Bacteria; kingdom Bacillati; phylum Bacillota; class Bacilli; order Caryophanales; family Bacillaceae; genus Bacillus; species Bacillus sp. 1021. The sequence goes on along the minus strand of NZ_JACVSR010000002.1, from coordinate 468,646 downwards.
GCCCGCTCTCTTTATAAAAGAGAATCCAGACTGGTCGGACTTTTGCTTCCGGATATTACGAATCCCTTTTTCCCGCAGCTTGCCCGCGGCGCTGAAGACGAATTGCAGCGGGAGGGGTACCGGCTGATGATCGGCAACAGCGATGAGGAATTGGAAAAAGAGCTCGACTATCTGCAGACATTTAAACAAAATCAAGTTGCCGGAATTTTGGCGGCCACCAATTATCCCGATCTTCCCGAATACAGCGGGAGCCTTTACCCGGTCGTATTTCTGGACCGGGCAAAAGAAGGCGCTCCTTCCGTATTCAGTGACGGCCGGGCAGGCGGAAAACGGGCGGCTGAGGAAATGCTCCGCGGCAAAAGCGCAAGCATCACGCTCGTCAAAGGCCCCGGCCGCCTTCCGACCGCTCAGGAACGTTTTAACGGCGCACGTGACGTGCTGCAAAAAGCGGGCGCGCAGTTCAATGTCATCTCCGCCGCTTCATTTTCCATCAAGGATGCCGCCATGTTAGCGGAAGAATTGTTTGCCGCATTCCCGGAAACTGACGGCGTCATTGCCAGCAACGACATTGCGGCGGCGGCCGTTCTTCATGAGGCGCTGCGGCTCGGTAAAAAAGTTCCCGAGGAGATTCAGATCATCGGATACGACGATATTCCGCAGAGCAGTCTCTTGTTCCCGCCTCTTTCAACGATCCGCCAGCCTGCATATGAGATGGGAAAACGAGCGGCAAGCCTGCTGCTGCAATTAATAAAGAAAGAACCGCCGAAAGAGACGTCCATTCAAATGCCAGTCACATACATGGAAAGACAAACGACGAGAAAGGATGAGTACAAGTGAGTGAAATTTGTGTTATCGGAAGCTGTTCAATGGATCTTGTCGTCACATCCGAACGGCGTCCGAAAGCGGGAGAAACCGTGCTGGGCGCAGACTTTCAAACCGTGCCCGGAGGAAAAGGCGCTAATCAGGCCGTAGCCGCTTCCCGTCTGGGCGCTGACGTATATATGGTAGGGAAAGTAGGCAGGGACAGCTACGGAAAAGCGATTATTGAAAACCTGCAGGCAAACGGTGTCAATACGGACTATATGGAAACGATTACACATCAAAAAAGCGGAACGGCTCATATTGTGCTCGCAGAAGGAGATAACAGCATCGTCGTCGTAAAAGGCGCAAACGATGACATCTCTCCCGCTGATGCCAAAAGCGCGCTCGCGAAACTTCCCGGCATTGATATCGTGCTGATCCAGCAGGAGATCCCCGAAGAAACCGTTGAAGAAGTGTGCAGCTACTGCCGCGCGCATCAAATTCCGGTGATCCTTAATCCGGCGCCGGCCCGTCCGCTGAAACAATCAACGATTGAGGATGCCGCTTATCTTACGCCGAACGAACATGAAGCATCCATTTTATTTCCTGGCCGGACGAAAGAAGAGGCGCTAGCCGGCTATCCCGGCAAACTGTTTATTACCGAAGGGAAACAAGGCGTGCGGTATTCTGACGGCACTGCAGAGCGGCTCGTTCCCGCCTTCCCTGTGGAAGCGGTCGACACGACAGGAGCCGGTGATACTTTTAATGCGGCACTTGCCGTCGCACTCGCGGAAGGACAGGACATTGAACAAGCGCTTCTGTTTGCCAACCGCGCCGCCTCCCTATCCGTGCAGCATTTCGGCGCCCAGGGCGGCATGCCGGACAGAAAAGCAGTCGAGGAGTTGCTGTCATGAAGAAACACGGAATGTTAAACAGCCACATTGACAAAGTATTAGCCGATCTCGGGCATACAGACCTCATCGCGATCGCCGATGCGGGTCTCCCCGTCCCAGACGGTGTCCCTAAAATTGATTTGTCCTTAACGGCGGGCGTTCCCGCCTTTCGGGACGTGACCAGCCTGGTGGCCGGGGAGATGGAAGTCGAAAAGGTGATGGCTGCCTCCGAAATCAAAGACGCCAATCCTGAGAATGCAAGTTTTCTAGAGAGCCATTTCTCAGAGCGGACAATCGAGTACATGCCCCACGAAGAATTCAAACGGCTCACACAGAAAGCAAAAGCCGTCATCCGAACGGGTGAAATGACACCATACGCCAACTGCATCCTGCAGGCGGGAGTGATTTTCTAGAAGGAAGGGATCCAGCATGCACATCGGCATGACAGACATTCATAAAGCATTCGGGAAAAATCAAGTGCTCTCCGGCGTCACATTTGAGCTCCTGCCGGGAGAAATCCACGCTTTAATGGGAGAAAACGGAGCGGGTAAATCGACTTTAATGAATCTGCTCACCGGACTGCACCGCCTCGACAAGGGAAACATTACGATAAACGGAACAAATATGACCTTCTCAAATCCAAAAGAAGCCGAAAAGCACGGAATCGCCTTTATCCATCAGGAACTGAATATATGGCCGGACATGACGGTGCTTGAAAACCTGTTTATCGGCAAAGAGCTGACGACGGCGTTCGGTGTTTTGGAAACGAAGAAAATGAAAGCGCTAGCAAAATCACAGCTTGAAAAACTGGGAGTCTCTCTGCCTCTTGACCGGAAAGCCGGACAATGTTCCGTCGGCCAGCAGCAGATGATTGAGATTGCTAAAGCGCTGATGACAAACGCCGAAGTCATCATTATGGACGAACCGACCGCGGCGCTGACCGAACGGGAAATCAGCAAGCTGTTTGACGTAATGACGGCGTTAAAGCAAGACGGCGTTTCAATCGTCTATATATCGCACCGAATGGAAGAGATATTTTCAATTTGCGACCGGATCACCATTATGCGGGACGGTCTCACTGTCGATACGGCACATTTGAAAGATACTAATTTTGATGAAGTGGTCAAAAAAATGGTCGGCCGGGAGCTGACTGATCGGTATCCGACACGCACGCCGTCACTCGGCGATAAGGTGCTCGAAGTGAAAAACGCCTCAAAAAAAGGAAGCTTTTCACAGGTCAGTTTCCATGTGCGCGCCGGAGAAATCCTTGGTGTTTCCGGCTTAATGGGTGCCGGACGGACAGAAATCATGAGGGCGCTGTTTGGAATTGACCGGCTCGATTCCGGAGAGATCTGGATTTCCGGCCGAAAAATCGGCATCCGGGGTCCGGCTGATGCCATCCGCAAGGGACTCGGCCTGATTACAGAAAACCGGAAAGATGAAGGACTGCTTCTGGATACGTCCATTCGTGAAAACATCTCATTGCCGAACCTGACCAGTTTCTCTCCGAAAGGCATCATTGACCGAAAACGCGAGGCGGAGTTCGTCGAGCTGCTGATCAAGCGGCTGACCATTAAGACCGCGTCTCCGGAAATCGCCGCGCGTCATTTATCCGGAGGAAATCAGCAGAAAGTCGTCATCGCCAAATGGATCGGAATCGGCCCAAAAGTTCTCATCCTCGATGAACCGACAAGGGGCGTCGACGTAGGTGCGAAACGGGAGATCTATTCATTAATGAATGAGCTGACCGACCGCGGAGTCGCCATCATCATGGTTTCTTCCGAGCTGCCGGAAATTCTCGGCATGAGTGACAGAATCATCGTCGTCCATGAAGGACGCATCAATGGAGAAATCAATGCGGCCGGCGCAACACAAGAACACATCATGACACTTGCCACGGGAGGGCAGCAGAATGAAAACTGAACCAATGACATCAACTGAACAACAGCGTTTTTCCATTCATACCTTTACGCAAAAACTCGGTCCGTTTCTCGGCTTACTAATTCTTGTGCTGATCGTTTCCGTTTTAAACCCGAGTTTTCTTGAACCGCTCAATATTCTCAATCTTCTTCGGCAGGTTGCGATTAACGCGCTGATCGCTTTCGGAATGACGTTTGTCATTTTAACGGGAGGCATTGATCTCTCTGTCGGAGCCATCCTCGCCTTATCGAGCGCATTGGTCGCCGGTATGATGGTATCAGGCAGCGACCCGATCTTAGCCGTTATCATCGGCTGCGCGATCGGCGCCGTACTAGGCATGATGAACGGTTTATTAATCACAAAAGGAAAAATGGCTCCGTTTATCGCCACTTTGGCGACAATGACGGTCTTTCGCGGACTGACCCTCGTCTATACAGACGGAAATCCGATTACGGGACTCGGTACAAATTACGCGTTTCAATTATTCGGGCGCGGTTATTTTCTCGGCATCCCCGTACCCGCCATTACAATGCTGATTGCATTTGCGGCCCTATGGGTTCTTCTGCACAAAACACCGTTCGGCCGCCGGACATACGCCATCGGCGGCAATGAGAAAGCGGCGCTGATTTCCGGTATCAAAGTGCCCCGCATCAAGATCATGATCTATTCTCTGACAGGTTTATTATCGGCTCTGGCCGGAGCGATTCTAACATCACGCTTAAATTCCGCACAGCCGACGGCCGGGGAATCATACGAGCTGGACGCCATCGCAGCGGTTGTACTCGGCGGAACGAGCCTGTCCGGCGGACGGGGACGTATCATCGGTACGCTGATCGGGGTTTTGATTATCGGTACGCTGAACAACGGCTTGAACCTTCTCGGCGTATCGTCTTTTTATCAGCTCGTCGTCAAAGGAATCGTCATTTTAATCGCGGTGCTGCTGGACCGCAAAAAATCGGCATAGTAGGAGGAGCATTATGAAGAAGGCCATCATCGCGATTGCGGCATTATCACTGTTTTTACTGTCCGCCTGTTCACTTGAACCGCCCCAATGGGCAAAACCGTCAAATACCAAACATAAAAAAGAATTCACACTCGGACTTTCCGTCTCCACTTTGAACAACCCGTTCTTCGTTTCATTAAAAGACGGCGTGGTAAAAGAAGCCAAAAAACGGGGCATGAAGGTCATCGTTGTCGATGCCCAAAACGATTCATCAAAACAGTCGAATGACGTAGAAGACCTGATCCAGCAGGGAGTCGATGCGCTGCTGATCAATCCGACCGATTCATCAGCGATTTCAACCGCCGTCGAATCTGCAAATTCCCTCGGCATTCCCGTCATTGCGCTTGATCGTTCAGCCGAACACGGCAAAGTCGAAACGCTTGTCGCTTCTGACAATATCAAAGGAGGAGAAATGGCAGCCGGCTACCTCGCCGATCAGCTCGGAAAAGGCGCCAAAGTCGCGGAATTGCAGGGAGTTCCGGGCGCATCCGCAACCCGGGAACGCGGTACGGGCTTTCATCATATCGCCGACAAAAAGCTGAATGTCGTAACGAAGCAAGCGGCCGATTTTGACCGTACAAAAGGATTGACCGTCATGGAAAACCTGCTCCAAGGCCACCCTGACATCAAAGCCGTGTTCGCCCATAATGATGAAATGGCGCTCGGTGCGCTCGAAGCGATCAACAGCTCAGGCAAACACATTCTGGTTGTCGGTTTTGACGGAAATAAGGATGCGATTTCCTCCATTAAAAACGGGAAGCTGACAGCCACGGTCGCCCAGCAGCCGGAGCTGATCGGAAAACTGGCGGCGGAAGCGGCGGAACAGGTGCTGAAAGGAGAAAAAATCAAAAACACCATTTCCGCTCCATTGAAACTTCAAACGCAAAAGTAGCCGTCCGATGTTTAGACTTCCGGAAAAACGTGAAAAGAAGATGTAAAAGGAGAGATAGAGATGAAGAAAACAGCCAAAGCGGTATCCATCCTGACCCTTGCAGCGGGAATATCAGCGGCTTCAGCTGCCGGAATAACGCCTCTTCCTGAGACACACGCGCAAGAAGCGGTCAAGATTGACGATCTGTACAGCTATCCGCTTGACTCTTATCTCGTTTCCGCGGAAGCATTGAACGTCAGAACAAAAGCATCGGCTGTCAGCCCGAAAGCTGATGTCCTTCATTTAGGCGACAGCTTAAAAATCGTTTCATTCCAGAACGCAGACTGGGCAAAAGTTCATTATAAAAACGGAAAAACAGGATTTGTATCTACTCATTATATTGTTAAAGCAGCAACAACCGTAAAAACGACCGCAAAAACTAAAGTATTTACAGAAAACCGAGCAGTCAAAGCTTCCCTTGCTAAAAATACGAGCGTTTCTTTCTTAGGATGGAAAAAAACTGCCGGCGGCGGCATTGATTTTGGCTGGGCGCTTGTCGATTACGGCGGCGCAACTGGATACATCAGCACAAAAGATCTGCAAAAACTGACATAATTTCAAAAACGGATTTCGCACATTCACCGCGAAATCCGTTTTTTTCTTTCTGACAGTCAAAATTGTCGGGAATTCGAAATATTTCTCAGGAAATATTGTCACATAAAGACGAATGCATCCTGCATCAGCGGATCATTTTAAAATGATTTCTTTATGTAATCCGCCAGACTTCTCGCATTGTCACGAATATCTGCCGCACCCGCCCCATTTACACCGTACAGCGCAAAAGCCGGCAAATAGGTCATACCCGTAAAATTAGCCATTGCCTGAAACGGCCTTAAAAGCTCGCTCAATGTAAAGTGGTTGGAACCGCCTGCCTGATATGCATCCTCCCCGGCACCTACGGAAACAGCCAGCAGTAATTCTTTGCCGTGCAGCGCCTTGCCTTTGGAGCCGTAAGCCCAGCCGTACGACAGCACATGATCCATCCATGTTTTTAAAAGCGGAGGCGCACTATACCAGTACAGCGGAAATTGAAATACGATCCGGTCATACTGTTCACACAGCTGGCGTTCCTTTTCCGCATTGATTTTCCCGTCCGGATATTCTTTATAAAGCTCACGGACCGTAATGTCATCGTGATTTTTTAACTCTTCTGTCCACGCCTTATTGACCACTGAGTTTTCCATGTCAGGGTGAACCGCCAATACCAAAACTTTCACAGCTACCACACCTTTCCCTTTTGACTGTATTTTACCTAATCATTGCCGGTTCAGCCAAATAAAAAGAAAGCCCGGGAGAAAAACGGGCTTTCTTTTTTCATTTATTCAGGGCTTCCTTCGGTTGTTTCAATATCCTTCGCGAAATTCGGATTATCTAAATTCGCGTTGAAAAAGTCCGCCGTATTCGGAAGCTTGAGATTCATGTTCATTTTTTGAGAAATGGTCACTTTGCAATCTTTAATGATATAGTCAAACACATGTCCGCCGGAATTGCGGCCTTCATCAATGAAGTGCAGGTGATACCCGGAAACAGCGATGCCGTTTGCGTAACCCGGCGTCCAGAAGCCGGCAATCGTTCCCTGAATGTCGTCAAAGTTGAACACAGGCTGTGTTTTCACCGCTTCGATCATCGGAACGTACGGTTTCTCCTGACGTTCTACCGTTCTCGTCTGCACCTTTTTAAATACACCGTCTAAACGGATCGCATAAAATAAGTTTTTACTAGGGAGAAGGCTTGCCATTTCCTGTTCGAATTCTTCACGGGTCATTTCGCCGTCGATCGTATGCGTCATATCCGGTGTGAAAAATGTGAATGAACAGAATGGTGACAGGTCCCCGCCTTTCACAGGCGTAGCCGTTCCGTCGCCGCGCAGACGGTAAAATTGTCCGTCAAATCCGATTAATTCGCCGTCCAGTTTGTTGAAAGTGCCGATTCCGAAATCACCGAACTTCGGAATGTCAGCCATATCAAAATCTCCGTCATATACTCCGTCCAGCAGAGATGTCATTGTTGATACTTGATAGATCTGATCCTCAGGTGAGCCTTTTTCTCCGCGGCTCATCACTTGGATGTCGTTTGCATTTTTCATTCTCTTCACTCCTTTTAAATTAGGCTGTTTTAGAAAACAGGTCATGGTGCGCAGAGTGCTAGAGAGCTTTTGCTTTCATTCTTTCTTTGAATTGCTTCGGAAGCATGTCACTTGATAAATGAACGTTGTCACTGTAATCGACAGGAATGTCGATGATGACAGGGCCTTCTGTGTTCAAGCCTTTTTGCAGCACGTCTGCCAGCTGTTCCGGTGACTCGACACGCAAGCCGGTGGCGCCGAAGCTTTCTGCATATTTTACGATGTCAATGTTTCCGAAATCTACGCATGATGTACGGTTGTATTTTTTCATTTGCTGGAATGCGACCATATCATATGTGCTGTCATTCCATACAAGGTGAACGATCGGCGCTTTTAAGCGGACTGCCGTTTCCAGTTCCATTGCGGAGAACAGGAATCCTCCGTCTCCTGAAACGGATACGACTTTTTCACCCGGATTCACCAATGTGGCGGCAATCGCCCAAGGAAGCGCTACGCCCAATGTCTGCATGCCGTTGCTGATCATCAGCTTCAGCGGCTCATAAGCGCGGAAGTAGCGGGACATCCAGATCGCGTGAGAACCGATGTCACAAGTAACGGTCACATCGTCAGCAATTGCGCTGCGAAGTTCTTGGACGATTTGCAGAGGATGCACTCTGTCGGATTTATGATCGCTTGGCGCCTTCTCGCTGTCTGTCAGCATTTGTTTTAATTCGCTCAGCACTTCTTGTTCACGGCTGCCCATATCGAATGTCACCGCATCGTGCTCGATTTGTTTGACCGTTGCGGCGATATCCCCTAATAACTCTAATTCCGGCTGATAGGCATGATCGATATCGGCCTGAATTTCGTCAAGATGGATAATAGCACGGTCGCCGTTTACGTTCCAGAACTTCGGATCGTATTCAATCGGATCATAACCGATCGTTAATACGACATCCGCCTGTTCAAGCAGAAGATCGCCAGGCTGGTTGCGGAACAGTCCGATCCGGCCGAAATATTGGTCTTCAAGCTCTCTGGACAATGTGCCGGCCCCTTGGTACGTTTCAACGAAAGGCAGTTTTGTTTTGGCAAGCAGTTTGCGGATTTGTTTTACCGCTTCCGGTCTTCCACCTTTCATGCCGACTAACAGAACGGGAAGTTTCGCCGTCTGGATTTTGGCGATAGCCGCGCTGACCGCTGATTCCGGTGCAGGGCCTTGTTTCGGCGTCGGCACGCTGCGTACGTTTTTAACATTTGTGATTTCATTCACAACATCCTGCGGAAAGCTCACAAAAGCCGCGCCTGCCTGACCTGCTGACGCTGCCCTGAAGGCGTTTGTTACCGCTTCTGGTATATTCCCTGTCTCCTGTACTTCTACACTGTATTTTGTGATCGGCTGAAATAGTGCCGCATTGTCTAATGATTGGTGTGTCCGTTTTAACCGGTCCGCGCGAATCACGTTTCCCGCCAGTGCCACTACCGGATCACCTTCTGTATTAGCCGTTAACAAGCCGGTCGCTAAGTTGGATGCCCCCGGGCCTGAAGTAACGAGACAAACGCCAGGTTTTCCTGTCAGTCTTCCGACAGCCGCTGCCATAAACGCAGCGTTCTGTTCGTGACGGCATAAAACCAGTTCAGGTCCTTTATCTTTTAACGCATCAAATACTGCATCAATTTTTGCACCCGGAATGCCAAAAACATGTGTGACACCTTGCTCCACTAAGCAATCAACAACAAGCTCCGCCCCGCGATTTTTTCCAGAGGTTCTCAGTTCATTTGTTGCTTTTGCCAACACCCTCACTCCTTATTATGCATATTAAATATAAAATTTTAAGTAATTTGTGATATTATTCACTATACACCCTTTGGAAATTGACCTCCAATATCAATTCGCCGTATGATTAATATGTTTCACGAATAATTAACAAAGGGAAAGGAATGGATAAGGATGGAGCTTCGCCATCTTCAATACTTTATTGCCGTTGCTGAAGAACTTCATTTCGGCAAAGCCGCGCTTCGGTTAAATATGACACAGCCGCCTCTCAGCCAGCAGATCAAACAGCTTGAGAAAGAAGTCGGCGTGACTTTATTAAAGCGCACGAAACGGGTTGTAGAGCTTTCTGCTGCCGGAGAAAGTTTTTTGAAACACAGCAGAAACGCGATCGAACAAATAGAAAAAGCGATTGAAATGGCGCAGAGGACAGCGCGGGGAGAGCTCGGCCGGCTTGTCGTCGGTTTTGTCGGCTCAGCCACATATGAATTTCTGCCGCCGATCATTCGGGAATTCCGCGAAAAATTCCCCTCCGTCAAGCTTGATCTGCGTGAAATCTCTTCTTTCAGACAGCAGGAAGAGCTTCTGAAAGGCAACATTGATATCGGCATCCTTCATCCGCCTTTACAGCATTCGGCTTTACATATGGAAAAGGTGCAGAGCAGTCCTTGCATTCTGGCCTTGCCGAAGCAGCACCCGCTTACCGCCAAAGAGACAATCGACATTCAGGATTTAGAAAATGAACCGATTATCACACTGGCGAAAGAAACATGGCCTACTTTATACCTGGAATTTGTAAACTATTGCGAGCAGGCGGGCTTTAAACCGAAAATTGTTCAGGAAGCGACGGAGTATCAAATGGTGATCGGATTGGTAAGCGCCGGAATCGGTGTAACCTTCGTGCCTTCTTCAGCTAAAAAGCTGTTTAATCTCGAAGTCGCCTATCGCGACATCAATCAGGTTCAGCTTACCGCCGATTGGGTCATCGCCTATCGCAAGGACAACCAAAACCCGATCCTGAAACATTTCTTGGAGATTATCAATAAACGCCAGGCTTTATTGCAGGCGGATAAGGAAAAAGTATAAAAAAGAGGACGCCGAGAAGCAGCCTCTTTTTTTTGTGCTTTAATGGAATTTTACTAAATTAGTAGAAACGCTCAGTACACCTTTCGGCCTGTACTCGTATACATACAGTACAACTGATCAGGAGGGATAAAAATAACGGGGCGGCAATGACCCATCCAAAAAGGAGGCAGAACATATTACACATATTAGCGTCATATTGACCCTGATTTCTTTCTTTGTGACCATTATTCTTATTTTTTGGAGACCCCGGGGATTAAATGAAGCCGTTCCGGCATCGCTGGGCGCCATTTTCGTTTTGTTATGCGGAACCGTTTCCTTTCATGATTTAGGAGATATAGGGTCTAAAGTCACCGGGGCATCGATCACCATTATTTCCACAATGATTATGGCGATCGCGCTCGAAAGCTTCGGTTTTTTTAATTGGGCGGCAGCCAAGCTGCTCCATCGCGCCAGAGGATCAGGCATCCGGCTGTTTTGGCTGACCAACCTGCTTTGTTTTTCAATGACGCTCTTTCTGAATAATGACGGCAGCGTCTTAATCACCACTCCTATTTTACTGTTGGTATTAAAGTATCTCGGACTTAAAAAACATCATAAAACGCCCTATTTAATCAGCGGCGTCTTAATTGCGACGGCGGCAAGCACTCCTATCGGCGTCAGTAATATCGTCAATTTAATTTCTCTCAAAATGATAGGCATGGACCTTTATTTGTACACCAATATGATGTTTATCCCCGGCACGCTGGGGCTCGTGTTTATGGCCTTTCTGCTGTTTGCTGTTTTTTACCGCCGCTTGCCGAAACAGCTCCCCGATATTCCGGTTCATTTTGATTCACTGGAACACAAAAGATATCATCCGCTTCAGCCTCCGCCAGATCAGGCCCAAAACAGCCGTACGAAAATCATGTTTTGTGTTTTAGCGTTTGTATTGTTAGTGCGGGTCAGTCTGTTTGCCGCTTCATACAGCGGCATATCCGTTTCACTTGTGGCAGTCATCAGTTCAGTCATCCTGCTTGCCTGGAGATGGTTTCATTTAAAAATGAGTCCGGCAGACTTATTAAGGAAAGCGCCCTGGCATATCTTTGTTTTTGCCTTCACGATGTACATTATCATCTACGGACTGCATAATATCGGACTGACCGCATGGCTTGTTCAGTATATTGAGCCTTATGTCTCACAGAGCATTGCCCACGCGGCTTCTATTATGGGTATTGCTACATCCGTCCTCTCTAATTTGTTTAATAACCATCCTGCCCTAATGATCAGCACCTTGACATTAACTGAAATGTCAATTGACCCATTAACCGTAAAAATCATTTATTTAGCTAATATTATCGGCAGTGATATCGGATCATTGCTTCTGCCGATCGGGACATTAGCCACGCTGATCTGGATGCATATCATCAGACAGCACGGCGAAAAAGTCTCTTGGTCAGAATATATCAAAACGACCATTGTCGTTGTCCCTCTCACCGTTGTATTTACCATTACCGTTTTATATGTTTGGATCAGCTGGATATATCTTTAGCTCCGATGAAAAAAACTGCCTGCTGTATAAGAGAGGCAGTTTTATTATTTATGGGAGGTGCATGGTTTTTAAATGATTCAATTTCCAAAAGACCGTATCTCCGTCCGCATTGGTCAATTCAAGAATGTTATCTGAGACGTCCTGTAACAGCCCCACTTTATTCGGTATATCTCCTAAATCCAGAATAATCAATTTGCCGGTATATTTTTTTAATTGCTCCTCAAAATTCCGGACAAGGGGCACACTGGCGGGAACGACCGGCAGTTCTGAGCTGTTTAATGTATACGGCGTCTGCTCATCGGAATAAGGTGTCAGCCATTTTAAATGATGCATTGAGATGAAAAGCGTCTTATAAACCGGAGAGAAGAAAACAAAATAATCGTTTAAAACACTTGTTACATAGCCATGAATGGACCGGTCTCCCGTAACGAATATTTCTGTAAATCTGCCTTTTATATGCTGGAGGGTATTCCGGTAAGAAAATGAATGTTCCTGTTTTTCAGGATGCGGACTTTCTTCTCTTGTGTGCGGCCCTTTATTCTCATCGTCCGGCACAGTCAAAGTCATCCGCTGCAGATGCAGCAGCGGGATATAAAGAAACGTCCGGCCGTCATGGATCACAATGATATCATGACCGATATCCAAAAGAGTTCCTGAAAATGTTGTATTTCCCGATATCTCAATATCGACTTGTTTATCCAGAAATCTGCTTAACCCAGCCATTTCATCCTCCCCTCTCCCTCGTTTTCGGACAATCTTTCCGGTCATTTACGGCCGTGTTTCCACCGGTAATCTATTGTTCTTAATACAGTGGCGTAGCTATAAGATTCATCTTTTTCCCGTTTTGAGGATCGTACGGACTTTGATGATCTTTTCGATTTTTTAGAGGAAGTATGCTGCTCTTCATGTGATGCTTCTTCAGCGCACTCTTTCTCACCTTTATTCTCGTCTTGATTCTCGTCTTTTTTAGCCGCTCCTTTTGCCCCTGCGCTGATACTCTTGATATGAAAAGGGTAGATCCGCAGCACTTCTTTATCTTTCACAAGAGTATAGTGGCCGTCGGAATTATCCACAAGTATACCTTCAACGGCTTCAGGACCTCCGCGGTTGATGGAAACCCATTTGTGTATCAGGCGTTTAAATATGCCGTGAAAATCATCAGCCATTTCAAATTCCGGGCGCTCCTCCTCTTGGCCGTCCTCTTCTTGTTCGGCGCTGATGCTTTTGACATGGTCGGCATTAAAATAGACGATTCCGTCATCGTCCGTTTCCAGCACGAGAAAATCATCCCCTGTTTCGTGAAGCTTTCCTCTTTTCGATTCCGGACCCCCCTGATTCAATTGCACCGTGCGATTGGTCATCCTGCTGATCAAGTCTTGAAAATCATCAGCTCTCTCGCATTCTGCCGGCTCAACCGGCGATAAGGTCTCACTCGTATTTTCCGTAACGCTTTTCACGTGCTTCCATTGATAGTAAACGATTTTATTATCAACCTGAAGAGCGATATAATCCGATTGGATGTCTGCCAATCTTCCTGTCTTGGACTCCGGGCCTCCCCGATAGACAGTAATCACTTTTCCTTCCATCGCATGCAGAAAGTTGTCATCAGACCGATGCCGATTCGTATTGCGTTTCATCTATTGTCCTCCTAGTCATATTTCTCATTAATTTCAAACATAATGCATATATACGTATCCCGATTCTTTTCGGGAACTGGTTCACCAGCCTATTTGTAAAAAATCTTTCTTCCTCCCCAAATCAGATATTCCACTGCTCTAACTCGCTGCTGATGAAAGCAGACCGTTCCTTAATGTATTCGCAAATCACATCAGGCTCCCGGTCAAAGCGATCAAGCTCATCTTTTTTATAAGGGTCCTTCGCGACATGCGGCCTGATCTGCTCATACAGCGACATGACCTTCGGCTTCATATGTTCAATGGTAAACCGGGTCTGAAGCGTCTCTTCCAAAAGCCGTTTGTACGCTTTGCGGAAATACGGTTCATCCAGAAGTCTTGCGGTCAAGGTATTAAATCCTTGTATTCTGACATAATCAGCCTCCATCCGGTCACCGTGAATATCTCGTCCCCACGTCGCATCGTAATCCCACGGAATGACTTCAAAAAGTCCCGTTTCATGGCTGCGGTACAAGGCGTAATTATGAACAAACCCATCGTAGTTTGAGGTAAACACGATGCCCGCAAGCCACCGCAAATACTTATCCGCGTCCAAGTGTTTGACAATCTCCCCCTTGAACTCTGACTTCGGCACGGTATTAATTTTATAAATCATATCCTGCAGATAAAAATCGTCTTCTTTCGTTCCCGTTTTCTTTTCATAGCCAAGTTCGAGCGATGTTTTCGTGTCCCGCTCCAAATCACTGACGAGGGAGAAATTTGCATCATCATCCACCGCGTAAAAAACAGCGCCGTCAGCCAGGTTCCGTTTCGCCAGATAATATTCATCTACTGACTCCAGCTCAAGGTACACACCCTCATATTTGCCGTTGATCTGCAAGGATACGAAATTCGCCTTTGGCGACAGCGTTCCAAGCTCCGCGAAGAAATCGAGAGACAGCTTATTCCGCATCATCGACGGATCTTTGTACTCGGCGTTTAAATGTATTTCTTTAGCCCTGCGAAATGTTTTCGGCGAATAAAAAGTGACGTGATACGATTTTTTCTTAAAGTCTCTTATATGAGAGCCGCGGTACGCCAGATCAATGTCAAGGCGTTTTTGATTCACTCTCAGCACCGCGGGCACCGGATCATCATCCCAAATGTCTTTTTTCAGCTCCAACAAGTCCTTCGGGTGAATAAACAGCTGATATAAAGGCAATGCTGATTGGTCTTTCACCTGAAAACCTCCTTGTATTAATTTAGGCTGTGCTTTTTCGATAAAACTCAGCGGAACACACATACACTTTTTTTATCCATGCGTACTATGTGGTAGTAAGGATCGCATCCTTAAAACATATATCAAGAGGAGGTTTCAAAATGGGCCACTATTCCCATTCTGATATCGAAGAAGCAGTAAAGTCCGCAAGCACCGAGGGATTAAAAGATTATTTGTACCAAGAACCAAAGAGCAGTAAGAAAAGAAAGTCCCGCAAAAATAAAAAATCTCGCAGCCACAAGAAATCACGTTCTCACAAAAAATCTCGCAGCCATAAAAAATCATGCCGCTCTCACAAAAAATCTCGCAGCCATAAAAAATCACGTTCTCACAAAAAATCCCGCAGCCATAAAAAATCACGTTCTCACAAAAAATCCCGCAGCCATAAAAAATCACGTTCTCACAAAAAATCCCGCAGCCGTAAAAAATCGTGCCGTTCTCACAAAAAATCCCGCAGTCAGAAAAAATCGCGTTCTCACAAAAAATCTCGCAGTCAGAAAAAATCGCGTTCTCACAAAAAATCTCGCAGTCAGAAAAAATCGTGCCGCCGCAAGAAAAAACGCACTCAGAAAAAACCTTACCGTTCTCATAAAAAACAAAGCCATAAAAAAGACGATTACTGCACCAAAACAGAGTACTGGAAAGACGGAAATGTCTGGGTTGTAAAGAAAAACTATAAGAAGTAATCCCCCAACAACCTAATATCACTTGTAAATAGGCTGCCGGCTAAACGGAAGCCTTTTTCCTCAAACAGATATATGCCACGAAATAAGATATGCATCCGGGTTTCTTTTGTTGTGCTTCCGAATTTTCTTTCGGTATAATCAGGTCATACGAAAAAGAAAGGCGGCTGACATGATGCATATCTTACGAGCAGACGAATTGAACGCGAAAGATACCTACAAATTGCTTTCGGGCACAGTAGTTCCCCGGCCGATTGCATTTGTCACTACGCGTTCATCTATCAACGGCGCCGTAAACGCGGCGCCCTTCAGTTTTTATAACGTTGTCTCCGCAGATCCGCCGCTTCTTGCCATTTCTGTAAACCGCGCGGAGGGACAGCAGAAAGACACTGCGAGAAACATAATCGCTCATCGGGAATTCGTCGTGCATGTCAGTGATGAGTCCATCATTGAAGACATTAACAAAACGGCGGCAAGGCTTGGCCCTGATGTCAGCGAGCTTGACTTGACAGACCTTTCCGTAACAGACAGCACCTGGATCAGCGTTCCCGGTATAAAAGAAGCGAAGGTCAGGTTTGAATGTATACTCGAACGCCACCTTCCGTTCCAGAATGACGGAGGGGAAACGACGACAGATCTCATCATCGGCAGAGTCGTTTGTTTTCATTTGAATGATCAAGTATATGATGCCGATAAGGGCTACATACGGACCGATGAACTGCAGCCTGCGGCGAGGCTCGCGGGGAATGAATACGCCAGACTCGGGAAGACATTTACACTTGTCCGCCCGACCTGAAACAGGAGCCAATATAATAGAAGAAACTAGTCAAAAAGACCCCTTTTAAAAGGGGTCTTTTTTTATCTGTTGACCGTTTAACTCAGTCTAATGTCTTATAAAAGATTGAAACTTACAAGGTCCTAAACGAATGACAAGTGTTTAGGGGGCAAACGATGGATTTCATTCAGTTACTGATTTTTTCAGCCGTATTTATTTTGCTCAGCTTTATGTTTCAAGTATTTTCCGTCAAAGTTCTCCATTTGCCAAGCCTGTTAAAAAGCAGAAGCCGATAAACGGCACACATCGATTAATCGAAATCATACTGCTTATTTCAGGCATCGCAGCGGTGTCATTAATCAATGAAATGTACGTATTTGCGGGAGTTGTTTCCATGCTTTTCTGCTGCAGCGGCTTAATGGAGCGGCGGCACCGGCGGGAGAAAAAGCAATATGTGTACGATTCGTTTTACGCGGGGCTATCTGCCGCACTCGGCGTACTTATTTTTTTCATCCGTTAACGGATCATGCTCTATACCCCTGCGGCCGCACCGTCGCCGCGCGGGTCGGCCCCGCCTTGGAGAAAACCTTCGTCATCAATGACGATCGCTGCAGCATGTCCCATGATCCGGTCAAAATCGCTAACCGTCTCGACGCGGTGGCCGCTTTGCTTTAATGCTTCTCTCGTTTCACGGCTGATCCGGCTTTCGACCCTCAGCCCTTCATACGCCTCTCCCCATGTCCGCCCCCACACCCAGCGCGGCTCACTGACCGCCTGCTGCGGGTCCATGTTGTAATCAATAATGCGTGTAATCAGCGCCGTCTGAGTTTGCGGCTGGCCTTCTCCTCCCTGGGTGCCGTACAGGATGTGCGGCTTCCCTTCTTTACAGGCCATCGCCGGCATGAGGGTGTGGAAGGTCCGTTTGCCGGGTTCGAGCGTATTGACATGAGATTCATCCAGCGAAAAAAATGACCCGCGGTTTTGCAGCAGAATGCCCGTCTCCCCCGCCGTAACGGCTGACCCGAACTCAAAATAAAGGCTCTGTATAAAGGAAACGGCATTTCCTTCCGCATCTCTGACGGCGGCATAAGCAGTGTCGCTTCCGACCGGACGGCTTACCGCCGGCGCAGCCGTGTAACCGATTTCTTCCGCCAGCTGCTTTGCATATTGTTTATCAAGTAACCGATCCAGCGGAATATGAGAAAACGCCGGATCAGTCAGCACTTCATTCCGATGCTGAAAACTCTTTTTCAGCGCTTCGATCAGCAAATGATAATATTCAAAGGAGCCGTGTTCGATCTTAGAAAAATCATAGTTTTCCAATATATTAAGCGTCATTAAGCCTGTAAACCCCTGTGAATTCGGGGGAGCCTGATAGATGCGGTACCCGCGGTAATCGGAGGATACCGGGTCCGTCCACTCGCCGCGATGGGCTTTAAAGTCATCAAGCGTCAGACGGCCGCCGTTGTTTTGCAGAAATGATGTGATGCTTTGGGCGATATCCCCTTCGTAAAAAGCGCTCCTGCCTTTTTCGGCAAGCTGCTCCAAGCTGGCCGCCAGATCCTTCTGGACAAACCGCTCGCCAGGCATGGGCGCTTTTTTGTTTCTCGTAAAAATGGCTGAGGTATAAGGTGTTGAGGCTAAAAGAGCGAGATTTCGTTCTGTGTGGGCGCACTGGTCGGCGGACACCGGGAATCCGTCTGCCGCATAATCAAGGGCGGGCTTCAGCACCTCAGCGAGCGAAAGACGCCCGTACGCCGAAAGCACGGCATCCCAGCTGTCCGCCATTCCCGGAACGGTAATGGCGCTTTCTGTCCCTCGCATCGGTATCGCTTCTCTGCCTCGATACAAGTCTCTCGTCACATGTTTTCCTGAGCGGCCGCTCCCGTTGTAAGCTTTGATTCGCCCCGTTTCTTGATGGTATGTAAGCCAAAATGAATCTCCGCCAAGCCCCGTCATATGCGGATACACGACTGCCAGGCAGGCGCTGACCGCCACCGCTGCATCAAACGCGTTTCCCCCCTTTTCAAGAATGCCGGCCCCCGCCTGGGAAGCAAGATAATGCGGACTGACGACCATTTGTTTCGTTCCGATGGTAGAAGTATTCATGGCAAGCCCCTTTACAAATTTTCTCAAGTATAAAAAGCGGCACCGACGGCATCCACCTTTCTGAGAGAAAATCTCACACACTATTTTCTTTCCGATAATAAAAAATCAATATTTATTACGTAACGAAAACAATTAAAAAATTTATCCTTCATACCGTAAGATTTCATGATACAATAATGTCTACCAGATGAAGGAAGGTGAAGCCGATTGGAACATGAGTACAGCATTCCGAACCTTGTACTTGATGAAACGGATAAACATATTCTCTCGATTTTGCACGAGGAAGGGAGGATTTCCTATACAGACTTAGGAAAGCGGGTTAATCTGTCGCGTGTGGCGGTTCAGCACCGCATCCAGCATTTAATGGATGCCGGCGTAATTGAAAAATTCACCGCTGTCATCAACCCGGCGAAAATCGGCCGCCATGTGTCCGTGTTTTTTAATGTGGAAGTGGAGCCGCAGTATTTGGAGGAAACAGCGTTAAAGCTTGAAAAGGAGCCGGCCGTGACAAGCCTTTATCACATGACCGGACCGAGCAAGCTGCATATGCACGGCATTTTCGCAAATGATCAGGAGATGGAAGAGTTTTTGACAAAACGGCTTTATACGCAAAAAGGCGTCGTCAGCGTCGATTGCCAAATGCTGATTAAACGGTATAAAAGCAGAATGGGCATGAAGCTGTAAGGAGGACACGGCAATGAAAAACCCCTTTTGGGACATTACGGCGGCAATGGTGCGAACAGGCATTCTCGGATTCGGCGGCGGCCCTTCCGTGATTCCGCTGATCCGCCATGAAGCGGTCAATAAATATAAATGGATTGATGATGATGAATTCGGAGAAATATTAGCAATCGCTAATGCACTTCCCGGACCGATTGCCACGAAAATGGCCGCGTATCTGGGCTTCAAGCTGAAAGGCACGTTAGGCGCAATCTTGGCAACCCTCGCCCACATTCTGCCTACATGCCTTGCGATGGTAGGCTTGTTTGCCGCTGTAAATGTGTTAAGCCACTCAGCGGTTGTTGCCGGCATGATTGGCGCCGTCACGCCGGTTATCGCCGTCATGCTCGGCATCATGGCGTACGAGTTTGGCCAAAAAGCGCTAAAAGGTTTCGGCTGGGTCACCGGCATCCTGTTTTTTATCATCGCTTTTATCGGCCTGCAAACGCTGCAGATCAATCCCGGCTTTGTCATTATTATTTTCTTAGCATACGGCGCGTTTCATTTTAAATTAAAAGACAAAATCACAAATAAACGTTCAAAAGATAAAGGAATGTCGGCTTCATGATGATGATCTATTTATTTATGGCGTTTTTTATTGCAAATGTACTCGGATATGGCGGCGGCCCTGCGTCTATTCCGCTCATGTTTGAAGAAGTCGTCAACAGATACAGCTGGCTCTCAAACGACCAATTCTCAAACATGCTCGCCCTTGCGAACGCATTACCCGGCCCGATCGCCACTAAAATCGCCGCGTATGTAGGCTACAGCGCAGGCGGATGGCCCGGCTTCCTGATTGCGCTGATCGCAACCGTCGTACCGTCAGCGCTCGCATTGATCGTGCTGCTTCGCATCATTCAGCGCTTCCGCCAATCACCCGTCATCAAAGGCATGACGCTGTCCGTCCAGCCCGTCATCGCCGTCATGATGCTCATTCTTACATGGCAAATCGGCGCAGACGGCATCAAAGCGATCGGCTGGATTCAATCACTAGTCATTGCGGGGATTTCTCTCCTTGCCCTGACAAAATTCAAGCTGCATCCGGCCTTTCTGATTATCGCGGCATTTTTGTATGGAGGCCTTGTGGTTCCTCATATGTAGAAAAAAGCACCTGGACAGGTGCTTTTTTATTTTGGCCCGGAAATGCCGTTTGATATGACAGCTGTTTCTTCTCCTGCATCACTCTTGATGATGTGCTTGACTTGCAGCGTGGTTCCTGCCATTCTCACAGATTGCTTCAACTGAGGCGAATCGGTTTCAACCTGTATCCAAACAGGAGGCTGGACCTTCCAAAATAAAAACAATGCAAGAATCAGCATGCCAGCAATGACCGACAGCGAAAACTTCATAACGCATCGCTTCTTTTCAGTAAGCTGCTCGCAGCGTTCAGCGCCTGATGATCATGAAGAATATCACCGGGACGATTGCCTTCTCCCAGCACATAGCCTTTAAAGGGCATCCCCATAAAATGAAAAATATGTTCAAATTGCTGAATCAGCGGCAGCCCTTTTAGTTTAGGATTGTCTCCGCCCACTGCTGTTACATAGGCCTGCTTCGCTGACATTTGCTGTTTAAAATCAGGAAATCTCGGATCTCTCAACGTCTGTGACCAGCGATCAATAAACAGCTTTAATGTCCCTGACATGCCAAACCAATAAATTGGGGTGGCAAAGACGAGAATATCGCACGGCAATATCCGTTCAATAATAGAATCGCAGTCATCTTGAACAGGACGAAAGCCGCCTTGGGCGTGACGCAGATCTTCAATTGGCCGGATCCGATATTTCCGCAAATGAATGTGCTCCGCATCGAATTCTTGAACAGCTTTATCCGCAAGAATATCCGTATTTCCGCCAGACCGAGTTCCGCCATTAATAACCGCAATTTTCATGATGCATCCGCTCCTTTGTTTACGAATGATTTTCTTCATCATATAATGGATTCATCAATCAATACAGATGATTATTTCGATTATTCCAATCGATAAAATCGATTTAGAAAGGGCGAGATCAAATGGAATTGAAGCAGCTGATCACCTTTATTACCGCAGCAGAACATGTAAACTTCACCCTAACCGCCAAGATGCTTAACTATGCACAATCAAGCGTTACCTCTCAGATCAAATCACTTGAAGAAGAAATCGGGACTCCTTTATTTGAACGGCTCGGCAAGCGGCTTATCCTGACAGAAGCCGGCAAAACATTCAAATCCTATGCGGAGAAGATTATTGCGTTAACAGAAGAAGCAAAAATGGCCGCAAATCAAGTAAGAGAAACAACCGGAACCTTGAAAATCGGGGCGACGGAAAGCCAGTGCACATATCGACTTCCGCCTATCATAAAAGAATTTAAACAGGCTTTTCCGCAAGTAAAGCTCATATTCAAACCGTATATTTCCAACGAACAAGCGAAAGAACAGCTTTTACAGGGCCAGCTTGATATCACCTTCATTTTAGATGTGAACCGAACGGAAGACGCACTGCACGTTGAATCTTTGATTCAGGATGAGATCAAAATGGTAGCCGCCAATGACCATCCTTTTCCAGCAGACTCACCAGTAACATTGAAGGATCTTCAAAACGAAACCCTTCTGCTGACAGAGGACGGCTGCTCATACCGCACGCTCTTTGAGGACACTTTACAAGACGCCGGAGTCTACCCTAATAAATTAGAATTTGTCAGCATAGAAGCCATCAAACAATGCGTGATGGCCGGACTTGGAATTGGACTATTGCCTGAAATGACAGTAAAAGACGATATTGCCGAAGGACGGATGAAAGAGCTCAACTGGCAGAATGAATGCCCTGTTTTTACTCAACTGGCATGGCATAAGGACAAGTGGATGTCTGCACCATTAAAGGCTTTTATCGATTTGACGCGAAAAACATTCAAATAGAAACCTTATCCGCAAGGACGACAAGGTTTTTAATAAAGCAGACACCAGGCATACAAAAAAACACTTGGCGGCTTAGAGCCCCAAGTGTTACACGTGATTTTTCCGATAAAACGTTCGCAAGACATGTGTTTCAAGGTCAGCCAGACGGACAGGGATCGGCAGTCTGCTTTCATGATTGATCAAACTCATCGTGATCTGATAGCTGCTTTCTAAATCAATGTCATTTCCGCAAGACAAAAAGATAGGCTTCACATCCCGCCGCGTCCGCAGCGCCCGGCCATATACTTCGCCGTCAATGATAATATCTGTGTATGCGCCGACTTCATTTTCAGGCATCTCGAAATCGCAGCCTTTGATTTTGAGATAGGTTTTCGCAATCCCGATCGTCGGCTTCCCCAGAAAAAAAGCCGCATGGGTGGCAACGCCCATATGATTGTAATGCAGATACCCGTTGCCATCAAACAAGAAGACATCCGGCTCCGTCTCCAGCTTTTTCGCCGCCTCGATGATCAAAGGCAGCTCGCGAAACGCAAGAAAACCGGACACATACGGCACGCTGATTTTCCCCATACTGTGCACCTTTTCAATGACTTCTTTCGTATCAGCGTCAATGACGATGATACTGCACACCCCGTACGGTTCCCCGTCCTGCTCCCAATAAGCGAGGTCGACGCCTGCGCAGGTGTTGACGGAGTTTGGATGGATGACAGGGGATAGGTTGATTTTATGTATAAGGGATTGTTGTATTTGAATAAAATCCGCTTCATCTTTTAGATGAAAATCGTGAATTTGATGTATTTTCATTTCACTTGTTTTCCTCTCTTCGCGCCCAATCTTCCTGTGTTTCGATCTAGCGAAGACTCCTTCAGCAAATTATGCTTCATTGAAAAAAAGCAGATAGTATCATCTGCTTTTTGTTAATATTCATTTTTCATTTCTTTCATAAAAATATAATCCAATTGTGTAATTAATTCTTTAAGTTCAGTACACATCATATCTTCTAGAGGATTTTCCCAATCTTCGTTTTTTATCAGTTCAATGCCATAACTTCCAGTGGGATCCCCTTCTGGGTACCATCCTACGTCAAGCAGCAAATTTTTTGTCTTATGAGAAATCTGCAGGAGATCTTGATTAAAGTCAAATAACCAAGCATCATCATTTTCCTCTAAAGTTTTAGGATCAGTATCTTTTAATGTAATATAATCAACAGTCCAACCCGCCGGTATCTTAAGCCTTAAGAAATTGGGAACATGTTGGTTTAGCGGCTGCAAACCCTCTAAAACCCCGCTTCCCACAGTCCAGATTTGATATTCTAACTCTTCTAATAATTGTTCTATCTCATCAAAAGATTCATCTTCATAAATCTTATCTGTTTTTAAACCCGTTACTATGACATGGTATTGATCATTTTCATAAATTACCTTAATAAAGGCCTTTCGTTTTTCATTTTGCAGTATTAGTAATTCACATTTTTCTTGCATCCTTCTTTCTGAACTTAAATTGTTCAGTACTACAGACCAGCCATCACAGATTTTTAATGGCAGCAATTGAGAAATATGGTCTCTGTCCATCCAGTTTCTCCTTGTACTCCACATTGTTATACTATCTATAAATAAACTTGCCGATGACAACACGGCAAGTTTTAACTACAGCAATTCTAATACATCAGTAAACAAGGCATCTCCTAATGTTAATCTTCTGTTGAAAGGCTGGATATGTGGCAATTCACTCCACTCATACACAGTATCATAGTAATCATACAAATAACTGAGTTCAATAAATCCTTTCTCATGCATTATTTTATTAATATAGTTGGTCCCCTGAATCAATTCTAAAGATTCAGCGGTCCCAACAACCTCATAAGCCCCATCGATTAATTCATGTCTAAGGGAATAACTATAATCTAGTACATAAACAGGAACCAATTTAGATACTTTCATATTAATTTGCTGTTCTAAATGAAAACCATTTTCCCCAGAAAGATCTTGCAAATGAATATCAATTTCTCCAGAAGGATTGTTTAAATCCCTAACTTCAATTTTTTTCAAACCTTTTATTTGAGTAAATTCATCAGGTACTTTTATTTTCTCTGCGCATTTGCTCTTGTACCATTCGTCTAACTCCCTATTCACAAATAGACGATGAAGCAATTCACCGATTTCAGGGTATTCATTAATAAATCTGATTCCATGTTTCATTTGTAACTATTTCATCCATTATTATTTAACTACTTCCACCAAGTAGTTGTTACTTGTTTTAAATGATATTCAATATATAAAATCACTTTTTTATAATCATCTGATGAAAATTCTTTAATAGGATCTTCCCAATCATTATCTTTGACTAGCAAAACCAGATAGTTACCTTCAGGAGAAATGTCAGGAACCCAGCCTAAATCAAGCGTTATTGAGGATTGTTCATGATAAAGCTGCAACAAACTGTCTGTGAACAAAAACCAGGAATCATCATTCGGTTCTAAAGTTCTTGGATCTATTTCAACAAAATGATTATAATTCACTTTCCAACCTTGTGTTATTCTTAAGGGATGTATATTAGCTTTTGGAACATCTAATTTAATATGTTTTCTTTCCATGAGAACCTCTGTTTAGTAACTATTAATTTCCTAAGCTTTATTTTTTATAAGGTTCAATGCTATAACTTCCGGTTCAATCTCCTTCTGGGTACACCCCAAATAAACTAATCATTCATATCTTTAGGGGGTATAAAAGCGACTAATTGACCTTCAGGATATATACCTTTCCACCCACAAGGCCATCCGCCTGTTTTATACACTTGAAACATTTTCTCAAAAAGATTGTCTTTATTACCGTTTACCAGACGATTGATTGCACATTTATACAGATCTGACTCTACTTCTTCAGCAATATCCCAAAAATCCATAGGAATGAAATCTTCAGAATAGTTATCATCAGAATTGAAAATATTCGACAATTCTTCATCTAATGTTTTTAAGTGATCATCACTTAAAATTATACCCAATAACTGTCCGCTTTCATTTGATTTTACATCTTGCCAAACTACTTCAACTTCATCAGTATCTTGAGACCATGCTAATTGTTGCGCTATCTCAAAATCTTCTATAAGTGTAATATCAGACAAATTCCGATTATTATTCTTAAATAATTCTCCGTGCTTAATAAAGTCAATTACCTCTTCCACTAAATCGCTATATTTACCGTAACTACTCATTTATTTAACCACCTTTCCCATAATTCCTCTGTAGCCCCCTCCTCTTTGCAAAAAAGAAGGCTTTTTGTTTTACCCTCCCCTCTTTAGTTTCATACCTATAAAAAACCTGAAAAGCGTAAAACCACTCCAAGTAGGAGTTCTATAGTTTTTTAGTAACTCCAAGGTTAAGGTTTCTCTCCAGTTTTCATAAAAAGCAAAAACTAAAAAGCAGGTACAGTATAATACCTGCTTTTTACAACAAATTTATGCTCAGGAAATTTTTATTTCAAATGACGCTCCAATTATTATCCATTACATAAATTGCATAAGTTAAAGGACTATCAGTTAAACTCATACGCTAAATCCAGAAGCAATCATCTACTTTAACTATATGAGATGAAATAATATCCTTTGTTAAGACATCTTTCTCTGATCAGGTCTCAACGCATCAAAATGAAAATTCATTATTCATATAAACTTTCTATTTCAATACCCCAGAAGCTCCCTTCATTTATACAATTTGAGTCTACTCTTTTCAGTTCTTCTTTCAACCATTCAATTACATATTCAGGAATATCATTGTCGATAAAAGCATCTTCTCCATTAATTTGAATAGCTTTGTCAATCATTTCTGAGAAAAGCAGTATACTTTCTGCAAATTGATTTATTGAAGAGTTAATAAATACTTCTTTATATTCATTACCATTATCTAAATAAACAATTCTCTCGTTATTTTCTATAATACAAATTGGATCTCCGGAACCAGTAGAACCTAACAACCAATATTTTCGAAACGCTTCCGACACATCAAAGATACTTGTAATTGGTTTAAATGATGTTTGAAAAGAAGTGAAATCCAAATATGGCGGAGGGGTTTCAGGTAAACCTCCTAAAGAAATAAATTTTTTAAATTCCTCCGAAAAAGGAGTCTCTACTAAGTCATCATATGGAAACTTTAATATCGGACCATTTTTATTAACATCCCAACTTCGATTAAATTCTTCGGGTAATAACATCGTGTCACCTTCCTGATTCTTTTCTGAATGTTTCTAGTCTATTCGCAATTTGATCGTCTACCCCAGTAATTCCCCATTCTTTCTCAACATTATGAATACCACCATACCCAGGGTGAAGACTTTTAGGTAAAGCCGCGGCCTGGCCTCCTTCTCCAATATGATGATGTCTCATTGGGTCTTTTAAGTAATCTGCATACTGTGGAAAATGTTTTATAAATTGTTCATCAACAACTGGGACTCTTCCTCTTTTAATCTTAGCAGTATTTTCAACACTCCAAAACTCAGGATTACTTTTTAGCAGCGTGTTAAAAAACTTTTTCGCATTTCTCTCCCAGCCAGCAGCATTTGTCCCAGATTTCCCCTTCCCCTTAAAATTCATCTCTACTACAAGCCTAGGATCAATTAAATACTTATTATCGTAGTTTGATAGTTCTCTGCCTTTATATCCTCTAATTCGATCGTATTTTCCGTCATTATTCCATTTACCCGCCATCTTCACAATCCCAAGATCCTTAACAGCCGTCTTTTCCACATCTACACGTACTGTCGGGATTCCGAATGTGAAGCCATCCGGAGTTACAGGGCGTTCTGCGTACACGCGGACATTTGTTGGGACTTTGAATTGTTTTACTTTTTCTAGTGTCTTGTTAGCTGTTTGAACTTTTGAATGGGTTGCAAGCGGGATGCCTGTGTTTACATGTTTCGCCAATGCGCCGGCACCAACCAAACTCAACGCCGCTTCCAGCGCACCCGTTTTCCGCTTCTCCTCAGACACTTTGTTTCCGAACATATCTCTGCCTGTGACGGCTTCTGAAAAACCGTTTGAGGCGACGAGGCCGTATGCGCCCATTTCTGTCATTTTGAGAATGTCTAAGGATTTTCCGGTTTTATAGACGTCTAAAGCGTGTTCTGCGGCCATGACGGTTTTTCCGGTTTTGTAGATGGCTTTTCCGCCTTTGAAAGCGCGGCCCGCCCAGCCGACGACCGGTATGAATCCGGCGGCGGCCATCGCTCCCGCTGTGACGCGTTCGGCGGTGGAGAGTTTTTCTCCGGTCACCGGATCAACGCCTTCGGCTGCTCTTTTATAATCATAATAGCCAGTGACTTCTCCGGTAAAGTTGCAGATACCGTCCCATGTTTTCTCGTACCATGGTTTATTGGCTTCTTTTTCAGCCTTTTCCTGAAGCCGTCTTGCTTCGGCCTGCTGGGCTTTTGCATCAATATAGTCCGTTCCCTGCTTTTCTGCTTCAATGACGCTTTTGTAGATTTCATTGCTGTGGAAGGCTTTTTTGTCATAGTACATAGGGGATGCGCTTTTCCCGTTGCTGGTGGCTTGCATGAGAACGGAATATTTGCTGAGAACCGCGTTGTCCAGAGATTCTAAATTTTGATATTCAGTGGTCAGGGATTCATCAAGCTTATCGACTGCCGTGATCGTGTCACGTCTGGTTTTCTGGGCATCGCCCATCTTATCTGCGTAATCATCAAGCGTATACGTGTCGAGATGAATAATATCGCTGATGCCTGACAAGATGGAGTCGATTTCGGCTTTATGGGCGGAGACAATCTCTGAAGCTTTCAAGTCCGCGTTGGGCAGCTCATGCTCCAAAAACGAAGTCTCCACATATGAATCGCTGAGTTCTTGATCTTTAATATCACCTGAAATGCCGTTTAAAAACGCAATTTGAGCAGAAACAAGCGTCAGCCAGCTTTCGGCGATTTCCGCTTGTCCCTGAAAGAAATCCTTTATATTGTCTGCGCCTTTTCCTTTCAAAGCATCACCCAGATCAGCCATGCCTTGAAAGGCTTTTTTGAGCGCATTCAGCTGTTCTTCAAGAGCTTCGTATTGTTTCTTTCTCTTGTCTGCTTCATCCGTTAACGATTGTGATTCAAACACTTTGCTCATCGGCAAGTCCTTTCTTTCGTTATTTTACGGCGATCGCCTCGTCCTGTTCTTTCAGGGAGTCTACATTGTCTTTTACGTCCGCGATGTTCTTATGAACGGCTTGCTTATATTCGCTGATCATGGATACAAGCTTTGCCTCGCGGGAGTGGTACTTGGAGGTATAGTCAAGCTTGTTTTTCCCGTTTGAACCCGCATTCCCGATCGAAACGGCCTCCAGCGCGCTGCTGACGGATTCAAGCTGTTTCATGACGGCTCCGTATTTGAGTTTTATTTCTGTCATTAAAACCAACTCCAGCTTCTTTTGATTGATTGTATTTTGTCTCCCACGGCGTCAAGGGCTTCTTCACCAAGCGTCAGCAGGTGCTCTGCTTCTCTCGCGATGCTTCTGGCGGCAAGGAGCCCTCCTTTTTCAATTTCAAGCTGTGTCATCTTTAAGCCGATCCGATAAATATACCCGTCGTATTTGTCTGTAACGATTCTGTATGCCTCTGTATGGGCCTGATCGCGCCGCTCATCAAAATCTTCAGCGAAAGTGCCGGTCCAATGATGATCCAGGTGCGGTCTGAGGATGTCTTTGATTTCAGACATGCCCTCTTCCTGCAGAGATTCTATATCTCTCTTCGCTTCTTTTAATTTATCAATTTGGTGTTCGATCTCGCCCAGTTTATGACTGATTGTGCTGTTAATATGGCTTAATGTGCTTGAATGGCTCATCTGTTTTCACCTCGTCTTACGCAAAAAGTCGTACAAAAAGCACAGACTTTTCCATACTATATTTCCATATATTATATTTTAAAATAGACAGAAAGCAGCTTAAATAGGTTAAACGGCTTATTTTCAGCAGCCGAGGTGCTCTTTATTAACGCCAAAAGACTCATGCAATCGGCACGTTCATTCACAGACCTCCTCTATATATCCATGATAAATTCCCTAAAAAAAGGAGCCGGTTATCAATAACCGTCTCCTTTGCCGTGTATCATCATTATAAATATAATAAAGGCCGGCGCGGAGGCCGGCCTTTCAAGTGACAGAATCAGTCTGAGGCAGGACGGCTTTTCTTCCGATTGAGATATATTCCACGCCCGCCTGTTCCGCTTCTTTAAGCGAGTGGCAGTTTCTCCCGTCGAAAATAACCGGAGTTTCCATCAGCTCTTTGTAGGCTTCAAGCGGAAAATGCTTAATATCTTCCCAGTCTGTCAAAATCAGAACGGCATCAGCTCCCCTGACCGCTTCTTCTATAGACTCCCGATAGGAAACCCCGGGCGGAAGCAGCTCGGAAGCCCGGAATGAAGCGATCGGATCGTACGCTGTCATCCGGGCGTCAAGAGCCGCCAGACGATCCGCAATGACAATGGACGGCGCATCCCGCATATCATCAGTATTCGGCTTAAAAGACAGCCCTAATAACGCTATGGTTTTTCCCGTAACTCCGCCGAGCCTGTTCAGCACTTTATCAACCAGCATGGACTGCTGGTTATTGTTGACTTTAATGACGGACTTCAGCAATTCAAAATCATGCTCCACATGTCCCGCGATCTGCACGAGGGCGTTTGTATCCTTCGGAAAGCAGGACCCCCCGTAGCCGATGCCGGCTCTTAAGAATTGATTGCCGATCCGTTTATCCAATCCCATTCCGTGTGCGACTGATTCCACATCCGCACCGACTTTTTCACATATATTGGAAATTTCATTAATAAAACTGATCTTTGCCGCTAAAAAAGCGTTCGATGCATATTTGATCATCTCGGCGCTTCTGATATCCGTATGATAAACCGGAATGGCAAACGGCGCGAAAACCCGGTCAAGCGTTTCTCCCGTCTGCCGATCTTCAGTTCCGATTACGATGCGGTCGCCGTGAAAGGTATCGTGAATCGCCGAACCTTCACGGAGAAATTCCGGGTTCGAGGCGATTGAAATATTTACGTCCGATTTCAGCCGTGAATGAATAACTTCGCTGATCCTGTCATTCGTTCCCACGGGAACCGTGCTTTTTGTCACGACGATCGCATCTTTAGAAATAGATTCGGCAATCCGTTCGGCGACATTTTCAATATAGGTAAGGTTTGCGTGCCCGTCTTCTTTTTGCGGCGTTCCGACCGCTATAAAAATAACCTCTGCTTCCGCAAGCCCTTTTTCGTAGCTCGTTTCAAAGGCCAGCCGATGCCGGCCGATGTTTCGTTTCATCATATCTTCAAGGCCCGGTTCAAAGATAGGGGATATTCCCTTTCTCATCTGCTCAACCTTACGTTCGTCAATATCTATACATGTTACGTCATGGCCGATTTCTGAAAGAGACACTCCTGTCACAAGACCGACGTAGCCTGTTCCGATCACTGTTATTTTCATCGTGTTCCCCCAACCGTTTAGAAATTGCTGCTGGGCAGCTTACCGTTATTAGCATATGATCCCGGCGCCGGCAGAATGCCGGTAGCCTGCGGTCATGATAGAAAAAACGGCGCCGGCCGCTGATTATAGCATAAGCATAAAAAGATCATCTTGCAAAACAGCCGCTTATGCTTCATTTAAACGGGGTAGGGAAGATGGTTAAAAAAGACCCCAGCGCTTACGGCGGGCCACAGGCAGCGGAGGTTCCTTATAAACGGCTTTGTTTTCAACGAGAAGCGCCGCGTTTTCCGTAAGCATATAAACCAGCTCCGCCCCGGCTTCTTTTTTCAGAACACCGAGCGCCTCCTGATAATAAAAATTTCTCGACCCGAGATTATGAGCGTCAGATGCGAGAAAGTGGATCAAATTCGCTTCAATAAGCTGCAGTGAAAAGCTCTTCGCTTTCCGACCGAATGCTCCGGCAAGGCAGCCGGCCGTCACTTGGGCAGCAGCGCCTTTCTTTACAAGACTGTAAAGGACGGACGGATTTTCGCGGATTTCTCTGTTCCGCTCCGGGTGGGCGATGACAGGGACATATCCCCTCAGCTGCAATTCATAAAATAGCCGTTCGGCATAGGCCGGAACATGATCCGCCGGAAACTCCGCCAGCACATACTTTGTATGATGGAGCGGGATAAGCGGGCCGCTTTGAAGACCTGCCAGCAGATCTCCGTCTGTTCTGATTTCCTGGCCGGGCAGAACGGTGAGCGGAATGCCTTCCTTATTCAAACGTTTGTTTAACAGGCTGACCGCTTCTTTGACCGTATGCCGGTCCGTGTCATAGCGGTATTTCACGTGATGCGGCGTCGCAATGATCGTATCAATTCCCTGTCGGACCGCTTCTCTCGCCATCTCGAGGCTTTCTGTATCATCCGCCGCGCCGTCGTCTATGGAAGGAAGGATGTGACAATGGATATCTATCATATTTTAATCCCTCCTTCTTAAAAAGAATGGACCGCGCCCATTATGACATTACTGTCCATAATAGGCGTAGTCCGAGTGTTTCGTTTGTTTTTTTCCGTTCATCACGGCTCCGAGGAGCTTGCACGGGTAATAATCGAGCGCTTCTTTCGCCTTGGCCGCTTTTTCCTTGTCCGTTTTCCCGCTTGAAATCACCATAATGGCCCCGTCAGTATAGCTGCCTAATATTTTCGTATCGGCTACGGCCAAAACGGGAGGCGTGTCTAAAATCACCTTATCATAAACTGCGGATGCTTCTGACAGAAGATCTCTCATGGCCCCCGTCGATAAAAGCTCCGCCGGATTGGGCGGGATCGGCCCGCTCGTTAAAATATCGAGATTGGCTTCCTCAGCCCGCAGGACGGCTTTCTGAAACGGAATCTGTTGTAACAGCAGCGACGTTAAGCCGGTTCCGTTATCCAATTTGAAGGTGAAATGAACCGTCGGTTTGCGCAGATCCGCATCAATTAAAAGCACTTTTTTCCCCTGCTGGGCAAATACGACGGCAAGATTGGCCGCGGTAGTCGACTTTCCTTCTTCCGGACCTGCAGATGTGATTAAAAGGGACTTCACCTCCGTATCGACGGAAGAAAATTCAATGTTTGTACGGATCGTCCGATATTGTTCTGAGTTGATGGACTTCGGCTCTGACATCGTAATCACGCTTCGTTTTGCCGGCTTGTCTTTTTTACGCGTCAACTTGTCCGCCTCCCGCTTGTTTGGTTTCTGCCATCCTCAAATTTTTGGCAACGCTGTCTTTTGCGCTGATTGAAGTAACCGTTCCCAAGACCGGGATGCCGAGCAGCGATTCCAGCTGTTCCTCCGATTTGATCGTATTATCCAGATGTTCCAGCAAAAAGGCGAGACCGATTCCGCCCAAAAGTCCGGCCGCAAACGCAATCGCGATGTTCAGCTTACGGTTAGGCTCTGCCGGTGACTGGCTGTCCGCCGCTTCGGCCTTTGAAAGAATGCTGACATTATCCACATTCATGATGGCCGTGATCTTGTCCTGAAAAACGGCTGCAACCGTATTTGCCATAACGGCCGCCCGCTTTGCATCCGTATCCCGCACGGCGATCGTCACGACTTGTGAATCCTGCTCGCTGGATACCGTGATTTTCGATTCCAGCTCTTTCGAAGTCATGGACAGATTCAGCTCTTTAATCACCTCATCGAGGATGACCGGGCTTTTGATGATGACATTATACGTGTTGATTAATTGGAGGTTGGTTTGAACGTCATTGAATTGGACTTCTTTTTGATTGTTTTTGGATTGACTGACCAAAATTTGCGTTGAATTTTCATAGACCGGCGTAAGAGCGAAGAAACTGATGAGTCCGCCTGCGGCAGATGCCGCCGCGGTGATAATAAGTATAAACAGCAGACGCTTTCTCAGTATTGCGAATATTTCTTTTATGCTTGCGGATTCTCCCATATAACCTCCATATCACTTTCCGTGTATTCCTATTCCCTCCAATGAACTTTTCCAATTACGATTATACAGATTTGAACTGTCATTTCTAACCTTTTCAAATGACAATATTCGACAAAAATACACAAACACTTCTATTCGGTTTATTTTTGTAAGCGCTTTATACGCTGTTATCACAGGAACAATAAAAAATCCCGCGGTCAAGAGCCCGCGGGACTTTATGTTGCATATCCATTTTTAATATGAGAAATCAAATTCTCAAGCATTTCTTTTGTGGTCATCTCAGAGGACTGCTCACCGATGTCGTGCGCATGCATTAAAATCTTCAGAAACTCCTCTTGATCTAACTTCGTTTTCTTCATCATTCGTTTCCTTTCGGCTTCCATTAAATTGAAAACAAGATTATTATATGCTGTCGGGTGCTGTTTTGCAATCTCTAATACATCATTCGACACACTCGGGTTTTTATGTCCTTTTTTAGGAAAAACTTTTTCCGGACCATGTGTTGCGATATAATAGAGGAATTGGAATCTTTTTATTTTGTGACTCGTTAGGAGCGATAATCATGCTTCAGGATATGATTGCTAAAGAAGATGTGCTCGCAGCGGCTGAACAGCTTAAAGAACTTCTTCCTTACAATGAAGACAATGTTCAGCTGATGAAGAAAGCACTCATTTTATATCGGCAGGATTCCGTCTATCGTATACAGGTTCAAACCCCGACAGAGGTTTCCGCGTATGTGCAGGATGTTGTGCCTGTAAGGGTCACGCTGAACTTATTTTTCATGGTGAAAAGCGGCTGCGCATGCCCGTCTGAGGCGATCTGCCGCCACGTGCTGGCCGTTTTTCTTTACGTATATGCCCAATTTGAACGGGTCGGTTCCTTTACCGAGCATTGGCTGGAAAGAGAAAAGCTTGAGGAAAGCAAGGAGCTTGTCCGCCGGCAGTTTCAGGAAAAAGTGCTGCCGAATGAAGAGTCGCTGTCAAGCTGGCTCGCTTTTTTTGATTCGGAATTCTCGCTGTGGGAGGCGCGGACGCCGGCCGGAAGCCAGACGATGCAGGGGCTTTATTACGGCTATTTGTCAGCGCTCAAAAAACATGCCCCGAAAAAACCCGAGCTCAAAAGCTTATATCAGATTCATTCGGCGCTTGCCGTCTGGCTTCACATGTTTACTTTGATTGAGTCAGGCAGACTGGATGCCGAAAAAGATTATTACAGCATCAATCCATACGTTGAACAGCTGTTGGATACGATTTACTCCTCCATTGACAGACTGAAAACGTATGCCTTGTCTTTCTCGCTTGATCCCTTTTTGGACCGGACGCCTCCGGTGATCCGCAGGCTTCTGCTGAAAGAGGAGCTTTTTCAATACGAACGCCTCCGGGTATTCGGTGAAGTTTGGAGCGCGCTTTTGAACCGGCCGAAATGGGTCGCGCGTGAACAGGAGATTCTCGCACAGGAAAGCGGCCGCCGTTTTTCGCCGGAAGTACGGTTCGGACGGCTTCATTTGGCCTTTTTGCAAAAAGATGATGCAGCGGTCTTTGAAGATATGTCTCGCTTCCCTTCCGAAGCGCTGCCTTATACCTTTCAATGGCTCAGTGAGCTCACCGCCAAAAAAGACTGGAAACGGCTGAAAACATGGTACGGTCAGATCGAACCTCTTGCCGTGAACTACACGAAACTTGATAAGCCGTTTAAAGAAATGCGCGATATTATCGGAGAGCTGTTTGTGCTGCTGGCGGATTATGCGCGGCACTCACGGGATGATCAGCTGTTTGAACGGTTTGCCTCCGGCTGCCTTCCCTATACCTTTACAGAATACAGCCAGTATCTGTACGAAAAACGGCGGTATGCGGAGTGGGTGGAGATTCACAGCCTCGTCGGTTTTTCCGTCTGGGAAATCGAAAAGGACATCCTGAAGGAAATTGCCGCCAGTGATCCGGAAGCGCTCATCCCCTCCTATCACCGGGCGGCGGCCTTTTTTATCGACCAAAAAAACCGCAGCGCCTATAAAGAGGCTGCGCGCCATCTGAAAAAACTGCGGACGCTTTATAAAAAGGCAAAAAAACAGCAGGTTTGGGAGCGGTATATCAGCCAGCTGAGTGCAAGCTACAAGAGGCTGCGCGCCCTTCAAGAAGAATTGCAGAAAGGAAAGTTGATTGATGGCGAGTCTTAAGGAAATTTTCATTCATGTAGAACAAATGGAAGATTGGACATTTACGCTGTCAAGCCATGATGAGAAAGAACAGCCGCTCACGCTCAGTCAGATGAAGACTCATCTGTTCCAATGGCATGAGTCCACCTTTTACGGAACGTTTCTTGAAGACGTCAGCTTCATCGGCACCCCGGCCGTTCTGCTCAGTCCGTGGATGACCGTCGAGCTGCTCGGAAAAAACTCGTTCAATTCATTCAGCACCGTTCAGCTGACAAAGGAAACAGAACCATTAATCGAAGCGGCTTCGACGATCTACGAATTTATAGCCGACGGCGATTTTCTTCCGGATTATGACGCTTGGCAAAACGGCGTCCTGCGCTTCAAAGACCGCGAGCTTTTGCTGGAAGGCTTTACGGCAGACTGGTTCTCGGCCGCGGTTCAGGACTACATTCAGTACAATGATGACCTGCGGGAAAAATGGCAGCAGATCGAAACCCGTTCGCCGGCCGTTCATACGTTTAAAGGCTCCTTTTTGGACGAAGATGATTTTCTTGAGGGAATCGGCTGGAATGATGATCTGACGCCGTTTACCGTCGGGCTGCGATTAAACGAGCCTGATTTTGACGGTGACGACTGGAAAATCGAAATGTTTTTACGCGAGAAAAAAACCGGAGCCATCACCTTTTTCGACGGACTGAAGGGGCTGAAAAAAGCGTGGCAGGCATACAGCGGAAAAATCGCGCGTGAACAGGACCGCTTCCGCCGAACGGTTCCCTGGCTTTCATTTGATTCGGGAACGACGCTCATTTCTGAAGAAGAAGCTTGGATCTTCTTATCGGAAGCGAGTGAAACGCTTGTCGATATGGGCGTGGAGATTCTTCTTCCATCGTGGTGGCAGATTGTCCGGGAAAGCAATATGATGCTCAAAGCAAAAGTGTCATCCTCGCCGCGGGGCGAGTCCTTCGTCGGCATGAATGCCCTGCTTGATTTCAACTGGAGATTCGCCACAAACGGAATTGAGCTGACAGAGGATGAATTCAATGAGCTTGTCGCAAACAACAGACGTCTCGTCAACATCCGCGGCCAATGGGTGAAAATTGATCCGCAATTTATTAAACAGATGAAAAAACTGATGGAAAAAGCGGAATCTGAGGGTCTCCACATGTCCGACGTGCTGGCGCGCGAACTGATGGATCACGGGGAAAACGGAGCCGAGGACACGGACATCATTGACTCATCGGCATTTGCCGGGATCAAGATCGAATTATCAAAGCAGCTCAGAAGCCTGATCCGCAAACTGACGGAGGCCCGGGATCTGCCGGAGCATGAAGTCAGCGCCGCGTTTCAGGGACAGCTCCGCCCTTATCAGGTGTACGGCATGAACTGGCTTCTCTTCCTGCGGGAAAACGGCTTCGGCGCCTGTCTCGCAGATGATATGGGACTTGGAAAGACGATTCAGATGATCGCCTATTTTCTTCATGTGAAGGAAAGCGGCCGGCAAAAAGCGCCTGCCTTAATCATTGCGCCGACATCGGTGCTCGGCAACTGGCAGCGTGAGCTCCAGACCTTCGCGCCGCAGCTGAAGGCCGTGCTTCATTACGGACCCCGCCGGCCGAAGGAAGAAGCATTTGTCCCGGCCTATCAAGACGCGGATGTCGTTCTTACTTCTTACGGCCTCTCGCACGCCGATCAGGAAGAGCTTTCTTCCGTGACATGGAGCACCATCTGCCTTGATGAAGCGCAAAATATTAAAAACGCGCATACGAAGCAGTCCCGCGCGATCAGAAAGCTGAAAGGCGTCCATCATATCGCGCTGAGCGGAACACCGATGGAAAACCGCCTGACAGAGCTTTGGTCGATCTTTGATTTTATGAACAAAGGCTATCTCGGCAGCCTGACCGGCTTTCATAAACGCTATGTGCTGCCGATTGAAAAAGACCGTGACGAAAAAAGAATCAACCAGCTTCAGCAGTTAATCCGGCCGTTTTTACTGCGCCGGACAAAACGGGATGAAGAAGTGGCGCTTAATCTCCCTGACAAGCTGGAACAAAAAGAGTTTATCCCGCTCTCGGCCGAACAGGCCTCCCTTTATGAGCAGCTTGTCAAAGATACATTTGAACATATGGCTTCTCTGACCGGCATGCAGCGGAAAGCGCTGATTTTGAGCATGCTCGGCCGCTTGAAGCAAATATGCGACCATCCTGCGCTCTATTTGAAGGAAGAACAGACAGAGCTGTTAAACGGGAGATCCGTCAAACTGGAAAAGCTGCTTGACTTAATGGCGACGATCCGCGGACAAGGGGAAAGCTGCCTCATTTTCACCCAATACATTCAGATGGGCAACATGATGAAGCGCCTCTTGGAAAAAACATTCGGAGAGCCTGTTCAGTTTTTAAACGGAAGCCTGTCCAAGCAGGAACGCGATTCCCTTGTGGAACGGTTCCAGAAGAAAGAATACCCGACACTGATTTTGTCACTGAAAGCGGGCGGAACCGGTCTGAACCTGACAGCTGCCAATCACGTCATTCACTATGACAGATGGTGGAATCCGGCGGTGGAAAACCAGGCGACCGACCGCGCCTACCGAATCGGCCAGGAGCGGTTCGTCCACGTGCACAAATTAATTACGACGGGAACGATTGAAGAAAAAATTGATGCCATGCTCGAAACGAAACAAACGCTGAACGATCAGATTATCCAAAGTGAAAATTGGATTACCGAGCTGTCATCCGATGAGCTTGAAGAATTATTCACCCTCAGCGCATCGGCGCAATCACATTAAACGCAAAAAGGCCGGCTCTCTCGGAAGAGCCGGTCTTTTAAAATGCCGTCCTTACTGTTACGCCGCATTTGCCATGAATGCGTCACGCCAGTCGTGAACAGTATCGCCAAACCTTTTAAAGTAAATTCCTGATCATATGCGCAACGCCGTTTTGATCATTTGTCAATGTAACGGCGTCAGCGATCTCTTTAATGTCTTCTCTCGCATTTCCCATCGCTATGCCTTTTCCGGCCGCCTGAAGCATTGAGTAATCATTTAAGCTGTCACCGACCGCTGCGGTTTCAGCCATCGGAATGCCGAGCTTTTGCGCCAGCCGTTTAAGCGCCTGCCCTTTAGAAGCATGGCGCGACGACAGTTCAAAATTGTGATCGGCAGAGCTGACAAGGGTGAGGTCTTTCTGATCGCTGAATCGGTCCCAGCCCGCTTTCAGCTTCCGCTCATCAAACGAAAACCCGAGAATGTTGTAAAAATCCAGACGTTCTTCTTTCTCAAAGAGCTCACGGTATGATTGAATGTAAGCAAAGCCTGACTGGCTGTATTGCACAGAAGCCGCCTGCTCCAAAATAGAAAGGTCGGTTTCCGGATTGGCGCTTTTTACCCGATCCATTTCGATATCGAGCAGCTCCCTGCCGGTTTCAGGCGTATAGATGGCTTTGTTTGTAAACACCTCATAGTAATATTGATTCTCTTCAAGCCAGGATAAAATCCCCCGGGCCCTTGTTTCTTCAATCGCATCACAATGGTACAGGCTGCCGTCAGGAGCATGAATGGCGGCTCCGTTTGCGCTGATAATCCATGTTTTTATGCCGAGCGGTTCGAATATGGAGTGCACGTCAAAATGCGCGCGTCCCGTGGACACCACGATTTCAATTCCCGCTTGCCGGGCTTCCCTTAAAGCCCGCTCGTTTTCATCGCTTACTTGATGACTGCTGTTCAGCAGTGTGCCGTCCAGATCTATGGCAATCAGTTTCACATGTCCTCATCCTCTTCTTCAGAATCAGTTACAAGCAATTCTACGCCGTGCCGGTCGAGCAGATCGCAAAAATCCTGATCAGGCAGCCGATCGGTGATCAGCAGGTCAACCTCGTGCAGGTCTGCATATTGATAAAAACTCGTACGGCCAAGCTTGGAATGATCGCTCAGCGCAATCACCTGTTCCGCCTGCCGGATCATTTTACGCTTGACCATGCCGTCTTCTTCATGCGGTATCGTCAGACCGTTTTCCGAGATGCCGACAACGCCGATCAGCACCTTATCGGCGTGATAATCCCCCAGTTTTTCCACCACAGAAGCGCCGTATAAAAACCGATGTTCCTTTTGCAGCTTCCCGCCGAGCAGATGAATGTCAATTCCCTCTTTTGCAGAGAGGATATCGGCCTGATTGATCGAATTTGTAATAACAGTGCAGCCGGTGACATTTAAATGTTCGGCGCAGGCCTGCACGGTTGTGGAGGTATCCAGGATGATCCGGTCTCCTTTATGGATCAGGGAGGCGGCCAGTCTGCCGATTTTGCTTTTCTCTTCAGAAACGGTTTTCAGCCGGCCGGAATAGCCAGGCACTTCCTGATGCACAGACGGCAGAATCGCGCCGCCCCGTGTTCTGATAATGGCCCCGCGCTCTTTCAGCTTGACAAGGTCCCGTCTTGCGGTGTCTCTTGAAATATGAAGCAGCGAACATATCTGTTCAGCGGTGATCCGCCGATGCCGTTTCAAATATTCCATTATCGCAATCAGTCTTTCTTCTTGATACACGTCCTCATTCCTTTTTTCGTCACTTATCTGTAAGTAATTATAAGTTTTTATCTTAAAACATTCAATTATTTTAAGTGTTTATAAGTGAAATCACTTCTTTTTAACCATTTTTTAGACCCCGAACCAAAAAAACCAGTCTTTCGACTGGCGTATAGGAAGGGGGTATTGCGGGGCCCGCCAAAAGGCGGGAAAAAGAGGAAAAAAAGCATGTTATTCAGCCAGCGGCTCTTTCCGTTTTTGATCCATAAACCGAACGGTATCAGCCATGACCTCGGTCACATAAACTTTTACGCCGTCTGTCTTTTCATAGCTTCTCGTCTGGATTCTGCCGCTCACACCGACCAATGACCCTTTTTGGCAGTACAATGCCGTGTTTTCAGCGCTTTTTCTCCAAATGGTGCAGTTGACAAAGTCAGTTCCGGTTTCACCTGACGCGCTTTTAAAATTGCGGCTGACAGCCAAGGTAATATGAGCCACGGCAATGCCCGCTGATGTAAAACGGAGCTCCGGGTCTTTCGTCAGCCGGCCGACAAGCATCACGTGGTTAAACAAGCCGTATCCTCCTCTCTTTTCGAGGGTGGCTTCATTGTAGTACAAGAGCTCCTGAAAGCAAAAAGCGGAAAAAACCGTTATCCGTTTATGCCTCTCTTATGATTTCGCTTTTCTTTCAGATAAAAAAAACTTTTTCTTTTGACCGCTTATGTAATATGTATTTTTGAGCAGCCGCGAAAAAAGTTTCGTTTTAAGCCAGTTTTTCTCAAACATCCTGACAAACTTTCCGCCGTCCCATGCGAACCAGTAAAAACTCAGCTTTTTATCAGTCAGCGAAAGCTGAATTTTATACTGTTCCATGCGGTCTTTTGTTTCATACAAAAAGACGACATTCCCCCTTCTGTTAAGATGCACCTCGCACTCTTCCTTTTTGGATACTAAGTAGGAATGATCGTCTTCCCGCCTTAAGCCGTCTTCTATATAAATTTCCTTCAGGCGCAATTGATTCATAAGCATCTCTCCATGACTATATTCTTTTACATTATAATGAAAAAATAGAAATGATTAAATGTTGACCGCCTACAAAAATGATGAAGCATGTCTTACAGCATTTTCCCGAAAAAAGTGATATGTGTTATAATAAATGAACGAAAAAACATGGACAACAGGGGTGAAAATAGAGATGAAAACCTTTAAACTGGTTGATCTGAATGTGGAACGTTTAGATAAAGACGATCGGCCGATTGAACAGTTTCCCCTTTTAGACGGATTGATTATCAATAAAGAAGACGGTGAAAACCATTGGTTAATTGAAGCTCTGGTCCCGGCCGAACACTTTTCTTTTTTTGACATGCTGATGAAAAGCCAGAAAGAAGCGAAGGTGTTTGTAACGATTACGAAAAAAAGCAACCGTCCCGCCCAGCTGACGGGAAGCATCAAAAATATCGTCGAGCTGGAAAAGAGTATACAAGTTTTAATTTACGGTCAAATGGTGTCAAGAAATCACCCCGGATCAGAAAGCATTCTGGAGTCGCTCGTGAAAGAAGGATACTCAGGCAGCCGGCTGATTGAAGCGTTCAAACAAAAATTATAATCATGAAAAAGGCCGGACGTTAATCATCCAGCCTTTTTTTTATGCCCTAGTCATTGTGATGCGCCCGCTGTTTCAGCAGATCTCTGATTTCAGTCAGCAGTTCTGTCTGCTGATCTGTTTCTTCGGCTTCTTCCGCCTCTTCTTCAGCTTCTTTTTTACGTCTCAGCTTGCCTAATGTGCGAATCACAATAAAAATAGAAAATGAAATAATGAAGAAGTTCACAATCGTTTGTATAAAGCTTCCGTACTTGATGTGGGCGTCGCCGAATGTCACTGCCAGTCCTGAAAAATCAAGGCCGCCAAGAAGAAGACCGACAAGCGGCATAATGATATCTTCAACGAGTGACGTCACGATTTTCCCGAAAGCGCCGCCGATGACAACACCGATTGCCAGATCCATGATATTGCCCTTCATCGCAAAGCTTTTAAATTCTGACCACATTACATTCACCCCTTTCTACACGAAATGGGCTTTTTTATAAGCCCATTTGTTTATTTTTATTCTCCGAGTGCAAAGGTTAATTCGGCTTCACACACGAGCTCGCCGTCAACTTTGGCAACGCCTTTGCCGCGTCCGATCGTACCGCGTGCACGTGTAATGTCCACTTCAAGCTCCAGCTTGTCACCCGGTTTTACCTGCTTTTTGAAACGGCAGTTATCAATCCCCGCAAAAAACGCGAGTCTGCCCCTGTTTTCTTCTTTAATCAGCATCGCCACAGCTCCGACCTGCGCCAAAGCCTCTACGATTAATACGCCCGGCATAACAGGGTATTCAGGAAAATGGCCGTTAAAAAAATCTTCATTCGCCGTCACATTTTTATATCCCGCCGCCCGTTTTCCTTCTTCGACTTCCGTAATTCTGTCTACCAGAAGAAACGGATAGCGATGGGGAATAATTTCTTTAATTTGCTGAGTATCAAGCATTCTCTTGACATCTCCTTCATCGACAATAGTATGTATAGAAGGTATAAGTGGTAACCAATCTGTACATTTGGAAGTATATTATGAATCAATTTCTTTTTCAACCGCGCTATAAACTGTAACCAGCTGGCAATGAGCCTCGTCCATTAATGTGTTATGATGAATAAAGATTTTTACCCTAAGCAAAGAGGTTGGAAGATGATTGCTAAGTTTACTGAAAAACGCACGCTGGTGATGCTGAATGAGTGGTATGACGCCATGGGAAAACGCCAATTCGATCTAGCCCGTTCCCTTCACGAACAAATCAATCAGCATCTCCCCAAATTACAAAAGAATGCAAAGCTCAATCTCAGATATCAGCTGTTTTTTGCACGGTTTCAGCTGCTGTTTGAGAAAAAAGACGGCCTGAATAAACTGTTCTGTGAGCTGAAGCGGCGCAAAGATGAGATGGATCACGAATTAACTTATTATTTCCATTTTTTTAAAGGGTTATTCCATATGGTGAACGGCGCTCCGAACCGGGCTGTCTGCCGCTTTAAAGAAGCCGAACAGTACCTGCCGGCCATCCAGAACCGTATTGAAGCCGCTGAATTTTATTATAAAACAGCGGGTGCTTATTACATGATGAAGTCGCCTCCGCTTTCCATTCAATATGTCAACAAAGCGCTGAAGATCTATCAAAATGAATTCGGCTACATCAAAAAAACGCTCAGCTGCCAGCTGCTTCTCGCCGTAAATTACATAGACGAGGCACGCTATGAAGACGCTGAACAGCTCTTCAATGAATCCATAAAAATAACAGACCGCATCAATGACAATAACCTGCTGTGCCACGCTTATTACAATTTTGGTTTTTTAAAGACCGCTCAGAAAAAAGATAAAGAGGCGCTTCCTTTTTACAAAAAGGTATTGGGCAATCAGCGTTTTGAAAAGGAGTCTCCCGTTTCCTACCTTCATTGTGTATACGAAGCGGTCAGAGCACTTTTTAAAACCGGATGCTCCGCCGAAGGACAAACCGTGCTGCAGAAAGGATTATACATAGCTGACAAAGTGCAGAACAACATCATGAAACTGAAGCTGGCCGCGCTCAAAACACTGTAT
This sequence comes from Bacillus sp. 1021, assembly GCF_014534735.1. Lineage (NCBI taxonomy): Bacteria > Bacillati > Bacillota > Bacilli > Caryophanales > Bacillaceae > Bacillus > Bacillus sp. 1021. The sequence goes on along the minus strand of NZ_JACVSR010000002.1, from coordinate 425,390 downwards.
ACCTCTCAGGAAGATCCGTACGACCGATTGCAGAAGCTCGTGCTGGAGCTGCAGAAAATTGAAGCGTGGGTGGATTTGGAAGTGCTGCTTCAGGATATTACGGATTACTACAAAAAAAAGGGCGATTTTGAGAAAGCCGCATTTTTCATCATGCGCGGCTGATCAAAACGCCCCCTTCTTTTATTATCTGACTGAGTTGATTAAGCCCAGCATTTGGTCTCCCAATGTAATCGTGCGGCTGTTCAGCTGGTAAGAACGCTGCGACACGATTAAGTCGGTCATTTCCTTAGACATATCGACATTTGAATTTTCAAGCGCCCCCTGCTCCATGCCGATCCCCTGCCGGTTTGCGCCGGTCAGCTCTTCAATCGCTGAAGCTCCCGCACCGTTTACGGAAAACAGATTATCCCCTTCCGCATGAAGCGCCTGAGGATTATTGACATTGACGATGCCGAGATTAAACGTCTGAGAACGGGTCCCTGCCTGGTCTGAAGCTGTCAGGGTTCCGGTTTTGCTGATTTTCAGCTTAGTCAGCGAGCTGTCAATTTGGATGGGCTGACCGTTCTCATCGAGGATGGGATTGCCTCCCGCCGTCATCAGCTGCAGAACCCGGTTATTTCCGCCGGCCGGCTTGAGGGTGAGTGAGCCGTCCCTTGTATACACCCGCCGTCCGTCCGCTTCTGCCTGGAGATATTGATATGGTGATGTGAACGCGATATCAAGATCACGGTCGGTTTTTTTGATGCTTCCCTGCCCTGAATCCAGCTGCGGCGTCATCATCGCTCCGGCGCCGAGACGCAGGCCGGGCGGTGTTTTCCGCATGTTCGGCGAATTTTCCTTTTTATCATCTATTTGATCATACTGCTGCCTGATCAGCTCGGAAAAGCGGGAGTCCCTCGCTTTATAGCCTGTCGTATCACTGTTTGAAAGGTTGCTGCTGACTGTATCCATCTGCTGCTGAAGCTGGTTTAAGGCTGTTGAAGCCGTCAGCATTGATCTGAGCATCATAATTGAACGTCCCCCATTTTATTACACTTTGCCGATTTCATTTGCGGCTTTATCCATGCTTTTATCGTAAGCCTGAATGACTTTCTGATTGGCTTCAAATGATCTGTATGCTTCCGTCATTTCTGTATACGTGCTTGTCACGTCCACGTTTGAAAGCTCCGAGACGCCTTGTTTTAAGGTATACGAGACTTGGGGATTCGCCGCCGCACTCGGCAGTTCAGAGCCGTCGGCCGTGCTGTATAGGTCATTGCCGTCCCGTTTCAGATTGCGCACGTCTTCTTCCATTCTGATGTCAATCTGTCCCGCCGGCCGGCCGTTTGTTGTGACCGTGCCGTTTTCTGATACGGTGAATTTTTCATTGTCGACTGTAATCGGCTGTCCGTTTGTTGATAAAACAAGGTTTCCGTTTATCGTAAGCTGATTGTTTTCATTTAATGAGAAAGTGCTGCTTTTTGAATAGCGGACGCCGCCCGCAGTCTGAACCGGATAAAACAGCTCGGCGTTTTCATTCGTTTCGGCATTCTTGGGAACTTGATTCTCCATAAGCGCGATATCCGTCGGCTGATCGGTCGTTTTCAGGCTGCCCTGCGTGAACAATGGTTTCAGCTCCTGCATGTACACGCCTGTGTTGACGGAACCGATTTTCGTTTTTTTGTCGCCTTCTATTCGGCTCAAAAGCATTTCGGGAAAGGCGCGGATTGAACCTTGATCCTCTTTGTACCCTGATGTATTCGCGTTTGCGATATTATTTGACAGCATTTCCGTTCTTCTCTGCTGTGTAATCATTGCGGACGTTGCGGTATATAATCCTTTTAACAAGTCTTCCACCTCTGAAATAGCATGATTTCCAGTTGCCTAACTGGAACATTTGTTCTATAATGAAGATCAGCATTTTTTCTTATTATCGGATTTACATTCCCTTTCGTGAAGGGTTTTACAGAAAAAACCTCATTCTTTTTCAAGAATGAGGTTTTATGATCAGCTCAGTTTGCGTTTTGGAAGCTTGTCCATGTTATCAAGCATGACGCCGGTTCCGACCGCAACACAATCCATCGGATTCTCAGCGACAAGAACAGGCACCTTCAGTTCTTCGGCAAGAAGCTGGTCAAGTCCGTTTAAAAGCGCTCCCCCGCCGGTAATGATGACGCCGCGGTCGATGATATCAGCGGACAATTCAGGCGGTGTTCTTTCAAGAACCTGCTTGGCAGCCTGCACAATGACGGCAACTGATTCACGAAGGGCTTCTTCCACTTCTTTGCTGTTTACTGTAATCGTTCTCGGCAGACCGGAAACCATGTCACGGCCGCGAATGGTGATTTCTTCATGACGTGCGTCTGGGAAAACCGTTGCGACCTTCACCTTAATATCTTCAGCGGTACGCTCACCGATCAGCAGCTTGTACTCGCGTTTGATATAATTTAAGATTTCCATGTCAAACTTGTCCCCAGCCATCTTAATAGAAGAGGAGGTGACAATATCGCCCATAGAAATAACTGCGATATCCGTCGTACCGCCTCCGATGTCAACAACCATGTTACCGCTCGGCTGGAAGATTTCCATACCTGCGCCGATAGCGGCAACTTTCGGTTCTTCTTCAAGGTACACATGCTTTCCGCCGCTTTTTTCTGCGGCTTCTTTAATCGCTTTTTGCTCAACGGACGTAATATTCGTCGGGCAGCAGATCAGCATACGCGGTTTTGAGAAAAGTCCTTTTACATTCAGTTTATTAATGAAGTGTTTCAGCATGGCTTCTGTTACTTCGAAGTCTGCGATTACGCCGTCTTTCAGCGGACGGATCGCAACAATGTTCCCAGGTGTACGTCCAACCATTCGTCTGGCTTCTTCGCCGACCGCCAGCACTTTGCCACTGTTTTTATCAAGCGCCACAACGGACGGCTCATTCAGAACAATTCCTTTTCCTTTTACATGGATCAGTACATTTGCAGTACCGAGGTCAATTCCAATATCCCTTGCAAACATCTATTTATATCCTCCTTGATATCTGTTTCACAGTAAAATATCCACATTGTGCCCTAATTATATATATTATCATAATTTATCAAAAAAAAGCTGCTGAACGAGATAAGTTCTTGACAAAATTTTGCGGATATTCGCGAAACCGCCAGGAGGAAAAAAAGGGAGCCGGCAGACGTCAGACGCTACGGCTGCTGAACGGGCTCCCCTTCTAGAATTTCATCTTTTTTGTACTTTAATTTCGTCGCCTCTCCCCCTCTTAAATGTCTGATGGATTTATGATAATCGAGTATTTCTTTTACTTCATTCGCCAAGTCAGGATTGATTTCAGGCAGGCGCTCTGTCAGATCTTTGTGTACGGTACTTTTGGAAACACCAAACTCTTTCGCAATGACACGAACGGTTTTTTTCGTCTCCACGATATACTTACCAATCTTGATTGTTCGCTCTTTGATGTAATCGTGCACACCACTCGACCTCCCCAGTTGGATGTGAGAAGTGTGAAATGAGATCCGTATTCTGTAACAGATTCACTGATGATGCAGCTTCTTTGTTGTCCGATTATATAAGAAGGTTTTTGAAATATGCCCACGATCCCTCACCTCAAACACTCTCTTTGATAGGTTTGTAACAGTGTATTAGCAATGAATTGGGAATATGCTAAAAACTCAATAAGGACAAGGGACGGATCGCAATTTTCTGCTTTTTGAACGAGGGGCTTTACATCCGCGCGATCCTGCTGTAGAATGAAACAGCGCAATTAGTTACTTAGGTAAGTTTTTTGAAAAGGAGAACGGAAATGATCCCCGTCAACAGACGCCTCATTCATCAAATCAATCAATGCGCCCGCCTGATTACGAAGAAAGCCAATGAGCGGCTGGAACCATTCGGCCTGTACTCCTCTCAATGGTCAATCCTATATTGCTTGAAAACGATCGGACCGATGACCCAAAAAGAAATCTGGTCCTATCTGAATGTGGAGGCGCCGACCGTTACCAGAACGATCAAACGCCTTGAAGAAAACGGCTGGATTCAGCGGGAACAGGGAGAAGACAAGCGGGAAAAGCTCGTCGTCTTGACGAAGGAAGCTGAATTGAAATACGACTGCATCAATCAAGAGATGCTGAAGTTCGAGGAAGACATGCTTGCGTATTTCCAAGATGGAGATAAGGAAGCTTTTTCTGAGTTTCTGAATGTGTTTTTAACGAAATAAAAAAGAAAGGGAAGTGCTGTACTTTTGAGTAAATCTGACTCGATCTGGACCAAAGATTTTATTATGGTCGTACTCGTGAATTTATTTGTCTTTGTGTTCTTTTATACATTTTTGGCCGTGCTGCCTATTTATATGATTCAGGAGCTTGGCGGCAGTGAATCGCAAGGAGGGCTTTTGATCAGCCTGTTCCTGTTATCTGCTATTATTACCCGTCCTTTTTCAGGGTCGATTATTGAACGGTTCGGCAAGAAAAGAATGACGATTGTATCTCTGGCGCTGTTCGCCCTGTCTTCTTATCTGTATTTGCCGATACACAATTTCTATCTGCTGCTCGGACTGCGTTTTTTCCAAGGCATCTGGTTCAGCATTTTAACGACGGTCACGGGTGCAATTGCCGCTGACCTTATTCCCGCCAAGCGGCGCGGCGAGGGACTCGGTTATTTCGCGATGTCTATGAACCTTGCCATGGCGATCGGTCCGTTTCTCGGGCTGAGCCTTGTGAAAGTCATTTCATTCCCGGTTTTCTTTACGATTTTCGCCGTGTTTGTTTCTTTAGGCTTGTTAATTGCTTTCATGATTCGCGTGCCGGATCAAAACAACAGCGGAACGACTGTCTTCCGTTTTTCTTTCTCCGACATGTTTGAAAAAGGTGCGCTTAAAATCGCGATTGTCGGGTTGTCCATTTCTTTCTGTTATTCAAGTGTGACTTCATATTTATCTGTTTATGCAAAGACGATCCATCTGTTGGATGTCAGCGGCTATTTCTTCGTCTGTTTCGCCGTGACGATGATGGCAGCCCGTCCTTTCACAGGAAAGCTGTTTGACAAAATCGGACCGGGAATCGTCATCTACCCGTCGATTATCGTGTTTTCCGCAGGGCTTTGCATGCTGGCAATGACAAACAGCGCCCTCATGCTTCTCTTATCAGGCGCCGTCATCGGTCTCGGCTACGGCTCTATCGTACCGTGTATGCAGACTTTGGCGATTCAGAACTCGCCCGGACACCGTTCAGGCTTCGCAACGGCTACCTTCTTCACTTTCTTTGACAGCGGGATTGCCGGCGGGTCCTATGTATTCGGCCTCTTCGTCGCTTCGGCCGGATTCCATTCGATTTATCTGGCAGCGGGGCTGTTCGTCCTGATTGCTTTACTTCTGTATGGCTGGAGCCAGAAAAAAAGAACGCCGCTTGAAGCGGACGGAAACGTTTCAATCGCAGACTGATATGACAAAAAGCCGGGGGCAGCCCCCGGCTTTTTTTATTCTGCCGCTCTTTCCCGCACCATTTGTCCCGCCGCTTTCGCATAAGGCGGATGGAAATACATAAGCACCGTATAACCGAGACATGACACAATCACACCCGCGAACCAGGAAATATCGTAGATGCCGGCGAACGCCGGGACGTACATCCCGATTAAGGAAATAAACGCGCCGAGAAAGGTCGCGGCAAAAGCCCGGTAATTATAGCCTTTGTAATAAGTGTACTGTCCGTTTTCCGAATAAAGGTCTTCAACTGAAAGCTGTCTTTTTCTGATGAGAAAATAATCAGCCATCATCACCCCGGCTACCGGTCCGAGCATCCCGCCGATGAGTCCGAGAAACGCATATACATTCGTGGCGCTCTCCATCAGCTTCCACGGTATTGTGAACAGGGCCAGAACGGCGGTCAAATACCCTCCCCTTCTGAACGTAATATATTTAGGCAGGGCATTCGCCAAGTCATAGGCCGGTGACACGATGTTTGCCGCCACGTTGACCGAGACGGCGGCGATGCAGAGTGTGATGACCGAAAGAGCGATAACGAAAGGATTATCAAACCGGGCCAAAATCTCCACCACATCCCAAATTGGTTTCCCGAATTCAACCTGTGATCCGGATGTCACTGTAATGCTTGCAAACGCAAACAGGGCAAACGTTCCCGGCAGGCCGTAAAACTGGCCGCGAATCTGTTCTTTTTGCGACGCGGCGAACCGGGTGAAGTCAGGAATATTCAGAATCAATGTCGCCCATATTCCGATAATGCCCGTTACTCCCGCCGCAAACGGCCAAAACGTTTCAGAAAAGGTATGAAATTTCCCCGGCTGCGAGTAAATCGGACCGAGCCCGCCGGCAATATCTATCGCCCACCAGACCATGCCGCCGAATACGAGATAAACAAGCGGACCCGCCCACACTTCAAATTTTTTGATCGATTCCATGCCGTGCCTCAGCACAAGCAGATGAATGCCCCAAAAGAAAATAAACGCCAGAAAGCCCGACAGATGAAGCCCGAATATATTCCAATCTCCGCCGAGGCTTCCCCAGCCCGGCCATATGTTCAGCAGCAGAATGTTTAAAGCCGTGCTTCCGGCAAATGTTTGAATTCCGAGCCACATAATGGCCGTAAACGCCCGGAGAAGCGCCGGAATGTTTGCGCCGTATATTCCGTAAGAAGCCCTGATGATGACCGGAAAGGGAAGCCCGTATTTCGTTCCGGCATGTCCGTTTAAGGCGAGAGCGGCGAATAAAATGAGTGATGCTGTCACGATAATGGCGAGCACCTGCCACGGAGAAAGGCCGATCGCAATGAGCCCGCCTACAGTCGCATAGGTCGGGATGTTATGAATGCAGCCCATCCAGATAGATGCAAAATTCACCGCTTTCCACGTCCGTTCTCCTTCTTCTAAAGGCAGTAAATCTTTGTTGCTGAGCCGATCATTCGTTGGTTTTTTCATCTTCACCCTCCTGTATGTACGGTTTCCTCACATATCATGTTAAAGAATATAACTGAAAATTCCGTAAATAACATTGGGCGCTATCGACAATTTTCGTTTTGATTTTTGAGCACATTGCACATAAAAAAAGAGACGGGAAGTACCCGTCTCTTTTTGATGCGGCTGTTAAGAGGCCTTTTTGAGAAGAACCGAAAACCGGAACGCCATCAAAAGGCTTACGGCGCCGACAATGATAAGAATCGTGCCGAGCATATGAAAATGGCCGGCGGTTATTTCTTTCCCGAAAAGAATGCCCAAAATGACGGAAGATAAAATCGAACCGAGATACCGGCAGGTCTGAAACAGGCCGGACGTTGTTCCGACCATGTCTGCTGGACTTGTTTTCAGCATGGCCGCCTGAAACGTCACATTGCCGAAGCCGTAACCGACACCCAGCACGGACAGAATCAGCCCCTTACCTATCATAGGCGCCTGAAGGAAGAAGAACGTTAACAGAACAGCCCCGATCGCGGTCAGGCAGGTTCCGGCAACAATCGGCTGAAGAACCCCTTTCTTATCTATCCATTTTCCGGTCAAAGGCGACACCAGGATGCTCATGCCTGACATAAACAGCATAATCATTCCGCTTGTCTGGACGGACAAATGCATTTCATCCTGAAAATAGCTTGGAAGTCCGAAAAAGATGCAGTAAAAGAATATATTCAGCAGAATAAATTGAATATACACCGACGATAGTTTCCGATGCGTTTTAAACAGCCTGACATCAATAAACGGCTTCTCCGTTTTCAGCTCGCGCCAGATAAACAGCCCGACAAACAAAAGCCCGAATATGCCTTCTGTATAATGGGGCTTCGTACTGAAGGACAACAAAAATGACAAAAGCAGAATAATCGCCCCGGCAAACAGGAGTATCCCGATCGTATCAAGCTGGCGGAGCACGGCTTTCAAGCCGCCGATCTCGCGCTTTTCATCTTTCGGAAACATATACATCCCGAGAAAAAAGCTGAGAATGATAAACGGCAGATTGACGAAAAAGATCGCGGGCCACCCTCCCCAAACGATCAGAAAACCGCCGAGTGTCGGACCGAGCGCCGTCATAGCTGATGCAAAGATCGACAGGACGGCAAGCGCCGACGCCTGCTTCTCCTGTATATTCGAACGGATCAACCCGACGCCGGACGGATATATCGCGCTGCTTCCGATCGATTGAAACAGTCTCATCATTAACAACGTCATGAAAGTCGGCGCAAACGGCGCGCCGACGGCCGAGACGGCAACAAGCAGAAGCCCGATCAAAAACAGCTTCTTCCTGCCGAGCATATCACCGAGCTTTCCGGTAACAGGCTGCGCCACCGCACTGGCCAGATAAAAGGACGATATCAGCCAGGACACCGTTGTAAACGACAGGTGAAATTCATGCTGAATACTGTGAAGCGCAAGAGAAATCATCGACGAGTTCAATGGGTTCAGCATCGTCCCCGAAGCCACGGCCGTTAAAAACAGAACGCGGCTTTTTTTGGAGATTGTCATTTTGTCTGTGCGATAAATTCTTCCGTCGTCCGGCTTCTGCCGATTCTCGGGAAGATAAACTTGAGTGTCGCTTCGTGCTGTTCATCGCTGAACGTCGCCATCGCGTCAGTCACGAAAACTTGCTGATACCCGAGCTGAAAAGCTTCCCGCGCCGTGCTTTCCACACCGATGTTTGTCGCAATCCCGCATAATACAATCGTGTCGATTCCCCGTCTTCTGAGCTGAAGATCCAGATCCGTGCCGAAAAACGCGCCCCACTGCCGTTTTGTCACCGTATAATCATCTTCTTTCACTCCGATTTCAGGCACAAATTCAGCCCAATCCGCCGCCGGAGCCGAATGGCCCGCCGCCCCTTCATCCGTCAGCGGCTTCAGCGCATCAGCCCCGTCATGAAAATCAACGTTCACAAAGCTGATAAAACCGCCTTTTTCCCGGAACACATCAATTAATTTTTTCGCGTTTGGCACAACGGCCCCGCTTTTATCCATTGGCACAATGCCTTTTTGTAAATCAATAAGGACCAAAGCCGTTTTTTCAAATTGCAGATTCAATGATGTTGTCATATTCAATTCCTCCTGATGCAGTTAGTGTTTCTCACCCCGATTATTTTACTCTTTCCCGGACAGGATTTCTTCTTCCGTGCTCCGATGCTCTTTTTATGGATATAAAGTCACATGACGTTCATTTGAAAAGCGACATGATGAATGCAAAAAACCATGTCAGATAACCTTACACGAAAATGTTTTATCATTCTTTTTTCTCTATAATAATGAATTAATCACAATTACATTCTGAATGAGACGGAGGAATACAACATGCAGATGGGCGATACAGTATTTATGTTCTTTTGCGCTTTACTCGTGTGGCTGATGACCCCCGGGCTGGCTTTATTTTACGGCGGAATGGTAAAAAGCAAAAATGTGCTCAGCACGGCGATGCACAGTTTTTCTTCCATTGCCATCGTATCCGTCGTTTGGGTTTTGTACGGATATTCACTTGCTTTTGCTCCCGGCAATACATGGCTTGGCGGCATTGAATGGGCGGGGCTGAAGGGAATCGGTTTTGACCCCGGAAGCTACAGTGATACGATCCCGCATTCATTGTTCATGATGTTCCAAATGACATTTGCAGTCCTGACGACGGCGATTATTTCCGGAGCATTCGCTGAACGCATGAGATTCAGTGCTTTTCTTTTATTTTCCTTTTTGTGGGTTTCCCTCGTATATACACCTGTTGCGCACTGGGTATGGGGCGGCGGCTGGATCGGCCAAATGGGCGCCCTTGATTTTGCGGGCGGAAATGTTGTTCACATCTCTTCCGGAGTTGCCGGACTCGTTCTGGCGATTGTCCTCGGGAAACGCAAGGACGGCACGGCGGCTTCTCCTCACAACTTAATTTATACGTTCTTGGGCGGGGCGCTCATTTGGTTCGGATGGTTCGGCTTCAATGTCGGCAGCGCCCTGACGCTTGACAGTATCGCGATGTTTGCTTTCATTAATACAAACACCGCAGCTGCGGCCGGAATTATCGGCTGGATTCTAATCGAATGGATGCTGAACAAGAAACCGACTATGCTGGGTGCTGTATCAGGCGCTATCGCCGGACTTGTCGCCATTACGCCGGCTGCCGGGTTCGTTACGCCGTTTTCTTCCATCGTGATCGGTTTTATCGGCGGGCTTGTCTGCTTTTGGGGCGTGTATTGGCTCAAAAAGACTTTCGGATACGATGATGCGCTTGACGCTTTCGGCCTGCATGGAATCGGCGGGACATGGGGCGGCATCGCGACCGGTTTATTCGCCACCACTTCCGTCAATGACGGCGGGGCAAACGGGCTGTTTTACGGCGATCCGGGACTGCTTTGGAAACAGATTGCGGCCATTGCGGCAACCTATGTATTTGTATTTATTGTCACTTTCGTTATCATTAAAATTGTAGGTCTGTTCATTCCCCTCCGCGCCAGTGAAGAAGAAGAATCACTCGGGCTTGATTTAACGATGCATGGGGAAAAAGCATATCAGGACTTATAAAGTGAGGAGTGACTTAGATGAGCGGTCAAATGTTCAAGGTAGAAATCGTTACGCGTCCGGCTAAGTTTGAAACATTGAAGCAGGAACTCGGTAAAATCGGAGTCACATCGCTGACTTTCTCCAACGTACACGGCTGCGGCCTTCAAAAAGCCCACACCGAACTGTACCGCGGAGTCAAAATTGAAAGCAATGTGTATGAACGGCTGAAAGTGGAAATCGTTGTCAGCAAGGTCCCCGTTGATCAAGTGGTGGAAACGGCGAAAAAAGTGCTGAAAACGGGAGAGCCCGGCGACGGCAAAATATTTGTCTATGAAATCGGAAACACGATTAATATCCGCACCGGAGAAGAAGGACCAGGAGCTTTATAAACATACAGAACGCCCGGAGACAGCATGTCCCGGGCGTTTTTTTTTCGGGCTTCATTAAAAAGAAGAAGCCTTTTTTTCATGCGGGACAGGCCGCTTATGCCGTACGGTTTGTTTTTTTGAATATGTACTGATATTGACCAGTATGCCGCACAAAAACAGCGTCATAATCAATGAAGAACCGCCGTAGCTGATAAACGGAAGCGGCACACCCGTAACCGGGAGGAGTCCGCTCATCGCTCCCAAATTCAATACAACCTGAAACATCAATTGGAACGTAATTCCGATGGCGAGAAGCTTCCCGAACGGGTCATCAGCACGCATGGCTGTTTTTACGCCGAGAAGCATTAACGCGAAATATAATCCCAACACGATCAGAACACCGAATATCCCCAGTTCTTCGCTGATCACAGCCATAATGAAGTCAGTATGCGCCTCAGGCAGGTAATTCATTTTTTCAACACTGTTCCCAAGGCCTCTTCCGAAAAATCCGCCTCCGGAAATGGCGAAATAAGATTGAATCAGCTGATAGCCGTCCCCGTTTGCGTCACCAAACGGATTGGTAAAAGAAACAAGCCGCTTCACACGATAGGAAGCGGAAAATGCGAGATAAACGACTCCCGACACCGCCGTTGCGCCGAGCACAAGCAAATGGCGCTTTTTCAAGCCGGCACATAATAAAATTGACCCGCACGCCGCCAGAATTAAGGAAGCTGTTCCTAAATCAGGCTCCGCCAATGTCAGCAGAAAAGCGGTTCCCAAAATGACTAAAGGCGGCAGAACCCCCTTCACAAATTGATGAATGTACGGCTGCTTTTTCGTGTAAATCGCAGCGAAATACAAAATCATCGCGATCTTCGCCAATTCAGACGGCTGTATGACAAGCGGCCCCGCTCCCAGCCATCTGCGGGAAAAATTCCGCTCCAGCCCGATTCCCGGTATCAATACGAGCAGCAGCAACACCAGCGATCCGACCACAAACAGCGGTACAAGCCGGGCATACCGCTTATACGGCAGACAGGCTGCAAATAAAAATAAGCATATTCCGATCAGCAAAGAGGTTCTCTGTTTATGGAAGAAATAGGATGGATCTCCGTATCGCTGAGACCCCATCACATCACTGGCGCTGTACACCATTAACAAACCGAATCCGCAAAGCAGCATGATGACAAACACAAGCGGCAGATCGGCGTTTTTCAAACGTTTCAGCAACGGACAAAACTCCTTCGGCTATTCTTTTCCCTCATACTTGACGCACAGTAATACAGTCACGTTTCATTCTGTTTACTTTTTTATAATTATTTTTAATACCAATTGTGTCTCATAGAAAAAAGCATTACACTGTTCATATAAAATAAAGATAAAAGGTGATATTTGTGAATTACGAACTGTTTAAAGCGATCAATGGTTTGTCGCACCATAGTGCCATTCTCGACTCTATCATGGTATTTATAACGGAATACGCCCTTTACGCCTACGCCCTTTTCCTGCTTGCCATGTGGCTGTTTGGAAACACAAAAGGCAGACAAAACGCTCTGTACGCAGGCTTTACCGGTATTGCAGCGCTTATCGTCAACTACATCATCACAAAAATCTATATCGAGCCGCGCCCCTTTGTCGATCATACGGTTCATACGCTGATCCCTCATGCCGCGGATGCTTCTTTTCCGAGTGACCATACGACAGGCGCTTTGGCCATTTCAATTGCGATTCTGTTCCGCAACAAAAAACTCGGCTGGCCGCTAGTAATTTTCGGCCTTTTGACCGGCTTCTCAAGAATTTGGGTCGGCCACCATTATCCGATTGATGTACTCGGAAGCATTATCGTTTCCCTCGTTGTCGGATTCCTGCTGTTCAGGTTTTCAAATGTGCTTCGTCCGATTGTCGACCTGATCGTGCGAATCTACGAAAGCATCGTTCATAAAAACAAATCGACAAACCATCATATATAAAAAAAGCCGGCGTCTTTCACAGACTGCCGGTTTTTGTATGTTTGGCGCTATGTTTTTACGGTCGCCCTGCCGCACAACTCCTTCAGCTGCAGCCAAGGCGCGTTCCGTTGTCTGCCTTGGTCACGAAAAACCCAGCATCATATCAGGAATAACAACAAGATATAAGTGAGAGAAAAACATCATTTGTTTATAATAAAAGTGATTTAAGTTTTGCATAAATATTCTAGTGGAAGGAGCTAGTTTAAAATGAGAGAAGAAAATCAATTTAAAAATGAAACCTTAGGTCAAAGAAAAAGGAGAGAGATTAGAGAAAAACAACGAGCCAGAGAGAAGTCTCCTGAAGCTATAGAGAAAAAGAAGAGATTGAAACAGGAAGAACTGTATTCGATGAATAATGTACGACAAACACTTAGCAAGAGTAGCGAAAAAACAAGAAAAAGATTCGCACAAAAAGGAAAGTATACAACAGGTACTAGTAAGGAACAAAAAAAATGGGAACAAAAAAGAAAAGATAAGTACAATCAACGAGTGTGGAAAGGATGGAGGGAAAAAGATGATGATCAAGCGGCTCCTGTTACTACATACACTATAGAAGAATTAGAGAAACTAAAATAATGACTTGCGGAAGCTGTAGTAGTGGTGTACTTCTGATTGCTTCGTAAAAATGGAGCATTCTCACTTTTTTCCTTTGTAAAACACAGAATACAGCAATGCCGAGACTGTCAATCAGCACATCACGGAGGCAGCCGTTTCTGCCGAAAAAGAGCTGGACGATTTCTGTCAGGAAGGCGGCGGCCAATGCATAGAGCACCGCCCTCTTCATGCGTCTGCGCTCCCTGAAAAACAAACAAGTGAGCACAAAAAAGGAAAACGCGTGCCCGAGCTTTTGAATCGCCGCTTCAGGTACGGTGAGCTCCGCCATATCGAACACAAAGAAACCGGATGCATCCGGATGGGGCGTGAAACGGAAGGCCATCGTCTGCGTCACAATCATATCGTGAAAGCTTTCAGTCAAAGCAGAAATGAAAATAAAGACGAGCCACCCCGCCGCCAGACATTTATTCATTCAGCATCTCCCTCGTTTTCTATTAGTATAAAGGCACATAAAGCAAAATGAAAAGCGCCTATCAGAGCTGATAGGCGCTTAAGGATCACAGTTACTTGCCTGAATCTTTCATTGAACCGTCATCTTTACCATCTGTCTTGTCTTTTGTGCCGTCTTCTTTACCGCCGGGTTTTTCCTCGGTTTCTTGTTTAGGCGTCACATCTTTTTTCTCGGAAGACTGCTGAATGGACCCTTCCGTTTCTTCTGTTACAGCGTTTTTCTCTTCAGCTGCCGCTTTTTCAATAGATGTTACCGGTTTGTCCATAAAGTTCAGCGGATTCATTGCTACGCCGTCTTTGCGGATTTCAAAGTGCACGTGATTTCCGCTTTCTTCACTGTAAAGGTTTTTTCCTGATTTTCCGATAACCTGGTTCTGCTTCACTTTGTCGCCCTGATCGACGCTGACTTCAGATAGAGACTGATAGACAGTAGACAGGCCGTCTGAGTGTTCAATTTCAACCACATATCCCAGTACCGGATCTTTAGCAGCTTTCACAACCGTACCGCTCAGAGAAGCGGAAACGTCAAATGATTTTCCGTCTTTCTCAGCTAAGTCAATTCCTTTACTTAGGCTGTACGTGTTATTATAGTTAACAAGTGCTGCTTCTTTCTCTTTTTTTGCGGCATTCGTTTCATAAAACTTTTTCACAACAGAAACATTTTCAGAATGAGCAGCCGGCATTGCGACGTTTTCCATTGACTTTCCTACTTCGACGGCATCGTCTTTGCCGCTGTCATACGCGGAGTTTCCGCCGTTATTCGTCAGATTGTCCTTCACATCATTTGAAACGGATTGATACCAAAGGACAGCTGTTAAAATGACGGCCGCACTGACTAAGTAAATTGCAGGGAATATCCAGCGTTTGCGAAAGAACCGCTGAAGTTTTTTGACTTGAGAAGTTTTCTTTTCTTCCTCTCTCATTTGTTCATCACCTCAGCAACATTCTGAACACTTTTCTGAAAATATATACACATCATAAAAAAACTTTTTTGGAAGTAGTATGTGCAGATTGCTCATAATTATGTAATGAAATGTGAAGGGAGATCCCGGAATATGAATTTGACCCTGCGCAAAGCCGTATTGGAAGATTTAGATGCGGTTGTGGCTATATACAACTCGACGATCGCCTCACGGATGGTAACGGCTGATACGGAAGAAGTGACGCCCGAAGACCGGATGGATTGGTTTTTGCGGCACACGGACAGGCGCCCGCTGATGGTCGCGGAAGATGAAAACGGAAAAGTGGCGGCCTGGATCAGCTTCGAAACGTTTTACGGCCGTCCGGCCTATGACAAAACGGCGGAGATCAGTATTTATCTGCATCAGGATTGCCGGGGCAAAGGAGCGGGAAGCTTTCTGCTGAAAGAAGCCCTTGAGATGGCTCCGAAAATCGGCATCCGTAATCTGATGGCTTTTATCTTCGGCCATAATGTGCCGAGCATTAAGCTGTTTGAAAAATTCGGTTTTACCGAATGGGGCGTATTCCCGGGTATCGCCGAAATGGACGGAAAACGATATGACTTGAACATTTTAGGGAGAGAACTGTCATGATCAGCATCGATAAAGACAAAGACGAAAACCAGCCGCTCAATAAAAAAGCCCGTTCCCTTGCCGACATCGCCAAGTGGGGAAAAATCACCGCCGTGTTTCTTATCATTACGGGCTCTCTTTCCGCTCTGTCAGCCATTGTGACGCTGCTCGGAGCCATACCGGGTGTTTTGCTCATCATTTCCGGCGTCATGCTGATGCGCTCGGCAAAAGCCGCAGCCGCCCTTCAGGGAGAATCAGAAGAAAACGCGGAAGAAAATATGCTCGAACATTACGCATCCTTTATCAAAATGCAGTTCTTTTACGCAGTATCGAGTGTGGCATTGGGCATTATCGCTTTTATTTTATTCGTCATTTTCGCTGTCATCGGAATTGTGGCTTACCACAGCACTGATACGTATGACGCGCCTGATTCATATTACTATGAGAACGACCCTGTGTTTGAATGACAAAAAGAGCTGATCGCGCGTCAGCTCTTTTTTAATACAGCATCTCTTTTTTTCGATCTTCTTCTGTTAAGAATTCAATAAAGCTTTTCATCGCAGACGGCTCCTCCGCTACCAATCGGGTATAGGCGCTTTTCCGTTCCTCGGACAGAATATTGCTTTTTCTGATTCTGTTCAGCATATACAGGCGGATCGTTTTTTGCACCTGTTTCCGCTGGTAGCCGGCTTCTTTAAAAAACGCAAGACCCAGAGCCGCAAGGAGTGCAAAAATGCCGGCCGACACGAGGGCTCCTCTCCCGGAAGGGGCCTGAATCAAAAGCGATGCCAGATGAAACAGACTAAAAGCGGCGAGCGGGAAAGCGAGAAAACGGTAAATGATGCTTTTTTTCATCAGCGGTGCGATGGCGATTTGTATTTTCTGAATTTCTTTTTTTATGAATCCCGGCAATTGTTCCGCATGTTCCAGCTTCATACCCTCTCCCCTTTGCTGTCATTTTTGTCTTCTTTTTCATATATGCTTATTCTACCGCACCCGGAACTTTCTTTGAAAGAAAACTGCATCCATCTTTGATTCCGGCTCTTTATTCTTTTAAATTGTCAATGTTATAATTTGAAATGGGAATCAGATTGCTGCACTTGTCGGAATACTAATGGGCACAGTCTTGATAAATATGATATAGCGGGGTTGCAAAGTGAGCATTTCATTTATTTTATTCGGATTTTTTTTCGTTTTAAATATACTTTTGGCCGTCATCATGATTTTCAAAGAAAGACGCGACGCCAGCGCTTCATGGGCCTGGCTCTTGGTTCTTTTTTTTATTCCCATTTTGGGGTTTATTTTATACCTGTTATTCGGCCATAACCTGAGACGCAAGCACCTGTTTCAATGGGAAGACCGTAAAAAGATCGGGATTGAAAAGCTGCTGAAGTCTCAGCTGAAAGATCTGAAGTCGAGGCAATTCCAATTTAACAACAGGGCGACCGTGGATAATAAAGATCTCATCTATATGCTTGTCATGAACAACCACGCGGTTTTTACAGAGGATAATTCGGTTGAGATTTTAACGGACGGGCGCGATAAGTTCAAACGTTTAATGCAGGACATTTCCAACGCAAAAGATCATATTCACCTTCAATACTATATTTATAAAGGTGATGAGCTGGGGAAAAAATTGCGTGACGCCTTAGTGAAAAAAGCACAGGAAGGCGTAAAGGTCAGAGTGTTATATGATGAACTCGGTTCACGATCACTCAGAAAAAAATTCTTCAAGCCGCTTCGGGACGCCGGCGGCCATGTGGAAGTCTTCTTTCCTTCCAGGCTTCGTCCGATTAATTTGCGGCTCAATTATCGGAATCACCGCAAGCTCGTGATTATTGACGGCGAAACCGGCTATGTCGGCGGCTTTAACGTCGGAGATGAATATCTCGGCCTGAATCCGAAATTCGGCTATTGGCGGGATACGCACCTCAGGCTTCAAGGTACGGCGGTACATGCCATTCAGACACGGTTTATCCTCGATTGGAACCAAGCCTCCCATCACCATACGCTCACTTACGTTCCGAATCATTTTCCGGAATGCGAGCCGAAGGGCAATGTCGGGATGCAGATTGTCACAAGCGGACCGGATTCAGAATGGGAACAAATTAAAAACGGCTATATTAAGATGATCTCAACGGCGAAACGGTCGATCCTGATTCAGACGCCTTACTTTATTCCTGACTCCAGTCTTTTAGACGCCCTCAGGATCGCCTGTCTGTCAGGCATCGACGTCAAAATCATGATCCCGAACAAACCGGATCACGCTTTCGTTTACTGGGCGACTTTATCTTACATAGGCGATCTTTTGAAAGCCGGGGCCTCGGTCTACATTTACGATAACGGCTTTATTCATGCGAAAACGATTGTCGTCGATGATGAGACGGCTTCGGTCGGTACCGCGAATATCGACGTCAGAAGCTTCAGGCTTAATTTTGAAGTCAACGCCTTTATTTATGACGTCACCATCGCGAAAAAGCTCATTTCCTCATTTAAAGAAGATCTGCTCGTCTCCAGAAAATATACGTATGAAGAATATCAGGAGCGTTCGCTGTGGATCCGCATTAAAGAATCGGTTTCAAGGCTTCTGTCGCCGATTTTGTAATTCCCGGGTGTAACCCGGGAATTTTATCATATAGAAACGGATGCACGGCAGGAAAAAAACACATTTTATATTCAAAAGAATGACCGAATAGTGTATAAATGAAAAGTGAGTATTTTTTTGTAAAGGAGTGCCATGTTTTGAAACCTGAATCAGTGAACCGTTCGCTTATTTCTATTTCGAAATGGGGAAAAGCGACAGGTATTTTATTCATTATTATGGGCGCATTTGCAGCGCTGTCGGGTGCGTTTTTCTTCTTAATCGGAGCCATTCCCGGCGTTTTGCAGATTATTGCCGGCATTTTTCTGATGCGCTCGGCAAAAGAAGCCGGACAGATGGCGGAACAGTTCAATGAACTGACAGAGGAACATATGCTGGAGAATTACGCAAAATTCGTGAAAATGCAGGGGATCTACCTCATTGTAACGATCGGCCTGTCCGTTCTCGGCATCATTCTCTTCATTGTCCTCATGACGTTCGGCATTGTTGACGGTATGTTTGATAACATTGATGCAAATACATATTAAAAATCCCGGCGCGTGAGCCCGGGATTTTTTCTTATTCGGCTTGCAGCTCCACTATTGCCCTTTAACGAGGCTGGCCATTCCTCTGCAGGTATCGGCGATTAAATCCCCTCTTACATCGAATACAAAGTAAAACATGACAGATGACTCCGTCAGATTCAGAAACAAGAATTGTGATTCTGCGAAAAAAGAGTAAGGCTATGGCGGAACAGGACCGCCCATAATGTATTTTTTAGGCCTTTGTAATTAAATTACAAATACTCATAATCTTCACTTATGCATTCGTGATATGATATTGAAGGGAGCGGTCAAAAGCTTTGGCGTTAGTCATTAAGAAGGTTTTAAATCTATACGGGTGCTGCCTCACGTCAAAGTCAGAAAAAATATTATAGGAGGTCACATATGTTTAAATTTAAAAAGAAGTTCTTAGTTGGATTAACGACAGCTTTAATGGGTATTAGCTTGTTTTCGTCAACCGCGTCTGCAGCCGGCACAGACTACTGGCAAAATTGGACTGATGGAGGCGGAATCGTAAACGCTGTCAATGGGTCTGGCGGGAATTACAGTGTTAATTGGTCCAATACCGGAAATTTCGTTGTTGGTAAAGGCTGGACGACAGGTTCCCCATTCAGAACCATAAACTATAATGCCGGAGTTTGGGCGCCGAATGGCAATGGATATTTGACTTTATATGGCTGGACGAGATCACCTCTCATCGAATATTATGTAGTGGATTCATGGGGTACTTACAGACCTACCGGAGCGTATAAAGGTACTGTAAAAAGTGATGGAGGTACATATGACATCTATACAACGACACGTTATAACGCACCTTCCATTGATGGCGATAACACTACTTTTACGCAGTACTGGAGTGTCCGTCAGACAAAGAGACCAACTGGAAGCAACGCTACAATCACTTTCAGCAATCATGTTAACGCATGGAAGAGTCATGGAATGAATCTGGGCAGTAATTGGTCTTACCAAGTCTTAGCGACAGAGGGATATCAAAGCAGCGGGAGTTCTAACGTAACAGTGTGGTAACACATCATCTTTAATCAGGGGCAGCTAACGGGCTGCTGATCGTTCCTTGAGAAATTTTAAAATCATTATGATTGTGAGTGCTAAGAGGCGACGGTCTTTTAGTTGGACTCCCGATATGGAGCCAAAACCGCAGCCTCTTGATCTTTTACGTTTGATGCATGTCTCCGATGGCTGTCATTTCATGCCTGCGTTCCTTCGCTTCTATCATAACGGCTTTTCCCGCTTTTCCGCTGTTCTTTTCCTCCTTATTCCTGTAACCATTTTTGTTACACCACAAACGGCATGAAGCCATCTCTTTTTAACAAAAGAGATGATTCATTACATCATAAAGAGATTTGTTCGCCAGTTCATTCTCCATTGCCCGCTGTACGCTTCCGAACGTCTCATCAAGCGCACGCTGAATATTTTTGCCGACCGGACAGTCCGGATTCGGATTGTCGTGAATCGCAAAAAGCTCTTCCTTATTTTGTACCGCCCTGTAAACCTCTAAGAGGGTAATCTCCGACGGATCTTTTTTCAGGCTGGCTCCCGCAACACCTGCCCGGGATGTCAGAAGACCTGCTTTTTTGAGCTGGCTGATCGTTCTCCGCACTACGACGGGATTGGTGTTTACGCTGTCCGCAATCATATCTGACGATGCCCGTTCATCCGTTGAGATCAGCGAAAGAATGTGAATGGCCACAGCAAGACGGCTGTTAATCATGTTTTTCACCACCGGTGTAACCACTATGGTTACATTTCATTTGTTTTTCAATTATTAATATACACTAAAATACGCGGCAGGATGAAATCAAGTTGACAATTGAGGTGTAAATAGGCCGGCGGAAACCGGCCGGAGAGGGATTAAAATAAGAAATAACGCTGTCCGAGCGGAACATAGCTGACAGGCTGGCATGCCAGTTCTTCACCGTCGGCGAACACCTGATAGGTTTTCGGATCGACTTGTATATTCGGCATCGCGTCATTCAGCTTCATGTCGAGCTTACTCAGCTTGCGGATATTCCGTACGGGGGAAATCATTTTTTCAAGCCCGAGCTTTTCCGGTACGCCGTTTGCGATACCGGCCTGGGACATAAATGTAATAGACGTATTGCGGTTTGCTTTCCCGTAGGATGCGTACATCTGGCGCATAAACACAGGCTCAGGCGTCGGAATGGAAGCATTCGGGTCTCCCATCTGGGCGCGGGCGATCATGCCCCCTTTGAGCACAAGTTCAGGTTTGACGCCGAAGAAAACCGGATCCCACAATACGAGGTCAGCGAGCTTTCCTTTTTCAACGGAACCGACTTCATGACTCAAGCCGTGAGTGACGGCAGGATTGATCGTGTATTTGGCGACATAGCGTTTGGCGCGCACATTATCATTGCCGCTTTCTCCTGAAAGAGCGCCCCGCTGCTTCTTCATTTTATCGGCAACCTGCCATGTCCGGATAATCACTTCTCCCACCCTGCCCATCGCCTGCGAGTCAGATGATGTCATGCTGATCGCGCCGATATCGTGCAGAATATCCTCCGCCGCGATGGTGGCCGCTCTGATGCGTGAATGACTGAACGCCACGTCTTCAGGGACTTTTGAATCTAAATGATGGCAGACCATCATCATATCAAGATGCTCGTCCATCGTGTTGACCGTATACGGAATCGTCGGCGTCGTAGAGGACGGCAGAATATTGGCGTAAGAAGCGAGTTTCATAATATCAGGTGCATGGCCTCCGCCTGCTCCCTCTATGTGATATGTATGGATAACCCGGTCGCCGATCGCATCAAGCGTATTTTCTAAAAAGCCCGCTTCATTAATCGTGTCTGTGTGGATTGCCACCTGAATATCCGCCTCATCCGCGACTTCCATGCACGCTTTAATGGCGCTTGGCGTTGATCCCCAATCTTCATGCAGCTTCAGGCCGATCGCGCCGGCTTCTGTCTGTTCAATGAGAGGCGCTTTATCAGAGGCATTCCCTTTCCCTAAAAAGCCGACATTGATCGGAAACTGCTCAGCCGCCTCCAGCATTCTCGCCATGTACCATGCGCCGGATGTACAGGTCGTCGCTTTACTTCCCGTCGCAGGGCCCGTTCCGCCGCCCAGAAGCGTGGTCACGCCTGAAGAAAGCGCGACTTCCATCTGCTGCGGGCAGATGAAGTGAATGTGCGTATCAACGCCGCCGGCCGTTACGATTTTTCCTTCGCCGGAAATGACTTCTGTTCCGGCGCCGATGACCATGTGCGGGTCCACCCCATCCATAATATCCGGGTTGCCGCTTTTCCCGACGCCGACAATCCGGCCGTCCTTCACCCCGATATCCGCCTTGACGATCCCTGTATAATCCAGGACGACGGCGTTTGTGATGACCAGGTCAAGCGCTCCGTCTTTCCCGGTGATACGGCCGTTTTGCCCCATGCCGTCCCGGATTGTTTTTCCTCCGCCAAAAATCATTTCTTCTCCGTAATTCGTGAAGTCTTTTTCGACTTCAATCCATAAATCCGTATCTCCGAGTCTGACTTTGTCTCCCGTTGTCGGTCCGAACAGTTCTGCGTATTGCTCACGTGACATTTTCATCGGATCGCTTCCTCCATCCATCCGGCTTTTTTAAGATTTGACAGAGTCTTTTCTTTTCCCCGCTCATCCATATACGTATCGGCCATGCCGTTCAGGCCTCTGACCGTTTTTCGTCCTCCGATTTCCACGAGTGTGACGGTTTTCTCTTCTCCCGGTTCAAAACGGACTGAGGTGCCTGACGGGATGTCAAGACGCATGCCGATTGCTTTCTCCCGATTGAAGGACAGTGCGCCGTTGGCTTCCGCAAAATGAAAATGCGACCCTACCTGCACTGACCGCGTTCCATGATTGGTCACTGATACTTCCAGCGTTTTTCGGCCTTCGTTAATAGTGATGGTCCCCTTTGCGACTTGAATGGCTCCCGGCTTCATGACTTCACCTCCGCTTTGATCGGCTGATGAACGGTGACAAGCTTGACCCCGTCCGGAAACGTCGCTTCCACCTGAATGCTGTCCAGCATTTCCGGAACGCCTTCCATAACGTCTTTTTCCGTCAATACGCTGCGGCCGGATTCCATCAGCTCAGCAACGCTTTTTCCGTCTCTGGCGCCTTCCATCAGGTAACAGGTCAAATATGCGGCAGCTTCAGGATAATTCAGCAGAACGCCGCGCTCTTTCCGCTGTTTTGCGAGCTCTCCCGCTGTGAAAATAAGCAATTTTTCTTGTTCAACCGGTGTCAGTTTCATCTGTATTCCCCCTTAGTGATAGTCAAACGCAATCCACATGGTCATACCGAAACGATGCAGGCGGTTACCACCCCTTTCACCTCATGAAATGTTAAGTGATAAAAAGTATTCGACGGTGAACGGCCTGATTCCTTTTGCAGAAATTCCAGATTTCTTATTTTTTTAAAACAAACGTTTAATCAAATGTGAAGAGAGATCACATTCTTTGTGAATATTATAAAGAAATTATCGTAAAATTTATAGAATATTTAAAAAGTTAGTGAATATTAACCAAACGAACTGGAATTTTTGTCATTTCTCATAACAAAAAGCCCAAAATATTTTGGGCTTTTGCTTTGTTTCGATATCAAATTAATCGTCACTGAGTTTATCTTTCGTTTCGCCGACACCCTTTTGCAGGCTGCCTTTCGCTTTGTCCTTCTTCCCTTCCGCTTTTAAGTCGGACTTGTTTGCCATGTCACCTGCTTTGTCCTTCGCTTCCCCTTTCATTTTGTTCATGCCGCCTTTTACTTTGTCTTTTAACCCGTTATCTTGACTCATATCCCTTCAGCTCCTTTTTTGTTTTGTGTACTTGTTTTCTTCCCTTTCAGCATTATCGCAAACATGTAAACTCTCAATTATTGATTTCACAGCGCTCTCCGTAGCGGAGCACTTTGTAAACGGCCAATCCGTCTGACAGCTTATTATCCCCGTGTTTGACCGGCAGAAGGGCAAAGAATACATAATACGTTGAAAAATAGACAAATTGGTAAAAAAATAAGTTTGGCTCGAGAACATCTTTCATGATCAGCAGATTTATTATAAAAATAGAAGCGAGATTAAACAGACAGCCTCCGGAATAGACGAGCGCGCTCGTCAGCCGGTTATCTATCCGCAATTCGCCGAATTGGCAAAAAGAATCTATAAAGTAGATACGCCGCACCTGAATCGGCCCCACTTTTAAAAAACGTTTCCCCATACCGATATCCAATGACGCTTTGCCTCCGAACAGCATTGCCATAAAGCTGTGGCCTGACACATGGATGACAGACACCATCGGTAAAATGATGAGAAAGGATACGAAAAACTTTATCATATCATTAAATCCGAACAACAAATCCCTCCTTTCAATCGTCCGTTTTTCCCTCTTTTGCGATTTTTCCGATTTCTTCAACGCTCAAACCTCATAATGTGCATAAAAAAATAACCATCTGCCGATCAGATGGTTAGAAAATTTATATATCGTATAAACATTGTTCTTTTTGAATGTTTTCTCTCATGTGAATCACTTTTTCATAAAAATACGCCGCTTCTTTATATTGCTCATGGGCGCTTGTGTATATGGCAGCCTCCAAGGCGAAATCTTCAATATACACATACAGCGATTTTTCATTCATATAGTCAAACACTTCATGGATTAAGTCCATATTGAGGGATTCCAGGTAAAGCGCTTGTAAAAACTTATATTTCTCTAAACTGAATCGGTCGCCGCGTTCCTTCGCGATCGTGACCCCTTTTTCATAATAAGTAAGAGCCGCTTCGTCATCACGCAGCCTGAAAAGGGTGTGTGTTAAGCTGAACAGCGCCTTCGGAAGCTGTTCAAGCTGATGTTCTTCAAAAACGGGCACCGCTTTTCTAAAATAACGGGCCGCTTCAGCCAGATCACGCTTTTCAGAATAACAATTCCCCAGATTGTAAAGCGAAGACCCGATCAGGCGGGGCTGTCCTTCAAGCAAAGAAAGGCGGAGCGCTTCGTCTAAATGCTCAAGCGCTTTGTCGTAGTTTTTGCAGTCGATATAGTTTCCTGAGATGACGAAATGGCACTGTATTCTCCGCACTCTGTAAAAATCGTGTTTCATATATGTATCCAGCGCCTGAATCCCGTGATTCATGGAGAAATGAGTCTGCTTCATGACGTAAAACACTTCAGACATCTTGAAATGGAATTCCGCCCTCTCTATATCATCCTCGACAAATGAAAGGAGTTTTTCCGCTTTCCGGTAAAAAGAAATAGCCGCAACATAGTTATTCTGATCGAACTCATACATTCCTCTGAACAAATGGAAATAATACTCGGACAGTCCCGATATGCTGTCCGTGCTTTCGATCGTCTTTTGCAGCTCGCTGTACTGAATTTGAGATTGTTCGGTGAAATCCGGCTTGACGTAATCAAGCATAATATGATGGCGGTAGCTGATCAGCTGGTAATATAACAGCAGCAGCTGGTCTTCCTCCATACGTTGTATATCCTCATCAATTTCCTCTTTCAGCTTTATGGCATCAGCCGCTTGAAACGCTAAAATGTGCTTGTACCATTTGTTGATCTTGACTCCAACTTGAGATGACGGAATCTCGTATGCGGTCATGCCCCTTTCACAACCTTTTCTAATTTCTATTGGTTATATTTTAACATATTGTATGGCTTTGGAATTGAATAACTTGATCGTCCTGCATCAAAATTCCTATCATATATTTCGGCCGGCATCGGTTTTTTTTGAACAGGCCGGAGCTTCATTTGAATAAAAAAGCCTGCCCTTGTTCGGGCAAGCCTTTATTCATCCGCCTATATACGACATTTCCACTTTCTTTTTCCCATCTGTTTTAGAAAGCGCGCGGTCAATTGAATACTGATCCGTGCGATTTCTCCAGACAGAGGCGATGGATTCCGTCAATTCGTCATCAGTCAGGCCGCCGCGCACAAGCTTCCGCACATCGAAGCCGCTAGAAGCGAACAGGCACGTAAAAAGCTCGCCCCTTGCCGACAGACGCGCTCTGTTGCAGGAGGCGCAAAATGCATCCGAGACGGAGGAAATCACGCCGATTTCGCCGGAACCGTCGAGATAGCGGAATCTGGAAGCGACCTCTCCTTTATAATTCGCTTCTATCGGCTCCGCCGGCATGTGCTGATTGATCAGATCAATGATCTCAGCCTTCGTGATGACGTCTTTTTTATTCCATTGATTTGTATTGCCGACATCCATAAATTCAATAAACCGAAGAATATGACCCTTTTCTTTAAAATAACGGGCCATCGGCAGGATGTCTTTTTCATTGACGCCCTTTTGAACAACCATATTGATTTTCACACCGAGTCCGGCTGCTTTTGCCGCTTCAATGCCCTCGAGCACCTTGTTCACCGAGACGCCGCGGCCGTTAATGGCCTTAAACCGCTCATCCTCTAAAGAATCAAGACTGACGGTCACGCGATGCAGCCCCGCCTGCTTCAGCTTTTCCGCATACACGGGAAGCAGAGAGCCGTTCGTTGTCATCGCAATATCGTTAAGCCCCGGGATGCGCGCAAGCTTTTTGATCAATTCAGGCATATCTTTTCTCATCAGCGGCTCCCCGCCCGTCAGCCTGATTTTTTCAACGCCGAAGCGGCCGACAAACAGTTTGGCAAGCCGTTCAAGCTCCTCAAATGAGAGCAGTTCCGTCTTTTGCAGAAATGGATAATCCGGTCCGAACAGTTCGGCTGGCATACAGTACGTGCATCTGAAATTGCAGCGGTCGGTTACAGAGATACGGAGATCCCTGAGCGGCCTTTCCCTTTTGTCTGACACGCGGCGCGTTTCTGTATTCATAAGCCCAAGACCCCTTTCTATTGTTCAACCCGTTCAGGATGTGTGTATACGTTAAACGATCCGTTTCTGACAAAGCCTATCGCCGTCATGTTCAGCTCTTCCGCCATTTGCAGCGCAAGCTCCGTCGGCGCCGATTTTGAAATGACAATCGACACGCCGATTTTTGCGGCTTTCAATAAAACCTCTGAGGAAATCCGTCCGCTGAAGACAATCAGCTTGTCACGGACCGGCACTCCGTTTTTCAGGCAGTTGCCGTACAGCTTATCCAGCGCATTGTGGCGCCCGATATCCGTCCTCATGAAGAGCATCTTTTCCGTATCGCACAGCGCCGCATTATGGACGCCGCCCGTTTCCTGGAATGTGCCGCTTTCGCTTTGCATCTCCTTCATGAGGCGAAGACACGTTTCAGGAGTTATGGTGATGCGGCTGACGGCGGTTTTGGCTGTTTTCACATCCTGCTGAAAGTAAAAATGGCGGCCTTTCCCGCAGCATGAACCGATCACTCTCTTCGTATAGTCTTTTTGCTCAAGCATTTCGGGATTCGTCAGCTCCACATATGCAAATCCGAGACTTTCATCTATCGTAAAACTTTTGATCTCTTTTTCAAAACGAATGACGCCTTCTGACGCGAGAAATCCGATAACGAGTTCCTCTAAGTGGTCGGGCGTGCAGACGAGCGTAACAAATTCCTGCCCGTTCACCATGACAGTCAATGGATACTCTGATACCATCCGATCTGCCGTTTTTGTTAATACCCCTTTTTCATAACGGTATATTTCTCTTACCGCCGTTGTTTTTTCATCCACTGTTTTCCCCTCCGCAGTATCCTTCTCTTTTATTCTTCCATAATCCCTGTATTTTGTCGAATTTGCGGTTTAAAAAAAGAGCCCTCTTCGGACTCTATGTTTCGTTGCGATGATGTCTGCTTAAAATGGTGAATAAAATAACGGCGGCGATAATGGCCAATATACTGACGAATATGAAGGCGGCAAGCTTCAGAAAAATTCCCATCAGTACAAAAACGACTGCCGCCAGCACTAATATAATGCCTGCTCCTTTTAACAACAGCGTTCATCTCCTTTTAGTCGTATCATTCCCGCGGTTCCGTTTTCTAAACAAAAAAGACGCCGCGCGGGCGTCCTTTTTCAGCCTATTCTTTTGCTAAATCCTTTGCAGCGTCTTCCCAAGCCTGTTTGAACTCGTCCGCGCTGTCAGCTGAGACATACGTCCCGCCTCCTGCTTCTGCCGCTTTTTCAAGGCTTTCGCTTCCTTTCATGCCGAAGTTGAAGCCGATGATATTGACGATTGTGTTGACGTTCGCTTTACGGAGCTTTTGAATTTCAGCCTGAGGATTACCGCCGCATGTTTCTTCACCGTCTGTAATCAGGTATACGACGTTTTTCCCTTTAGCGCCGGCCCGCTCAAATTCTTCGCGCGTATCAGAAAGCGCTTTTGCTATCGGTGTCCAGCCTGTCGGTTTAATTTTGCTGAGTGATTGCTCAAACGGAGTCACGGCGTACGGCTGAAGTCCGTATAACGTTTCTGTCGCATTACATGATACGGCTTTGCCGGAGTTTTTATTATTGCCCTTATGGCCGAATACCCGAAGCATCAGATTCGTGTCTTCAGGAAGAACTTTCGCAAAAGAGGTGACAGCATCTTTCGCAACATCTATTTTACGTTCTCCCCCCGTTTTTTGTATCATGCTTCCGCTTGCATCAAACAGCACAGCGACGTTGGTTTCCTCTTGCTTTTTCTCAGCCGCAAAAACAGGTGATCCGAGTGAGAGCGTCAAAAGTCCGACAATCCCCGCAGTAAACATTTTTTTCATTTCCTTCATTCCTCTCCATTTGTTTTTGCCGATGGGCCCCGGCTCTTCTCTATGCTAGTTTAGCTATTTGGAAAAAGATATAGGGCGTGATGCCTTTTGTAAGAACGGCGATATATGACCAAAAATGAACAGAATTATGCGCATCATCCTAAAAAGATTGGCTAAATGATGACAGTTTTAATGCCTTTTTCGCCCTTTTTGTAATATAAGTCCGGGATCTGATTCTTTTTACAGTTTTCTCTTCATCTCTTCATGAAAATTTTGTTAAATCAAACATAAAAAAAGGGCCGATAAACGGCACCTTTTTCTTATTCCGCTAATGATCTCGCTTCCATTGTAAAGATACGGTTCATATCCTTTTGGCTGTGAGCTTCGTAATATTTTCCTCCGCCCGCTCCGGCAATCGCATGCAGCTGGCCGTTGAAACCTTCCTTAAAGTCAAAACCGATCACGTTGACTTTAATATGATGTTTGCGTAGTTCTTTCGCCGTCTTAATAGGATCTCCTCCGCATGTCTCTTCACCGTCCGTCAACAGGTAAACGGATTTAAAGCCGAATTTATGAACACCGTTAAAAGAAGCCTTCGCATCTTCTAATGCTTTTGCAATCGGTGTCCAGCCTGTAGGCCCGATTCCGTTCAGAGAGTTGAGGAAGCTTTGTCTGTCAAACTTTTGGAACCCGTACACACCGCGAATGGCTTCACATGATTGAACTTTTCCGGAATTTTTATTATTGCCTTCCGAACCGAAAACCGTCATTCTGACTTGTGATGTAGACTTAATTCGATCCGCAAAACGGATGATTTCATCTTTTGCCATATTGTATTTAGATACGCCGTCTATCCGTTTCGCCATACTGCCGCTCGCATCAAGTAAAATGGCGGTATTGTTTCTGAATAAAAGAGTGTTCTCGTCTGCTTTCTCAGCAGCAAAAGCAGGAGATGCAGCAGTCAGCATCAATCCGAGCATAAGTATGAGTGAAAATGTTTTTTTCATTGCTTTTTCCCCTTTTCAATAGATTTACGTTCAACGCCGAACAATATTTATCGTAAATGAGATGAAAAGGGAAATAAATAGGACGGGCTTCCTCATTATTTTTGCGTACATTCACATAGAAGCGGCATTTTTATCAGTGATTTTCACCCGGTGCGCAGCCATCTGTCCGCAATTGTCAGCCTTTAGCCTTTCGTTATATGAGTCCGTTGGTTGTTTTACCGTTTATGGAATAGTTTTCCGAAAAAAAGACGCTGATGACAGCGTCTACTTTTTCGCCATATATTTGTTTAAAAATGAAGCGGCCTCGGAAATGTTCACTCCCTGATAGTAATGCTTGACGATGTCCGCCACCGATTTTCCCTGCTCCGCCATGTAATTGGCTCCGTACTGGCTCATACCCACGCCATGGCCGAACCCCTTTGTCGTAATGGTGATGCTGCTCCCGTTTCGTTTCCATTCAAAGTCGGCAGACCGGAGTCCGAGTTTTTCCCGGATGTCTCTGCCCTTCAGCTTCTTGCCGTTTATGACGGCCGTCGCCACTTGATGCCCCGGTGTTCTGGCCGTAATCTGCCCCACCGTGCTTTGTCCTGAAAGCTGCACGCCGAGCTTCTGCTGAAACTCAGACACACTGAAGGTCTGGGTGGCGAGATATTTCGGCGATTTCTTATCCCAAGGGCTTTTCACACTCTTTAAATAAGGAATAGCGCTTGTCCAATAGGCTTCCGCATTTTCCGTATAGCCGTTGCTTGTAGAGAAAAAAGATGCCTCAATCGGTTTGTTGTCATACGTTAAAATCTTTCCTTGGGTGCCGGCCACCGCGTTTGTGATTTTCTTAAGGTTTTGTGCGTACTCAGAACCCCATTCTTTTTTCAGCTGGCTCTTGCTTTGATAGACTTGGAACATCTGTGTGTCATCCACCAGCGATCCTTTAGGCGCCTGAACGGCTGAGTCAGCGACCATCAGTCTGACGATGAATGTCCGGGCAGCGAGCGCCTGGGCTTTTAAGGCCTCCGGTTTAAAGTCAACGGGCATTTCGGAAGCTACAACTCCGGTCACGTACTCTTCAAGCGGAATGTTCTCTACAGAATGTTTGGATGTCCGATAAACCGGAATGGATACAGGTGATTCTTTCAATGTTTCTGCTCCTTTTGTCTCTCGTATGGTGTGTGCTGTTTTGTGTCCGGGCTCTTTATTCGCGGCCGCTCCTTTTTCTGCCTGAAACGGAAGAACGAGAATGGTGGGAACAAGAAGAATAAGTACACACAGCCCGGATAGTAGAAATACAATGGGTTTCATATATCAGCTGCCTCCTGCTTGGGATTCGACTCTACTTCATCTTATGGGCAGGGACAAGCTAATATGACTTCCTTTTGGACAGAATCTTTATTCGATTTTTCACGCCAAAAACGTATTCTTTTTTGAAAATCAGAGCATAATAATGATGATAAACCCTATAAAAAAAACAGTATGCCAGATTGACATACTGTTTTTATAACCTTTATGCGTTTAAGTCAGTAACGGCTTCTTTGCTTTCTTGTTCAGCGGCCGTTTCATCAACAACACGCTCAATGTCAGCGCCGAGAGCCGCAAGTTTTTTATGGAAATCCACATAACCGCGATCCAAGTGCTTCAGTTCCGTAACGCGTGTATGACCTTCAGCCACTAATCCCGCAAGAATCAGCGCCGCGCCCGCACGCAGGTCCGTAGCGGCAACTTCTGCGCCTTGCAGCTGTACAGGACCGTTAATGATCACAGAACGTCCTTCAATTTTAATGTCGCCATTCATCCGGCGGAATTCTTCAGCATGCATAAAACGGTTTTCAAACACAGTTTCAGTAATCATGCTTGTTCCGCTCGCACGGAGAAGGAGCGCCATCATTTGCGACTGCATATCAGTCGGGAATCCGGGGTGAGGCATCGTTTTGATGTCGATCGGCTTCAGCTGGGCAGGGCCGATGACACGAAGGCCTTCTCCTTCATCCGTAATTTTGACTCCCATTTCTTCCATCTTCGCAATTAAAGACGTAAGATGCTCAGGAACGGCACCTTTTACTAATACATTTCCTTCCGTAATAGCCGCAGCCACCATGAAAGTACCCGCTTCAATACGGTCAGGAATGATGTTGTGTCTGACGCCGCGAAGCTTCTCGACACCTTCAATTTTAATGGTGCCTGTGCCGGCTCCGCGGATTTTTCCGCCCATTGCATTGATATAGTTCGCTAAGTCAACGATTTCAGGCTCTTTTGCCACGTTTTCAAGCGTTGTTGTTCCTTCAGCTAATGCAGCTGCCATAATCAAGTTTTCTGTCGCACCCACACTTGGGAAATCTAAATAGATTTTTGCGCCCTGCAGACGGCCTTCCACTTCCGCTTCAATAAAGCCGTTGCCTACTTTGATTTTTGCACCCATTGCTTCAAAGCCTTTTAAATGCTGGTCAATCGGTCTTGAACCGATAGCGCAGCCGCCCGGAAGCGCTACTCTTGAATGACCCGTACGGGCTAATAGAGGGCCCATTACAAGCACTGACGCGCGCATTTTACGCACATATTCAAAAGGTGCTTCTGTTTCTAAAGCGTAAGAAGCGTTTACCGTAACTTCATTATTCTCAAAATGCACATCTGCTCCTAAATGACGCAACACTTCATTAATTGTATATACATCGGAGAGCGTAGGTACATCACATATTACGCTTTTTTCTTCACTTGCTAATAAAGATGCAGCGATAACAGGCAAAACGGCATTTTTTGCTCCTTCAACTTTCACTGTGCCGTTTAACTTCTGACCGCCGCGGACGATGATTTTTTCCAAGGTATTCCCCTCCGCGTCCCTATATTCTCTATATTAATATTCAGTTGTCACGATTGGTGTGCCAACCGTAACGGTATGTTTTTCGCCCATTCCCGCACTTCTAAGCGCAATTTGCACATTCATCTTATGTTTAGATGTCATGATGTAATCTGTCCACTTATATGTAAATGCAGAAACAGAAACGAAATGAGGCTCAACTACATGTTCAACTGGACTTGCTTCAAATTCTTTCATGAGCTGTTCTGCTTTTTTTTGCAAAACAATACTCATATTATCATTTAAATGACCCTTTAGACAAGTAAAAATAAATACTTTATTTTGAAATATGTCATGTGCCTGCCGTTCAAACTGTTCATATGTATCATTCCAGTTTTCCGGTTGCTCCGGGCTCATTTGCTCATATAATAAATACGAAGTTGGGTTCTGGTTTTTGAGGGTAGTGACGAGCTGCAGTTTAAAAGTTGTATGATTTTTTTTGTCAGAATACGTGCCGACAGCCTTTACAATCTTATCTTCTTGAGCGGTTTCCCACTGATATTGCGGATTCTGCGTCTTCAGTTCTTTCACCTTGTCATCAAATTCACTCAGTGACAGGTTCAGATTTTCTTTCGCATGAAGCGTCCACTCATCTACAGTGACATGCTGCCGCTCCATTCCTTCGGCAATCTGGGCAAGCGGAGACAGCTCACTTGCATGAATGGAATGAAATACCGCAATTAAGGCGCTTAAAAAAACAAAAATCAAGATGATACGGCCTGCTCTTTTTTTCTTCATATCGATCTCTCCCCCTTACTCCCATTTTTGCCGGAGCCGGGGAAAGCGATACATGGAAAACTTCGTCAAAACTCGCCAAACGGGTGAAGAAAAATTGGTTTCTCCCCCAGCGATTCCCTTCATTTCAACTGACGAAACACCTTAAAACAAGTATGGAAGCTGCTTCGAATAGGTAAGATAATCTAAAAAGAAGTCAGCGACTGCCGTTCCGATCGCAATGGTAAGAAGAATAATCAGCAGCCTTGCCTGCACTATTTTTCCTTTTCGGATCAGCGGATCAAAGTTGACGGCCTGTAGCGCCCACCATGTCACCGCAATGCATACCAGATGAACCAGAATGCTGATTGCGGCCTGCTGCCCCAATACATTCACACATTCCATCTCCTTTCATTTTTTCCGCCCCTCATATCCTCTCTTATTATATAAGAAGAAAAGAGAAAGATGATCATTTTCACAGCAGAATTTTTATCCAAAATTAGGGGCAATCTCCGCTTAAATGTCCGTTCTCCCGCATGGTATACTTTTTTGGAAAGGAGATGGGAATATGAATCATTCCTTTTTTCATCCGGAAAAGCAGTATGGAGAATCACTGCCCGTATTTGACCACGAGTGGGAAGCGATAGCATTCTACTATGATTATAGACAGTCTCAAACAGAGGAACTGAAAGAATTATGTCAGTTTTTCAACATTTCTCTTGATTATTCACACGGAAGCCTGAAGAAATTAGAAGCTCTCTACTTCCGCAGCATAAAAGAGCTGCTATTGGCGGACTGGAATCTGCCGATTGACGAATTTGAGAAAATGCTCAGTGTGTATGTCATTGATTGCGCCATCAGACACCATGACGATGCCGAATGGATCGTTAAACCATATCCGTATACGGACGGCGCCTATACGACGGGCGTGCGAAGAGGAAACAAAACGTGGCACACTGACAACTGCTGTGAACATTTATATCTGCAAAAAGAAGAGGATCATCCGCTTATCGGCGTCTATGAATCTCTTATGCGTTAATATAGAAAAAGAATCCTTCTCAGACAGCCGAGAAGGATTCTTTTTTAGTTTCCTGCAACATCCAATCTGTTTACAGCCCGCTGTAACGCAAGCTCAGCCCGACGAATGTCAGTATCATCTGATCGTTTGTTCAAACGGTCTTCCGCCCGCTTTTTCGCAGCAAGGGCGCGCTCTTTATCAATGCTGTCCGCAGTTTCAGCGGCTTGTGCAAGGATAGTGACCTGATCAGGGCGGACTTCTAAAAATCCGCCGCTGACAGCCGCCAAGTCAGTCTGTCCGTCTTTTTTTAGGCGGACAGCGCCGATTTTAAGCGGAGCCACGGTCGGAATATGGCCCGGCAAGATACCGAGATCACCGCTCTCGGCTCTTACGCTTACCATTTCAATATCAGCATCATATACTGGGCCGTCGGGAGTAACGATATTGACTTTAACGGTCTTCATGCTTTTACCCTCCTAGGACCAGATTAAACTTCTACACCCATCTCTTTTGCATTCTCAATGACTTCTTCAATGCGTCCCACAAGACGGAATGCATCTTCCGGAAGATGGTCATATTTACCGGAAAGGATTTCTTTAAAGCCTTTAACTGTTTCTTTAACAGGCACGTAAGAACCCTTTTGTCCCGTAAACTGCTCAGCTACGTGGAAGTTTTGAGAAAGGAAGAACTGGATACGGCGTGCGCGGTGAACGACAAGCTTGTCTTCTTCACCCAATTCATCCATACCGAGAATTGCGATAATATCCTGCAGTTCTTTGTAACGCTGAAGCGTTGACTGAACTTCACGCGCCACCGCATAATGCTCTTCTCCGACAATTTCCGGAGCAAGCGCGCGGGAAGTGGAAGCCAGCGGATCAACCGCAGGGTAGATACCCATCTCAGTTAATTTACGCTCAAGGTTAGTCGTTGCGTCCAAGTGAGCGAACGTCGTCGCCGGAGCCGGGTCAGTATAGTCATCGGCAGGCACGTAGATCGCCTGGATAGATGTAACTGAACCAACGTTTGTAGACGTAATACGCTCTTGAAGCTGACCCATTTCTGTCGCAAGCGTCGGCTGATAACCAACCGCAGAAGGCATACGGCCGAGAAGCGCGGAAACCTCTGAACCCGCTTGTGTGAAACGGAAAATGTTATCGATAAAGAACAGTACGTCCTGTCCTTGTTTATCACGGAAATGCTCAGCCATTGTAAGACCAGTCAGTGCTACACGCATACGTGCGCCCGGCGGCTCGTTCATTTGTCCGAAGACCATGGCTGTTTTCTTGATAACGCCTGAATCGCTCATTTCGTAGAAAAGGTCGTTCCCTTCACGAGTACGCTCTCCTACACCGGCGAATACGGAAATACCGCCGTGCTCTTGCGCGATGTTGTTGATTAATTCCTGGATTAATACGGTTTTACCTACACCGGCACCGCCGAACAATCCGATTTTACCGCCCTTGATGTAAGGAGCGAGCAGGTCAACGACCTTAATTCCCGTTTCAAGAATTTCAACCTCAGTTGAAAGCTGATCGAATGAAGGAGCTGATCTGTGGATCGGGTCCTTTTGAGCATCCGCAGGCAGCGGCTCATTTAAATCAATTTTATCTCCCAGTACGTTAAATACGCGTCCGAGAGTCACATCACCGACAGGAACGGAAATCGGAGCACCTGTATCAACTGCTTCCATTCCGCGCTGAATTCCGTCCGTAGATGCCATGGCAATTGTACGGACTGTATCATCGCCTAAATGAAGAGCAACCTCTAGCGTTAGATCGATGCCTACTTCATTTTCGCCTGTAGCTGGCTGTGAAACTTTAATCGCATTATAAATCGCAGGCAAGTGGCCGTCCTCGAAACGTACGTCGACAACCGGTCCAAGCACCTGACTTACGCGTCCTTTCTTCATCGCTATCCCTCCTGACAAAATCTTTCTATTCTAAAGCGGCTGCACCGCCGACAATTTCGGTAATTTCTTGTGTAATCGCCGCTTGACGCGCGCGGTTATATGAAAGCGAAAGTGAATCAATGAGTTCTTTCGCATTATCAGTCGCATTTTTCATCGCTGTCATTCTCGCAGCGTGTTCACTTGCTTTACTGTCAAGAAGCGCGCCGTAAATTAAGCTTTCCGCATATTGAGGAAGCAGCACTTCGAGCACCTCTTCTTCATCCGGTTCGAACTCGTAAGAAGCCGTGCGCTTCCCGCCGCTCGTTCCGAAATCCGTTAAAGGCAGCACTTTTTTCTCCGTCACTTCCTGTGAAATCGCACTGACGAAATGGTTATACACCAAATGCAGTTCATCAAAAGCGCCGTCGATAAACATTTGAACCGTCTGACGGGTCAAATCCTTAATCTGAGCAAAAGTGACCTCGTCGCCAAGCCCCACTAACTCAGACAAAATCGGCATTTCCCGTTTTTTGAAGAAATCGCGGCCGACTCTGCCGATTGCAATCACCGTGTATTCATCTTTAGACTGATGGCGTTCTTGAATGGTGCGGTAAGCGTTTCGCAAAACCGAACTGTTAAACGCACCCGCAAGCCCGCGGTCAGACGTAATGACGAGATACGCCGTCTTTTTCACTTCTCTTGAGACAAGCATCGGGTGTTTCGCGTTTTTCGCGCCTTTTCCGACGTTAAACACAACCTCCTGGATCTTATCCATATACGGAGCAAATGACTTCGCGTTGGTTTCCGCACGGTTCAGCTTCGCAGCGGATACCATCTGCATGGCTTTTGTAATCTGGCTTGTTTTTTTCGTTGACGTGATCCTTGACTTAATATCGCGTAATGAGGCCAAAGATTTCACCACCTTTATTCTTCATTTGCGTAAAAAGAGAGAAAAAGAGAACCTTTTTCTCTCATCTTCTAAGGGTTAGTTGCTTGGTGCAAATGTGCGTTTGAAGCCTTCGATTGCAGCTTTGAAGTCTTCATCAGCAGGAAGGTTTCCTGTTTTCGCAATGCCGTCAAGCAGATCTTTATGGTTTTGATCAAGGTACATGTAGTACTCTTCTTCAAAACGTCTGATATCCGCAACCGGAATATCATCAAGATATCCTTTTGTCAGCGCATAAAGAATGGCTACCTGTTTTTCAACCGGAAGCGGCTTATTCAAGTCTTGTTTCAGCACTTCAACTGTACGCGCACCGCGGTTCAGTTTCGCCTGAGTCGCCTGGTCAAGATCAGATCCGAATTGGGCGAATGCTTCAAGTTCACGGTATGAAGCAAGGTCAAGACGCAATGTTCCCGCTACCTTCTTCATCGCTTTGATTTGGGCTGATCCGCCGACACGGGATACGGATAATCCGGCATTGATCGCAGGACGCACGCCTGAGAAGAATAAGTCGGATTGAAGGAAAATCTGTCCGTCAGTAATGGAAATGACGTTTGTCGGGATATAAGCGGAGATATCTCCTGCTTGTGTTTCGACGAACGGCAGCGCCGTAATTGATCCTGCGCCTTTAGCGTCACTCAGCTTGGCTGCGCGCTCAAGCAGACGGGAGTGAAGATAGAATACATCCCCAGGGAATGCTTCACGGCCCGGCGGACGGCGAAGAAGCAATGACAGCTCACGGTAAGCGGCCGCTTGTTTGGATAAATCATCATATACGACGAGAACGTGCTTGCCGTTGTACATGAATTCTTCACCCATTGTCACCCCTGCATACGGTGCAAGGTAAAGAAGCGGAGCCGGCTGTGAAGCAGACGCCGTCACAACAATCGTGTAATCAAGCGCGCCATGCTTACGAAGTGTTTCCACCACGCCGCGTACTGTAGATTCTTTTTGACCGATCGCTACATACACACAGATCATGTCTTGGTCTTTTTGGTTTAAGATTGTATCAATCGCAACAGATGTTTTACCTGTCTGACGGTCCCCGATAATCAGCTCACGCTGTCCGCGGCCGATCGGAATTAACGCGTCGATCGCTTTGATACCCGTTTGCAGCGGCTCATGTACCGATTTACGGTCCATTACGCCTGGTGCCTGGCTTTCGATCGGGCGGGTTTTGCTTGTCAGAATCGGGCCCATTCCGTCTACCGGCTGTCCGAGCGGGTTGACAATACGTCCGATTAATTCTTCACCTACAGGAACTTCCATGATGCGGCCCGTTCTTTTGACCTCATCACCTTCACGGATATCTCTGTAAGGTCCTAAGATAACGATACCTACGTTGGATTCTTCAAGGTTTTGAGCCATACCCAAAACGCCGTTTGAAAACTCAACAAGTTCACCGGCCATACAATTGTCAAGGCCGTGCACACGCGCAATACCGTCTCCGACTTGGATGACTGTACCTACGTCATGAACTTCAATTTCAGATTGGTAATTTTGAATTTGCTGCTTTATCAGCGTGCTAATCTCTTCAGCTTTGATGCTCACTTAGGTTTCACCCCTTCTATCGATTTCCTCCGGCAAGTTGACGTTCCATGCGCTCAAGCTTTCCGCTCACGCTTCCGTCATAAATCCGGTTTCCAATGCGGACTTTAATGCCGCCTATTAAATCCGTCTGCACTTCATTTCTGATTCTGAGCGAAGCGATTCCGGCTTTTTTTGCAAACACTTGAGATAATGATAACATTTCCGCTTCTGACAGCGGTTTTACTGAATAAACAACCGCATCCTCTGTCTGACGGGCCTGATTGGCAAGTTTGATAAACTCGTCTGTGAGATCAGGCACAATCGAAGACCGGCGGCGGTCAATCAGAAGAAAAATCGTATGCAGCACAGACTCAGACAGTGCGCCGAACGATTGCTGAATCAGCTCTTTTTTCTTAGCAGCCGATACCTTCGGATGGCTTAACACTTCCTGTAATCCGGCTTCGTTCCGGAAAACTTCTTTTAGTACGGTAAGCTCTTCTTCGATTTCATTGATTTGAGAAGTCTCAACGGCAATGTCGAAAAGCGCTGACGCGTATCGTTTAGAGACAGCAGATCCACTCATCGGCTCTCTCCTACCTCTTTAAGATAGTCCTGAATCAGTTTCTCCTGGGCTTGTTCATCAAGCTCTTTTTCGATCACTTTCGAAGCGATTAAGACAGAAAGTGATGCGACTTGCTCGCGAAGTGCGGAAACCGCTTGTTCTTTTTCTTTGACAATTTCGGTTCTCGCCGCTTCTTTTAATCTTTCAGACTCGGCGCGCGCAGCCTGGATAATATCTTCCTTCTGCTTTTCACCCAGTTTTTTCGCATTTTCAATGAGTGATTGTGATTCCTGTTTCGCTTCTTTTAAAAGAACGCGCTGCTCTTCAATCAGCTTCTGCGCTTCTTTATTTCTTTCTTCAGCGGACGTAATTTCGCCGGTGATATGATCTTCACGCTGTTTCATTATATTTAATAGCGGTCCAAGAGCGAATTTCTTGAGAAGCGCTAATAAAACTAACATAGCTAACAATTGGAATAGGATATCTCCGCCGTTAAACGACAGTCCTAATTCAAGAGGTAATTGAGACATCTACTACGGCAACTCCCTTCTGCAGGTTTTCTCTGCTGATAAAAGCCGTTTCAAGACGGCCTGCTTATCAGACATAAAGCAATGGCGAAGGTTCTCTTAGAGTGATCTTCGCCATTTTTAGTTCATATAAGGCTTTTATGCTTAGCCAAAGAACGCTAAGAACGCGATAACGACAGCGATAATTGGAAGGGCCTCAACCAATGCGATACCCATGAACATAAGAGTTCTAAGTTCTTTTCCTGCTTCCGGCTGACGGGCAATTCCCTCTACCGTACGTGAAACAATCAAACCGTTACCAATACCTGCACCAAGTGCACCTAAACCGATTGCAATCGCAGCTGCTATTAAATTCATGAAAAAGTTCCTCCTTTAAAATGTTATCCGAATTGGATATATGATTTTAATGATCATGACTGATTTTGTGTGACATGTACACCATCGTCAGCATCGTAAAGATAAATGCCTGGATGGTACCGATGAACAAGCTGAACGCCTGCCATGCAAGCATCGGAATAATGGCTCCGACTGTGCCGACCAAACCGAGAAAGAAACTGTTTGAGTAGAAATTCGTCGCCAGATTTGCAAGAAGGCCAAGAAGAATTTCCCCGGCGAAAATGTTACCGTAAAGACGAAGTCCGAGTGTCAGCGTATTCGCAAACTCCTCAATGATCTTCATCGGGAACATAAGCGGAACCGGTCTGAGGTAATCCTTAGAATATTCCTTCAAACCTTTCATCTTCACGCCGTAATAGTGTGTTAATGACACGACCATAACGGCTAGAGTCAGAGTAATAGCCGGATCAGCCGTCGGTGATTTCCACCAAAGCTCGTGTCCGACCGTTACAGAAAACGGCAGCCCCAGCATATTTGATACAAATATGTACATCAGCAAGGTTACACCAAGCGCCAAGAAGTTAGCCCCTGTCTTTAAATCCATTGTACTGCCTATAATATTGCGGACAAAATCAACAATCCATTCCATGAAGTTCTGGGCTTTTCCCGGACGGATGGACAGCGTTCTCGTAGTAAGAATCGCAATCAGCAGCACAATCACACTTGCCACAGTAATCATCAGAATGTTTGTCAGATTAAAAGTAAGACCATACAAATCAATAGTTCTGTAATCGTGATTCAATGGGTTTTCACCTCTCTTCCATTGATGAACGTTTGAGCTGAATAATGGAATCTATCATAATGACGGGATAAATTGTCATTAATCCAATAATCACACTTGCCACACTGACTTTGTCGGGATATTTAAAGGCGATAGCCATCGCAAGTATCGCATTGCACCAACGCGCTGCGCTCCCGAGTGATCGTATGGACTTTCCTTTCGCTACGGCCTTGTCAAAAGCATTCATTCTTCTGGTCAAGAGCCACAGATTAAACAAACTGAAAACAGTTCCCAAAAAGAGGCCTAGAAAAACAGTTTTATACGCCGTAAGACCATATCCCAGCAAATAGATTGCCAAGATCACAAATACATATCTCCGTTGTCTGCTGAATGTAAGATTGGGATCGTCCATCAACTATCTGTCTCCTGATGAAAAAGTAATATAATTCCTGGATACGGCATACATGCGGTTAACCCTTTGCAGAAGGCCTTTTTTGTCCCGCAAAAAAACGGCCTGTTCGAAAAAACCACTCATCCTCCTGATGCGGGATGCTGTTTCATTCGCTTAGATAAATCCTCATATAACGGGTTTTTTTGGAGGATTTAAAATGAGGATGGATACTAGAAATGA
Organism: Bacillus sp. 1021; assembly: GCF_014534735.1. Lineage (NCBI taxonomy): Bacteria > Bacillati > Bacillota > Bacilli > Caryophanales > Bacillaceae > Bacillus > Bacillus sp. 1021. The sequence goes on along the minus strand of NZ_JACVSR010000002.1, from coordinate 384,405 downwards.
AAGGAATGAAAACCTTCTCATAATACCCTCGTTTAGCATACAATAGCCCCTAACATGTGTCAATCTGTTTAAAGTTAAAAAACTTTTTATACCGGAAGCATACACAGAATGTTCACAAATTCACCTATAAATGTATGAACTCTCCCCTTTCAGCAAAAATTTGGATAAAAAAAGAAAACCTCTGAATGAGGTTTTCCGATTTATTTTGTTCCGTACAGTCTGTCACCCGCGTCACCGAGACCCGGAACGATATAGCCTTTTTCATTCAGCTTTTCATCCAGGGCCGCGATGTAAATATCAACGTCTGAATGGTGTTTCTGCAGCTCTTCCACGCCTTCAGGAGCCGCTACGAGACACATGAAACGAATGTTTCTCGCCCCGCGTTTTTTCAGGCTGTTTATTGCTTCAACCGCAGAGCCTCCCGTTGCAAGCATCGGGTCCACGACAATAAAATCACGTTCTTCCACATCAGAAGGAAGCTTAACATAGTATTCCACCGGTTTTAAGGTTTCCGGATCACGGTATAATCCGACATGTCCCACTTTGGCCGCAGGGATTAATTTCAGCATGCCGTCAACCATTCCGAGACCCGCTCTCAGGATCGGCACGATACCGAGTTTCTTCCCTGAAATCACTTTGGATGTGGCTGTTTGAACAGGTGTTTTCACTTCCACTTCTTTAAGAGGAAGATCACGTGTAATTTCAAACGCCATCAGTGATGCAACTTCGTCCACAAGGTCTCTGAAATCCTTTGTGCCTGTATTTTCATTCCGAATATATGTCAGCTTATGCTGGATTAAAGGATGATCAAATACGTAAACCTTTCCCATACTGTGTTCAGCTCCTTTTTTGTTGTCCGAGTAACTTTTTCACACTTCTATTGATTCTACAGAAAAAGACAAACAGTTTCAAGAAAATCATAAAAAAACCCGCCGGATTAGGCTTCCGGCGGATTTCTTCCTTATTAATAGTCCAGTTCTTTATATAAAGGAAACTTTTCAGTCAAGGCAGATACACGCTGTCTTGCTTCTTCAAGCTTTGCTTTGTCTTCATGATTTTTCAGCGCAAGGCCGATGATGGCGCCGACTTCTTCAAGTGCGTCACCGTCAAATCCGCGGCTTGTCACAGCTGCCGTACCGAGACGGATTCCGCTTGTGACAAACGGTTTTTCCGGATCATAAGGGATCGCGTTTTTATTAGATGTAATGCCGATTTCATCAAGAACATGTTCAGCGACTTTTCCGGTCAGACCGAGAGAACGGAGGTCGACAAGCACGAGGTGGTTATCCGTTCCGCCTGATACGAGCTGAATGCCCTCTTTGGTCAGAGATTCAGCAAGACGCTTCGCGTTCGAGATGACGTTTTGCGCATATGTTTTGAAATCTTCTTCAAGCACTTCCCCGAAAGAAACGGCTTTGGCCGCGATGACATGCATAAGCGGTCCGCCTTGGATGCCCGGAAAAATGGATTTATCAATCTTTTTGCCGAACTCTTCACGGCAAAGGATCATTCCTCCGCGCGGTCCGCGAAGTGTTTTGTGAGTCGTTGTCGTTACAAAGTCAGCGTAAGGAACCGGATTCGGATGAAGGCCGGCCGCGACAAGACCCGCGATGTGCGCCATGTCGACCATGAAGTAAGCGCCGACTTCATCAGCGATTTCGCGGAATTTTTTAAAGTCGATCGTGCGGGGATACGCGCTTGCTCCGGCAACGATCAGTTTCGGCTTATGCGCCAGCGCTTTTTCACGAACATCTTCATAATCTATATATTGCGTGTCTTTATCGACACCGTATTCAACAAAGTTGTATTGAACGCCGCTGAAATTAACCGGGCTTCCGTGTGTTAAGTGGCCGCCGTGGGAGAGGTTCATCCCGAGCACCGTGTCGCCGTGCTCTAAAATCGTGAAGTAAACAGCCATGTTCGCCTGAGCGCCTGAGTGCGGCTGAACGTTTACATGCTCAGCTCCGAAAATCTCTTTCGCGCGGTCGCGGGCGATGTCCTCGACGACATCAACGTGCTCACAGCCGCCGTAGTAGCGTTTGCCGGGGTAGCCTTCAGCATATTTGTTTGTTAAAACAGAGCCTTGCGCTTCCATTACCGCTTCCGTCACGAAGTTTTCAGAAGCAATTAATTCGATATTAGTCTGTTGACGCTTACGCTCATTTTTAATGGCGTTAAACACTTGTTGATCTTGTGCAGGTAAATGTTTCATCAGCGAAATCCTCTCCTATCCGTTTCCTGTTCTTTATTTTTACCACCCTTATTGTACATGGTTTTTCAGGTGAATGTAACAGCTTATTTAAAAAAAACACAATATTTAATTGGAAAACACGAACATTATATAGGAAAAGCATTTTCATCATTCGCATTCATAAACGGCGCGAATTCCGCCGATCAGCTTCGGCCTTGTCCGGGCCATCGTCACATGCGCTTCTCCGAGCTCACGGCTTGATATCCGGACAGGGACGGCAACGGGTTTTAAATGCATGCCGATGAACGTATCACCGATGTCAATTCCGGCGTCAGCCTGAATCGATTCAGCGAGCACGGGAGATTGCATTTGCCGGTATGCATATGAAGCCATCGCTCCGCCCGCTTTCGGGACGGGGACGGCTGAAACGATGGGGAGCCTGAACCGCTCGGCCGTTTCCGCCTCAATGACAAGCGCCCTGTTTAAATGCTCGCAGCATTGAAAAGCAAGATGAACACCCGTTTTTTCCTTGAACCGGGCAAGTCCGCCGTAAATCAATTCAGCCCAATCGCCGCTCCCCGCGGTGCCGATCCGGCTTCCGGCGGCTTCACTCGTACTGCACCCGATGACCAGCAGACTGCCGTCCTTAAGTTCGGCCTGCTCTTGAAATTCAGTCAGCATGTCCGTCCATTTTCGCTTCATCTCTTCCATTGTCCAGCACCTCTTACAGATTTTTTTCTTCGTAATCTGCGATTTTGCCGATCCGCCGTTCGTGGCGGCCGCCCGTAAATTCAGTCGTCAGCCAGATTTTTGCGATTTCGCGCGCCAGACCCGGGCCGATGACGCGTTCCCCCATCGCAAGAACATTCGTATCATTGTGTTCCCGCGTCGCTTTTGCGCTGAAGGTGTCATGCGCAAGCGCACAGCGTATTCCTTTTACCTTGTTTGCGGAAATGCTCATGCCGATGCCTGTGCCGCAAATTAAAATTCCCCTGTCAACTTCACCGTTCACCACTTTTTCCGCTACCGGAAAAGCGTAGTCAGAATAATCAACAGAACCGCTGCCGCATTCACAGCCCATATCAATGTATTCAATCTGCAATTCATCCAGCAGACTTTTGATTTCTTCGCGGATATGGACGCCGCCGTGATCTGACGCAATAGCTACTTTCATTCATTTACCTCCTAGGTGTGGCTGGGCGAAGACAGCCCAGTGTGCTTGTCCTTTTTTACGAAATCCGTTGATTTTATTCTACTCTTTCATATTCGTTTTGCAAATGACCTGTTTGCAGATTTTCTGACAGATTACTTGCTTTTTCCGTCAAGCAATTGGTCAGCCAAAAGGGTCAGCAGTTCCTCCAGTTCGTCCCGCGTCCTTTTATAAACATCAAGCGGACCGCCGAACGGGTCAGAAATATCGCCGTTTTTTCCCGTTACGTATTCTTTAATGGTAAATACTTTACCATGACTGTTTCGATATCGGCTTTTGATCAGCTGTTTATGCTGTTCGGTCATCGTCAGCACCAGATCGGCCGTCTCGATATGTTCTTCCGTTAAGGGAGATGAACTGTGATTGAGAGCGATCCGTTTTTCAAACAGCGCTTCCACGGCATGAGCCGACGCTTTTCCGTTCGGGGACGCGAATACTCCGGCAGAGCTTGCGCTGACGTCCAGCCCTTTCGTTACTGCAATGGATTTAAAAAGAGCCTCAGCCATGGGACTGCGGCACGTATTGCCTGTACAAACAAAGATTATTTTCATATCCGTCACCTCTTACTGCCTATTATAAATGAAGAAAAAAGAAACGGCATCTTCGTTTCTTTTTTACTCAGCCCTATATCGGTAAAAGCAGTTTCAGCCCGAATCCGATCAAAATGGCTCCGCCGAGGGCTTCGCTGTAGGAGCCGAGCCATGATTGCACCTTTCTTCCGGCCAAGAGCCCCGCCCATGTTAAAACGGTGCTGAAGATTCCGAACAGCGCAACGGCCAGCATCGGGTTGGAGCCGTTCATCCCGAGGCTGAGCCCGACAGAAAAACTGTCAAGACTGACACCGACCGCGAATAAGAACAGTCCCGAGCCTGCCGGAGATATGAGCGGCCCGTCCGATTGTTTAAACGAGGCGATGATCATTTGCACTCCTAAAATGAAAAGAAGAGACCCGCCGATGTAAACGGCAAGCATCCCCAGAAAACCGGACAGCAGATGCCCGGCCGCCATTCCTGCCAGCGGCATGATGACATGAAACAGCCCGATGACAATTCCTATATGAAAGATTTGTTTTTTCTTCAGCTGAATCATTCCCATTCCGAGCCCGACGGAAAAAGCATCCGTCCCCAAAGCAAATGCCATGATGCTTAAGGAGACAAGCTCCCCGATGAATAGATTCGACATGAAATAAAAAACCCCCTTGGACGTGCCCGCTTGTTTAGCTTATGCATGTCCGATAAGGGGTAGAACAAGTTAATGGATAACGGTGCCGCCCGCAGCCTTCATCAGCCTGTTCATAATGGCGAGTCCCACTCCGGTGTCCGGAAAGGATTCAGAAATAATCATATCCACTTTTGCATCATCAAAGCTGCGGAGCGCATCGTACAAGGCGGACGCCACTGTTTCAAGGTCGGCGCGCCGGCCGCATACCTTAATAAAATCAGCCTCGTACCTATCGGCATTCTCCTCTGTTGTCAGAATGCCGATCCGTTTTCCCCGGCTTTTATATTCGTCAGCCAGCTCTTGAATTCTCAGGGCACCGCCGTCGGCAATAGCCATCGGCGCAGAAGGCGCATAGTGTGTATATTTCATACCGGGAGAAATAGGAACCTCATCTTCTTCGGTCAGCCCTTTATCCACAAGAACCGGACCGGCTGCGGATTCAATCTGTTCTTTTGTCACGCCGCCCGGACGAAGCAGCACGGGCTGTTTCCCCGCACAGGACAGAACGGTTGATTCCACTCCGATCCCGGTCGCTCCGCCGTCCACAATGCCGGCAATGCGGCCGTTTAAATCATGAGCCACATGCTCGGCCTTGGTCGGGCTCGGTTTTCCTGATAAATTGGCGCTCGGCGCTGCGATCGGCAGTCCGGCCGAACTGATGAGGGCTAACGCCACCGGATGATCAGGCATTCTGACCGCTACCGTATCAAGTCCCGCGGTGACACGGGGGGACAGCACGCCGGGCTTACACGGTAAGACCAGAGTCAGCGCGCCCGGCCAAAAAAGCGTCATGAGCTTTTTCGCCGTTTCAGGAATATGGCTGATAAAACGATCAAGCTGGCTGATGTCAGATATGTGCACAATCAGCGGATTGTCGCTCGGCCTTCCTTTCGCCTCATAAATTTTCGTTACAGCTTCCGTATTTTCAGCGTTAGCGCCCAGTCCGTAAACGGTTTCTGTCGGAAAAGCCACAACTTCATTCTGCCGGAGCAATTCCGCGGCTTGTGTAATCTGGGGATCGGTTGTGGATAATTTTGCGGAAGAATCCACAAACCATCTTCTTGTTTTCATGTATAACCAAACTCCTTATTTTAAAGCGGTAAAACTTTATTTTCTCTCATGTATTCCTTTTGAAAGTATAAAAGATGTCCTTTAATAAAACAAGTGTTATCCACAAACTGTGGACAACACTTTTCGATAAGTGGATAACTTTGTGCATAAGTGAGGTTATGCAGAGGTTTTCACCATCAAAAACGAACCTTCTGTGCATAACGAATTGCGGAAATGCTCGGACGTATACAGTTCATCAGGCACATCGGCGCATTCTTCAAATCCCATCACACTCAGAAATTCAGCAGATGAGGGCTGATTGGCGACTAAGTAGACATCTTGAATTTCATGTTTTTTGCACAGCACATCCATACTTTGAAACAGCGTAACGATATGGCTTTGGTTCAGCCTGTCCGACATAACGAGTGAACGGAGAAGCCCTTTTCCGCCGCTGAATTTTTCGATCCCGAGACAGGCGGCAATCTCTTTCTCACTGTCCTCCAGCATGATAAACCGGCTGATCTGCTGATCGATTTCCGCATGTGCCGTATCAGCCTTTTTCAAAAAGGCCTCCAGCGCCTCCGTATCTTGATCTCTTGCCACTCTCAGCTGATAAAACATATATTTCCCCTCCGTTTCGATCAACTCTTTCTTCCAATCTATGAATCGAATCCGGATTTATGCCTTTTTGCTTCAGGAAAACAGATCTGAAATCCAATCGACGAGGAAAAACTTCACTTCGGTATCATCGTCATCTTTATTTTCTTTCTTTGCTTTATCAGCTTTCGCTTTGACGTCATCCATCACTTTTTCTGTCTGTTTTTTCGTTTCTTCCTGCTTCTGTCCGCCGTCTTCCTGATCTTTCACCGCTTCACCGTTTGAAAAATCAAGGAAGCATAGCGGCGGAAACAAGACGCACCACCAGTTGGCGCCCTCGCCATTGCCGAGGGTAATTAAAATCGCTTCATATTTTCCGGCCGGATAGACCATATTGCCGTAAAGCTTTGTCGGAAACGAAATTTTATTGAATTCAACTGAAACGGATTGATGCGCACCTTTTTCTTTCATTGTTTGTTTGGCGATTTCTTTAATTTCAGGAAGCTTTGAACGGATGAGCCGCCGCGCTTCTTCAATAGAAGTGATATCTTTCACCCAGCCTGTGATTTCCTTGTTTACAGCATCTCTGATCTGGCGCTTGAGCTTTTGATCCTCATCGTTATCACTGTTGGCTAAGATCCGAAGCCGTATCGCTTCATCCGGTATGACAACGGGCTCATTGGCTGACGCCCGCGCCGTTTCTTCTTTCGTCAAGCCCGCAAGCGCTCCTGATAATAAAAGAAAAATATATATGCAGATCATCATTGTCTGTTTCATCGGTCCCCACCGTTCCTCTCCGTGCTTTTTTATCTAGTCTCATTATGGACATGACCGAAAAGGTTTAAACCGGCGGGAAGAAAAAAATCTAGCAAGCTGATAATCTGCATTGACAGATTCAGAATATGGTACGATATTATTTTGATAGGAGGGTTTTCAGATGAAATATAATTACACCGTGCTGCTGTCGGCGGCATGCATGTCTGTCATTTATTCTATTTTGTATGTTCATCAATTTATTATCGCGGCTTTCATTTCGATGGCATTTTATTTTTTGTTTCCCTATTTGATTTTTGCGCTGCCGCTTCAATACTTTTTGAATAAAAAGCCGAAGAGATTTCATCCGCTTTATTTCCTTTATTATTTAGGAACGTCATTTGTCGCAAACGGGATCATCTTCGGTCTGTTGCAGCCGTCAGGCCAATCTCTGTTTTCTAATTCGGCCTTTTATATTTTTGCGGTTTTAACAGCCGCCGTCTATTGGGTGTGGGATTCCGTATTGCTGCAAAGACAAAGTCCGGCTACAGAAGCGTAATCAGCAGACAGACGGCTGAAGGCAGAGCGGCGCAAAAGAAAACGGCTGCCATCTTCAAACGGGCGTGCCGGCCTTCTTTTGTTTCAGAATGATAATTGGCCCGCTGATCCGCTCCGCTTACAGCCAACCCGGAAACAATGATCGCTGTGATGATAAGAACGGCCGTAACGGCACCGAAAATGCCGTCAAAGCCAAACGGCAGAACAAACCCCGCCGCATAAGCTGCGGCGGCCAGTATACATCCGAAAGCAAATGCTTTTTTCAAGGCGGATACCCCTTTCATTTTCTTTCCATTGTAACAAAAGCCTGCCGTGTGCGTCACCGGCAGGCTTTTTTCATGATGTGATGACCGCGGATACGGTTCTGTCTTTTCCATTGATGTCCTTTATGACTTCCACTTCCGCATTCGGAAAGGAATGACGGAACAGGTCTTTCACGGCTTTTCCCTGATTATATCCGATTTCAAAGACGACAAGCGCTTTATCTTTCATCACGAGCGGAAGCTCCTCCATAAACCGCTTGTAGAATTTTAAACCGTCTCCGCCGTCCGTAAGAGCATGAAGCGGCTCATGAAAACGGACGATATCGGATAACTCCGCCATCTCTTCTTCAGAAATATACGGCGGGTTGGACACAATAATATCCGCTTTTATTCCTGATGAAATAAAAGGAGTCAACAGATCTCCCTGCAAAAAGCGGACGTCCGCTCCGAGGTTTTGCGCATTTCTTTCCGCCACCTGAAGCGCTTCTTTTGAAATGTCCGAAGCCGATACTGAAAAATGTCCGCATTCAAGTGCAAGCGTCACCGCAATGGCTCCGCTCCCCGTTCCGATATCAATTATATTCAGGCGTTCTCCCTCAGAAAACACCCGCTTCTGTCTGTCCAGCAGATGAAAGACGACTTCTTCCGTTTCCGGACGCGGAATGAGAACATCGTCATTCACAAAGAATTCCCTGCCATAAAACTGTTCTTTCCCGATAATATATTGAATCGGAACGCCTTCTTTATGCATTTCCACATGCCGTCTGAAACGGTATAGCTCATCCTCGCCGACAGGCTCCTGCAGACTTGCGAGAAGCTTGCTCCGATCCATTCCGGTATCATTTAACAGCAGCAGCTCGGCCGCGTTTTTTTCTCTTCCCGCTTCGGTTAAATAAGAAGAAGCCCAGCTTAGGGCTTCAAAAACGGTCTTCATCTTAATTTTCCGCCTGCTGGAGCTTGCTTGACTGGTCTTCTACGATTAACGCTTCAACCACTTCATCAAGCTTTCCTTCAAGGATTTGGTCCAGCTTTTGAATCGTCAGTCCGATGCGGTGATCCGTCACACGGTTTTGCGGGAAATTGTATGTGCGGATACGTTCAGAACGGTCGCCTGAACCGACGGCTGATTTGCGTGTCTGATCATATTCAGCCTGGGCTTCCTGCTGGAATTTGTCATAGATTCTGGCGCGGAGCACCTTCATCGCTTTTTCTTTGTTTTTAATCTGAGATTTTTCATCCTGACAGGATACGACGACACCCGTAGGCAAATGCGTCAGGCGTACGGCCGACATTGTCGTGTTTACGCTCTGTCCGCCCGGTCCGCTTGATGCGAATGTATCGACGCGGATATCCTTTTCATGGATGTCCACTTCTACTTCTTCCGCTTCCGGAAGACACGCCACCGTCGCCGTAGACGTATGAATGCGGCCGCCTGATTCCGTTTCCGGCACCCGCTGCACGCGGTGCGCCCCATTCTCATACTTCAGCTTGGAGTACGCGCCTTTTCCCGTAATCATAAAGATGATTTCCTTGTAACCGCCCGTTCCGGTCACGTTTGCTTCCATGACTTCGGTCTTCCAGCCTTGGATTTCGGCATAACGGGAGTACATTCTATAGAGATTTCCCGCAAACAGCGCGGCTTCTTCTCCGCCCGCTGCGCCGCGGATCTCCATGATTACGTTTTTGTCATCGTTCGGGTCTTTCGGGATGAGGAGCACTTTCAAACGCTCTGATAAGGTTTCGGTCTCTCCCTGCAGCTCGGAGATTTCTTCCTTCACCATTTCTCTCATATCGGCATCAAGCTTATCCTCAAGCATTGCTTTCGCATCGGCAAGCTGTTCTGATGCGTCTCTGTATTGTCTATAGACTTCAACAGTTTCCTGTATATCAGATTGCTCTTTGGAATATTCTCTAAGCTTTTTCGGATCGTTGACCACTTCCGGATCACTTAAAAGCTCATTTAATTTTTCGTATCGTTGTTCAATTGACTGTAAACGGTCTAACACGGTCTTCACCTCTGTTTTCCTGTGCGTAACATTCTCATTATAGTATAGGGCTTATCACCAGTCAAAAGCAATCGGCCTCTGCTATACTGAAACAAAAAAGGAGGAGCGGATATGCTGAAATCCATCCACCATATAGCAATCATATGCTCTGATTATGAAAAGTCGAAAGCTTTTTACACGGAAACGCTCGGTTTCGGCATTATAAAAGAAACATACCGAAAGGAGCGCGGGTCTTATAAACTCGATCTGGCGCTGGACGGCACATATGTGATTGAATTGTTTTCCTTTCCCGATCCGCCCGAGCGGCCGACCCGTCCTGAAGCAGCAGGTCTCCGGCACCTCGCCTTCACTGTTAACGATCTTGAAGCTGACATCAGGGAGTTAAAGGAAAAGGGCATCGACACAGAACCGGTCAGAACCGATCCGCTGACAGGGAAACGCTTTACCTTTTTCTTCGATCCCGACAAGCTTCCGCTAGAATTGTATGAAGCGTAACGTTTTTTGAAGAAATGTTGCTTTCTTTGGCGAATTCCTTCTTGTTTTGTCTAACATGAAGGGAACGCCGCATCATGGTCGAATACCTAGCTGAAAAGGAGGTATGTGATCATGAATACAAACATGGCCGCGAAAGAACTCGGTGTCTCCGCAAAAACGGTGCAAAGGTGGGTCAAGCAGCTGAATCTTCCGGCTGAACGGAATGAGCTCGGGCATTATTCCTTTACGCCTGAGGACCTTGATGTACTGAAATCGGTCAAACGGCAAATTTCTGAAGGCACTGCTCTGCTGGACGTGCAAGTGCCCCGGCAGCCGAAAAAACGGACGGGCTTTATTTTGCAGCGGCCGAAAACCAGCGGCGGCGCCGAACAAAGGTTGGCAGAGCTGGAACGTAAACTGGATATTCTCACGAAAGAGAAACAGGACGGGAACCAACTGCTATCAAGAATAGCTGAGCTGGAACGCCAGCTCAAACAAAAGGCGGATGAAGGTGTGTCTTATCAGCTTCTACAGCACAGACGGGAAATCGACGACCTCAATGCCGAATTGCAGACATTGGCCTCCCGCATCCAGGAACTTGCCCAGACAGCTCCCCTCTCAGAAACAGCCGCTTCTTCAGAACATAAGAAACCCAGAAAAAAAACGAGATTTTCGCCTTTTAAATTTCAATTCTAATTAAAAAAGCTCCCTGAAGCAGGGAGCTTTTCATTATGCAGTCAGCGCAATGATGATCGGCAGTGAGATTAGAGATAAAATCGCACTGATCACGAACGCAGACGCAGTTTCTTCCTCTTGTTTTTCGAAACGTGTGGCAATCATCGCCGCTACCGCAGATCCAGGGAATGCAACAAGCAATACCGCTTTTGTGATCTGGTCAGCCGGAAGTCCGACTGCAAGAGCGATCAAGTACATCAATGCAGGCTGAACGGCAACTTTTAACAAAGCGATACCGAAAGCCGGCACACTGAGCTTGATGTTGCGGATACCGACAGTTACACCGACGGCGAAGAGCGCAACACCTGATGTTGTGCTTCCGAGCTGCTCAAGCATTTTATCGCCGAGCTCAGGAAGACTTACACCGAACAGCACAAGGATGATACTGATAAGCGGTGCAGCCGCAAGCGGTTCAGAAAGACCGTGAAGAATAGACTTACCAGTCATTTTCCAGAAATTCTCATTTTCACTGTCTTGCTTCTTAGATGACTCACCGACAGTAGCGATAATGATCGCAATCGGATCAAGCATGGCGTTAACCACGATACCCGTTACGGCAATAGGAATCGCTACTTCGTTTGCGCCGAATAAGCTTCCGAGTACAGGAATACCCATAAATGCAAATGTCGGCTGTGCTGAGTTTAAAGAAAATACAGATGAGTTCGTTAAATCATACTTAAAGATGAATTTACAAACCAGCAGAATGACGATATAGAATCCGACGATCCCGATGATCAAAGCGATCATTAAAGGAATCTGTGTTAAAAACGCACTTCTTGAAGTGGTTAAAATACTGGCGATAAAATGCGCCGGAAGCGCGTACTTCGTAACTAAGGTGCTTACCCCTTTTGCTGACTTCGCGTCATAACTTCCGAAGCGACCTGCGAACCAACCCAGCACGATCACGAAAAAGATCGGTGCCAGGAGGATTAAAATATCTAAGAAGCTCAAAATATTCTCCTCCAAATCCTTAATGTCCGTATACTTTAGCCTTTATATAAAAGCTTTCCCTCGGACTGTAAAATTAATCGTAAAATTATTTAGCTACAACTTGTTTGTATTGCGGTTTCCACATTGCATCAAGAACGGCTTGTTCTACATTTTCAGGAATGCGGTTTGCCACGCCTTCTTTAATTGCAGTTTCTGCTACGGCGATCGCAACTTTAATTGAAACTTCTTGTAAGTCGCTCATGCTCGGCAGAAGACCTGCACCCGGTGTTTCAAAATCAACGCTTTCTGCGATTGCGTCAGCAGTTGCCGCAAACATTGCAGGAGTAATCACTTTCGCTTCTACAACGATTGAACCGAGGCCAAGTCCAGGGAACGCGAATGCGTTGTTAGATTGTCCGATTTCATGAGAAACGCCATTGTACTCAACATTGTCAAACGGGCTTCCTGTTGCCACAAGAACTTTACCGTCAGTCCATTTGAAAAGATCGCTAGGAACGGCTTCAGCAAGCGGTGTCGGGTTAGACATCGGCATGATGACCGGACGCTCAACATGTTTTGCCATTTCTTTTACGATTTCTTCACTGAATGCGCCGCTTTGGCCTGAAGTACCGATTAAGATCGTCGGTTTTGCTTGACGGATCACTTCAATGAAAGGAATTTGTCCATTTTCATCGCGTTTCCAATCTTTAATTTCTTCAGCTGTGCGCAGGTACGGCTCTTGGAAATCAAGAATGTTTTCCATACCTTCAACTAACAGGCCTCTGTAGTCCATTGTGTAGAATGCTTTGTTGGCTTCTTCTTCAGAAAGACCGGCAAGCACCATAGTGTCGCGGATTTGGTCAGCGATTCCGATTCCGGCAGATCCCGCACCGAAGACAACCACACGCTGATCTTTAATAGAAGCACCTGTTTTCTTCATAGCTGCAAGCACACCTGCAAGCGTAATCGCACCAGTACCTTGAATATCATCGTTGAAAGTAAGAATTTCATGATTGTATTTCTTCATGATATTGCGCGCGTTTTTGTTTCCAAGGTCTTCCCAGTGAAGAAGAGCTTTAGGGAAATATTTAAGCGCAGCTTTTACATAAGCGTCAATGAAAGCTTCGTAACGTTCGCCTTGGATACGTTCATGGCGGTTACCGATGTATAAAGGATCGTTCAGAAGTTTTTCATTGTTCGTACCGACGTCAAGAACGACAGGAATAACACGGCTTGGATCAATACCGGCAGCGGCTGTGTATACAGCTAATTTACCGATGGCGATGTTAATTCCGCCTACACCCCAGTCACCGATTCCGAGGATGCTTTCTGAGTCTGTCGCAACGATCAGATCAATATCGCCGGCAGTGGCATGAAGGTTTTCAAATGCTTCTTCAATGCCTTCCACATTGTCGATAGAAAGGTAAATCCCTTGAGGTCTTCTGTACTCATGGCTGTATTCTTGAATCGCTTCACCTACAGTCGGTGTGTAAACAACCGGCAGCATTTCGCGAAGATGGTTTTGAAGCAATTTAAAGAAAAGAACTTCGTTACGGTTTTGCAAATCATTCAAATATACGTTTTGGCGAAGGCGGTCCGGCTGAGCCTGAAACTGCTCGTATGCGCGTTTAGCCTGTTCATCAAGAGACAGAATTGTCGGAGGAAGCAGCCCGTCTAATCCAAGGCTTTTTCTTTCCTCTGCTGAAAACGCAACGCCTTTATTTAAAGTAGGGATAGATAGAACTTCTTTTCCTCTTAAAGTAGTTTCTAAGTTGCCTTCCTTCGTTACTTTAATATTATTCAAGAAAATCTCCTTCTTTCTTCAAATAGTTAACAAAGTTAAGTAATTACCCAATTTGGTTAATGTGATCGCGATCTGCTATATCTTTTTTTGACAATTATTCGAACAATGTCTCATAACTATTTACATTACTTAGTCATTTTATGCCTGTAAAAATGAAAATTCAAGAGATGAAAATTACTTAATTTTTTCATACTCTTTTTTAAGTTATTTAACTACAATATTTGAAAAAACGTCAAAAAAACACCGGAAGTTTTACCGATGTTTTCATGAAAAGGATTATTTATCAGTCTGTTTTTTCGGCACTTCGTGATGATGCCTGCATCTCGCTTCGTATGACTCTGATGCGCCGACTAAAATGACCGGGTCATCATAGGAAGCGGGCTTCCCGTCAATTAAACGCTGCGTACGGCTTGCCGGCGACCCGCAGACAGAGCATACCGCCTGCAGCTTCGTTACCGATTCGGCAACCGCCATCAGATTCGGCACAACGCCGAACGGCTCTCCGCGGAAATCCATATCAAGTCCGGCCGCGATGACACGATAGCCTTTATCGGCAAGCCGGGATAAGTCGTCAATGATCGATTCGCCGAAAAACTGCACTTCATCTACCGCGATGACGTCCGTGCTTTCACTGATATGATCCCATATTTCAGCCGAAGACGAGATGACGTGGCTTGTCATGGATGTGCCGTTGTGGGAAACGACGGCTTCCTCACTGTAGCGATTATCAATGGCAGGTTTGAATACCTTAACCTCCTGCTTCGCATATGTCGCTCTTTTCACTCTGCGGATCAGCTCTTCTGATTTCCCAGAGAACATGCTGCCGCATATCAGCTCAAGCCATCCGCTTTGCTTCATTATGTACATAGGCTATCCGCTCCCCTTTTTTCCTGTTTATAGACATAAAAAACAGGCAAGAAGCAATTCTTGCCTGCCTGTAAAATCTATTATTACTTAAGACCGTATTTTTTGTTAAAGCGATCAACACGACCATCAGCAGAAGCGAATTTTTGACGTCCAGTGTAGAATGGGTGGCATTCAGAGCAAATCTCAACGCGTACCTCTTCTTTTACTGAGCCTGTTTCAAATTCATTTCCGCAAGCGCATTTAACTGTTGCTTTTTTGAAATTAGGATGAATTCCTGCTTTCATTGTATCCATCTCCTTCCGCCCTGAATCCCATGTGGAAACAGAGTTATTATTCCGGAGCGAATCCGGAACGCATATGAGAGAATTATATCAGTCATTTACTGCATTTGCAAATACATTTTTTATCAGCGGCGGGCTGATGATGACAGGTTCGCCTGCTTCCATTCTTGGTTGATCAGATCGAAGAATTCCTGATTTGTTTTCGTTTTTTTCATTTTTCTCATAAACTTCTCTGCGAAGTCCGGAGAATCAGACATCGACTTGCGGATCGCCCATAAACGGTCAAGATGCTCTTTCGGCACGAGCAGCTCTTCCTTCCGTGTACCGGAGCGGCGGATATCGATCGCCGGGAAAATCCGTCTTTCCGCAAGAGAACGGTCAAGGTGAAGCTCCATGTTGCCCGTTCCTTTAAATTCTTCATAGATGACGTCATCCATCCGGGAGCCCGTGTCTACGAGTGCCGTCGCTAAAATGGTCAGGCTGCCGCCCTCTTCAATGTTTCTCGCGGCACCGAAAAAGCGCTTCGGACGATGGAATGCAGCCGGGTCAATACCGCCGGAAAGCGTACGTCCGCTTGGCGGGATAACGAGGTTGTAGGCGCGTGCCAGGCGGGTAATGCTGTCCATCAGGATGATAACGTCTTTTTTGTGTTCAACGAGACGCATCGCCCGTTCAAGCACAAGCTCCGCTACCTTGATGTGATTTTCCGGCACTTCATCAAACGTGGAGCTGACGACATCGCCCGCTACGGAACGTTCGATATCCGTTACTTCTTCCGGTCTTTCATCAATTAAGAGCACGATCAATTCAGCGTCAGGCTGATTTGTCGTAATGCTGTTAGCGATTTCTTTTAACAGCATGGTTTTACCGGCTTTCGGCGGCGCCACGATCAGACCGCGCTGGCCGAAACCGACAGGAGCCATCATATCGAGAATTCGTGTAGAGAGATAATTCGGTTTCGTCTCAAGCACCATTTGGCGGTCGGGATAAAGCGGAGTCAGCGCAGGAAAATGAACGCGCTCCTTCGCGGATTCCGGATCATCGCCATTTACCGCTTCAACGTGCAAAAGTCCGTAATAGCGTTCGTTCTCTTTCGGCGGGCGCACCTTGCCGGAAACTTTGTCACCGTTTCTTAAATCAAAGCGGCGGATCTGGGAAGCAGAAATGTAGATGTCTTCTGAGCTTGGCGAGTAATTAATCGGTCTGAGGAAGCCGAACCCTTCCGATTGGATGATTTCGAGCACACCTTCCATAAACAGAAGATCCTCCTGCTCGGCGTTGGCTTTCAGTATGGCAAAGATTAATTCTTTTTTGGTCAGTTTGCTGTAATAGGAGATTTTATAATGTCTTGCCAGTTCGTACAGTTCTTTTAATTTCATATTTTCCAAAGAGGAAATAGATACGTCTTTCATAAAAAACACCACGCTTTTCATAGTCAATGTATTGCTGTTTTCATTCAAATCGGCTGCTTTGCATGATTCCGCCAAAGCACATTCTTTTATAAAACATTCAGGAACTTCTATCGGTAACACTTCCACCCATGATCGGCGCTTTTTTTAAAAAGGATTGTCTTAATGAGTTTTGAAGGAAGCGAGGACAAAAACTTGAGAAGATCAATATTTATATCGTCTATATGCGGTAGAATTTGAAAATTTCCCAGTACTCAAAAGAAGGAATGACACAGAAAAATCGCAGCACTCTTTATTTTTACCTCATTTTAAAAAATTATTCAACTTAAATAATGCTTTGACATATAAATGATAGGGTTGACTCTTTTTTGCAAAAGAAAAGCGGGACGGAAAGTCCCGCTTTTCTCTATTTATGGCCGGATCACAAGATTTGGTTTTTTCTTCAGGCTGTGTCTTCCGTCAACGAATCGGACCGTTCCTGATTTCGCCCGGATAACCAGACTTTCGGTCGTGCCGACTGTGCCTTTGAACTGAACGCCTTTCAAAAGCTCTCCGTCCGTTACGCCCGTTGCCGCAAAAATGGCGTCGTCCCCCCTCACAAGGTCCTCCATCCGGAGCACTTTGGAGACATCGAGGCCCATCCGCTCACAGCGGGCTTGCTCTTCCGCACTTTGCGGCAGAAGCCTGCCGATGATTTCACCGCCGAGCGCTTTTAACGCAACGGCAGACAGCACGCCTTCAGGTGCCCCTCCTGAGCCGAAGAGAATGTCTACGCCCGTATGGTCAAAGGCCGTATTGATGGCGCCCGCGACATCACCGTCGTTGATCAGTTTGATTCTGGCGCCGGCCTCACGCAATTCAGAGATGATTCTTTCATGTCTGTCGCGATATAAAATGGTTGCCACGACATCTTCAATGTCTTTATTTTTCGCTTTCGCAACAGCTTTTAAGTTATCAATGACAGGAGCTTCGATATCGATGCAGCCTACCGCTTCAGGTCCAACCGCAATTTTTTCCATATACATATCAGGAGCGTTCAGCAGTGTTCCATGGTCAGCGACCGCGATCACCGTCAGCGCATTCCAGCCGCCGCTGGCTACGATGTTAGTGCCTTCAAGAGGATCGACGGCGACATCGACGCGGGGGCCGTATCCGTTTCCGAGCTTTTCGCCGATGTAAAGCATCGGCGCTTCGTCCATCTCGCCTTCCCCGATAACGACCGTTCCTTTCATCGGCACCGTGTCAAACACGTCACGCATGGCGCTTGTCGCCGCATCATCGGCTTCATCCTTTTTCCCGCGGCCCATCCATCTGGCAGATGCTAAAGCCGCCGCTTCAGTAACCCGAACCAATTCCATTGATAAGCTTCTTTCCATTTCAACACGATCTCCTCTCAAAAGTCCGCATTTCTATGAATTTTGGAGCTGTTCTATCTCTTCGTCCGTCAGCCTCTGCCGCCAGATTGTGGCGCCCAGACCTTCGAGTTTTTTCTCAAGATTGCTGTAGCCGCGGTCCAAATGCTCAAGACCGGTAATTTCCGTTACGCCGTCGGCCATCAGCCCTGCTACGACCAGACAAGCGCCTGCACGCAGATCGCTCGCCTTTACTTTTGCGCCCTGCAGCTCGGCCGGACCGGTGATAATCGCCGACCTGCCTTCCACTTTCATGTTGGCCCCCATCCGTCTCAGCTCATCAATATGCTTAAATCTGGCCGAGTAGATGGTGTCAGTCACGACACTCGTGCCGCCCGCTCTCGTTAACAGAGAGGTCATCGGCTGCTGAAGGTCAGTCGGGAATCCCGGGTAAACAAGCGTTTTTACGTCGACCGGTTTTATCTGCTTCTGCCCGCCGAGCATAAGAAGCTGGTCGTCACTCGTCTCGATGTGAAAACCCATTTCCCTGAGCTTCGCCGTCAAAGACTCCAGGTGGGTCGGTATGACATTATCAATAATGACTTCTTTCCCCATCGCCGCGCCGGCGATCATAAAGGTGCCCGCCTCAATTCTGTCCGGTATGATGGTATGTCTGCACCCGTGCAGCTCTTTCACGCCGTCGATTCTGATCACATTGGTTCCCGCGCCTTTTATCTTTGCGCCCATGCTGGTGAGCAGTGTGGCAACATCAATAATCTCAGGTTCCTTGGCGGCGTTTTCTATCACGGTTTTTCCTTCAGCGAGCACAGCGGCAAGCATGATATTGATCGTCGCCCCGACGCTGACGACATCTAAATAAATCCGTGCGCCTCTCAGCCTTTCGGCGCGCAGATAAATCGCGCCTTGTTCATTGGTGACTTCAGCCCCAAGCGCCTCAAACCCTTTTATATGCTGGTCAATCGGCCGAGGCCCGAGATGGCACCCGCCCGGCAGTCCGATGACCGCCTGTTTGAAGCGGCCGAGCATCGCGCCCATTAAATAATAAGAAGCACGGAGTTTTTTCACTTTGCCGTTGGGAAGCGGCATGCTGATCATCGGTGAAGGGTCCACGACCATTTCTCCTTTTTCAAAATGGACGTTTCCGCCGATTTCTTTCAGCAGGTCACGCAGCGTTTCAATATCTGAGATCTCCGGAAGCCCTTCGATCGTTACTTCGGAATTTGCCAGAATGGTTGCGGGTATCAATGCGACGGCGCTGTTTTTCGCACCGCTGATATGTACGGTTCCGTTTAACGGATCGCCGCCGGCAATATTCAACTTTTCCATGATAGTCTCCTTCCATAAGAAGATAGCTGCGGAGCATAAATAAAATGGCATTTTATTCTGTCTCTGCAAATAAAGCTCTTGTCCAAAATGTAGCCAATTCGAAGAGAAAGAATACAAGGACATTATAAAATAACAGGAAGAAAATAGCGAAGCTTTACGGGGCATTTTTTACACAGGATGCACAGAGACCCGCCGGGTTCACATTCCGGGGAACTTTGATATGAAGGCCCGCCGTCAAACAGGAAATAGGGTGCGGCAAACGGATGCAACCGGTTTGCCGCCCATTACACCCTTATTTATTCCAGTCTGCCAAAAATTGCTCAATGCCTTTATCCGTTAACGGATGTTTTGTCAGCTGGTGAATGACTTTCAGCGGCATCGTACCGATATGTGCACCGCGCAAAGCCGCTTCAGTCACGTGCTGCGCATGACGGATGGAAGCTGCGATGATTTGTGTATCAATGTCATGAAGGTCAAAAATCTGTCTTACTTCTGAAATCAGGTCAAGGCCGTTATGGCCGATATCATCCAGGCGGCCTAAGAACGGAGATACATAAGTCGCTCCGGCTCTTGCGGCTAAAAGCGCCTGGTTGGCGCTGAAGATGAGCGTTACGTTTGTTTTTATGTTCAGGTCGCTCAGCGCTTTTACGGCTTTTAACCCTTCAGACGTCATCGGGATTTTCACCGTGATATTCGGCGCGATTTTCGCAAGTTCTTTACCTTCTTCAATCATTTCTTCAGCATTCAGGGAAATGACTTCTGCGCTTACTGATCCGCTCACGACTTCCGTAATTTCACGAAGTCTGTCATGGAAAGTCACGTCAGCTTCTTTTGCTACTAAACTAGGGTTTGTCGTCACTCCGGCAAGAACGCCAAGTTCGTAAGCTTCTTTAATCTCGTCAATGTTTGCTGTATCAATGAAAAATAACATAAGGAAAGCCTCCCCAGTAATAAGTTTTCAGAACTGTAAAACATGATTGCGCTTTCTAAAGGTAAGACATAAAACCGCCTGGCAATGCTGTCAGGCGGTTTATGGATGTTACACCGGATTAAGCTTGGTTTGAAGAACCGAACTCACGCATTTTACCGATAACCGTTTCTTTGATCGCTTCACGAGCAGGTCCAAGATATTTACGAGGATCGTATTCGTCCGGCTTAGCTGCCAATGTTTCGCGGACAGCTTTTGCAGAAGAAATTTGGTTTTCAGTGTTTACGTTGATTTTAGCCGTACCAAGTGAGATTGATTTTTTAATGTCGGCAGTCGGAATTCCTGTACCGCCGTGAAGTACTAACGGAAGGCCGGTTGATTTGCCGATGTCTTCCATTTCTTTGAAACCGAGGTTCGGTTCGCCTTTGTAAGGGCCGTGAACAGAACCTAATGCAGGTGCAAGGCAGTCGATGCCAGTGCGCTCTACAAGTTCTTGACACTCTTTAGGGTCAGCATAGATTACGCCTTCAGCGATAACGTCATCTTCCTGTCCGCCGACAGTTCCGAGCTCAGCTTCAACTGAAACGCCGTGGAAATGAGCAAGCTCAACCACTTTAGATGTAGTTGCTACGTTTTCCTCAAACGGATGGTGAGATGCGTCGATCATTACAGAAGTGAAGCCTGCATGAATCGCTTTCGCACAAGATTCAAAGCTTGAACCGTGGTCTAAGTGAATGGCAACAGGTACTGTCACTTTGTATTCTTCCATAAGAGCTTTAACCATGGCAACGACTGTTTTGAAGCCGCCCATGTAGCGTCCCGCGCCTTCTGAAACACCTAGAATAACCGGGGATTTTTCCTCTTCTGCTGCTTGTAAAATAGCTTGAGTGAACTCAAGGTTATTTAGGTTAAATTGTCCAACAGCATATCCTTTTTCTTTAGCTGTATTCAACATTTCCGTCATTGAAACTAAAGGCATGTCGAAAGTCCTCCTTATGTAGCCTGATTTGCTTCTTCTCGAAAAAAGCTTTCCACCCTATAGCATGACCATAAAAACCTGTCATATGTAAAACAACAGATCGCTTTTTCTCCATCTCTAGGATACCAACTTTTCGACAAATCGGCAACACAATGACATAATTGTTTCTAATTTTATTAATTCGATTTTAGAGGTAAATACTTTTTCACCGCGTCTCTGATCTCGTCAATGTCGAAAGGTTTTGCAAAATGAGTCAGCGCTCCGAGCTCTTTTGATTCCTTAATCATATCGAGTTCTCCGTAAGCGGTCATAATAATGACGCGGATGGAGCCGTCGATCATTTTCATGCGTTTGAGAATTTCGATTCCGTCCATGCCGGGGATTTTCATATCTAAAAGCACAAGATCCGGCCGTTCTTTCGTTACGATGTCCAGCGCCTGTATGCCGTTGGCGGCCTGAAACGTCTGGTACCCTTCTTTATGAAACACTTCATTGAGCAATATACGTATACCGTATTGGTCATCTACGATTAAAATCTTTTCATTCATCATTTTACACCCCAATATTATCATTTTCGTCAAAAGGAAGCAGTTGTTAATGTATTCTGTTTGATTTTCACATTTCCTTTAATTATAATAGTCTACTTTCCGACATTTTCTGAGCATTTTCTCTTTTGTTGTATACTGTTCTTGTAAGTGTAAAGGAGGTTTCACTCATGTTAAAGATCTTTACGACGCAGCTTGCAGGCATTTTTTCCCGCATTCAGGATAAGGAATCTGAAGCAATAGAAGACGGCGCGCGGCTGCTGGCTCAGGCTGCCGTCAGCGGCCATTCCATCTATTTATACGGCGCAAATGAGATGCAGGGCATTTTGTGCGAGGCGGAACTCGGTTCTGAACCGCTGCCTTCGGTCAAGGCGTTTCCGGATACAGCTGATTCGATTACAGAAAGCGACAGGGTGCTGATGTTCTGTTCAGGCCCGGGTACGGCTGAAGAACAGGCGCTGGCAAAAAAGCTTTATGAAAAAGGGATCGGCCTTGTGTGCGTGTCTCCCGTCATCAAGGATCAAACCGGGATTGAGGCATTTTGTGATGTTCATATTGACAGCAAATTAAAAATGCCGCTTCTGCCCGATGAAGACGGAACAAGATACGGCTTTCCTTCATTAATGACAGGCCTGTATGTCTATCACGCACTGTCCTTTACATTAAAGGAAATGGTGCAGGAATATGACTGATGAAGAAAAAAGACTTGCCGCTTTTAACGGAGGCAAGTCTTTTTTTATTACTTCTGTTCGGCAGCTTGTACGGAAGCGCCGATAAAGTCTTTGAATAAAGGCTGAGGTCTTGTCGGTCTTGATTTGAACTCAGGGTGGAATTGGCAAGCGACATACCAAGGATGGTCTTTCAGCTCGATAATTTCCACAAGGCGGCCGTCAGGGCTTGTACCTGAGAACACAAAACCGTTCTCTTCCATTTGCTGTCTGTATTCATTGTTGAATTCATAACGGTGGCGGTGGCGTTCGTATACCACTTCATCCGCATATGCTTCGAAAGCTTTCGTGTCTTCCTGAAGCTTACAAGGGTACAGACCGAGACGAAGCGTTCCTCCGAGATCCTCGACATCTTTTTGTTCAGGAAGAAGGTCAATGATCGGATAAGGAGTGGACGGATCGATCTCCGCAGAGTGAGCCCCTTCCAGACCTAATACGTTTCGTGCATATTCAATGGATGCAATCTGCATACCGAGGCAAATGCCGAAGAACGGAATTTTATTTTCACGCGCGTACTTGGCGGCGATGATTTTCCCTTCTACACCGCGGTCTCCGAAACCGCCGGGCACGATGATTCCGTCTGTGCCGTCAGTCAGCTCTTGAATATTGCTTTCCGTCACTTCTTCGGCGTTAATCCATTTGATCTTCACATCAGCGTCAAACGCATAGCCCGCGTGGCGCAGTGATTCAACGACTGAAATGTAAGCATCTTGAAGCTCGACGTATTTTCCGACGAGACTGATTGTAATGGTTTTAGACAAGTTTTTCACTCTTGTGACAAGGTCTTTCCATTCCGTCATATCCGGATCTTTGCACTCTAATTTCATATGATCGCAGACAAGCTTATCGAGTCCCTGCTCCTGAAGGTTAAGCGGGATGGAGTAAAGGTTGTCCGCATCTTCACATTCAATAACCGCTTTCGTGTCAATATCGCAGAAGAGCGCGATTTTATCTTTCATATCTTGAGAAATCGGCATTTCTGTGCGCACGACGATGATATTAGGCTGAATGCCGAGGCTTCTCAGCTCTTTTACGCTGTGCTGCGTCGGTTTTGTTTTCAGCTCGCCCGCCGCTTTGATGTACGGAACAAGCGTACAGTGAATGTACATTACGTTTTCATGGCCGATGTCGCTTTTCATTTGACGGATGGCTTCAAGGAACGGAAGGGATTCGATATCTCCCACGGTTCCGCCGATCTCAGTAATGACTACATCTGCATTTGTTTCTTTGCCGGCGCGGTAAACGCGGTCTTTCAGTTCATTTGTGATATGCGGAATGACCTGAACCGTTCCACCGAGGTAGTCCCCGCGGCGTTCTTTCTTCAATACAGCAGAGTAGATTTTACCGGTCGTCACATTGCTGAATCTGTTCAGATTAATGTCAATGAAACGCTCGTAGTGCCCTAAGTCAAGGTCAGTCTCAGCGCCGTCATCGGTTACGAACACCTCACCGTGCTGGTACGGGCTCATCGTTCCCGGGTCAACGTTGATATAAGGGTCAAATTTTTGGATGGTGACGCTCATGCCTCTGTTTTTCAACAGGCGGCCCAGTGATGCTGCCACAATTCCTTTTCCGAGTGAAGATACAACTCCCCCGGTTACAAAAATATATTTCGTCATTTCGTTTGCTCCTCTCTTCGGTCTGCGCTACATTCTTTAAAATGTGCCGTTTTATAGAAAATCATTTCACTAAAAACAAATGATGTATAAAAGAATTTGGGAGATGAAAATAAGAAAGCTCCCTTTCAATTTCTTGAAAGGGAGCGTAGCACTCTTATGAATTCTCTTCTTTTTGAAGAGCCCAAAATACATACTACATAGTTCGACAATGAAAGTCAAGATCGTTTTGCTGCTATGAAATCAGCGTTTTTGATCCTCGTCTTCATCCTCATCATCTTCCTCATCTTCTTCAAGCATATCCTCTTCGATCTCAAGATCGTCGTCATCTTCTTCATCGTCGATATCTTCGTCGTCAAAGCTGTCTGCTTCAAGATCAATATCTTCTTCCAATTCATCGAGATCGATGTCATCTTCATCAACTTCCTCGAATTCGTCAAGATCAAGATCTTCCTCAACGGCTTTTTTCGCTTTTTTCTTTTTCGCTTTTACAGTCGGCTGTGTTTCTTCGTCCAGCTGATCGTACGGATACCAGCTGCGAAGCCCCCAAGTCTGATCTGACAGAGCAATAAAGCGGCCGTCAATGTTGAGGTCGGTATAAAATTGGGCGATGCGGTCACCCAGTTCCTCTTTCGTAACACCGAGCAAGGAAGTAATTTCATTCAGCAGCTCCTGGAACGGAACCGGTTTTTTATGTTCTGAGAAAATTTCGTGAGCGATTTCAACTAAAGCCATCTGCTTCAGCTGTTCCTGAGAATATTGTTTGATACTCAAGGTCGGACACTCCCTTTCTATTACTTATATGTATCTGTTTCTATCCTATAATAAGAACGATTTTGTATTGTTTTGTTCATAAACCATACCTCTCATTATAAACAAATTAAAACAGAATATGCTACCCTTAACAGTGTAATTTAAGAAATTTTAGAGGCGTCCCTTCATAATTCGGCCGATGTGCGAAAACAAAGCCGCCGGCATATGCGCGGGCGGCCTGCTTCTCTCTATGAAGACTCTTGTTTTTCCGTACCGAATACAGACATGGCGAGCAATTCACTGACATCATAAGTGCCGATCGCGTCTTCGGCTTCTTTCGCTTTTGTACCGTCACCGAGCATGGTCAGGCAGTAAGGGCAGCCGGAGCTGATGACCGTCGGGCTGACAGAAAGCGCCTGCTCAGTCCGGGCCGTGTTGATTCTCACTCCCGTTTCTTCTTCCATCCACATGAGGCCTCCCCCGGCGCCGCAGCACATTCCGTTTTCGCGGCTGCGCTCCATTTCCTTCAATTGAACGCCCGGGATGGCTTTTAAGATCGCTCTCGGCGGCTCATACACTTCATTGTATCTGCCTAAATAGCATGAGTCATGGAAGGTGATCGTTTCATTCACCGGATGAAGCGGTTTTAGTTTCCCCTGCGACACCAGCTCGGCTAATAATTCAGTATGATGATAGACTTCAGCCTGGAATCCGAAATCCGGATATTCATTTTTGAACATATTATAGGCGTGCGGGTCAATCGTGACGATTTTTTTGATTCCGTGTTTTTCAAATTCGCCGATGTTGTGTTCCGCCAGCTCTTGGAACAGAAACTCGTTGCCTAAACGGCGCGGCGTATCGCCTGAGTTTTTTTCTTTATTGCCGAGTATCGCAAAGGATACGCCCGCTTCATTGAGCAGTTTTGCAAATGAGACGGCGATCTTTTGGCTTCTGTTGTCATAAGAACCCATTGAACCGACCCAAAACAAATAATCAAACTCTTTCTCTTGTTTTTTCATTTCTTTCACTGTCGGAATCTCTGTATCCGTCTGCTCCCGCCAGTTTTCCCGCTCTTTCCGGTTTAAGCCCCACGGGTTTCCCTGTCTTTCAATGCTTGTCATGGCCCGCTGCGCATCGCTGTCCATCTTCCCTTCCGTAAGCACAAGATAGCGGCGCAGATCGATAATTTTATCAACGTGTTCATTCATGACCGGACATTGATCTTCACAGTTGCGGCATGTGGTGCACGCCCAGATTTCCTCTTCCGTAATGACCTCGCCGATTAAGCTCGGGTTGTAGTCAATGGCTGCCGCCGCGAGCTGATTCGCCTTCGTATGCTGAAAAACGGGCGCGGGCACCCACGGAGATTTTGATGTCACGGCAGCGCCCTTTTCCGTCAGGTGGTCTCTCAGCTTTAAGATGAGATCCATCGGTGAAAGCATTTTGCCCGTACCGGAAGCAGGACACATATTTGTACAGCGGCCGCATTCGACGCAGGCATAAAGATCGACAAGCTGGGAGCGGCGGAAGTCTTCAATCTTTCCGACACCGTAGCTTTCTTTCGTTTCATCGGTGAAATCAATTTTTTCCAGTTTCCCTTTTGAATCCAGCCTGCTGAGGAACACATTCGCCGGACCCGCAATTAAGTGTGCATGCTTTGACTGCGGCACGTACACTAAAAAGCTGAGCAAAAACAACAGATGAAGCCACCATGAAACATAAAACACGGCGGCTGCGGCCGGTGCTGAAAGACCGCCGAGCACAAACGCAATGGAGGAAGCGATCGGCTCCGTCCAGGACAAAGAATGATCGTGCCATAAAAGGTTCATGGCGTTCCCGAGAAGCACCGTCACCATCAGTCCGCCGATGAACAGCAGGACAAGCCCCGCTTTAAACCCGCGTTTCAGTCTGACGAGTTTTTCAATGTAGCGCCGGTAAAACGCCCAAACCACAGCGATTAAAATAAGAAACGTGACGATTTCCTGAAAAAAGGTAAAGGCCGGATAAAGCGGGCCGAACGGCAAATGCCGGTCGGGAAGCAGCCCTTTCAGAATAAAATCAATTGCGCCGAACTGAACGAGTATAAATCCGTAAAAAAACAGAACGTGGATGATTCCGCTTTTTTTATCTTTCAGCAATTTTTTCTGTCCGAACACATTCACCCATATCATTTGCAGACGTTCTTTCAGGCGTTTATCAAATTCTTCCCTTTGGCCGAGCTTAATATAAGCGATCCTCGTTCTGATCAGGTAAATGAATAAATAAACGGCGTAAGCGGTTACAGCTAAGAACAGCAGCGCGTTTACCATGAGAAAAGCGTTCATCTTGTCTCCCCCTTTGTTCTGATTCCCCTCTGCATTGTCATATCTTTACTTTATCATAAATAATGAATGAGTGTTCAGTCAATAATTAAATTCGCATTCTCAGGGCACACTACGGATACTTCGGAAAGGAGCGTCGGTATGAAGGTCTTTATTGTGTTGCTTATCATTTTTATCATTTTAATCGCACTTATGCTGTTTGATATGCTGCTCGGCCGGGCGGCGTACAAAAAACAGGCGTATGAGCCCGTTTTTGACCCGAAAAAGAGTGATATCAGACTCATTCACTGCGGCGGCGAGCTGGTGCAGCAAATGACGGCCGATATCCGCCAAGCCGTCTCTTCTATTCATATGATGTTTTTTATTATGAAGAACGACCAAGTCTGCCTTGATATGTTTCATTTATTGAAAGAAAAGGCGCAGGCCGGCGTCTCCGTATATCTGCTGCTTGATTGGGCGGGCAGCCGCCAAGTGAAAAAGCCTTCTATTCAAACGATGAAAAAAGCCGGCGTTCACGTTCATTTTCTGAACAAACCCGGATTTCCATTTCTTTTTTTCAGGCTGCAAAAACGGAATCACCGGAAAGTAACCGTCATTGACGGCAAAATCGGCTATGTAGGCGGATTCAACATCGCGGAAGAGTATCTCGGCAAAAAAGCGAAGTTCGGAAACTGGGAGGATTATCATCTGCGGATGACCGGCGAAGGCACGGCGGATCTCCAGACTCTTTTTTTAAGCGACCTGAAACGAAACACCGGAAAAACACCCGAGTCACCCGAGGTTTATCCGCCGTTGCCGGAAGGGAATATCTCTCATAGGACATATGCGTCGGACGGTTTTTCGCTTGAATCGCATTATGAAAACTGCATCCTTAAGGCGGAGAAAAAAATCATAATCGGCACGCCTTATTATGTACCGAGCAAAAGGCTTCAAGCAGCGCTTATTGCAGCCTGCCGAAAAGGCGTCAAAGTCACTTTGATCGTGCCGATG
The DNA here is from genome assembly GCF_014534735.1 of Bacillus sp. 1021. Taxonomy (NCBI): domain Bacteria; kingdom Bacillati; phylum Bacillota; class Bacilli; order Caryophanales; family Bacillaceae; genus Bacillus; species Bacillus sp. 1021. The sequence goes on along the minus strand of NZ_JACVSR010000002.1, from coordinate 356,497 downwards.
AAGTCAGACCATCCGCTCGTTCGGGAAACAGCGTTTACCTATTATCCCGAGCTTTTGAAAGCAGGCTGTCTCATCTACCGGTATTATCAAGGCTTTTATCACGTCAAAGCCTTCATTATAGACGACCGCATCAGCATTATCGGTACGCCGAACTTTGATAAACGGAGCCTGTTCTTGAATGAAGAAGTGAATGTCATCATTAACGATGAGGCCTTTACGGAAGAAGTGCTCTCAACCATAAAGCAGGACATCGAAAAATCCGAGCTTCTCACATTAGAAAAAGTGAAACAGCGCTCCGTCAGACAGCTTCCTGCAGAATGGCTGGGAAAAGCCATATCTTATTTTTTATAAAGGAGAAACCATATGCTGTTCAGATTCGGTTTCGTTTCAAACGCCATGTGCCTTTGGGACGCATCCCCCGCCAAAACCTTAACATATGCGCGCTATACAAAACTTTCACCCGGCGAGCGGAAAGAAGCCCTGCTTTCTGTGACGAAAGCAAATCTTACCAATACGCTGCGCACCCTCCACTATGCGGTCGGACACGGCATCCCTTTGTACAGGTTCTCAAGCTCGATTGTGCCGCTCGCCACGCACCCGGATGTACTGTGGGATTTTGTCACGCCGTTTCGCCAGGAGTTCCGTGAGATCGGCGGGCTGGTCAGAAAATATGATCTCAGAACGAGCTTTCACCCGAACCAATTCACCCTTTTCACAAGCCCGAAACGGGACATTACCGCTAATGCGGTCAAGGATATGGCCTATCATTATGACATGCTGGACGCCATGGGCATCGCGGACTGCTCCGTCATTAACATTCATATCGGAGGCGCTTATGGCGACAAACAAAGCGCGCTTGACCGTTTCGGCATGAATCTGAAAGAACTCCCCGATGTCATCAAACAGCGGATGACTTTAGAAAACGATGATAAAACGTATACATCTGAAGAAACACTCAGTGTATGTGAACAAGAGGGCATTCCGTTTGTGTTTGATTATCATCATTTTTACGCCAATCCGACCGATGACGCTGATTTAGATGACATTCTCCCGCGGATGATGAAAACGTGGCAGCGGATCGGCTTAAAGCCGAAGGTCCACCTCTCCTCGCCAAAATCAGAATCAGCCGTGCGCAGTCATGCGGACTATGTGGATGCGAATTTTATTCTGCCGGTGCTGGAGCGGTTCAGACAATGGGAGACGGATATCGACTTTATGATTGAAGCGAAAGAGAAAGACCGGGCGCTGCTTCGGCTCGTCGAAGAATTAAGCGCTATCCGCGGAGTCAAACGCCTGGCGGGAGGCGTGCTGAGGTGGAAAGCATAACCAGGTTTATCACCGGTTTATATGGGGAATTTCCGAAATAACAGATCATCAGACGGAGGAGAAAACATATGAAAAATATAACATCTTTGAAAATAGCCGCTAAGAAGTTCACTTTACGAAACATGCTTCAGCTTTATCAGCTTTGCAACACGGGAGGCCACGAGCTGTATATCTACTCTAAAAAAACGATGTGCAAAATCAAAGACATCATCGAACTGGAAACGTTCAGAATGGCGCATAAAGAACAAGAATATTTAATTGTAGTGGAAGGAAAGAAAGCGGTGCAGCTCATTGACCGTTTCAAACATATCATCGAACCTGCGCATAAAGAAGCCCATTAAATACGGACTACATAAAAAAGGATAGACAGGAGGCGCCTCGGCCCCCGTTCGTCTATCCTTTTTCTATATTAATGAATCAGTTCGCCGAATTGCGCCTGATGGAGTCTTTGGTACATGCCGCCGGATGCCAGAAGTTCCTTGTGGTGCCCTTGTTCGGCGATGCCTTCTTTCGTGACGACGACGATCCGGTCCGCATCCTTAACCGTAGCCAGCCGATGGGCGATTACAAGTGTCGTGCGGCCTTCAGAAAGTTCCTGCAGAGACTTTTGAATGGCGGCTTCCGTCTCTGTATCGAGAGCCGATGTAGCCTCATCCAAAATTAAGATCGGCGGGTTTTTCAAAAACATTCTGGCGATGGAAAGCCGCTGCTTCTGTCCGCCTGACAGCTTCACTCCGCGTTCGCCGATCACCGTGTCTAAACCGGCAGGATACCCGTTTACCAAATCCTCTAAATGCGCCTGGCGGACGGCCTGCCAGATTTCTTCCTCGGACGCGTCCAGCCGTCCGTAAGCAATGTTTTCCCGCAATGTGCCGGAAAACAGAAAGACATCCTGCTGGACGACGCCGATTTGTCCGCGCAGAGATGACAGCGTCATGTCTTTAATATCAATTCCGTCTATGGAAATCGCGCCTTCAGACGGTTCATAAAAACGCGGCAGCAGACTTGTCAGCGTTGATTTCCCCGCTCCCGAAGGCCCGACAAATGCAACCGTCTCCCCCGCTTGAATGGACAAATTAATACCGGACAGCAACGGATTGTTTTCTTCATAGCCGAATGACACATGATCATAGCGGATATTCCCTTTTAAACCCGACACATGTTTCGCATTCGGGGCATCCTTGATGTCAGGCTCCGTTTCCAGAATTTCCATAAAGCTTTTAAAACCGGCAATGCCTCGCGGGTACATCTCAATAATCGCGTTGATTTTATCAATCGGACGGAAGAGAACGTTTGTCAACAGCACGAAAGCGACGAATTCCCCGTAGGATAATGATCCGCGGATGACAAACCATGTGCCGCACAACAGGACGAACAGCGTGACGAATCTTGTCAGCATGTAACTGATTGAGCCGTTTTTCGCCATGATTTTATATGACGTCAGCTTTGTTTTGCGGAAACGCTGATTGTTCACGTCAAACCGCTGCTGTTCAAACGCTTCATTACTGAAAGCCTGGACAAGGCGGATGCCGCCGATATTGTTTTCGACCCTCGCGCTGAAATCCCCGACGTCTTTGTTCAGTTTTGTAAATGCAGAGGTCATTTTTTTATTGAAATATAAAGCGAGCCAAATGACGACCGGCATGATGATAAACGTCAACAGCGCGAGCTGCCAGTTAATGAACAGCATGACGCCGAACGCGCCCAAAATCGTCATGATGGCGATAAACAGATCTTCGGGCCCGTGGTGGGCGGTTTCTCCGATATACATCAAATCATTGGTGAGCTTGGACATTAAACTGCCCGTTTTATTGTTATCGTAAAATTTGAAGGAAAGCTTTTGCAGATGGTCAAAAAGCTTTTTCCGCATATCGGTTTCAATGTTAATGCCGAGCATATGGCCCCAATACGTCACAACATACTGAAGTGCCGAGCTGAGGGCGTAGACCCCGAATAAAGCAGCGGAAGTCAAAATAATCAGACTCCAATCCCGGCCCGGGAGCAATGTATCGATAAAGTAATTGACAATCAGAGGAAAACTCAGCTCCATCAATCCGCCGGCAATGGCAGAAAAGAAGTCGAGAAAAAACAGCTTTTTGTACGGTTTATAATAAGAAAAAAATTGTCGCAGCACGATTCCGTCCTCCTTGTGCCTCGTTCCTAATGATAATATTTCTCAATTATACTATACACAAGGAGTTTTAAAAGCGTTTTTTATAAAACGCCGGAAAATAACCGCGCGAAGGATTCCTTCGTTCTTTCCCATAATGTGCGCTTATAGAAACGGACGGGGCTGATTTTCTCAGACTCTCTCATATCCTCCAGATAATGCGCTTCAAGATCTTTGATCGCCTTTTGATCTGTAAAAAAGACATTGACCTCAAAGTTCAGCTGAAAGCTTCTCATATCCATATTCGCCGTCCCGACAGAAGCGAGGTTTCCGTCAGTGATGAGCACCTTTTGATGCATAAAGCCTTTTTGATAGGAGTAGACTTCGATTCCTTCGCGAAGAAGCTCGGGGAAATACGATCTCGTCGCGTACTGGGTTAAAAACCCGTCATTGGTTTCCGGCACCATAACACGCACCTGGACGCCTCTGGCAGCTGCCTCCTTTAACGCTGTGCGGATCGGCTCATTCGGTACGAAATAAGGCGTCGCAATCCATACAGACGATTCGGCTGCCGCAATCATGGCATAATACAGGTCGCTCATCCGCTCCTTCATATCAGGGCCTGTCGGAACGACTTGATAGATGCCGCCGCTTTCTGCAGGGACCGGGCGGCTGTATGCTTTCTGATCAATAAGCACCTCATCCGAAACGTATTCCCAATCAAGCATAAAAATGCTGTGGAGCGTCTGAACAATTTCTCCTTCGACTTTCATATGGGTGTCACGCCAAAAACCGACATTTCGGTCTTTGCTGATATATTCCTTGCCGACATTCAGACCGCCGACAAAACCGGTTTTCCCGTCAACGATCACGATCTTACGGTGATTTCGGAAATTGAATTTCTGGTTGAAAAAGCCGTATTTCAGCGGCAGAAACGGGACGATATTCACACCCGCATGTTTCAGTTTTTTAATGTCTTTTCCGGCCAGCTTCAAGCTGCCGGCCGCGTCGAACAAAAACCGCACTTCCACACCTTCACGGGCTTTTTCCATCATAATCTCCATCATCTTGTGCCCGAGCATGTCTGATTTGAACATGTAATACTCAATATGTATAAATGACGTTGCCGCCCGAAGCGCCTCAAACAGCTCAGGGAATGTTTCATCCCCGTTTTTGAGCACCGTCAGCCTGCTTTTTGTATTGATATTCATATGGGCCGCTTTGATTGAATACTGAAAGAAACGTTTTTGATTTCCTTTCAATCCGGACAAGTCGGGAGTTTGCTCCATATCAAATATCGTCCTCAGCTTTTCCCGGTTATATGTCCGTTTCGACCTGAACAGCTTGCCTTTTTCATAAAGCTGGCCGGAAAAAAGGTAAAATAAGTACCCGGCGATCGGAAAAAAGACAAGAATGTGAATCCATAACAGCGTGTGCTGCGAGGTGCGGTTTTCTAGGATTAACGAATAAATGCTGAACAAAATAATGCTTGCATAGCAAAGCAATCCGCCGTAAAACTCAAGCCTGGAAACCGGAAAAAACCATATGACATATGCTCCGATAAGCATCATATATAAAAAGCAAAATTCCAGTCTCCTTTTCAGCATCCCGACTCTCCCCCATCTGATCCGATATCTCTGTATACCCTCTGTTTTCCGGCCTGTAAACATATGAAAAGCCTCTCCGAACGAGCGGAAAGGCTTACGATGAGGCTTCCTGTGATTGCCCCGTCGTGAGGTTATGAAGCAAAACCGGCTTGAGGGAGCTGCTGTTTTTGATTTTATTTTTAAAAATGCCGATGATCAGGCCCGTGACCGCAATCGACACTAAGGAGAAGATCCCTCTCAGCAATCCGACAGAGAAAATGCCGGCCAGCACTACGCCAAAATCGAAGAGGAAATTAACCGCACCCGGATTCCATCCGCAGCGCTTTTGCAGAAATAAAGCGAGGATATTGGCCCCGCCGAGCGATGCCTGATGGTAAAACATGAGCGACAGGCCGAACCCGATCAGCGATCCGCCGCAAATCGCCCCGGCAAGCGGTGAAACAGAGAACGGCGGCAGCCAGTGATCTGCGCCTGTAAACATAGTCAGCACTGTGACGGCAAAAACGGTAGATAGAGTGAATTTAATGCCCATTCTGATGAGGGAAAATACATAAAACGGGATATTAATCAGAAAGAAGATAACGGCAAACGAGGGTTGAAACAAATATGACAAGCTTAGTGACAGTCCGGCCGTGCCGCCGGTTAATATATGAGAATGTCTGAGTGTCAGGATGCCGGCGCTTGTCATGAGACAAGCAGCTACAATGAAGAAAACCCGCTTCATTCTTCACTCTCCTTTTTTGCATGTTATTTCACATCAAACATAACAGGAATCCCGGCCGCCCAGCCATTACATTGGCAGAAAATATCTTATATTTTTATTTTTTTCATCATAAAAATCCCCCTCTTGCAAGGGGGATTTTCATGAGCGTTTCCGATAAACAACATAGCTGCGGGTCAAATACTTGAGCGGCAGGCTGAACACATGAACCAATCTTGTAAACGGCCAGAGGATAAAAACAACATACCCAATGATGATATGAAACTTAAACCATAGCGGGACACTCTCCATCAAAGAAGCGTCAGGCCGGAACAAAACGATTTCCCTGAACCACGGCCCGACTGTCGCCCTGTAATCAAAGCCTTTCGAATCAATGTTGAGAAACGTGGCCGCAACGCCTGACAGCATCATGAACAGAAGCAGGATGAGCGTAAGGATATCCGATGGCGAGCTGGTTTTGCGGATTCTTTTGTCAAACAGCCTTCTGTACGTCAGGATCACTAGTCCGGTACATGCCGCAATCCCTGCCGGCAGTCCCGCGCCAATCGCTATTTTGTGATACATATGCTCTGAAATGCCAAGTGCAGTATACACGCCTTCCGGAATCAGAATTCCCATGACATGTCCGCCGACAACGCACAGCAGCCCCCAGTGAAAAAGTGTGCTGCCCGCCGCGAGTTTTTTCTTTTCTAACAGCTCGCTTGATTTCGCCGTCCAGCCAAACTGGTCATGCTGATAGCGGTAAATATGCCCGCCGATAAAGATCGTCAATACAATATACGGCATAACCCCCCACAGGATCCGCTCGCTCATGCCTGAACAGCCCCTTCTTCAATGCATTCACGCACGCCGAGAGTGTCCAGCGCGGCCAGCAGGGCATGCAAGAGCCCGGCGTATATGCTGTCATTTTTTTCGAGGCGGGATGCCAGCTCCCTCACATTGGACAGATATTTCTCAAACACGCTTCTCGCCGCTTCAGTCTCCGCAGCCGCCGCAAATTCCAGCATCAGCGGCAGGTAATCAGGCAGTTCTTTCTCTGTCGGCAGGAAACCGGATTGCTGGTATGCGTTCTTCAGCTGCAGCAGTTCAATCCCGCGCTCCCTTTGCTCGCCTGAGTTAAAGTAGGTGACGTACATATTCGTTTTTTTCCCGAAATCGAACGTATAGACATAGTGTTCAATCAGCGCTTCCGGAGAAAATCCGGCTGCCGCCTCTAAAAAGTGCAGCAGCTTCTCTCTGATTTTCCGGCTGCTGATTTCAACAATAAGAGACTTCCAATCAGGAAGCTCGGCTCTCCATTCTTCATCAGGATAAGAAAGAAGACAGGAAAGAGCAGAAAACGTAATTTGCCGGTCCATGGTGTTCATCTTGTTCCACCTCATTTATCAAAAGTTAGAAACAAGAGCCTGGGCCGCCTGAAAATGATAAGCCGCAGCTCCCTTGTTCAGCGTATAAATCAGACACTTCTTCCCGATGGCTGCTTGGAATCACAAAGCGGTCATCATATTTGGCGATCGCCAGCAGCCGATACATGTCTTTAATTTGCTGTTCTGTTAAGCCGACACTGGAGATCAGTGCCGGGTCGATGGATTTATTCGTCTGGACTGCTCTCATATATTGGCGCATGACAGACATTTTCTTTAACGTGGACCGAATATGATCTGTATCCCCCGCCGTTAACAGCTGCGCCAAATACTCTATTGGAATTCTCATTTGGTCGATAGCCGGGAAAATAGCTTCCGCGGATTGCCCGCTGCCTTTTCCTTCAAAGAGATTCATAATCGGGCTCAGCGGCGGAATGTACCAAACCATCGGCAGTGTGCGGTACTCTGGATGAAGCGGCAGCGCAATCTTCCAATCGATGATCATTTTATAGATTGGCGATTGCTGCGCGGCCTCTATCCATTCAGCCGGGATGCCTTGTTCTTTTGCCAGTTTGGCAACCTCAGGATCATTCGGATCAAGAAAAACGTCCAATTGGGAATGGTAGAGATCCTTTTCATTTTCAACAGATGCCGCTTCCTCGACTTTGTCCGCGTCATACAGCATGACACCGAGATAGCGGATTCTGCCGACACATGTCTCGGAGCAGATGGTCGGCAGCCCCGCCTCTAAGCGCGGGAAGCAGAGTGTGCATTTTTCCGCTTTGTTCGTTTGCCAGTTAAAATAGACTTTTTTATAAGGACACGATGACACGCAATATCTCCATGAACGGCACGCGTTTTGATCCACGAGCACAATGCCATCTTCTTCGCGTTTGTACATGGCGCCGGACGGACAGGATGACACGCATGCCGGATTGATGCAGTGTTCGCAAATACGCGGCAGGTACATCATAAAGACCTCATCGAACTCCGTTTTGATCGATTCCTCCATTTTTTGAACGTTTGGATCTTCAAGCCCTGTAATGTGGCCGCCCGCGAGATCATCCTCCCAGTTCGGGCCCCATTCGATATTCATGAAATCCCCCGTCAGTGACGATTTCGGCCGTGCCACCGGCTGGTGTTTTTTCTGCGGACTGTTTGTTAATGTTTCATAATCATAGTTCCAAGGTTCATAGTAATCATCAATTGTCGGCTGATTCGGATTATAGAAAAGGCCTGCAAGCCGGTTTGTTTTCGGGCCGGATTTCAGTTCAAGCTTCCCTTTTTTCAATGTCCAGCCGCCTTTATATTTGCCCTGGTCCTCCCATTGCTTCGGGTAGCCGATGCCCGGCTTTGTTTCTACATTATTGAAGTACATATATTCCGCACCGGAACGGTTTGTCCACGTGTTTTTGCAGGTGACGCTGCATGTGTGGCAGCCGATACATTTATCCAAGTTCATGACCATCCCGATTTGCGCTTTAATCTTCAAGCCAATCGACCTCCTTTAGCTTGCGGATGACGACATTCAGGTCGCGCTGGTTCCCCGTCGGGCCGTAATAGTTAAAGCCGTAGCTGAGCTGGGCGTAGCCCCCGATCATCTGTGTCGGCTTGACGTGAATCCTTGTCGGGCTGTTATGGGTGCCGCCGCGGTTATTTGTCAGTTTTGTGCCGGGCACGTTGATATGGCGGTCCTGGGCATGGTGCATAAACGCCATTCCTTTAGGAATCCGGTGAGACAAAACCGCCCTCGCGACGACAACGCCGTTTCGGTTAAAGCATTCAATCCAATCGTTGTCTTTGATATCCGTATCCGCGGCGTCATCTTTATTCATCCACACGGTCGGCCCGCCGCGGAACAGCGTCAGCATCGGCAGGGAATCAAAATACATGCTGTGGACGGACCATTTATTATGCGGCGTCAAGTAATTAAGGACGATTTCTTTGCCCTCTTGGTCAGGCCGTTTGCTTAGAAACGGGCGATGCTGGAGGATCGGTTTAAATGTCGCCATCGTTTCACCGAATTCCATCATCAGTTCATGATCGACATAATAAGATTGTCTGCCGGTCAGTGTCCGCCACGGAATTAATTTTTCTACATTCGTCGTAAACGGCGAGTACCTGCGTCCCCCTTTTTCTGAGCCGGTAAAGGCCGGAGAGGTGATGACCGTTTTCGGCTGGGCTGTAATTTGTTCGAACGTAAAGCATTCTTCCTCCCGTTCTTCCGCCAGGTCTTTCAGCTCCAGATTTGTGATGTTTTCAAGTGATTCCCATGCTTTTACGGCGACTTTTCCATTGGAGGTGGACGACAGGGTTAAAATCGCTTCCGCCGCCTGCTTCGCTTCACTTATATTCGGACATCCCTTTGCGACGCTGTCCGAGGTGATTTCTCCAAGTCTCTTTTTGAGTGATTCATATTCATCGGCTATCGACCAGCTCATGCCTTTTGTGCCGCTCGGTTTTAAAGCCGTATGAGGCCCGAGCGCGGTCATTTTATGAAAAATATGCTTGTAATCCCGATCAACAACATGGATGTTCGGCATTGTTTTTCCCGGCATGGCTTCACATTCACCCCTGCTCCAGTCATTGATTTTGCCGAACGGCTGGGCCAGCTCCTGCATCGTGTCGTGGAGGAGCGGCGTTGCAACCACTTCTTTCACCGGCTCCATCTCGACTTCTTCCGCCAGATCGGAAACTGCTTTTGACAGTGCCTTGAAAATATCCCAGTCTGACTTCGATTCCCACGGAGCCGAGATCGCCGGAGCAAAAGGATGGATGAACGGATGCATATCCGTGCTGCTGAGATCGTGTTTTTCATACCATGTCGCCGCCGGCAGCACGATATCGGAATACAACGCCGTACCCGCCATTCGAAAATCAAGATTGATTAATAAGTCGAGCTTACCTTCCGGCGCCTGCTCCCGCCATTTAATTTCTTCAGGGCGGATGCTGTCGCTGTCGTCATTCATCAAACCGTTCGTCGTTCCCAGCAGATGCTTGAGAAAATATTCATGCCCTTTTCCTGAGCTTGAGATCAGATTGGCCCGCCATACGAAGAGATTCCTTGGGAAATTGGCTTCATTGTCTGGATCTTCAATCGCAAATTTCAGTTTTTTGTTTTGAAGCTGCGAGGCGACGTACGCACCAACGTCTTCAGGTGTCTCCGCCCCCGCTTTTTCAGCCTCTTTGTATAGGTCAATGCCGTTTTTATCGAAAGTCGGGTAGGACGGCAGCCACCCTAATCGCGCCGCCAGCACATTGTAATCGGCGTGATGCTTGTAGCGGGATGAAGAAGCGATCGGTGAAGCCAAGTCACTGATCGGCTGGTCTTCGTAACGCCACTGGTCTGTCGCAAAGTAGAAAAATGAGGTGCCGTTTTGCAGCTTAGGCACGCCTTCCCAGTCCTTTGCATTTGCGATCGTTTGCCACCCTTCAGCAGGACGGAGCTTTTCCTGACCGACATAATGAGCCCAGCCTCCGCCGTTTACGCCTTGTGCGCCTACCAATAAAACAAGATTTAACACCGCGCGGTAGATTGTGTCGGAATTGAACCAGTGGTTAATCCCCGCTCCGACGATAATCATGGACCGGCCGTCTGTATCAATCGCATTTTGAGCAAACTCCCTGGCAATCTGTATAACGGCTTCTCTTTTAATTCCTGTGATCTGTTCCTGCCAGGCAGGTGTAAACGGACGAGGATCATCATAGGATACAGCTGATTGTCCGCCGATACTCCGGTTCACGCCGTAATTGGCCAATATCAAGTCAAACACGGTCGTGACACACACCTCTTCGCCGTTCAGGTCCAATTTTTTAATAGGAAGATCCCGCTTGAGCACTTTGTTTCCGTCATTTGAAAAATACGGAATGCGCACCGAGCCGATTTCGTCCTCCATTCCAAGCACAGAGAGTCGGGGTTCAATCGGTTCCCCGGTGTCTTCATCGATCATATGCAGGTTCCATTTCTGCCGTCCGTCCCAGCGGGAACCCATTGTTCCTTGCGGTATGGCAAGAGCGCCTGTCTGATCATTCCAGACCGCAGGCTTCCATTGATCATGCTTTGTCTGCCGCCCGATGTCCTTCGCATGCAGAAACCGGCCCGCTGTGTATACACCGTTTTCTTTTGACAGAGTGACGAGGAATGGAAAATCCGTGTATTGCTTCGCATACTTGATAAACCGCTCCGTCTCTTGATTTACGTAAAATTCCTGCAAAATGACATGCCCCATAGCCATCGCAAGCGCCCCGTCAGTCCCTTGGCGGATACTGAGCCAGTCATCGGCGAACTTTGAGGATTCGGCAAAATCCGGACTGATTGAAATAACCTTAGCGCCTTTATAGCGGGCTTCCGCCAAAAAATGTGCGTCAGGCGTTCTCGTTAACGGAACGTTGGAACCCCATGTGATGATATAGCCGGAATTGTACCAATCACTGCTTTCCGGAACGTCCGTCTGGTCGCCCCAAATTTGCGGGGACGCCGGCGGAAGATCCGCATACCAGTCATAGAAACTGAGCATAGGGCCGCCGATTAAAGACATGAATCGTGAGCCTGACGCGTGGCTGATCATGGACATTGCCGGGATCGGTGAAAAGCCGACATTCCGGTCAGGCCCGTATTTCATGACTGTATACAGCAGAGAGGCTGAAATCAGCTTCAGCACCTCGGACCATTCAGCGCGCACAAACCCGCCTTTTCCTCTTGCCTGTTTATAGGACTTCGCTTTTTCAGGATTTTCAACGATTGATTTCCAAGCATCAAGCGGATTTTGATGCGCCTGCAGTGCTTCCCGCCACAAATTGACCAGCACACCGCGCACGTACGGATATTTCACACGGAGCGGGCTGTAGATGTACCACGAAAAACTGGCGCCCCGCGGACAGCCTCTCGGTTCGAAATCAGGCATATCCGGGCCTGTTGATGGATAATTCAAGTTTTGTCCTTCCCACGTGACAATTCCGTTTTTCACATAAATATTCCAGCTGCAAGAACCCGTGCAGTTGACGCCGTGGGTGGAGCGAACGACTTTGTCGTACTGCCATCTGTTTCTGTATACATTCTCCCAATCACGATCTTCGCTAGTGGTTTGGCTATGTTTATTTGAATGATGTTCGATAGGAGAAAAATAGTTTAATCTCCTGAACAGCGGACTCATTTTCTTTTTCTTCATGATCGTTCACTCCTTCCGAGTCAGGTGATGCTACGTACACTATAAACAGAGAGAGCGCATTTCCTTGTGAACTATGTCACACACTCTGCTTTTTTCACAAAACGTTCACACAAAGGAGCAGGAAAGACGGCGGCGTTCATGGCAGGACGTTTTCTTTCAAAGAAAAAAACCGGTCCTATTTAAGAACCGGGTTCAGCGTTTTCATCGCGTGATGTATGCAGATACCTCAAAAACAACTGATAGGAACAAAAGACATTTTGCTGAAGCATCGCCAAAAAATTCATTTGCAGCCGCGGATGGTAAGACATCATCTGCTTAAAAATGGAATATGGAATATGTAGTGCCAGAATGTCCGGTGAGGCATTGACTGAGATAAAAGGCGATAAAGAATGCCCGCCTTTTTCATCAATCGGAAACACATCGCCTTTTTCCCACAGCGCAACGGTTTGCGATCCTTCAGGCAGCCTGCTGTCCTTAAAACGGATACTGCCTTTTAATACAATATAAACGGATTGTGAATGAAGAAAGGATGGAGACTGATCAGATGAGCCGCTGATAAACGTCCCGTTTTTCAGCAAAGTTTCGACAATGGACAGGGGCACTTCGTTAAACATAGGAAGTTGTTTCAGAAATAATAAGTAGTCACACTGATTCATAGGAAAGCCTCCTGTGCTGATGATAGCTTTAGTGTAGCCCGATTGAGCCTGTGCGGCAGTGATGTATTTCACAGCTTGTATGATGAATATCACTTATCAGGAGGATGCCTGCATGTATAATGACATACAAAAGGAGGATTTCGATGAAGGTGATGATTCCGAATCAGCACGGCGCATGGGCGATGCTGCTGATTCCGTTCTTACTCGGCACAGTCAAAGGAGGCCCGGTTTTTTGGCATATTCCGCTCTTTCTGGGCTGGCTTTTCCTTTATTTAACGGTTTATCCCGTTTCGCTTGCCTTGAAAAAGAAACGGCTCAAACCCTATCAAAAGTGGATATATATTTACGGTTTTCCGGCATGCTGCTTTTTGATCATTTCTATCTATCATAAACCGCAGCTCGTCTGGGTCGGCCTTTCTTTATTGCCGCTGTTTCTTATCCATATGCATTATGCCCGCCGAAAAAACGAACGGGCACTCGTGAATGATATGGCGGGAGTTTTGTTCTTTTGTTCAGGCGGGCTTGCGAGCTGCTGGCTTGGGACGGGTACCCTTGACGGCTGGGCTTGGTTTATTCTCTCTCAATCTGCTTTATTTTTTATCGGAAGTTCCTTTTATGTGAAGTCGGTCATCCGGGAGAGAAAAAACAGAACATTTGCGTACTGGTCATGGGGATATCATTTGCTGCTCCCTTTTTTATCGTGTCTTCTCGGAGCAGGCTGGGCATTTCTCGCTTTTATCCCCAGCAGTTTGCGGGCGTGGTTTTTTCACGGGAGAAATTGGCCCGCGAAAACGATCGGCATTCTGGAAATTGCAAATGCCGGCTTCTTTTTCGCCGTCATGTGTATATGTATCACAAATTGAAAAACAAGGACACCGGCTGTCCTTGTTTTTTCAGTCAATATTGCAGATCTCAAGCGGACAGTTTTCACACTCGATCTCACACCGTAAATAGTCCCGCTTGTGCAAAATAATTTTTCCGGTTTCGTCTATCGAAATAACCCCTTGTTTGCGCAGATCTCCCAGCATGCGGTTGACACTTTCCCGTGCCGCCGCACAAAACTTTGCCAAATCCTGATTTGTCAGCACAATGTTAATCAGAATCCCGTCGCTTCGTTCCACCCCGTAGCTGTTTGACAGACGGATAAGGGTGGAATAGAGCGCCCCTTTTTTGCCGTGAAGAAGCAGATCCCTGATCTTAGACTGGATTTTTCGCAGATGGGTGCTCATCCATTTCATAAATTCAAACGTCAAATTACCGTTTTGAATCAATTCCTTTTCCAGCTTGTTTTTATTAATGACGAGCACCTCGCCGTCCTCTAACACTTTTGCACTGAGCATATACCTCGGCTCTTCTGTGAACAGTGTCAGTTCCCCGACGATATCGTGTTTCTGGCAGATTCTAAGTGTCAGGTCTTTTCCGTCAGACGTCAGCTTGCCAATTTCAATGAGCCCCGATTGAATCAGATAAAGCTCTTCTGCATCCATTCCTTCTTGAAACAAATAGGTGTGTTTTTTCATTTTCTTTTTCGTGCTGATTGATTCCAGCAATTCATGCAGTTCACGGGAAAGAAGTTCTTTATCAGATTTTCGGACAGAGAGAATATTCATGAGCTCACCTCGAAGAAAGTCACGTTGCGTATATATATTGTAACGTGACTTGATTTGCACTCACCCAGAAAAAACTAACAATCTTGTGAATGGATCATTATGAATTGAGGCTCTGACTGTTTCTCTCCGTATGTGTTTTCATTCTTTCCTGCCAATACAGCCAGATCACAAGGACAAAGCTGGCTAACGCAACCTCTGAAAGCGCCATGAACCCGATCGCGTATTGGCCCGTTGCCTGAAATACACTTGCCAGAATCAGCGGAGGGAAAAAACCGCCCAGCCCTCCCATAGCAGACACAATACCGTTGGCAATCCCCGCCTGCTTCGAAAAATAGAAAGGCACCAGTTTAAATACCGTCCCGTTTCCAATCCCTGAGCAGACTGCCACCGTCAGTGATCCGAACGCATAGAGGCCGATCGCCGGCGAGAAAGACAGCATAACGCCTGACAGCGTAAGCCCTGCGAAAACGAACATCAAAATGCGGAGCGGGTTCATTTTATCGGCAAGAAATCCTCCCGCTGGCCTGAGCAGCGTAGAGACCGCAATAAAGCCGGCCGTCCGCAGCCCTGCATCCGCGGGGCTCAGCCTGAAATGCTCAACCAAAAAGTTCGGCAGATAGATGGTAAAGGCGACAAAAGCGCCAAACGTAATAAAATAAAACATGCTCAAAAACCACAGCACATGATTTCGGTAAACGGCTTTGATTTGGGTTTTTACGGAAACTTTGGCCTTCTTCTCATGCCGGTCGCCGAACAAAACGTGCAGTAATGCGAAAACAGCCAGCAAAACGAGATACATCTGCACGGTTGCTCTCCATCCCGCGGCCTGAGCGATAACCGGCGCCGCAAAAGTGGTAATGGCGGTTCCGATGTTTCCGGCACCGTAAATCCCATTGACGGCACCGTGCTTTTCTTTCGGATAATATTTCGGAAGCGACGTCACTCCGATGGAGAATACCGCCCCTCCGATCCCTAAGAAAAAGCCGCCCGCGATTAAATCAAACAGAGAATCCGCCATACTGATCCAAAACACGGGAAACAAAAGCAGGATGAAGCTGATCATGAACATCAGCCTCGCGCCGTACCTGTTCGTTAAATACCCTAAAGGAATGCGGAGAAGCGATCCTAGAATAACGGGAATCGCCGTCACCAATGAAATCTCGCCTTTGGTTAAATGAATATCTGATGTCATTTGGGAAATGAGCGATGAAATCAGCACCCACACCATAAACCCCGCCACTAAGCTTAATGACTGCAACGATAATTGAATATGTTGACGATTGATCATTCGGCTTGCCCCTTTCACTGATTCAATATCAGTCTTATCATACAAAAACTCGGTGCGCGGGATTGTGAAGAACATCACACGTTTTATATACAAAAAAAAGACAAAGCCCGAAGACTCTGTCCTATCATAATGATTACATTTTTTCCGGAGCCGATACGCCGATCAGCTGAAGCGCGTTGTTCAGCGTAATTTGCGTCGCCTTCATTAAAGAAAGGCGCGCGCGGCTCTTCTCTTCATTTTCCGGATCGATGACTTTCTCCGCGTTGTAGAAACTGTGCAGAGCGGAAGCCAGATCATAAATATAATTTGTGACACGGTGCGGGATTCGCTTTTCCGCCGCTTCTGCCACTGCCTCAGGGAAGCCGCCGATCGTTTTCAGCAGGTCATATTCTTTTTCTGATTGAATATGGCTGAAATCAAGATCCGCCGCCGGTTTAAGTCCCTGCTCCTCCCCTTGGCGAAGCATGCTGCAAATACGGGCATGTGCGTATTGCGCGTAATACACAGGGTTTTCGTTAGATGTCGATACGGCAAGGTCCAAGTCAAAATCCATATGCGTATCAGCGCTGCGCATCGCGAAGAAATAACGGACTGCGTCAAGGCCGACCTCTTCAATCAGATCACGCATCGTGACGGCTTTCCCCGTACGTTTGCTCATCTTCATTTTTTCGCCGTCTTTATATAAATGAACGAGCTGAATGATTTCAACTTCCAATGTTCCTTTTTCGTAACCGAGCGCTTCAATTGCCGCTTTCATACGCGGAATATAGCCGTGGTGATCCGCGCCCCATACATTGATGAGCTTGTCGAATCCGCGGTCAAGTTTGTCTTTATGGTATGCGATATCCGGCAGCAGATAAGTGTATGAGCCGTCTTTTTTGATCAGCACGCGGTCTTTGTCGTCGCCGAACGTTGTGGAACGGAACCATGTCGCACCGTCCTCTTCGTATACATGGCCCTTTTCGCGAAGCGCCTCGAGCGCCTGATCAATTTTTCCGTTTTCGTACAGTGACGTTTCAGAATACCATACGTCAAACGGCACGCGGAAATTCTCCAGGTCGGAGCGGAGTTTATCAAGCTCGTACTTTAAGCCGTATTCCCGGAAAAATGCCCGGCGTTCGCTCTCCTCTTCATGGACGAAGCGGTCGCCGAAATCTTCGGCTAGCTTTTTCCCGATAGCGATAATATCTTCCCCGCGGTAGCCGTCTTCCGGCATCGGTTTTTCGAGACCGAGCGCTTCAAAATAACGGACTTCAACGGAAAGCGCCAGATTGTTAATCTGGTTGCCCGCATCATTAATATAGTATTCGCGGCTCACATCATAGCCCGCTTTAGAAAGCACGCTGCACAGCGCGTCACCTACCGCCGCGCCGCGCGCATGGCCTAAGTGAAGATCTCCCGTCGGGTTGGCGGACACGAATTCAACCTGAATCTTTTCGCCCTGTCCGACGTTTGTCTCACCGTAATGTTCACCCGCTTCAAGCACGGACGGGATCAGTTTTGTTAAGTAGCTGTTGTTCATGTAAAAGTTGATAAAGCCCGGTCCCGCAATATCCATTTTTTCAATGGAAGCCTTTCCTTTATCAAATGACGCCACGATCTCCTCGGCGATTTGGCGCGGCGCTTTTTTTGCGATTCTCGCCAGCTGCATCGCCATGTTTGTGGAATAATCACCGTGTGTTTTGTCTTTCGGTGTTTCTAACAGTACGCTTGGAATCTGGCTTTCTTCCGCCAGGCCCGCTTTCAGAACGGCCGCTTTGATTTCTTCCTTCAGCACGTCCTTCATTTGTTCCGCAATGTTCATGCGTGAGTTCCTCCCTCATACGTGATCGTCATATTATGTAAATGCTGCTGCTCGTCTCCGACATGCATGTCATATGCGATGCTGATTCGGCCTTTTTCTTCACCGAGATCAGATTGAATCGATTTTGTGCTTGTTTCCAGCTCAAGCTCACCAAATGACATTTTATATTTCGCAATTGTGGAAGCTCCCGGTATGAAACGCTGATTCATTTTAACAGCGCCTGACCTCATGATCAGGACTTCGCCTTCGCTCACCTTCACAATCGTTTTTACTTTGCCTAGGTCGTGTTCTTCATAATAAGATAGATACACTTTTTGTTGTTTTACATAGTAAAATCCGGTAGTACGGAATTCGATGACTTCCTCATTTCCGTCATCCTCGATCACAGACTTCACATGGAGTGTTATCGGTGTCTCTTGCTTCATTTTGACACGTCCTTTTCATCATTCCACTTTGACTTGAATAGTATAATCATTCAGCTTGTAAACTTCAACTGCTTCTATCTTACCATCATTGCTCATTAGATTTGAAGATAAACCTCATAAAAAGCGGTTCCTTATAAGAAGAGAAAATCATATCACTATGTCACCCAATCCGTGAAAAACATGACAGCAGCTTTTCAGAAACTCACACAGTCTCATCAAAGCTGCTGCGACTTCCGGCAACATAGATTGTGCAGCAGCTATGCCAACGATGTCAAAGCGCTGCGTGTTCAAAATTGTCAAAGCCGTCCCTTTCCGCTTTCACACGCCCCTTGCCGTATTAATGGGACTCGCAGTGTTACTGATTTAGTATTTTATGCGGACGTACTTGCGGGAGCGCTGACAGAAGCAGGGGTTTGGCGGATGCTCAGTTTCA
The DNA here is from genome assembly GCF_014534735.1 of Bacillus sp. 1021. Lineage (NCBI taxonomy): Bacteria > Bacillati > Bacillota > Bacilli > Caryophanales > Bacillaceae > Bacillus > Bacillus sp. 1021. Next base: position 337,985 of record NZ_JACVSR010000002.1, on the reverse strand, counting down.
TCATAAGTGAACTGCTGTTTTTGATCATTCTGGCTGCCATCCAGCAGATCTGCTCATTTATTTATAAACGATTGTCTTATCGCAGCTCTGCTTCTCTCAACCTGAGAAATAAGCTACATTGCAATCGCAGACGGACCCGCGCCAACCGGGATCACCGTCACAGCTGTATAATCGCTCGTGCGGTACACGGTCACGGTATTGTCGTCGGGCTGTGCTGCATAAATGTACTGATTATCAGGTGTTACGGCGAGATCAGAAGCGCCGGGGAGAGACACGTTTGCAATGATCCTCTGTCTAGCCGTATTAACTACGTATAAGTTATTAATGAGGAACGGTTCACTATATGGCTCTAGAAAATAAGCCCTAGTGCTATCGCGAGAAAATACAATCGTCCTCAGAGTTTCAAATAAACGGTTGAAGTCGCCTCCCCTGCTTAATGGTGACAAACTGATCTCCGTTACACCTTTCGGCAGCAGCTCACCATTCAACACATACGCAAAATTTCCAGCGTAAGGAGTGGCAATTAAACTGGGAAATTCAAATGTATCTATGATACTTTCTACCAACTGCCCAGTATTTACATCATATTTATCAACCGACCAACTGCTTCCATTAGCGGTATAGACATACTGTCCATTCGGATCAAGAGCAAAGTCTAAAGCGCCGGGTATCGGAATGACATCAATGACCGATTGAGAGGCCATGTTGATCATATATATAGATCCGGCGGCCATCACGTACGCGAACTCATCTGTTGAATCAAATTCAACCTTTCTCGGCCCTTCTCCAACAGTAATGGTATTTATGATGGTTAATGTTTTATTATCTAGCACTGAGACAAGGTTGGTATTCCCATGGAGGACAAACGTGAAAGCTTTATCAAAAGTAACGCCTAGATGAGTTGGCACGTCAGAAAAAGGGATTGTTTTTACAACAGTGTTTAAATCTGCATCAATAACCGAAACCGTGCTGTCTCCTGAATTGGCTGTAAACACATACGATTGAGGGTCTGGCGATGGCGGTAAAACAAGTGTCCCGGTCACCGTAAGCGGACTGCCGTAGAAAGGCGGTACAACGAGAAGATCTTCCACTGTTATTTGACTGAAATCAGGACAGCGGCCAGACTGCGCTGCATAATAAACGACTTGATCAATCTCTTCAGTATGAATCACAGAAACAGACCCGTCCCCTTGTCCATATTGATTTCGTACAGGCGACACACTGACAAGAAGCGTAACTGTACCTTTTACTCTCACGGCATATCGAACACCGATATCTTCTGGTTCCGGCCCAGTCTGGATTAAGCAAGGCTCACTGATACATAATAAATGAGCAGTACTCCATGTAACCGCCGCAGCTGCTTCGGCAGAATCAATAGTGAACCCCTCGGGAATGTCAATCGGCACTTGAAACGGCGCTTCTCTGCTAATTTCCTCATCACAAAAACAGAAACAATTTTCCTGTAAAGCAGAAAGATCATTCTTTTTCATGAATTCACGTCCTTTTAGAAATGTACAGCATGCAGTTGGTTAAATCACAATATCTCCCGGTGAAACCCCAAGAGATATCACAGTTTCCACAGAATAATCATCCGTGTTGTAAACAGTGATGTTCTGCTCTAAAAAATGAGCAGCATACAGAAATTCGCCATTCGGAGTAAACGCAAAGTCTCTTGCCGATTGCGGAACATTTCCTATAACGCCTGCACCATTCGGACTGACAGCATATAAATTGCCAGTGAAGCTGTCATGTAAATACACCCCTGATCCACTCGTAAACATTACATATTGGCCATCAGGCTCCAGCTCTTGGGTAATGCTGACCGTAAACGTATTTAAGTCAATAACCGTCAAATAATTGAACAAGAATTCTTGTTCTAAGACATACGCATACCGCTCCGGCCAATTTGTTTCTATGGATGATACGATAAGCTCTCGTTCAATCGTTCCTGTGACTTCACCGGTGAATAGGTCCACTTTTTGCACTGAACCAAAATCAAGAACATAGGCGAATAACCCATTGGGATCAATTGCAAAATCAAACCCTTCCACAGGAATCGACCTATCCACAGTTAACGTATCAATTCCAATCACATAAATCGCAGTATCGCCGAGAACATAAGCAAACTCATGATTTGGGATACATTTTATCGATCTAGGCGGCTGATCCAGCAGTATGGATGCTGTCACTGTTAAAGTGTCATAATCGATGACAGAAATCACATTATTGTCGAAGTGCAAAACAAACACAGCGCTTTTATCCGGAGTTATTTCAATACCTGTCGGCCGGTACGGAAGAGCAATCGTTGTCACAACAGTATGAGTGTTTGTATCAATCACAGAAACTGATTGATCATTTGGATTCGCTGTAAACGCATAAACGGGTTCCGGCTCAGGAACAAGCACAATCGTGCCCGTCACCGATAAAGGACTGCCATAGAATGGCGGAACGACAACAAGGTTCTCGATCGTAATGTCACTGACATCCGGGCAATCATCGGGTTCATCAGAATAATAGACGACTTGGTCAATCTCTGCATTGCGGATGACAGAAACAGACCCGTCCCCTTGTCCATATTGATTTCGCACTGGTGAGACACTGACGAGAAGCGTAACAGTTCCCTGCAGGCGCACTGCGAATTGAATACCGATTTCATCAGGCTCAGGCCCCGTCTCAATGAAACAGCGTTCAATGACACAAGAAAGGCTGTCTGCATTCCACGTCACGTTTGCAACAGCTTCAGCCGGATCAACGACAAACCCCTCAGGCAATTCAATCGGCGCTTGAAACATCGCTTCACGGCTTGCTTCTTCCTCGCAAAAACATAAACATTCTTCCTGTGCGGCTCCTGCTTTTTCTTTAAAGGAAAGCTTGTTATTTCTCATATCTTCACTTCCTTTTCAGACATACACTGCTCACGCAGATACAACAGAATATGGAAGATGCATTTGTTTGCTTGTACAAATTGTCGGGGATCATAGCGGATTTTTGAAATGATATCCGCAGACATGCGGTTTTAACGAAAGAAAACATTGCGGTTTTTTTGCGCTATCCTTCCGAATGAAAATGATAAAATATGTCATATACATAACGTGGAAGGGAGGGATTCGGAATAGTGGCGAGTGTTGTATCGTCTTCAGCGGTTGGAGAAAAAATCAACGAATGGTATATGTATATTCGAAGGTTCAGCATCCCGGACGCCGAGTACTTGCGGAGAGAAATCAAAGAAGAGCTTGCAAGCCTGGAAGATGACCAGGATCTTCATCTGTACTATTCTCTCATGGAATTCCGCCACAATCTGATGCTCGAATACCTCGAACCGCTGGAATCGCAGCGGATAGAAGAACAGCCGAGACTATCGGATCTGCTCGCGGATATTGATAAAAAGCAGGCCCGGCTGACCGGACGCCTTGATTATTATTTTAATTTTTTCCGGGGGATGTATGAGCTGGAATGCCGTGAGTATCTTTCAGCCATTCAGTTTTTTAAGAAAGCTGAAAGCAAATTGACGTACGTTACAGATCAGATAGAAAAAGCGGAATTTTACTTTAAGATGTCAGAAGTCTATTACTATATGAAACAAACTTATGTTTCAATGGACTATGCGCGGCAAGCTTATTTAATTTATAAAAATGGGGATAATTATAGCATTAGGTTGACTCAGTGCCATTCTTTGTTTGGCGCTAATTATCTTGATGTAAAGCAATATGATCATGCAATATCCCACTTTCAAAAAGCATATACGATGGCTGAACTGGATCAGCAGCCTCAATTAATGGGGAGAACACTTTTTAACATCGCTTTATGCTACAATAATCAAAACAATAAAGATGAAGCCATTCCTCATTTAAAAGAAGCCATAGCTGTTTTTGAAAAAGCTCAAATGAGTCATTCACTTCCGCAGCCCTACTTCTTACTTACACAGATTTATTTTAAGTTAGAAAATATAGATAACGCGTACGATTATCATAAAAAAGGTATCTCAATATGTAAGGAAATAGATGATATAATTTACGAGGAAAAGTTTAAATTTTTGGAATATTTGTATATGCCGGATCCAAGAGATACGTTAATAAACGATTGTCTGCATTTTCTTGAAAGTAAATTGATGTATGCTGATATTGAGGAATTAGCCCTTGATGTAGCTAAATATTATTACACAAAAGAAGAATATAAAAAAGCTTCTGTATACTTTTTAAAAGTTGAAGAAGCCAGACAGCAGATCGAAGGAGGAGTGAATTTATATGAAATTGAAGTATAAATTACTTATAGTCTGTTTTGCTGTGAGTACGCTATTAGTATCAGCAGGAATAACGAATAGTTTAACTCCTCATTATTATATATCTGAACGTGCAATGATCTGAATTTATAATGAAAGATTTCACTTTAGGTTTGCGGTGACAATTCCCTTGAGTTTTTTTATTCAAGAGATAGATTCTATTACAAAAACCCGGAACAAAGGCTTCTTCTGCCCTATTATTCCGGGTTTTTTTCTTTCTACTTCACAAACCCAAGCAGCATTTCACGAATCATCTTGCTTGCCGTGTTTGCGGTTTGTTCTGAGTGGTCATAGACCGGTGCGACTTCTACGAGGTCAGCGCCTTTTACGTTGACTTCTGAGCGCGCGATTTCATGAATGGAGGCGAGCAATTCCTTAGACGTGATGCCTCCTGCATCAACCGTGCCCGTTCCCGGCGCATGAGCGGGGTCAAGAACGTCGATATCGATGGTGACGTAAACAGGACGTCCCGCGAGCTGCGGCAGCACTTTTTTCAGCGGCTCAAGCACTTCAAACTTAGAAATGTGCATGCCGTTTTCCTTCGCCCATTCAAATTCTTCCTTCATTCCGGAACGGATGCCGAATGAAAATACATTCTGCGGCCCGATGAGCTCGGCCGCTTTGCGGATCGGAGTAGAGTGGGAAAGCGGTTCGCCTTCATAATCCGTGCGCAGGTCAGTGTGCGCGTCAAAATGAATGATGGCAAGGTCCGGAAACTTTTTATACATAGCTTTTATGACAGGCCATGACACAAGGTGCTCCCCTCCCATGCCGAGCGGGAACTTTCCTTTTTCTAAGATGCTGTCCACATATTCCTCAATCATATCAAGGCTTCTTTGCGGATTGCCGAACGGAAGCGGAATGTCGCCGGCGTCAAAGAAATTCAAATCAGCCAGATCACGGTCGAGATACGGGCTGTATTCTTCAAGACCGATAGACACCTCGCGAATTCTGTTTGGGCCAAAGCGTGAGCCCGGGCGATAACTGACCGTCCAATCCATCGGCATGCCGTAAAGGATGGCGTCCGCCTCTTTCCAGTCGGGACGGCTTGCGATAAATACTTTTCCTGAATAAGCTTCATCAAATCTCATCTATAATACCCTCGCTTTCCTGTAAAAAAGCGCAAGATTCGCTCCTGCGCCATACATTTTTATTTGATTAAGTCGCTCACAAATTTCGGAAGAACAAATGCCGCTTTGTGAAGCTCTTTCGTGTAATACTTCGTATCGATGTCGAAGAAACGGCTGTCCTCCACTTCAAGCGGATCGTACTTTTTAGAACCGATTGTAAATGTCCACAGACCGCTTGGGTACGTCGGGATATTTGCCGTATACAGGCGGGTGATCGGGAAGATTTCTTTCACGTCACGCTGTACGTTTGTAATCAGTTCCGGCGTAAACCACGGGTTGTCCGTCTGCGCGACGAAGATGCCGTCTTCTTTTAACGCCTTGGAAATTCCGGCATAGAAGCCTTTTGAGAACAGATTGACGGCCGGTCCGACCGGCTCTGTTGAATCAACCATGATGACGTCATACTCATTTTCTGATTTTGCGATGTGCATGAAGCCGTCATCGACTCTTACGTCGACGCGCGGGTCATCAAGTTTGCCCGCAATGGACGGAAGAAATTTTTTAGAGTATTCAATGACCTTGCCGTCAATGTCGACAAGCGTCGCTTTTTTTACGCCCGGGTGCTTCAAAATCTCTCTGATGACACCGCCGTCTCCGCCGCCCACAACGAGGACGTTTTCCGGATTCGGGTGCGTAAATAAGGGTACGTGCGCAACCATTTCATGATAAACGAATTCGTCTTTTTCAGAAGTCATGACCATTCCGTCTAAGAACAGCATGTTTCCGAATTCTTCTGTCTCTACCATTTCCAGATGCTGAAATTCAGTCTGTTCAGTATGTAATGTTTGCTTCACCTTTAATGTAATGCCGAAATTCTTCGTCTGCTTCTCCGTATACCAAAGCTCGCTCAATTGTCATCTCCCTTTCAAGGCTTATTTCATTTATTGTAAGCGTCTGTTTCGCTTTTATTCCGGTTAAAATCTCATTTTCACCTAAGGAAAAAGTATAGAGGATGGAGGGGAAAAAGTAAAGAAGTGTCCGGTTTGATATGTTTAAAAAACCCCCTTTTTTCACATAATAATAGAATCATGAAAAAGGGGGTTCCCAAAAGTGGATAAAGTATCTGGAAAACAGCTCAGAATCACGCTCAAAATCATCCGCGCCTGCATCTTTCTGACACTGATCGGCGGAATGCTGGCCGGTGTCTGCTTCACATCCGTTCTTCTTGCAGCGAAATGGCAGGGCGCCCCCTCCGTCCGGGTCCCTCAGTCTACGATTCTTTATGCAAATGACGGCTCAAAGCTGGGAGAGACCGATTTCGGTGAAAAACGCTATTGGGTCCGGTTAAAAGATATTAATCCGGTGGCGGTGCAGGCCGCCATTGCGGTAGAGGATCAAAACTTTTACAGCCACCACGGATTTGATTACCGGCGGATGGCCGCTGCCGCGCTTGCTGACATAAAAGCAATGGCCAAGGTTCAGGGCGCCAGCACCATCACCCAGCAATACGCAAGAAACCTCTATCTTGAGCATGATAAGACATGGAAACGAAAATGGAATGAAGCATTTTATACGATCCGCCTTGAACAGAACTATTCTAAAAACGAGATTTTAGAAGGTTATGTAAATACGATATATTACGGCCACGGCGCATACGGAATTGAAGCCGCCTCCCGCCTGTATTTCGGCAAACACGCCAAAGATCTGAACGATGCGGAAGCCGTGCTTTTGGCAGGCATACCGAAAGGCCCGTCCGGCTATTCGCCTTATGTCAGTGAAAAGAAGGCCAAACAGCGCCAGGAAACGATTCTCCGATTGATGACCGAACAGAAAATGATCTCAAAAGAAAAGGCGGAAAAACTCAAGAAAACACCGCTTGCCTATCAGCCGCTGAAAAACAGAACCGCGGCAAAAACAGCGCCTTATTTTTACGATGATGCGATGAAAGAACTCGAGAAAAAGCTCGGGATGACGCGCGAACAGCTGACAACGAGCGGGCTGCGTGTTTATACAACGCTTGATAAGCGCATGCAGCGGATCGCAGAAAACACTGTGGCACATACGATCCGTACCGGCTCTGACATTCAGGTCGGCTTTTCCGCGATTGATCCGGCAACAGGGCGCGTACTTGCGCTGATCGGCGGACGTGATTACGAAAAAAGCCCGTTTGACCGGGCGACACAGGCGAAACGCCAGCCGGCTTCCACGATCAAGCCGCTTTTATACTACAAAGCGATTCAAAGCGGCTTTACTCCGGTCACGCTGATGAAAAGCGAAGAAACAGAGTTTCAGATTGACGATAATGGAGATACTTATTCTCCAAGCAATTACAACGGCTACTACGCCAATAAACCGATTACGCTGCTTCAGGCGCTTGCGTTATCAGACAACATCTATGCCGTGAAGACCCACCTCTTTCTCGGCATGAATAAGCTCGTGTCGGCGGCAAAGGAATTCGGCATCAGCGAACATTTAAAGCCCCTTCCGTCTCTGGCGCTCGGAACTGAACCCGTGCGCCCGATTGAAATGGTCAATGCCTACGCGATGCTCGCAAACGGGGGGAAACAAATCACCCCTTCCTTTATCACAAAAGTAACGGATACTGCCGGCAATATCTTGTATGAACAGCCGCGCAGACATCAGCAGGCGCTCGATAAAAAAGCCGCATTTGTGACGGCGAGCATGATGACGGGCATGTTTGATCAGGATTTAAACGGCTATACTTCCGTCACAGGGCGCACCATTTCAGACAGGCTGACCCGGACGTACGGCGGGAAATCAGGCACCACAAGCGCAGACAGCTGGATGATCGGCTTTAATCCCGCTCTTGCCGCCGGTGTTTGGACAGGCTATGACAAAAGCAGCACGATTGATTCCGTAGAGGAAAAAAGCTATGCAAAGACGATTTGGGCGGACTTTATGGAGAAGGCGCTCGAAGGAGAACCGGAAATAGCGCTTAAACCGCCGAAGGGCGTCACGGGCGTCTATATCGATCCCGCATCCGGCTACACTTCCGGACCCGGATGCGCCGCAAAGCATTATACGTATTTCATCGCAGGCACTGAGCCCGCGGATGTGTGCTATGGACCGGAACCGTCTAAAAAAGAAAAGGAACACGCTCCCGCCCGCAAGGAACCTCCGCGCAGAAAGTGGTGGGATAAGTGGCTCGGCAAAAAAGACTAAGCCCGGTGCATCGTGCGCCGGGCTTTACTCCGCTTCTTCCTCAAGCACCCACGGGAGCAAGAGTGAAAAGTCGAGATGGATAATAGGATCGGGAAAATCCTTCGGTATAAAAAATGTTGTACTCGGCAAAGAAAATGAAAAGCGGATATCTCCCGCTCTCTCAATATGATACTCCGGACAGCCTTCCCTAAGCCTGCCGACAATCGGATAACTGCCCGCATAATGATGCAGGCCGTTTTCCTTTCCATGCTCCCCCAAGTCGTGACAGACAGCCGGACGAATCCCAAACTGTGTAAACAGCCTTGTTTTCTCAGCGGGAAGGAGATTCATCGCCTCGGAAAAGTTCCGGCAGCTCCCGCAATCGCAAGGTTCAGCCCATGATTTTTCATATTGTTTTCTCGTTTCCGCCGCATCTGCTTCAATGACCCAAGGTCCGATTTCAAATACGGTGAACATGATGAAACCTCCGCTCAACATGAAAAACCCCGAGTCTTGGTTCGGCTCGGGACTTTCCATGTCCTGATTCTGTATCAACAGTTTACTCAGTAAAAATGTAAAATAGTGCAAATATTTATAAAGTTCACAAAAAGTTCACAAATTATTTTTCTTCCGGAAGCAGACCCGTCTTCAATTCATCAGATGAACGGTCCCATAGCCCTTGGTCATGCTTCTGAAGAAATTCAGCAAGCACCTGCTTTGAGCTGTCATCCATTTTATCCACGATAATGCGGCGCTTCATTGATTTATCCATTAAATTCACATGCTCCGGCAATGACTTATAACCTCTGCGGATACTTCTGTCCACAGTCATTTCACAAGCCGTCACACCCGCGTAATAAGGGCCTTCTTCTTTTCTGTCAATGGTGACCCACACGAGCCAGTACGGTTTGCCGTTCGGCACTTCATCCTTGTTCGGCAGGAATTTGATCCCTTTTTCTACGACACTGCGGGCGTGCATGGCGCCGATATCGACGAAGGCTTCCTTCTCTTCCACATCGACAAATACCGGAGAAATATTGTCAAGGCTCAGCGATCCGGCGCCGAAACCGCCATGTCCGTCGGTCGGATCACTTTTAATGATATTAAATCCGATTGTTTTTTTCTTTTTTTCTTCCATGAAAATACCCTCCTACAAAAGCGGTTGAAATATAATGGCAAAAACCTTGAGAATCCAGTCTCTTCCCTCGCTTAACAGCGGCCACACGACATAGGAGCCGACCGGTGTCACAAACAGCACGAGAAACACGATGATCCCGTAGCTCTCAAATTGAGTCATTTTCGCGCGCACCCGCGGCGGCACGAGATCCTCAATAATCCGGTAGCCGTCAAGCGGAGGAAGCGGCAGCAGGTTGAATAAACAAAGCGCGAGATTCAGCTGAATCCATATAGAGAAAAAGCGGTCAAGCCCCATGCTGAATGCCGAAAGCAGCTCCATTCCGTAAGCATGCATCAACACTAGCAAAAAGAAACCGATAAAGGCAAGAAGCAGGTTGCTTACAGGCCCGGCGACGGAAACCAGCACCCCGGCCAGCCGCGGTCTTTTAAAGGCGCGGCGGTTCACCGGCACCGGACGGGCCCAGCCGAAACCTGCGACCAAAATAAGAATGGTTCCGAAAACATCAAGATGTTTAATCGGATTGAGCGTTAATCTTCCCTGTCTCGCCGCTGTATCATCACCGAACCGATACGCGACATACGCGTGCGCCAGTTCATGCATCGTAAATGCCACGATCAGCGTAATGACGACATAGGGCATAAGCTCCAGCGGATAATATAAAAATCTGTCCAAATGTAAAAATCCCCTTTTTTTAAAATGCAAGATTGTCCTTCATTCAGTATACTATAAGTGATCTCTCTTCCAAAGAGAGGAAACAATAAAGGAGGATCAGCACCATGCCGCTCGTAACCGTTAAAATGCTTGAAGGCCGCACAGATGAACAAAAACGGAATCTGGTTGAAAAAGTAACAGAAGCCGTCAAAGAAACGACAGGCGCAGCCGAAGAAAAGATCATTGTCATGATTGAAGAAATGAGAAAGGATCATTACGCCGTCGCCGGCAAACGGATCAGCGATACGGAGTAATCCTTGATAAAGGCCGGCAATGCTGTACGCAGGCCGGCTTATTTCACAACCTTTTCAACCAGGCTGAAAAAGATTTTCTTTTCTTCCTCTGTCAATGCTTCGAACAGTTCGTCAATCAGCAGCTGCCGGTTTTCAATCATTTGCATGGCCGCCATTTTCCCCGATTCGGAAAGCGTCATCCATACCGTGCGGCGGTCTTCGTTGTTTCTCGACCTTTCCACGAACCCTTCTTTTTCTAAATGATTGAGAGCGGTTGTCGTGGCGGAAGGTGATAATGTAACCTCCTGCAATATATCTTTAATCGTACACGTGCCGTGCCGGTAAATAATCCTCAGAATAAATCCTCTGATATTATTGATACTCTTCGGAATTGTCGCCTCATCAAGCTTTTTCGTGCTCTTTAAATACTTTGTAAGAGCGTAATCCAGTACATTTGCTTGCAAGTTATCGTGCTTCATGCAGAAACTCCCCATTTCAAGATGCATCCATCATCATTTGTTAGTTTTTTATTACATTTTACTGATACCTTACGGAGAAAGTCAAAATTCCGGCCGGAATGCCCGCAACTTTTATCCTGCCTTGTCCAGACTTTTGTCTCCCTCTTTTTTACCATATCCTTTTATGCAATGCTGGTTTTATAGACACGATTCAGGTAAAATCATAAAGGTGGCTGATCTGATCGGATGCGGCAGACAATATGATTGGAAAAGAAACGAAACAGACAGGGAAACAGAACACAGGATTGTTGATTACACAGAAGATGTGACACGGGTAAAAGCCAAAGAGCTCCTCTTGGTTTTTGCTTTCGGATGGAGGGATGCGTGTTGCGGAATATCCTACAAAAAAAAGACATCACCCAGCTGCTTGAACAAAGCAGAAACAGGCAGACTGCCAAAACGATGGGTGGATTTGATTTAACATTACTGGGCATCGGCGCCGTCATCGGGACGGGTGTCATGGTCCTTACAGGCATTACGGCCGCGAAAAACGCCGGGCCTTCCGTTATCTTTTCTTTTATCATTGCAGCCGTTGTCTGCAGCCTTGCAGCATTATGTTACGCCGAAATCGCTTCTGTTCTCCCGGTTTACGGAAGTGCTTATATTTACTCTTACACGACGATGGGAGAAATTATCGGCCATTTAATGGGCTGGACGCTCTTATCCGTTTATATGGTGACGGCATCCGCGGTCGCAAGCGGCTGGTCAAGTTATTTCAATAATCTGTTAGCCGAAATCGGCATGCCTTTGCCGGACAGTCTGCTGCACGTGCCGAGCCAGGGAGGCATCGTCAACCTTCCTGCCATCATCATTACTCTATTAATTGCGGTCGTTCTGTCACGCGGCTCCAAAGAGAGCAAAACATTTAATAATATAATGGTTCTCGTAAAAATCGGAATTGTTTTGCTGTTTATCATCACAGGCAGCTTTTTTGTAAAGCCGGGCAATTGGCATCCTTTTATGCCTTTTGGAATGAAAGGCGTCATCACAGGGGCTTCTGCCGTCTTTTTTGCGTTTCTCGGGTTTGACGCGATTTCCGCTTCGGCTGAAGAGGTCAAAAAACCGCAGCGCAACCTGCCGATCGGCATTATCGGTTCACTGGTGATCTGTACATTAGTATACGTCATTGTCTGTCTCGTCATGACGGGGATGGTTCCGTATACACAGCTAAATGTGCCGGAAGCCATGTCTTATGTATTGCAGACTGTCGGACAAAATGCGGTGGCGGGCGTTATCGCTGCCGGAGCGGTGATCGGGCTGATGGCCGTCATTCTCGCGCATACGTATGCAGCGACCCGCATATCCTTGGCGATGGCAAGAGACGGAATGCTGCCGAAAGTCTTTACCATTGTCGGAAAGAAATCGGGAGCGCCGATCTTTAATACGTGGCTGATCGGACTGATCAGTGCATGCATTGCGGGTTTTGTTGATCTGAAAGAACTGTCGGATCTCTCAAACATCGGCGCATTGCTGACATTCGCCATGGTCAGTCTGTCCGTGCTGATTCTGCGCCGCACTCATAAGGATCTGCCTCGGGGATTTAAAGTGCCTTTCGTTCCCGTACTGCCGATTTTGGCCATTATCTGCTGTTTGTTTTTAATGGTCAATCTGCCGCTGAAAACGTGGCTTTATTTTGCCGCCTGGCTGATCATCGGCGTGATCGTTTACTTTTTATATTCGTACAAGCACAGCAAATTGAGACAATAAACAAAACCAGGCCCGCATGTTGCGGCCTGGTTTTTACATAAAAAAAGACGAAAGCCATCGCCTTTAACAAATGTGTTTCAGCTCTTCTATGTAGTGAAGCGCCTCATCATATTCTTCATCTGTATATTTCTGCTTGCTCTTGATCGTAAACACTTTCTCTTTCTTTTCCTCAGCTTCAAGGCCGTCAAAATACAAAATCGTAGACACCAGCTCCAGAAACCGGGATGAGCGGCTGTTGACGCTGTCGATGTACTTCTTCATATCCGGCATCGTCAGCTCCGCGTGATGTAAAAACTCAGCGCCCGTCTCCGTCAGCGAATACCGGTATTGAAAGTAGCCGCCCTTTTTTTCCTTCACCTCATCCAGAAACCCAAGATTGCACAGCTCTTCAATTCGAAGCGTCAGTTCTTCGGAATACGGGCCGTAAAAATGAAAATCATATTTTTCGTAGAAAGGATACTGCATTTTCTTTGCGATATAAATGATTTTCTGCAGCTTTTTCCGCCCGATGATTTCTCCAGAATCCGAGAACACTTTCATCAGTTTTGCATGTTCTTTCAACAAATTCCCGACATCTCCTTTTCCTTCTTTACCAAAATCCTTTTATGTCAGTCCCAGCAGCTGCCGGATTTTTAATTTCGCTTCAGGGTTTTCTGAATCGTCAAAAATGAGGTCCATCGGATAGTACAGCTTATGATCCGTCCGCAGTTTTCCCGAAATGGATTCGACAATGGCGGACTGCCTGGACAGCTCTTTGATCTGGCCGTTCTGCGTTAACAGATGAATCGGCAGACGCTCCTCCTCTTCACCCGGACGGTAAAAATCATACGGCAGATCCGATGAAGAATCGACCACCAAATAATAATTGGGATCAATTCCCGCCTCTTTAAACAGAGCAGTCAGTTCAAAATAAGCCGACATTTCCTCATTCGGGTTAAATTCGGCATACTGAAACAGCTGGCGGTTAATAAAGCGGCGGCACAAGTCGGACAGAATCTGATCCTCTTCATCCTCCCAAGCCTGGAAATAATATAAAATGATAGCTTCATCTAACTTCAGATAATCCTCAAGCGTCAGCTTCCCTTCAAAGATGGAATAAAAATGAACGGGAGCATGCGTGAAGATATACCCTTCTTCATGGAGCTGCTTCGCACGGTGGAGGATTTTCGTCAAAATGACTTCAGCGCTTCTCGTCACGGGATGAAAATACACCTGCCAATACATTTGATAGCGGCTCATAATATAGTCTTCGACGGCGTGCATGCCGCTTTGCTTAATGACGATCTGGTCCTCACGCGGACGCATCACCCTTAAAATCCGTTCCATATCAAAATGTCCGTAGCTGACGCCCGTATAGTACGCGTCCCGCTGAAGATAATCCATCCGGTCGGCGTCAATCTGGCTCGAAATCAGGCTGACCACCTGTTTGTTTCTGTATGTTTTAGCAATGACTTCTGCAACATCCTGCGGAAATCCGGGACCCGCCTTTCTGAGAACCTGATTCACCTCGGTATCGCCGAGAATAATTTCTCTCGTAAAGTCTTCATGATCCAGATGAAAAACCTTTTCAAAGGAATGCGAAAACGGCCCATGTCCCAAATCGTGCAAAAGCGCGGCGCTGAGACAGAGTTCGCGTTCATTGTCATCCCATTCAGGGCGCCCTTTAAAAACATCGTCAACCATTCTTCTGACAATCTCATAGACGCCGAGAGAATGGTTAAAACGGCTGTGTTCCGCGCCGTGAAACGTCAAATACGTCGTACCGAGCTGTTTGATCCGGCGCAGCCGCTGAAATTCACGGGTGCCGATCAAATCCCAGATCAGCTTGTCCCGCACATGAACATAGCGGTGAACGGGATCTTTAAACACTTTTTCTTCTGATAATTTTCCATTTGGATACGCCATCGTCATTCCCTCTTTTTTTTAGCCGTGATTCTATTATATCGGCTCAGTCTTTTGAAAACATCCTTGAATTTGTCCGGCGTTTTGTTCCACTTTTTCCGAAACTGATTTTTTTGAAGCAAAAAAGCCTGACCCATCGGGCGAGGCTGTCGAAACACACATTTACTTTTTGATCTTCTTTTTCACTTTCTCAATCAGCTCGTCCTCAGTCGGCGCCGACAGCGGGCGGTTGTTTACGAAAGCAAACGATTTTTTGCGTCCGGGCCCGCAATATGACTGACAGCCGACCTCCACTTTTGCATCCGGGTCAGCTTCTTTTAAACGCGGCAGCAATGTTTTAATATTGGTGGCTTGGCAATCATCACACACTCGGAATTCATTAGCCATGATGTACGCTTCCCTTCATTCAATGTTCCTCTATGTTAAATCTTAATTTTAAAAACGAAAAAAATCACATCACATCTCATTGTACAAGGATTCATCTTATCCTGCAAGGCTCTGCGTATCTCTCATTCTTTCAGCCAATTTGTATAAATATTTTCCAATCTGGACATTCTAATACCATCAAAGATATTGGGGGTTGAGAACATTGACAAAACAAAGACAGGACGCCTGGTCAGAAGAAAACGACCTGCTGCTTGCGGAAACCGTGCTCCGTCACGTTCGGGAAGGAAGCACGCAGCTGAACGCCTTTGAAGAGGTAGGCGATAAGTTAAACAGAACGTCGGCAGCGTGCGGATTCAGATGGAATGCCGTCGTCCGCCATCAATACGAAAAAGCGCTTCAGCTCGCCAAAAAACAGCGGAAACAGCGGATGCGCGCGCTCGGAAACGGACAGCCGGCCAAGAAGAAACTATTATATCAGCCGCCTGCTCCGGAAGCGGATATCATGCAGGAAACCGCAGCCGAAGAGACGGTTCAAGCAGAAGCGCCTAAAGAAGACCGGCAAGCCGTCATGTCCGGCGAACATATGCCTTATGTCGATGAAAGCTTCAAGGAAGAGTTAGCTAGTTTATCACATTTGCTGGCGCCTCAGCAGCCGAGCCAAAAGGCGGAGCTCACAATGGCAGACGTCATTCAATTTCTGCAGAGCTATGAAGGCAGCGGAAAGCAAACTTCCGCCCTGCAAATGGAAAATGACCGTTTAAAACGGGAAAACAAAGAATTGCAGTCTAAAACCGAGCAGCTGGAAGCGGCCGTCGAAAAGCTTGAAAAAGACCAAAAAACCATTCAGGAAGACTACGAAACCTTGGTTAAAATTATGAACAGAGCCAGAAAACTAGTTTTATTTGAAGAAGACGAACACGCCTCCCCGTCCTTCAAAATGGACCGGAACGGCAATTTAGAAAAAATGGCCGAATAAGGGAAAAACCCCCTTTCCTTGTCATGGAAAAGGGGTTTTTGCCATTTGTCAATGACGTACAACCTGATCTATATTAATGTAAACATTGTTCAAGAGATCTTCTTCCCGCAGGGCCTGCATAACTCGGTTCCCGCCCGTACATAAGCATAAAGATTCAATTCCTCACCCCAAATGGTTCTTGGGAATTATTGCTTGATTTACTACTGTGCAATACACTGTATAGAGAATACAATTATTAGATATGATGGGAATGATAGTAAATGAGTAGCCAATTACGAAAAGGAGCGTTGGAACTTTGTGTGTTATCCCTGCTTCTTTATGAAGATTTATATGGTTATGAATTAATCAAGATAATAAGTGAAACGTTCCCTGTATCGGAGGGCACCATCTACCCCATATTACGAAGACTCACAAAAAATAACTATTTAAAAACGTATACAGCAGCTTCAGATCAAGGCCCGTCACGCAAATATTACAAAGTAACAGAAGAAGGCGCCTTTTATCATCGAACATTAAAATCGGAATGGCTTGACCTGTCCGAAAAAGTGAACAGCATCATTAAGGAGGGAAAATGAATGTGTAAAGACCAATATTTAAAACATCTCCGGCGGGAAATAAAAGATCTGCCGGAATTTGAGCAAAAAGAGATACTCGCGGATATCAGCGAAATATTTGACGTGGGCGGGGCTGAAGGAAAAAGCGATGAACAAATCGCCGGCAATTTAGGTAATCCAAAAACACTTGCGCGCACTCTAAAAGCGGATATTTTCATCAATAATGCCCAGGAGCAGAAGACATGGCGCTCCTTTTTCAAGGCATTCGGCCTGCTGCTGGGTATGGGCATGTTCAACTTCATGTTTATGCTGACACCGTTTCTTTTTGCCTCTGTTACGGTGTTAAGTTTGATGGCGATCGGCCTTATGCTGATGACCGGATCATTCTTTCTCCTCGTAAAAGTGCCGATTGTAACAGCCATCTTTAACGGATGTATTGTCCTCGGAGCCGGTATGGCAGTGTTTATGGCCGGATTTGATCTTTCGAAACTGATATTCCGCATCTTTTTGCGCTATTTCAAATGGAATGTCAGCGTTGTAAGGAGGGAAACCATTGAATCGCAAAATGTGGTATAGCATTGCTCTCATTTTAATCGCAGCCGGTCTGATCGGAAGCATGTTCTTCGGTTTTGACGGCTTTTATCCTAATTCATAAGGAAGGTGTGCAAATATTATGACTGAACCGGCCCTGATATTGAAAAATGTTTCTAAAACCATCAATCATACTCCGATTGTACAGTCAATTTCTTTCGATGTGAGAAAAGGTGAGATTTTCGGCCTTCTCGGACCGAACGGCTCGGGGAAAACCACTATTTTCAGAATGATCGTACAGCTTATTAAAAAAACGGAAGGAACCATTTCGTTCAGGGGCAGACCGGACAGCGACTTTGAATATTTTATGAATCATATCGGGGTTATCATCGAAGGCCCGGACATGTATCCGAATATGACCGCTTTGCAAAACCTGAAATATTTCACCAGACTGCGGAGCACCTCGCTGAAAACGGATGACCTCATGAATATCCTTGCAAAAGTCGGATTAGAGCAGGCTGCCCGTAAAAAAGTGAAACATTTCTCATTGGGTATGAAACAGCGCTTGGGGCTCGCTTATTCTCTTCTTCACAATCCCGGGTTATTAATTCTGGATGAACCGATGAATGGCCTCGATCCTAAAGGAATGAGAGAATTGCGCACCATTCTTTCTGATTTAGCGAAGCAAGGGGTTTCTATTTTATTATCAAGCCATTTATTATCTGAAATGGAGGAAATTTGCGACAGAGTTGCCTATATCAAAAAGGGCCGGATTTTAGGAATTGAAGAAATGAAGAAAAGAAATGACCCTGCCCAGAAAAAGCTGTTTACCATCACGGTCAATCACTCTGAAAGGGCGAAAGAAATTTTGGAACAGGAAGGTATTCTTCAAGTAAAGCAAAAAGACAGCCGCATCATTGAATTGGAAGCGGAAGAAGATACCATCCCGTATGTCATTAAATCTTTGGCAGAGAAAGAGATTCTGATTTCCCGCGTTTCTGCAAGAACTCTGTCGTTAGAAGAAAAATACATGATGATTACAGATCAGGAGGACGCGGTATGAGCATATTTCATCTGGCGCAGAACGAATTCATAAAAATAACCCGAAAAAAAAGCACGCTTTTATCTCTTTTTTTCCTGTTTCTCATCGTTTTGCTGGCCGGCCTTATTATGAATCATGAGTTAGATGCTTCCTCGGATAACAATTGGAAGGAACGGCTTCTCGCCGAAAAAAAACAGGAAGAAATTGATAAACCGGCTGAAACGACAGGCGTTTATTATTCTGCTGATGTTAAGAATAAAGACTATTATTTAGAGCATAACATCAACCCCTATGAATGGAGCGGCTGGAGGTTTTTCGGCACGGTTACTTCAAACGGACTTGAGATTTTCGTAAGCTTAACCGCGATTTTAACCGTCTGCGGGGTTGTTTCTAAAGAGTTTGCCCTTGGGACGATTAAGTTTATCGCCACAAGCCCGAACCGAAGATGGCGGATCTTAGCATCAAAATTTCTCGCGTCCCTTCTGTTTACCGGTATGGTTTATTTGTTTTACTGTGTGAGCTGTTTGCTGATCGGCGGCGTGTTATTCGGTTTTTCCAATGCTTCATATCCGCTCGTCTATACTCATTTAAATGACAGTCTGTATACCATCAGTTCCTTAAAAGCATCCGGGATCATCCTTCTTTTGCGTTTCATTTCAATTATAAGTATTGTCACCATCGCGTTCACTTTGTCAGTATTGTTCAAAAGTCAGGCTCTCTCCCTTTGCTTATCCGTTTTACTGCTGTTTGCCGGCAGTATATTGGGCGGGACAGATTTGCTTGCTCAATTTACGTGGTATAAATTCACACTATTTCCGCATTTAAATCTCGTTGCTTATGTAAATAAAAACGCGGGTGATGCAATTTCAACGTTAAACATTCCCTATTCCGTGACGGTTATAGCGATCTACTTTCTTATTTGTTTATTGATTTCTTTTTCCGTCTTTCAAAAGAGAGACATTACAGCATAGACAGAGAGGCGGCGGCATAATGAGCGGACGGCAGAAAATATTGACGGTCCAGCAATTTGCCGCTGACCTTTCCTTGATCCATCGCTAATGGATTCAAATAACCGAAGCTCCCGCTGCTTCGCTGCTGAAAGCGTAGAAATTCCCGCCCTTCCTGTATAAAAAGAGCGTCATCGAATCGAAGAAATTTCATAATGGCTGTGTATTTCGCAACGGCATCAATGTGATACTTTCTGCACTCGGCTAACATTAAACCTGAGAAAGCAAAGTCCGATGTTTTGTACCATTTTGTGAGAAAAGGCTGTAATTCTTTCATTTGCAAATAAGAGACGGCATAAAGGGCATCCGCCTGTTCTTCCTGCATGCCGCCCGGTGCCGTGAGCAAATCGGCCTCCCGTTTCATTGCGGTTTCTAAGAAAACGATCAGCTCTTCCGGGGTCACCGCCCCAAAATAAGCTGCTAACACCATGAGGATCATAGAGGCGGGCTCTGATTTCAGTTCCTCTTGTAAACCGCGGACCATTTGTTCATGTCCGTTATGAAAAAAAATGCTTTTTGCGGCATCCATCCTGCGGTAAACATGATACGCATACGCGAACAGGACGGGGTGGCATTCATGCGTTTTTTCTCCGAAATAACGGTCTAGGAATAGAATAACTTCTTCTGTATCCTTTCTGCTTTCAAAATGATGACATGCCGCTAAACCGCAAAACAGGTGCATAAGGTCATCAGCTTCCATTTCTTCCGGCTGCAGCTGAAGGTTCTTCCAAAAACCCAGCAGCCATTCTTCTGTTTTTTTTATATTAAAATGTCCCTTTACTATCTGCATGTTCCACACTCCAGATTCAGAATCTCAATCGCCGGCAGAAGAGCCGGAGCACAATGAATGGATGGATTCCCGTTATTTATGTAATGAAGGGCTGCTTGACAGCCATAAAAAAAAGGATCAATACACGATTGGATCAATAACATAGTGCAAAGCTGTTTCATTTTTCGGCTGCTGAGACAAAACACAAGCCATTTTTGAATGGAAGCCTTCAAGCCGGGATGAAGCTGATGCTCCCCCTTATTCAAATGAAGAAGACAGTACTCAATAAACTCAAGCTCGTTTTCAGCTGTTCTTTTCCATGCGTCGCGGAGCAAAGGCTGAAACATCGAATTTTTGTAAAAACGGACTTTTTCCTGATCAAATGGCATTTCCAGTTCGTTCAGCAAACCGACTAATTCGGCGTATTTAAAATAAGGCCATTCTTTTTTTATAAGATATCCGTTTTGCAATCCATGACGTATGATCTGATCATCCGCTTGCAATCCCTGCTTCTTTTTATAAGTTTTTGATGTTAAATAGATATGAATCAATTCATTGACTATGGCCGTATTACAGTGAAACAGATCCTCCCAGCATGACTTATCAACGAAGGCTGCCGCAATCCTTTCAATATGTTCTTTTAGAGCCGAAGAATGGCTCGTCTTCCTGTAGTATTTGCAGAAGCCGGCAAACAGCTGAATGCTCTTCATATCCGGAAGCGATTGTTCAGCAAAAGATAATAAAAATTGATCTGTCTCTTCAGCTAATCTGTTCAAGTTAATCGTTCCTTTCTGCTCTAAGACAAGCATGCGCGGCACCCGCGGCGACGAGTGTTGTATGGTAGCAGTGTTTAAACACATCTTCTCTTTGCTGTTCACCTTTCAAACCGGGTTTATGTTGATAGGTGATGCTCGGGATATTCCCTTCTTTCATTCGGCCCTGAAATATTTTATTCCAGGCTGCCTCATAGAGCGGTTTATGATTTTCTTTTTCCATGTCGATATGTAAAAAAGAGCTGCACATCAATAATTCACTGGTAATATCTAAATTCTCAAGACATATATAAATCCCGAGAAATTTCAGGACCTTTTCTTTTAAGGAAGGCAGATGATACTCTTTATCTGTAAGCGAAGAACATCCCATATCTGTTATATAAAAAATCGTATGAGTTATACTGTACGCATCATGGTCAGTCATATATGTATTTGGGATATTTTGACCGGCTGCCGTGTAGCAATATAAATCAGAAAAATCCGGCATTTCTAAATTTACGCCTGCTCTTTGCAGACTGTACTTCAGATCCATTTTTCGAAAAGGAATTTTAGCAAGGCTTTCATCAAAACGAGACGCCGTGAATTTTTCCAGCTCCCATATCACTGAAGCCCGTGTCGGGTGATCAGTTAAGACAAGAAATTCACCTGCAATAGCCAATCCGGCAAGGCCGTCCGGATCAAAATGAATAAATTCTTCAAGCTGATCATTACGGAGCCTTTCTGTAATAAATTCCGTTAAAACAGCAACTTCCTTATCATCTGCCTGATTTCTAATCAGGTAATTGGTAAGAAAAATAAGCTCTATAAATGTTTTAAGCCGCCATCTGAAATCGTTCGCTACTTTATGATTCATATCAAAATAATGGATATTCTCAACAATCCATGACAGTGCTCCCCGCTTAATTTCTCTTATATACTCCTGTGTCAAACTCTCACCGCCTTTTCTAAGATGCGTAGGTTCCAAACGGATGAATCTAATTCTGAACGGCTAAATCATTGAAATTCAAATTCGGGTTTTGATTGTCTTCTTGGCTCGGTACTACAAGCACCCAGCCGCTCCAAGCAAAGCTATTGCCTGATTGCTCCGCATCTCCGGCTAACAAATGTGTCGGGATCGTGATTCTTTTTTCCTCTTTTATTTTTTTAAAATTCATATCTCCATCTCCTCTAGTTTATAGAATTATTTGGAACCTACAACAATATATTAATCAAATAAGGGATAAATTGTAAACTAGTTTTAGAATAACGATTCTTTTTTCACTATAACTAATTAGTATATAATTACTAAAAATAAAAAAGCCCGGACCTAGTCCAAGCTTTCCTGCGTACCGAACACCTTCTCATTCCGTTCCAGCATTCGGGTCAGATTTTTTTCAAATACCATTTCTTCTTCCGGCGATAATCCGGCTGCATACAGGCGGCCGCTGCGTTCCTTCAGTTCGGTTAAAAGTGACAGCATTAAGTCCTGCACGGTAATGTCCGTTTGCAGCAATTCGCTTAAGGAAGCCATCGTTTCAGGCCGGATGTCGGGGTACACGCCTTTTGTGTCATTGCTTTTGTCTTTTAAAGCGGCTTGATAGAAACGTCTGATCAGATCGGCGCGTTCGCTTCCGCTTTTATCAGCGCAGAGGTAAATCTGAACTGCGGTTCCGCCCCGCAGGCGCCTTTGTGAGATTCCCGCGAATTTCCGCCCGCCGATGCTGAGATCATAGCTGCCCGGACAATACGATCCTTTAATTTCATATGCTTCAATTTCAGCATTGTACGAACGCAGCATCCGCCGCACCAGCTCCGTCATCGCCTCGTAGCCTCTGTCGATGTCGATGCCTTTTTTCTCGTCTTCAAAAATAAGCGAGATATTCAATACGCCTTCATCAAGAACGACCGCGAGGCCTCCTGAATTGCGGACAATTACACGATAGCCTTCGTCCTCCAGCAATTTCACGCCGTCCTCTAAAAACGGCAGGCGTGTGTCCTGAATGCCGAGCACGATCGTCCGGTGGTGCACCCAAGAGCGTGCTGTCGCAGGCGATTCCCCTTTGCCTACGGAGGCGCACAGCGTATCATCCATTGCGAATGACTGCTTCGCATCAAAATAAGGACCGAGGCTGGATTGGTCAATGATTCTCCAGCTCGGCTGCATCAATAAATCAATCGGTTGCTTTCCCATCTATATTAAATCCCTTTCGTCATAGGCTCTCCATGCATTTATTATATCATTCCGCTTAAGATGATTGAAATTGACTTTTCAAAAGAGCGATGAAGATTTCTTTGTTTTTTGTGTTCTCCATAATGGAAGATTGAATGATAGACAGTTTCCGTTTTAAGGAAAACCCTTTGATCTGAAGCACGGAAATGCTGCCGTGAAGCAGATCCTTTTGCAGTACGCTTTTTGACAGAACGGAAAGACCCATTCCGCTGATCACAGCTTCCTTGACGCCCTGGTTGCTGCTGATCGTCATCATGGATTTCGGCCGCAGTC
Organism: Bacillus sp. 1021; assembly: GCF_014534735.1. Taxonomy (NCBI): domain Bacteria; kingdom Bacillati; phylum Bacillota; class Bacilli; order Caryophanales; family Bacillaceae; genus Bacillus; species Bacillus sp. 1021. Next base: position 314,744 of record NZ_JACVSR010000002.1, on the reverse strand, counting down.
CGTTTGAATGCAGGACATGATCCAAATACTCCCTCGTCCCCGAACCCTTCTCCCTCGTCACCCACGCTTGATTTTGCAAGTCGGTCACCGGGATGTTTTTTCTGCCGGCGAGCGGGTGTCCGTTAGGTGCGGCAATGCATAATTCATCCTCCATGAACGGCTGAATGTCGAGCTCGTTTTTCCCCGTATGTCCTTCTATTAATCCGATATCGGCTTGAAGCATCCGAACCGCTTCGCTGACCTCCTCCGTGTTCCCGATCATGACATCAAGGTTCAGTTCGGGATACTCGTCATGAAGCTTTGCAAGAAGCGGCGGCAGAATATATTCGCCGATGGTAAAGCTCGCGGCGATTTTGAGCTTCCCTTTGACATAATGATGATGGGCGTAAATTTCGGTTTTCGCCTGCTCGTACAAGAAGACCATTTGCTTGGCGCGCTGATAGAGAATGTCCCCCGTCGGCGTAGTCGTAAAGTGCTTCGGGGAGCGGTTCAGCAAGGCGGTTTGGAATTCTTTCTCCAGATTTTTAATGTGAAGGCTGACGCTCGGCTGAGAAATCATCAGCTTCTGCGCCGCTTTTGTAAAGTTTTTTTCTTCGACGACGGCAATGAATGTTTTCAATTCCCCATAATACAAAAAGCATCGCCCCTTATCATTATTTTTTCTAATCGTTTAGATCATATGAATATATTTTACTAATGATTAAGACCGCAGTAAAGTGGAGTTATCAACCTAATGGGAAGTGACTGAGATGAAGATAGTAAAGGGTGTTTCAGTTACCGCAGGAATTGCGTTTGCGGCTTTCTATGCCAGCCGTCTGCCGTTTTTAAATTTGCTCGGAATGCTTGTCCTCGCGATGCTGATCGGAATGGTCTGGCGCGCCGTTTTCGGACAGCAGGCGGCATTGGAGCCGGGGATTCGATTCTCAAGCAAATACTTGCTGAAAGCCGGCATTATCCTGCTTGGCATGAGACTGAACTTGACGGATATCTATCATGCCGGCTGGCACGTATTTGCAATTGCCGTCTGCTGTATGATGGTTGCGGGTGCGGTCGTATACGGACTGTCCCGGCTGTTCCGCATTGATCAGACACTCAGCATGTTAACAGCCTGCGGCACAGCGATCTGCGGGGCGGCTGCCATTGCCGCGATCGCGCCGCAGATCAGGTCAAACGAAAATGCGACAGCCATCAGTGCAGCCGCCGTTTCGTTATTAGGAACCGTTTTTACTGTTGTATATTCTCTTTCTTATCATGTATTGGGCTTTTCTCCTGCTGCTTACGGCGCCTTTTGCGGGGCAACGCTTCATGAGGTGGCGCATGCGGCGGCGGCCGGAAGCGCCGGAGGAAAAGCAGCCGTCGAGATGGCGGTGATCGTCAAGCTGACGCGGGTCGCGCTGCTCGTCCCGGCCGCATTCATGCTTGGAATGCGGGCGCGCCGCGGCGGGAAATCAGAGACGGTCTCTGCTTTTTCACTGCCGATCCCTTGGTTTATCTTCGGATTTCTCGGAATGAGCGCCATCCACACATCAGGCATCATTTCCGCCGCGCATTCCGCGTTTCTTGTTCAAGTGTCCTATGTTTTAATCGGCATGGCAATGGCGGGTCTCGGTTTGAACGTTCATATATCGGCGTTTCGTCATAATGGCTGGCGGGCGCTCGCGGCTGGCTTGATCGGCTCTCTCTGTTTATCGCTGTTCGGCTGGGCCGCAGTGGCTTTCTTTCTATAAAAAAAGCCGGCCTTCTTAAAAGGCCGGCTTTTTCCGGATTACAGCGCTTGAGCAGCCGTAATTAACGCAAGATTGTAGACGTCTTCCGCATTACATCCTCTGGAAAGATCGTTTACAGGCATATTTAATCCTTGCAGAATCGGTCCGACCGCTTCAAAGCCGCCTAAACGCTGAGCAATTTTGTAGCCGATGTTTCCTGCTTCAAGGCTTGGGAATACAAATACATTCGCGTCTCCTTTAATGTCGGAGTCCGGCGCTTTCTTCTCCGCAACAGCCGGCACAAATGCAGCGTCAAATTGGAATTCGCCGTCAAGCGTAAGCTCAGGCGCTTTTTCCTTCGCAATTTTCACCGCTTCTGCCACTTTTTCCGTCTCATCAGATTTTGCCGATCCTTTTGTAGAGAAGCTCAGCATGGCAACGCGCGGGTCAATATCAAACATTTGAGCCGTATTGGCGCTTTCAATGGCGATTTCGGCAAGGTCCTGGCTGTCAGGGGCAATGTTGATCGCGCAATCAGCAAACACATATTGCTCGTCACCGCGGGCCATGATGAAGACGCCTGATGTTTTTTTCACGCCTTCTTTTGTTTTGATGATTTGCAGTGCAGGGCGCACCGTATCGGCAGTAGAATGTGCAGCTCCGCTGACAAGTCCGCCCGCGAGACCTTTGTACACAAGCATCGTGCCGAAATAGTTTTCGTCTAACAAAGCTTTGCGCGCCTGTTCTTCCGTCGCTTTGCCTTTGCGGCGTTCTACGAAAGCCTGAACGAGTTCTTCCATGCCTTCATATGTATGCGGGTCAAAAATGTCAACGCCGTCAAGTGTAAGATTTAATTCTTTCGCTTTTGCTTGAATGTCTTCTTTATTGCCGACTACGATCGGCTTTAATACCTTGTTGACCGCCAAATTGTTGACCGCAACCAGGATACGTTCGTCCAACCCCTCAGGAAATACGATTTTCACATCTTTTCCTGCTACTTTTTCTTGTACTTTTGTAAATAAATCTGCCACGATATACCCTCCTCTATGTTGACAAAAAACGCTTACTTTTACAGCATACTCTTCTTCCAGCTAAATTCAAATAACCAACTTCTATTATAGCGCTTTCAATAAGAAATCTTATTTTTCTAACTAATTTAACTGACGGGTAGTTTACGGCTTAGTTTCTGATACAAGGGGTGGGATTATTCAAGGTTTCTCCACAGCCGAAACGGTTAAACTGTGATATAGTGAAGGCATCAATGAAAAGATATAGGAGTGAAGATACATGAGTGAGCAAAAAACGAACGAGGCCGCACAAACGCTTGACGGCTGGTATGCGCTTCACGATTTCCGCACAATGGACTGGACGTCATGGAAGCAGTTATCCAGCGATGAGCGCCTGTCGATTATACACGAATTTACGGGACTGCTTGAAAAATGGGGCGTCGCCCAAAAAGAAGGCAAAGGCTCGCAAACCATCTACAGCATCGTCGGACAGAAAGCTGATTTTATGCTGATGATTCTTCGCCCGACAATGGAAGAGCTGAACGAAATCGAGCTTGAATTTAATAAATCAAAGCTTGCTGAATTTACAATCCCGGCTTATTCTTACGTGTCCGTGGTAGAGCTGAGCAACTATCTGGCAAGCGGAGAAGGCGATCCGTATGAAAATCCGCATGTCCGCGCCCGCCTGTATCCTGAGCTGCCGGAAGCGAAATATGTCTGCTTCTATCCGATGGATAAGAGAAGAAGCGGAAATGACAACTGGTACATGCTTTCTATGGATGAACGCAGAAACCTGATGAGAAGCCACGGCTTAATCGGACGGAGCTACGCAGGCAAAGTCAAACAGATTATCACGGGATCTGTCGGTTTTGACGATTATGAATGGGGCGTCACGCTCTTCAGTGATGATGTGCTTCAGTTCAAAAAGCTTGTCTATGAAATGCGTTTTGACGAGGTCAGCGCGCGCTACGGCGAATTCGGCTCATTCTTTGTCGGAAACCGACTGTCTCTCGACACGCTTCCGAAGTTTTTGCACGTGTAATAAGTTGTTAAAGCCTGATTTTAAAAATCAGGCTTTTTTTCAAAAAACCATTTACAAAATATTGAATTCTTTGTAAAGTTTACTTTACGTAAAGCGAACTTTACTTGCCGAGCAATTGTTGCATCGAAATGAGGTGAAATATGTGTGAAAAATCGGTTAAAAGAAATGAGACAGAGGCATTCTTATTCACAAGAAACTTTAGCCTTGAAATTAAAAGTGTCCAGACAAACGATCATTTCAATTGAGAATGGGAAATATAATCCCTCGCTGCCTTTAGCTTTGAAAATAGCAAAGATTTTCAGAGAAAGTGTAGAGAATATATTTTTGTTAGAGGAGGATTAGAAATGAAGAGAAACTTTTTTTTAATATCATTTGTTTTTTTTATTATCGTCTCAGGAGCTTTCATCATACTATCAATCTTTACACAAACAAAACTGCCCTCAATCACTTTTTCTACGTTAACTCTTTCAATCATAAGCTATGTTCTTTGGTCAACCTTCGCATCCTTATCGCCAAAAAAAGATGAACGGATAAAGTTTATAATCCAGAAGAGCCTGGCTCATACTGGCATGCTGACTTTCATTTATCTTTTTATCTTCTTGACTATATTTTATTTTAGATTAATCAACCTGGACAAAGAACAAATTTTACTCCTATTTTCCTCGTTAGTTATAAGTACAGCGTTTTTATCAATCCTCATTCTGAATAAGAAATACTAGCAATCAGCTTTTAATAATTAGAAATCTTCATTATCATTCCACCTCGAGACCAAGCATTAAAATCTTTCCTATTAAATTGATATTCAATTGCTCATTGATCGAACACCCACCCGCCTGTCCGGCGGTTTTTTATTTATCAGAATTTAATTAATATTTGCTGTTTTTATTATTTTTTTTTACGATGTTAAGGAAATTCCATTTTGTAAAGGGGTGCAGACAGTTGTCAAAACGAACCGCATTTATTATGGGCGCCAGTCAGGGGATCGGCAAAGCGATCGCTTTGAAACTGGCGGACAATAGCTTTCATACCGTCATTAATTCACGGGTTCCCGAAAATATTGAATCGGTAAAAGAGGAGATCCTCGCTAAGCATCCGGACGCGGGCGTCACCGTTCTGGCCGGGGATATGTCGGACCAGAAGACGAGAACCGACATTTTTGAAGACATCAGATCAAAATGCGGACGGCTTGATGTTTTGATCAACAACATTCCCGGCGGTGCGCCGGATACCTTTGAAAACTGCGATATAGAGGATATGACAAATACCTTTACGAATAAAACGATCGCCTATATCGACTCTATGAAAACGGCCGCAGCGATCATGAAGCAGCACGAATCCGGCAGAATCATTAATATCGTCGGAAACCTATGGAAAGAACCCGGCGCCGACATGTTCACCAACAGCATGATGAACGCCGCTTTAATTAATGCCAGCAAAAATATCGCCATTCAGCTTGCGCCTTTTCACATCACTGTCAACTGTCTGAATCCCGGCTTTATCGCCACGAAGCGTTATCACCAATTTGTGCAGAACATGATGAAGAAAAACGGAATTTCCGAAGCGGAAGCGGAAGCACGGATTGCCTCGGACGTTCCGATGAAGCGTGTCGGAACCGCCGAAGAAACCGCGGCGCTGGCTGCCTTTCTCGCCTCGGAAGAAGCTTCTTATATTACGGGACAGCAGGTATCGGCCGACGGCGGAAGCATGAAAAGCATATAAAAAAACATCCCGCTGTCAGCGGGGTGTTTCTTATAAACTTTATTTACCGATACAATGATTGATCGGCCCTATACTCATAACTGCCATATCTTCTGTAAGCAAAAACGCTGAGGACAAAGCCGATGAGGGTGACGGCCGCACAGATAAACCCGACAGCTGCATATCCGTATCCGACATAGACCGGACCCATGACAGCCGAGCCCAAGGTCACGGCCAAATTGGACGCCAGACTGTAAAATGCCATGATTTTGCCGCGGCGGCTATGTGAGCAATCGCTTAAAATGGTGCTGAGCAAGGTCACCGTCAGGCTTTGCATCAAGCCCCAGATGAATAACCCGATGACCAAAATCGGCATTGATGACGGCGCATAGGCGAGGCAGGCAAGCCATATGCTGATCACGGCCAATGCCGCGATCAAAGAGCGCATTTTCCCCGCCTTGTCTGCGATTTTCCCCGTGAACACGCTCATGGAAAAACCGATTCCGTACACCATGATCATCAGCCCGGAAGCGGTATTTCCCCCCGGCAGCACGCGGTGAAGATATGTGCCGAGAAAGGAATACATGCCGTAAAAACCGATCATGTTGCAGAAGGTGATCGTGAGGTATACAGGGACACGGGGCACCTTCAGCGCATCCCGGAAGGTGCCTGCCTGCCGTACGCTTTCCTCTTCTGTTTTGTTCCCGTCCGCCGTGCTACGGCGCGCCTCAATGAAAATGAGCGAAGCAACGAGGACAGACATCAGGGCGAAAATCCAAAACGTCCACCGCCAATTCAAAACGCCGCCGATAAAAGAACCGATGGGGACGCCGAAAATCAAAGCGAGCGACCAGCTTGAAACGATCAGACCCATCACCTTGCCGCGGTACGCATAAGGCACACGGTCGCCGACGACTGCATATGCTGTCGGCACAAACGCCCCCGCCGCAAGTCCGGAAAGCGCTCTGCCCAGAAAGAAGAAAAAGAGATTGGGCGCCAGCGCGCAGATCACCGTTCCGGCCGTAAAGATAAGCAGCCCCGCCATCAGACTGAGTTCCCGGGAATATTTATCGCCAAGGGGAACAAGAAGCGGTGCGCCGATAAAAATCATTACTCCGTAAATACTGATGGAAAGCGCCAGCACACTGATATCCGAGCTGAAAGCCCGCGCTAAATCCGGGAGCAGCGGGGATATCACCAGCTCTTCAGAACCCGCGGCAAATACGCCTAATGTCAAAGCAAGCGCGAGACAGACCGGAAATCGGCGTTTCATTTCAATGTGATCGGTTTGTTTGCTGTTCATGCTCTTTGAACACCTCCTCCGTAAAACTTTTCTATCTTTTGTTATTTCATAGTTTAGCATCCTTATTTTCCATTTTACATTTCATTCGAAAAAGAATTATGTTTTTTTATTTACATTCAGATTTTAAATAATCTATTTATTTTATATTCGATAAACGATATAAAATATGCCTTCCGGTTATGCTATAGTGATAGAATCATTTGTTAAGGTGGGTCATGGAATGAATAACGCTGGTTCAAAGGCCGCCCGCGCAAGCCTCGGGATGGTATTGATTCTCGGGACGCTCGCTTCATTCGGGCCGCTTTCGCTCGATATGTATCTGCCCGCTTTGCCTGAAGTGGCGGCCGATCTCCATACAACAGCGTCCCTTGCGCAGCTGAGCCTGACGTTTTGTCTTTTGGGGCTGGCGGTCGGCCAAATCGTTGTCGGGCCGCTCAGTGATATGATCGGGCGCCGGAAACCGCTGATTCTGTCATTGCTGCTTTATACGCTGGCATCTTTATTATGCGCCTTCAGCCCTTCTGTTTCGTTTTTAATTGTCATGAGGTTTATTCAAGGATTCACAGGAGCGGCCGGCATTGTCATCGCACGGGCTTCCGCGCGCGATATGTATTCCGGAAAAGAATTGACGGCTTTTTTCTCATTGCTGATGCTCGTCAATGGGGCGGCGCCGATTTTAGCGCCGATTACAGGGGGATTTATCCTTCAGTTTGCCGGCTGGAAAATCGTATTTATCGTGCTGGCGGTGATCGGCTGTATCATTTTTGCAGCCGTGCTTACGGCATTGCCTGAATCACTCCCGCCGGAAAGGCGGACAAGCGGCGGACTCCGGGAGACGCTGATGACGTTTCGCGGCCTGCTCGGTGACAGGATGTTTATGGGATTTGCGCTCAGCCAGGCATTTGTGATGACCGGCATGTTCGCATATATTGCCGGGTCGCCGTTTGTGCTGCAAAATATCTACGGCGTATCGGCGCAAATGTTCAGCCTGCTGTTTGCCGTAAACGGCGCGGGAATCATATGCGCCACCCAAATGACGGGACGGATGGCCAAAACACATGATGAACGGAAGCTGTTTGTCTCCGGATTGGTCATTGCCGTCATCGGGAGCGTCGCTTTGCTTTTATCGCTTGCTTTCGGTTTGAGTCTGACGGCGGTCTGCATTTCTTTATTTATTATTGTTTCTTCTGTCGGGATCGTCACGACGACAGGGTTTTCTTTGGCTATGCAGAAACAGGAGAAAGGCGCGGGAAGCGCAGCGGCTCTTCTCGGACTCCTGCCCTTTATCGGCGGCGCGCTTGCCGCTCCCCTGGTCGGTATTGCCGGAGAAGAAAACGCCTGGCCGATGGCTGTCAGCATTTTCGGTTTTCAGCTCTTTGCCGTTCTTTCCTACGTGCTGTCGGCAAAACGAAAAACAAAGTAAAGCCCGCCGCTTTTTACGGAGGGCTTTTTTTCTTATCCTGCTGCGCCTTTTTCCGAAGAAGCCGGCTCACGTTTCAGGCGTTTTTTGATACCGAAGTGGTAATACGCGTAACAGATGATCATCAACGGGACGCCGCAGTACAGGCCGATACGCTGGTCCGGAATAAAAATGAGACTGATTAAGATAAGACCGTAAACTGAAAATCCGAGGATAGGCACGATCGGATAAAGAGGCGTTTTAAATGCCAGGTCTTTCAGATTTCCTCCCTCAGCCAGAAAGCGTCTCCGGAAAACGAATTGTGAAGCGCAGATTGACATCCACGCGACGACGGTAATCATACCCGAGATGGAAATGAGCCACACGTACACCGTTTCAGCCGCGACTACACTTGTCAGCAGCGATAAACCTGAGATGGCGATGGTGATGAACAAGGCTTTCAGAGGCACGCCTTTTTTCGTCAGTTTTGTTAAGGAAGCGGGGCCCATTTTACTTTTTGATAGAGACCACATCATTCTGGACGAAGCGTACAGCCCGGAGTTCGCCACCGACAGCATGGCGGTCAAAATGACAAAGTTCATGATGTCAGCCGCATAGGGTACGCCGATTTTATCCAGCACAGCGACAAACGGGCTTTCGATGACCCCTGCCGTTTGGTACGGCAAAATGGACACGAGAACAAACATCGCCAGCACGAAGAAAAACAGCGTGCGCCATATGACGTTTCGGATTGAGCGGGGAAGCGTCTTTTCCGGATTTTCGCTTTCTCCCGAGGCGATTCCGACCAGTTCGGTTCCTTGGAATGAAAAATTCACCATGACAAGCGTAAACAGCACGGCCTGAGCCCCGTTCGGGAAAAGCCCTTTGTCCGTCGTAAAGTTTGACAGATACGGCGCCGTCTGCCCGCCGTTAAAACCGACAAAGCCGAATACGGCAGCGCAGCCGAGAATAATAAATAATACAATAGCCATAACCTTAACGCTGGAAAACCAAAATTCCATTTCCGCAAAACTCCGTGCCGACAGCGCATTAATGGAGAAAATGACGACGCCGAATACAAGGCACCACACCCAAATCGGAATGGCCGGAAACCACCGCTGCATTAAAATCCCCGCCGACGTCAGCTCAAGCCCCACTGTATTGGCCCAGCTGAATGCGTACATCCACCCGATCGTAAAACCAGTAGACGGCCCGAGAAACTTTGCCGCATACGCCTGAAATGATCCTGCGACCGGCATGGCGACTGCAAGCTCCCCCAAACAAAGCATCACCAGATACATTAAGAATCCGCCGATCACATAAGCCAATATCGCGCCGATCGGTCCAGCTTCACTGATCGTAAAACCGGAGCCCATAAACAGCCCCGTCCCGATCACGCCGCCGAGTGCGATCATAAACAAATGCCGGCCCTTCATCGTGCGCTGCAATTCATTTTGATTGGTATCTCCCTGCATATACATCCCCCTTATTCCGTTATGTCAGCCTTTTGTGCGATGTCTAATCGATAGCTGTGCAAAAGGTGCAGCGTCGTCTGCTGAATGAGTTTCGGCAGAACATGGAATGTGTACGGTTTATACACCCGTTCCGTCCATTTATGGCCATCCTTGCCGTATACCCCCATATTGACTGACGGAATATTTAATTCCCTTATTTCTTTAAAAGGAATCGTCCCGATGACATCCCAGCCCGGAAAATTATCGGTAAAGGCGGCGACCTCCGCGTCTGTTTCATGCAGCGATAAAAAGCTTCCGTCCGCTAAATAAGGAAAAAACTTTTTAAAGATGAATGTTTCCCCCGTTGACGCCGCTGTTTTATCGACGGCTTCTTGAATGACATGCTGCAAAAGCCGGTCCCGCGTGCTCTCTTTCTTCAGATAATTGTGCGGAAGGTAAGGCGGCGCATAAAAAATAATAACCTTGGCGCCCTGCTCAGGATCCAGTTTTTGCAGTTCCTCGACGGCTTTAAAGCATCTCATCCGCAGTTCAAGATGTTCATATGTTTTAAATGCCTGCTCTATACACTGCGCAGGGTCGATGCCGCGGCTTCTCAGCCTTTTCAAGTAATCTTCCAGACTGTACACTTGAACGTTCCATGTGATGTCTTTTTTCGGGAGGCTCGTTCTCTCACAGTATTCGTCATAATAATCAGATAATTTTTGTTCTGTCTCTTTACAGGCTTCCTCAGCCACGGCAGTCAGCTGATCCATGACTTCTTTGGCGGTTTTTTCGTAAATAAAGTAATTAAAATAGACATGGCTGCTGACGGCGGTCTGCACGTTATACGCTTCCTTGTTATCACGCTGGTAGAGGCAGGTCGGCGGCAGCACAAGCTCACCTTCAATGTTTTCCGTCATATGAATATTGTTGTGGATTCTTCTGGTGATTTCTGAGGCGATCAAATTCGGGTCAATGCCGGACAGTGTATCACCGACATGCACTTCCCGCCCGTAAATCGCAAAGCAAGGCAAAAGCTTTCCTGCCGCGCCCGTGTAGATATACCTTGTCGTGTCACCTTCATACAGCGGGGTGATGAAGTCGTTATTAATCGCTGCTAAATATCGAAGCTGCTTTTCTCGTTTCAGCCGTTTTAATTCAGAAATGCTCGTTAAAATGCCGGAATGCTGGCTTTCTTCATCCGGGTTTGCCATGAACAGAATATGGCCCGGCAGCTGATCGCGCCGTTCAGAAAAGTGAAGCAGATTGGTGAGATGAACGGCAATACCGCTCTGCATATCAACAGAACCCCTTCCGAACATCCACTCGCCTGAGCGGGCGTCCCGCTGCACATCCCGATCAAATTCATAGCTTGAGAAATACGCCGCGAGACGGTCGGAATCAAAAGCGATATCTTTTAAAGGGCCGAAGTCTTCTATGCCGACCGTATCAAGATGAGCGTGATAAATGACCGTATTCAGGCTGTCACCGTTTCCTTCAATAAACGCGAAGATATTCTTGCGGCCGTAAGGGTCCTCAGGAATCGCCTGCTCCCACACATGTGACGGGTTCTCCTGGAAGTAGGGAAAGCTCTTGATCATATCTTTGATATAGTCAGCTTTTTTTCCTTCTCCCAATGTGCCGTTGATGCTGTTTAACGCCACCAGTGATTTCGTAATGGCTTCTATTTTCTCCTCCGGAAGCATCTTGCTGAGCTGCTGATACATATTCCATCCTCCTTACCCTCATATAGAGAAAATAGCGCGACTCTTTTTTCATCGCGCTATTTCCGAAAGATTAATAGGCTTCAGACGTTGTTTTTGCCTGCATATGAAGAATCAGATAGTCAGGTCCCCCGGCTTTTGAATCCGTTCCTGACATATTGAAGCCGCCGAACGGCTGGTATCCGACAATCGCCCCGGTACAGCCGCGGTTGAAGTACAGATTTCCGACGTGAAAATCTTCGCGGGCGCGTTCAATGTGCGCGCGGGTTTTCGATAACAGTGCACCTGTCAGTCCGTAATCCGTATTATTGGCGATCTCAAGCATATGGTCGAAATCCCGGGCTTTTGAGATCGCGACGACCGGCCCGAAAATTTCCTCCTGCATCAGGCGGGCGTTTTCATCAACATCCGCAAAAATGGTCGGCTGAATAAAGTATCCTTTCGAATCATCACCTTCGCCTCCCGTCAGAAGCTTTCCTTCTGTTTTGCCGATTTCGATATACTTCATGACTTTATTATAAGACGCTTCATGGATGACAGGCCCCATGTATGTATCAAAATCTTCCGGACTTCCGACAGTGAGTGACTTCGTTAAAGCGACGGCTTTTTCGACAACTTCATCATAGACGTCCTGATGAATCACCGCACGGGAACCGGCTGAACATTTTTGGCCTGAAAATCCGAAGGCGGAATACACGATTGAGGAAGCGGCAAGATCAAGATCAGCATCTCTGTCTACAAGCACCGTATCTTTTCCGCCCATTTCGGCGATGACCCGTTTCAGCCATTTTTGGCCCGGCTGCACTTTTGCGGCTCGTTCATAAATGCGGCATCCGACCGCGCGGGAGCCTGTAAACGACACAAATCTCGTTTTCGGATGCTCAACCAGGTAGTCGCCGATTTCTCCTCCGTCGCCCGGTATGAATTGGAGCACGCCGTCCGGCAGGCCCGCTTCCTTCATCACTTCAACGAATTTCGCTGCTACGACAGGCGCCGCATCCGCCGGTTTCAGCAGTATCGTGTTGCCTGTTACGATGGCTGCTGCCGCCGTTCCGGCCATGATCGCAAGCGGGAAGTTGAATGGAGAAATGACGATCCCCACCCCAAGCGGCTCATAATGATACTGATTATATTCTCCGTCACGGCTCTTTACAGGGGAACCGTCTTTCAGCTTCAGCATCTGACGGGCATAATACTCTAAAAAGTCAATTGCTTCCGCCGTATCCGCATCCGCTTCCTTCCATGGTTTTCCGGCTTCTTTCACTAGATACGCGGAGAATTCATGCTTTCTTCTTCGGATGATTGCCGCCGCTTTAAACAGCACATTCGCGCGGTGTTCCGGCCGTACTTTTTTCCATGTTTGAAATGTCTGCAGCGCAGCCTGCATGGCCTTTTCCGCATGTTCTTTTCCGGCCGCCGATACAGAGCCGATTACTTCCTTTTTATCAGCCGGATTGACGGAAATGATCTTTTTATCCGTCTCAATCGCTTCACCGTTGATGATAAGCGGATAATGCTTGCCGAGCTGTGAATTCACATAAGCCAGCGCTTCTTGAAACGATTGTTTATTTGTCTCTTCCTGAAAATTTGTAAATGGTTCGTGTGCGTATGAAACTGTCATTAGAATTCCTCCTGTATTTTGTAATGTGTGCTCACGCTTTATGAAGATGCAAGAAGCATACCAGCATAACAATTAGCCGAAAGCAGACGAAGCTTGTCTGAATCTGTCGGCTGCATTCAGTAATGCAAAGAAATTTTGCGATCTCCTATATAAAAGACGCAAAATATTTTTGCAGATCACCCTTATACCCAGCCGCGGAATCGGGCCGCTTCAGCCGATTTTCTGATGCCTGTCATATAGGCGGCTAAACGCATATCGACTTTGTGGGTATGCGCTGTCTGATAAATGGATTCGAACGAATTCACCATGACGCTGCGCAGTTTACCGGCGACTTCCTCCTCAGACCAGTAAAAGCCTTGATTATTTTGCACCCATTCAAAATAAGATACCGTCACGCCGCCGGCGCTTGCCAAAATATCCGGCACGAGAAGCACGCCTCTTTCATTCAGAATTTTCGTGGCGTCTATCGTTGTCGGCCCGTTCGCCGCTTCCACAATGATTGAGGCTTTAATGTGATGGGCGTTTTCAGCTGTAATCTGATTGGAGATTGCGGCCGGCACGAGAATATCACAGTCCTTTTCCAGCAGCTCCCGGTTCGTTATGACATCAGAGAAGAGATTCGTCACCGTGCCGAAGCTGTCCCTCTTATCCAGCAAGTAATTAACGTCAAGGCCCTCAGGATCATACAAAGCGCCATGGGCGTCTGAGATGCCGATCACCTTGGCGCCGGCGTCATGCATAAATTTAGCGAGAAAGCTCCCCGCATTTCCGAACCCTTGAATGATGATGCGCGCATTTTCCAATGGAATCCCTTTTTTCTTAACGGCTTCCTCAATACAAATCGTGACGCCTTGCGCGGTCGCCGTTTCCCGCCCTTGTGAACCGCCGAGAACGATCGGCTTTCCCGTAATAAATCCCGGTGAATCAAATTCTCTCAGGCGGCTGTATTCGTCCATCATCCAAGCCATAATCTGCGAGTTGGTATATACGTCGGGAGCCGGAATATCCTTTGTCGGACCGACAATCTGGCTGATCGCCCGCACATATCCGCGGCTCAGCCGTTCCAGTTCACCGAAAGACATTGTCCGCGGATCACAAATGATGCCGCCTTTTCCGCCCCCGTAAGGAAGGTTTGTGATGCCGCATTTTAAGGTCATCCAGATGGAAAGCGCCTTGACCTCTTCCTCACTGACTTCCGGGTGAAACCGCACGCCCCCTTTTGTCGGGCCGACAGCGTCATTGTGCTGCGAGCGGTAGCCCGTGAAAACCTGTACTGATCCATTGTCCATTTTGACAGGGATGCGGACAGTCAAAAGCCGCATCGGCTCTTTCATCAGGTCATACATATTGTCAGGATAGCCCAGTTTGCGCAGGGCCTCTTTTATGATCGATTGTGTTGACAGGAACAAATCAAGAACTTCTTTTTCTTCGTCTTTCTGATTGCTTTTAGAAAGCGGGTTGGCTGACATGTTTTATCACCTCATCGTATTTTACGTGTAAGCTTCAATTACCGGCAGAACAAATTGTAAGCGTTTTTACACCAAGACCCATCAGTCCCTTTCACATAGTCGTTACGTCCCTTTTTATATGCAAGATTCATGCCAGCCTTTTGCGCATAAAAAAAGAGACTGTTGTCAGCCTCTCAGATTAAAAAGAAAGGAAGATTTGAAGACGTATACAGAAGAAACATTATTGCTTTTATTAAAATCTAATACGTCTTAAACGTACAGAAAACGTTGTTTCTTTGAAGGGGACACTATTTAGAGATATACTTCCTTCCATTTGCTCTACTAATCTCTTAGTAATTGTCAGCCCCAATCCGCTTCCCTGATAATTGGTGTTTCTCGAGTCCTCTAATGTGTACATTCGTTCAAAGACACGGTCTTTATGCATTTCATTTATCCCTTTTCCTTTATCTGATATTTCTACAAAAACATCATGATCAGTTATTCTGATCTTTAAACCCACCATCTTACCATCAGAACCATATTGAATTGCATTCGTAATTAAATTATTTAGAACCCTCTCAATTGCATCTTCATCTCCGCTAACAAATACAGGATCATCGGGTATATCAATCACTACTTCAAATTCTTTGCTTATTAAAATTTCGTAGTAATCCAAAATTATTTTTCGGCTGACTTCACATATATCAATTCGTGAAGAATTTAATTTTTTATCTCCTGACTCTAATTTTACAAGTTCAAAAAAACGGTTTATTAACGCTAATACCTCGACCGTTTTTAAATTAACTGTTTTTAGTAAACTCATAATCTTTTCCGAAGTCAGACTTTTATCGTTATTTATAATTTCAATATAACCTAGTATAACTGTTAAAGGCGTCTTTAAATCGTGTGAAATATTTGATAACATTTTTCGCATGGACAGTTCAATACTATTGTAGTTCCCTTTGATCTTTTGATTATGGTCTAAAAGACGGTTTATTTGAATTAACAAGGATTTTATATATTTATCATCCGTGTTAATCAATAATCTTTCGCCTGTCTCTTCATTAACAACTTTTCGAAGTTTATTTCTAATATATTTAATCTCAGTCCTTAGATGTAATCGGCTTCGGAAAAGAAATATATTTACTGCTGCAGAGGATATGAATAAAATAACCAACATATAAAACAATTTAAAAATCTCCCAACTTATAACCGATTCCCCACAAAGTTTTTATGTACATTGGATGAGATGGATCGTCCTCAATTTTCTCTCTAAGCCGTCTAATATGAACATTAATTACATTCTCATCTCCATGATACTCATCTTCCCATACGGATTTATAAAGTTGAGCCTTAGTATATACTTGTGAAGGATTAGAAATAAAGAGTTTTAAAATATTAAATTCTTTTGCCGTGAGATTAATCTTTTCATTGAATTTTTTAACAGAAAAGCCATGCAGGTCAACACTCAAATCACCTATTTTAATGATTTTTTCTTCCTTTGGAGACAGGGAGCTCTTATAGTGTCTTTCTCTTCTAATAGTTGCTTTAATTCTGGCTAATACTTCCAGCATAGAAAAAGGTTTAGAAATATAATCATCAGCTCCGAGGCCGAGACCAAGTGCCTTATCTACATCTTCATCTTTTGCAGACATGATAAGAACTGGAATCATGCTTTTAGAACGAATCATTCTTAAACATTCCATACCATCTATCTTCGGAAGCATTAAATCCAATAATATAACCTCAAACTTTTGTGTGTTCAATATGTCTAAAGCTTCTTCACCGTCAAAAGCTGCTGTTACTTCAAACCCTTCTTTTGTTAAACTTTCGCTTACCATATCGCTTATGAATTGGTCGTCTTCTACAATTAATATTTTGTAACCCAAGCTTTCCGCTCCTTAAATATAAAACTGATATTCTTATTTCACTGTTTATTTCAATCAATATACAGATAATTAATCTCATTATAATTCTTTTTTATCCAAAAGGAGATAAATACTCCAAAACATTTTAAATACAAACAAATAAGACAACCATTCTTCAATAGCGGGAATTGTTGTCTTGTGTTTTTCTCTTTTTATCTAACCTTTATCGAACCCTAAATAGACTTACTTTATTACTTCCCGCGCCAATTTCACCTTTTTTCAGTTTTACGCCATCATCTAGATCAAGCGTTACATCAGAATTACTCTGAGCAAAAACAGCAAGTGAAGTTGGCGCTTTTTTATAAGATACACCTATATCTCCTGATTTCGTATTTACTGATAAAGATTTTCCTTCTGTTATGTCCTTGATTGAAACCGTCCCATCTATAGAAGAAACCTTTACATTAGAACTACTTGGTTATTTCAATATTGTTCATACCTGAATCGGGAACATTAATATAGATTGTGCCGCCCTGTTTTCTAAAAGTAATTCCTTGACATTGCTATAATTTTCTTCAATGTGTAATTTCTCCTCATTTACACTAAATCTTTTTGTTCTATTTTACGGTAAGAAAGATAACCCACTAAAAGACCAAATAAACAAAGTACAATTGGAATGATAATAAATTGACTTAAACTGACTGTTTCTCCTCCGTCGGAAACTGTTGCATTGATAAAGAACCCGATTATGAAAGCCCAAGTGATTGCAGCAGCAGTTGATTTTTTTCTCATGCCAAAAAATAAAGGAATCAGACTCACTCCTCCCATCATAAAAGCGGTGAGAAGAGTCGATGGCATAGCGGAAATAACTTCACTCATTTCAACAGGCTTCTCGAATAAATATAAGTGCGGACTCACGAAGAGAATTAACAAGTTAATAACAAAAGTAGCAATAACAATACTTACAAAGCAGAATAGGAAGACAATAGATAGTTTAGCTTGCATTAATTTTTTTCTTTGTAAAGGATAAGTAAACAGCAATTGTATTGTTTTATTTTTATATTCATCAATAACTAAACGGGATAAAATCACAGCAGAAAAACTAATAAATACAATTCTAATAAGAATATTAGTTAGAGATATAAAATCTGCATAATCACGAAACATAAGTTCATTTTCATTTTTAGATTCCCATCCCATAAGAGCCGCTAAGGCAAAGATGATTAATATCCAAAGTGCCACCCATTTAAAATACTGTGATAAGTGATGTTTTTTGTACTCTAATTTCATAAGTTTTAACATGCTAATAGCCTCCAGCAGAAGAATTTAAGACAATGCAAATAAGGTGCATAACACAGACGGGCAATCTATCTAGTGTGTATTCCCTCCCCATTCATAGAATTTAAGAAGTATTCTTCTAAAGAACTGTGTTTTTTATTTATACTTTCTATACCAATGTCATTCAGAATAAGTACTTTAGAGATTTCTTGTTGTGTAACTGCTGTTTCATAGATACGAATTAATTGTTGATCAATCATTTTAAAATTTCTTATCCCCAGATTTTGCTCTAAAATATATAATGCTTTTTTTATGTTTTGGACTTGTACCTCTATATACTCTGTTTGTTTTCCGTTTATACTCTTCATAGAAACTTCTTTTATTAACTTGCCATTCTGTATGATACCAATAGTATCTGACATTTGTTCCATTTCGGCTAAAATGTGACTGGAGACTAATAATGTAATTCCATATTCTCTGCAAAGTAACTTAAAGAGATCCCTCAACTCTTTTATACCTATTGGATCCAGGCCATTAATTGGCTCGTCTAAAATGAGAAGTTCTGGTCTTGTAGAAATAGCTCTGGCTATTCCTAACCTTTGTTTCATTCCTAAAGAAAACTCTTTCACTTTTTTATTATCAATATTATGTAACTTTACAAGCTCGATAGCGTGGTCAATGGATTTTTTATCGTAATAGCCCATATATTCACAATGGAAATCTAAATTTTCTTTAGCAGTGAGGTTGTCATAGAAAATGGGATATTCAATAATGGTGCCCATTCTTTTTAAAACTTCAAATGACGTATCTGTTAATTTCTCACCGAAAATTTCGATTTCACCACTTGTAGGCTTGATTAAATTTGTAATCATTTTCATAATGGTTGTTTTACCTGCCCCATTGGGACCCAAGAATCCATAAATCTCCCCTTTTTTCACGTGCATATTAACTCCGGAAACAACTTCTTTTCCTTTAAATGATTTTGTAAGCTGACTCGTTTTTAAGATGTATGTCATTCGCTTTCCCCTTTCCCTATATACTCCTACTATATAAAGGAAAGTTCTCTTTTCTCTTAAGCAAATATTACTTTTTTCTTAAGATTTTCAAATCCTATCCCCATTCTATAAATCATTTTTTGTTTTTTTAGGATGCATGATGTCCATAAGAGAAGAAAGGGAGGATCTCTTAAATTTCAGGTCCCTAACTGACCGCCATTTTCCAAGACATTTTTGATGAAATTGTTCTTCAGGCCAGCAATCATGATATAGCGGGCGGTCGTATCTTATTCACCGGCAAACACAAAAACGAAGACATCCGCTGTCTTCGTCTTCTGCGCTACCGGTGAGCCGTCTGCCAGTCAAATCCGATGGTTTCGTCGTTCCATGGGATTCTTTTTTCATCCGGCTGATCCGGATTGTAGGACATTGTCGTGAAATAAATAATGGTCAGCGGCGTTTCTCCCAGCACTCTGTACCCGTGCGCGACACCTTTGGGAATGAGAAGCAGCATCGGATTGTCTTCTCCCATGTAGTAGACATCCGTTTCTCCCTTGGTTGCTGACTCTTCGCGAAGGTCATGCAGCACGACCTGGGCGTGGCCCGTCGGGAAAAACCACAGGTCATCCTGTTTCTCGTGATAGTGAAATGCTTTAATGACGCCGGGATAGCTTTTGGACCAGGAAGCCTGCCCGAATCGCTCCAAGAGATGTTCATCGTCGCGGACGAGTTCTGAAAAGAAACCCCGGTCGTCACTGTGTTTGGTCAGCTTTTTGATTTTTACGCCTTCGATCACTTGCATTGCCCCTCCCTTTGTAAATAATCACGCAGCGCATCCCGCCAGTGCCTCATGCCGAGCCCCTGCCGTTCGATCGACTCAAGGCTTAACACCGAGTAAGCGGGACGCGGCGTCTCATTTCCGTATTCCTCCGTCGTCACGGGCAGCACGGCGGCGTTCCTGCCGCTTTCTTCAAAAATGGCCTTGGCGAATTCATACCAGCTGCACACTCCGCTGTTTGCGGCGTGGTACGTGCCCGGCGGCCTGTCAAACAGACCGATCACCGTTTCGGCTAAATCCTTTGTATACGTCGGCGAGCCGACTTGGTCATTGACGACACGCACTTGTTTATGTGTATCCGCAAGCTTCAGCATTGTATTGACAAAGTTATGCCCGCCGCTGCCGTACACCCACGATGTTCTGATAATGGTATGATTTTTTCCCGTTAACCGGATCAGTTCTTCACCGAGTTTTTTGCTTTTTCCGTAAATCGTGCCGGGGTCTGCGGGATCATCCGTCCGATAAGGCCGTGTTCCTTTGCCGCTGAAAACGTAATCGGTACTGATGTGAATGAATCTCGCTCCGGTGTTTTCAGCCTCAAGCGCGGCATAATAAGCGCCGATTCCGTTTATTAAATACGCTTTGTCGAGCTCCGTTTCACATTTGTCAACGGAGGTGTATGCCGCCGTATTGACGACGATATCCGGCTTGTAATGGCTGAATGAGTGCCGCACCGAACGCTGGTCGGATATATTCATCATCGCTTTTGTCAGGGCGATCACCTCATACCCTTCCCGCTTCAGCAGGCGGCATAATTCCCGCCCCAGCTGGCCGGCAGCTCCGGTTACTAATACCTTCGTCAATCGGATCCCCTTCTTTCCGATCAGTCTTGGCTGTCTGTATACCAGCGAATGGTTCTTCTCATTCCTTCTTCAAATGTGACCTGCTGCCGCCAGCCCAGCTCATTTTTCAGCTTTGAGGCATTGATGGCGTAACGGCGGTCATGCCCTTTTCTATCTTCGACATGAACAAACCGCTCCTCCACTCCGAGCTCCTTCATGATAAATGCAGCCAGATCTTTATTCGTCCGTTCATTTCCGCCGCCGATATTATAAATGTCACCGAGCGTTCCGTTTTCCAGCACGAGCTTAATGGCGCGGCAATGATCCTCGGCAAACAGCCAGTCTCTGATCTGCATCCCGTCGCCGTACAGCGGAACCGGCGTACCGTTTACGGCGTGCCTGATAATGGTCGGAATCATTTTCTCGTGATGCTGGTAAGGCCCGTAATTGTTGCTGCATCTCGTGATGATCGCAGGGAGCTTATGGGTTTTCACATAAGACATGACGAGCAGGTCTGAGCCCGCCTTGCTTGCGGAATACGGATTGTTTGGAGAAAGCGGCGTCGTCTCTGTGAAAGCGGGATCATCCGGCCCCAAATCTCCGTACACCTCGTCTGTGGAAATGTGAATCAGCCTGCCGGCCTTGCCCTGTAACACCGCGTCCGCCAGTCTGTATGTGCCCATCACATTTGTTGTGATAAACGGCTCTGCCTGATTAATGCTTCTGTCTACATGGGATTCAGCCGCAAAATGAATGACAGCGTCATACATTTGGGAAAAGGCTTTATCAATGTCTTCTTTTTTGGAGATGTCACCTTTGATAAAACGGAAACGGCCGTGCTTTTTTAAGGCTTCTATTTCAAGCGGCCTGCTTGCATACGTGAGATTATCCAGGACGGTAATCTGCGCGTCCGTTTCTTTCAGCATCATGTTTGTAAAGGTAAGGCCGATAAATCCTGCGCCGCCTGTAATTAAATATGATTTTGGCATGATTAATGTTCCTGTCCTTTCTGTATTGCCTGCTGCGCCAGGCTTCCGGCGAGATAGAGCGATTCATGCGTGCCTGCATCCACCCACCAGCCCGTTAACACATCATACGTCAGCTCGCTGTGTTCAATGTATAAATTATTGACATCGGTAATTTCCAGTTCGCCGCGTTTTGATGGAGAAATTTGTTCAATATAAGAAAACACTTCTGCGTCGTACATGTAAATCCCTGTGACACATAAGCTGGTCGGCGGATGCTCCGGCTTTTCAATGATCGACTTGATCCGTTTGTTTTCTTCATCAATTTCGGCGATGCCGAAGCGCTCCGGATCGTCAACTTCTTTCAGCAGCACTTTTGCCCCTTTTCCCTGCTGTGCGAAACGTTCCGTATAAGGTTTTAATGAATCTTCGAAAATATTATCTCCTAACAGCAGGACGAAGGGGTCGCGTCCGGTGAACCGCTTTGCGTACGATAAACCGTCCGAAATCCCTGATGCGGCGGGCTGAACCTGGTATGTGATCGACACGCCGAGCTCTTCTCCGGTTTCAAGAAGCTTATGAAATTGCGGAATATACTCTTTTTGCGTAATCAGCAATATATCCGTAATTCCCGCTTCTTCCAGCTTCATGATCGACCAGTAAATCATCGGGTACGGACCGACAGGGAGTAAATGCTTATTAACCGCTTTCGTCAGCGGCATAAGGCGCGAGCCAGTACCTCCGGCTAAGATAACACCTTTCACATGAACACTTCCTTACGTGTGGTTTTATCACAAATCATAAAGAATCGCCGCCGCCCGTTTGATGCCTCTCCCGTCAACCAGCGGCGTTCCGTTCTGATGAAGCCCGAGCCGTCTCGGATAATCAGCAGCCAGCTCAGACATATGCCGAGCGAGCACGTCCGCCGGGGTGTGTTCTCCCAGGCCGAGATGAACGGCGGCGCCCCGTGCGGCGAATTTTTCAGCCGTCACGGTTTGATGCGCCACTTGAGAAAGAACGATGCAGGGCACACCCGTACAAATGGTTTCATATAAAGTGATGCCGCCGGACACGACGGCCATATCAGCCCTCGTAAGAAGTGCGGCCATGTCATTTGTCTGCCTTACCATCTCGGCATAAGGCATTTGCGCGATAAGCGTGCGCACGTCATCAGCGTGAGCCGCAGCTCCGCCCATGACAATAATCACTTGTTTTCGATGAATATCCGGAATCCGGCGGCATGCTTCTATCACTTTAAAGACAAGCTTCTTCGGATCGCTTCCTCCTAAAGAAACCAAAATGGTCCGGCATTCTTTTCTCAGCTGATAGTGCTGTTTGGCTTTTTCAAATTCCGGATGAAGAATGATATATTCCGGGCCTTCATATATAACGGCTCTGCCCATTTTCATTGTCCGGCTTTTCAGCCCGCCATATATGCCGTTTATGACGGCATCACATAAATGAATGACATGCTCCCGCTTTTCTTCAAATAAGACGATGCGTGCCGATGAATGCCGTCTGATTTCTTCAAGCCAGTCAGAAGGCATATCAAGCACGTCGAATATGAGCATGTCAGGAGCCTGCCTGTTTATTTCCCGGACAATAAATTCCTTCTGTCCCTTGTCAGGCTTGATGATCACTTCCCATTGATCAGCAGACAGGTATGAAGAAGCCTCTTTATTGGTGTAAAACGTGATTGAGCATTTATTCAAAATGGCGCCGGCAAGCAGCTTCATCCTGACGGCGTGGCCCATACCGATTTCACGGCCCCCGTCTGCGAATATCAAAACCCGCATCCTAATCAGCCTCTTTTTGCCGGATCATTTGATTAATGGCCCTGAGTTCAGGATCGTTATTCAGCAGATGAATCAATTCTTTTGCCGGAATATCAGGGTGCGAGCCTGCTTTTTCGTATAGCTCGCGGGCCAGCCTGTAGTCCTCTTCGGTATCGACGGTCAGCCGCAAATGAGGAGCCCGGAGTTCCTGCGGGGGTTCGGGAAAAAGCAGCCGGTACCTCTCAGGAGATTCTCTAATTAAAAGCGTGACATGCTCCTGATATTTGTCTGCCAGCGTTTTGTCGGCATTGATCTCCGTTAGGAGGCGCGCGTTAACCGCCTCGCCGCCGATGCCGAGCGCCGTACCGCTGATATACGTGTAGTCTGCATGCTGGTCTGAATGCGATTGAATCAGAACATCAAGCAGCGAAGGGTCGACAAACGGGTTATCCCCAGTCAGTCTGACTGCGATGGCCGGTTTTACTTGTTCAATGACTTGCGCAAACCGATCAAGCACGCGCTGTTCGCTGCCCCGGTGCACCCGGTAGTGCTTACTGAGGCAGTGCGCGTACAGAATGTCGTCGGTCTTGCTGTCGGACGTGGCCACAATCAAATTATCCCGCGCTTGATCATAATACGCGCTTTGCCGAACCCTTTTGACAATCATATCGAGGATGGTATACCCGCCGATCGGTTTCAGCACTTTGCCGGGAAGACGCCCGCTCCCCATCCGCGCCTGAATGATGAACAAAATGTCAGTCATCATAAGAGCTGCCTTTCGTCAAAAGGTCATCCCAAGTGATACCCGTGTCGGCGGGGATATCCCTGACCGCACGCGCCCCGTCAATTAAAAGCTCAAAATACCTCGGGTGAAGCCCCTGCGGTTTTTGGCCGGGACGAAGGACGGCAAGATTATCCGCCGTAAAACATTCCCCTTTTTGAATCAGCGCTGTTGAAAAAATGCCTCTGTAAGCGAATTTTCTGATATCCCCTTCAATCGGTGTCGTGGTCTTATGGGAGCTTCCCGACAGCATTTTCGGCACCGGAGCGTGATGCCCCTGCCGCAGCTCTTGTTCAACTGACCGGATCGCCGCAACCATTTCTTTTAATTCATCCGGGTTGAGGGCGAAGGAGTGATCAGCGCCGGGCAGATTTTTGTCGATCGTAAAATGCTTTTCAATCAGTTTCGCTCCGAGCCTGACAGCCGCGCACGGGACGTCATACGGATGCGCGCTGTGGTCAGAAAAACCGATCACAGCATCAGGAAAAGCGGCGGCAAGCATGGGAATGACGCTCAGATTGCTGTGTTCAGGCGGAGCGGGATATTTCGCCACACAGTGCATGATTGCAATTTCTTTGTTCCCCTCGCCGGTAATGGTTTGATAAGCCTCCTGAATATCTGAAATATCAGCGCCGGCAGTTGAAAAGATAATCGGGGTCTTCAGCCCCGCCACATATTTCAATAACGGCAGATGATTCAGCTCGTAGGAGGCGATTTTAAAGGCGGGCGGGGAAGTCGCATAGAGTAAGTCGGCAGAGCCTTCGTCACATACCGTGCTTAAAAACAGCATGCCTTTTTTCTTACAATATTCAAGCAGCGGTTCGATCCATTCAGCGGGCATTTCCATTGATTGCACGAGTGAAAAAATAGAGACGTCTTTTCCCGCAGCGGTTTTGTATAGACCGGGGTCTTTCTGATACATTTTGTCAGCCTGAAACATTTGGAACTTGACCGCGTCCGCGCCGGCCTCACTGGCCGCATCTATCAATTCAAACGCCTGGTTCAGCTTTCCGTCATGATTAATTCCGGCTTCGGCGATAATGAAAACGGGCGAATCTCCGCCGATTGACTTCGATCCGATTTTGCATGATGCCATCAGTCCGCCCCCTTCCCGGGCCACACATGATAGTAATAATAAGATGCATCCGCTTTAAAGCCCATTCGTTCATACAAACGGATGGCTCTTACATTGTGGAGCTGCGTGCCCGCTGATACAGTCTTATGCTGAAAGCGCAGTGATTGTTCAATAATGCGCGCCGCTAAATGGTATCCCGCTCCTTTTCCTTCAAATCCCGGCTTTACCGCCATCAGATCAAGGACGAATTCATCGCCTTTAGAAAGCCCCTGCACAAAGCCCACGGTCTCTCCCTTATATTTGGCGGCGAATTGTAACGAAGCCCTGCCTTCCGCGTTATTCCGCGCCCACTCTTCAAACAGGCGGTTTGCACTTTCATAGCTGAGATGGGGGTCCTGGTAATACCTGCTTTTTGTAAAGGCATCTCGGGCCAGCCGGCTGATCGCTTCCGCGTCGCCGGGACCGGCTTCTGCAATCTCAAATGGCGGCGTGCTGTTAAATACACGCACCGGGCTGACGAGTTTGAACAGACTCCCGACAAAACAAGCATTTGGAAGCTGCTGCACGACCTGCATCGCGCCGACATCCTCAGCCGGTATTTTAATAAATATAAAATCAGTGCCGTCCGCCCGCCTTGACGCGTAAAATTCCTGAAACAGCCTTTTGAGCTGACCGGTGCTGTTTGCGGCTGCAAGCTTCACATTGATGATTTTTTTTTGGAACAATTGACTTTCCCACGAAGAGCTCTCATATAAAATCACGCCTTGAAGGCTGTTTTCTTCCAATAAACAGAGTGACGACTCATAGGCCTCCGGCTGAATGCCCTTCTGTTGCAGAAAAGCTTGAATCACATCCTGTGCAAGATTTCTCTTCAGTCTGTACACCTAATCAGCCCCTTTGATGATATCCGTAACTGCCGCAATGACGTATTCAACGTCATCATCTGTCATTGACGGATAAAGAGGGAGTGATACGGTGCGGTGATAATACGCGGCCGCGGCCGGAAAATCAGTTTCCTTATATCCGTACGTTTTTTGATAATACGGATGAAACGGAACCGGAATAAAATGAACGCTTGTGCCGATGTTATATTGATCTTTTAAAGCGGAAATCAGATCGTTCCGGCTGATCCCGGTTTCCTGCTCCTCTATTTGAAGAACATACAAATGCCATGCATGCCGCCCGTCATCACTGACATATGGGACGGTCAGCCCTTTCATGTCCCTGAAAGCGTCCTGGTAGCGGCTTGCAATTTCAGCCCTTCTTTGCTGCATGCTGTCAATCCGTTTCAGCTGGTGAAGCCCAAGCGCTGCCTGAAGGTCAAACATATTCATTTTATAGCCGGGCGCTTCGACCTCGTAATACCAGCTTCCGTTTGAAGAATAGCGGTTCCACGCGCCTTTGCTCATCCCGTGAAGGCTGAGCACCCTGATCTGATCGGCAAGCCCGTCATCATCGGTCGTCAGCATGCCGCCTTCACCGGTTGCCAGGTTCTTTGTCGCGTAGAAACTGAATGCCGTCGCGTCTCCGATTGATCCGACCATTTTCTGTTTATACGTGGTGTACACGGCATGTGCGGCATCCTCTAAGACAAACAGCTGATGCTTTTTAGCGATGGCCAGAATCCGATCCATATCACACGACTGGCCGGCGAAATGAACGGGCACAATCGCCTTTGTCCGCGGGGTGACGGCCGCCTCAATGTTCTCAGGGTCCGCATTCAGCGTAAGCGGGTCAATATCAACAAACACCGGAACGGCGCCTGTGTGCACGATGGTATTGGCTGTTGAACTGAACGTCACGGCAGACGTGATGACCTCGTCGCCGGGACCGATTCCTTTCGCTTTCAATGCCAAAAACAAAGCGGCGGTACATGAGTTCAGGGCGATCGCGTGCTTTGCTCCCGTCCAGGCGGCAAAAGCTTTTTCAAACGCCTCCACTTTCGGTCCCTTTGAAAGCCAGCCCGTTTCTAGCGTATCAATAACCTCCTGAATTTCGTCCTTCCCGATCATGGGCAATGAATAGGGAAGAAAAGCTGATCTTTTTTGCACCATTTTCTTTGCGCTCCTATCGTTTTTATGAAGAGTCAGCCTTTCTGAAGCCGACTCCGGTTTTTTCCTGAAGCACCTGACATAAAGCCGCAAGCGAATCCTGAACCGGGTAGTTCGCCGCGATAAAAGCCCGGCGCGCCTGTTCCGCCTTTTGATATGCTGCGGGGCTTTCGCATACCCGGATTAATTCCTGAGCCAGTGCCTGCGGGTCCTCAAAGGCAAATTCCCCGAGTGAATGATAATAAGGGTATTGGCGGGTTCCCGCTGATTTTCCGATCAGCACGGGTTTTTGAAACAGCATCGCTTCAAGACCGACCGTTGATGTCTGTGTCACCGCGGCGTCAACATACGGGAGAATATCGTAAAGCCCCATTTCTTTCTTGATGATTTTGCCGGCTTTGTATTTCCGCAGCACCTGATTGTAAGCATCCAGCTTGTTTTTGCCGATTTCCCACGGATGCGGTTTAATAATGAGCTGCATGTTCTTATGCTTGACAAGTTCATCAAGCACCCTCGTGTAAAAGTCATCAGAGAACGGCTGCGTGGCGATCAGCACCGTCCGCTGCGACGGGAGAAAGGAAAGCTTGCGGTAAAACGTGTCTTTATCTATCGGTTCTCTTGAGAAGATCTCATCGAAGCGGGGATGCCCCGTGATGATGATTTGTTCATCCCTGCAGCCCTTCGCTTTATACCACTCCGCTTCATAAGCCCCGAATACAGCCTGATAGTCCGTAAACACGGGCAGAAACGCTTCATCTCCCATGAGCGCTCCGTGCTGAAGACAGATGCTGACGGCGTTTTTTTTCGCACACATCAGCGCCAGCACACGGCTGTAAATATCCTCTGTTGTGCCGACCACAACGGCGGAAATGGGCTCAGCCGTAAACAAACTATCAAGCGCATCAATCGCTTCAATAAATAAAGGAATATCTTTATATAATCGCTCCTGAAATTCTCTGTTTCCGAAAGCGGGATGGCTGTGCAGCTCTTTCAGAATGGCATGGGCTTTTTCAATATAGGGGACGGGGTTCCCTTTTTGGCCCATTCCTGCCAATTCCAATTTGCAGATAACGGGAAGCCCGTGATGGTCAGGCAGACTCCATCTGGCCAGTACCGCTGTTTTTGCCGGATCAAACTGCCGGTAATTTTCCTCGGTGAACCGAAGATGGTCGAAATGCAGAATGAGTTTTCCATTTACCGGTTTCTCACCTGTTTTCTTAATGGATTGCTTCTTTTGATCAAAATAAGACTGAATATCGGCTTCAGGAATATGCCGGTCGGCGGAACCGAAAAGCTCTGGGTTCTGTTCCATGCTCTCACGAAGCGCCGGGCTGATATATTGATAAAAATTACTGATCAACGCGAGCGGAATGTCTTTGTAGCGAAGTGACTGAAAAAGGTCAATATACTGCCGGTACAGCACCCAATAGTTCGCTAAGTATGCCGACAAGCCCTCACCCCTTTCCAAGCTTTTTTAATGATTCCCTCAGCTCCCGGCACGTGGCCTGCTGCGGAAGGCTGCTCACAAACTCATTTTTTTCCGCCGCGAAAAGCTGATAATGAATGGATTGATCGGTAATATAATTGATATCAAGCTCCTCAGAAATCGGGTGAAACGGATAAAAATGATTCACCCTCCAGAAGAAACGGGCATCACCGATGCGGTAAAACGCGGGGCTTTCATCCCAATAGGAACCGAATGCCGATTTGACCTGTTCCAACACGGAAAACCGATGCATGACTGAGCAATGGTCAATGGCACACGGCGCATTCCATACGATCCGGTCGGCGAGCCTGGCCGTTTCCTTCACCGTCTCCTTCTGCTGATTCAGATGATAGGTTTTGGAACTTGAATACACAACGGCTTTTTCCGGATCGGCATCAAGCTCTTTCACCATTTTCTCAAGCCGGTCCGGCACATATGTGTTGTCGTCGGTCGCATACGTCACATACTCGCCCTCCGCCACTTCTATTGCCTGATTAATCAAGGCGGCGTAGCGTGTTTTTTCCGTCCTTTCTTTGACGCCCGATACATCGCTTTGATAAAACCGGACGCGGGGATCGGTGAGAAAAGGGCGTATTTCCGCCAATGTCGCTTCATTTGAGTTGTCATCCATAATAAAAAGCTCAAAGTCTGTAAACGTCTGGGACAGAATACTTTTAATAGAGCGGGCCACATAGTCACTTTTGTTATAGCTCGTCATGATCACTGACACTTTAGGCAACTCGTCACCCCCTTTACGTACCTGAAACTACCGCTATCATATGTTTCTTATGTCAAAGATGCGCTAGGATTACAGACTATTGTGTGAAAAGTCAGCTTTTCTTCACACAAAAAAGCCGGCTTTGATGGCCGGACTAAAGGAAGCGTGTTTCTTTTTTTGCATAAATCTTTCTATGGGCTCATATGGTGGAATAGATAAAAACGGCAGCCGATTTAAGGCTGTCTGATACTTGTCAGGAGGTTCCAGCACCAAGAGGTTTTCATCAAAGGAGGAACAATATGAAACCGAAAAAGAATCAATATCAGCAAATGCAGGGGATGGGGATGGGAATGGATATGCAGGGATACCAGCCGCAGCTCGGGCCTAATCCTTATCCGCAGCCTCAGGGCCAAGGATCACAGATGATGCCGATGCAGCAGCAAATGCCAATGCCAATGCAGCAAAGCCAGCAGGGCTTCGGCGGAGGGTTCTCCGGCCAGCCGCAGCAGCAGGGCGGCGGGTTTCAGATCCCGTCGGGTCCATCATCATCACAAAGCGTTCCCGGCATGCTGCCGATTGAAGAATCATACATTGAAAATATTCTGCGGTTGAACCGGGGCAAAACGGCGACGATTTATATGACATTTGAAAACAGCAAAGAATGGAATTCAAAGATTTTCCGCGGTGTGATTGAGGCGGCGGGGCGTGACCATATCATTATCAGCGACCCGAAAACGGGCACCCGCTATCTGCTTTTGACCATTTACCTTGATTACATCACGTTTGATGAAGAAATTGCTTATACTTACCCGTTCTCCATGTCTTCCTATTCTCCGAGATAAAGCAAAAAGCCAATCGCTCACTTGGCAGAGGATTGGCTTTTTTTCTTTATAAATATTTGACGGCTGCGACGATAATCATAATCCATGAAATAATAAACGCCACGCCGCCGAGCGGTGTAATCGCTCCGAGAATGGAAATCTGAGTCACGCTCAATACGTACAGGCTTCCTGAAAACAGAACGATGCCCGCAAACATCAGCCAGCCTGCAACCGAAACGCTGCCTGCGCCGGAGAGCTTCTCGGCCAAAAAGGCGACAGCCAGAAGGCCGAGCGCGTGATACATATGATATTGCACGCCTGTGTGCCATACCTGCAGATATTTATCGGGGATTTTCCCTTCAAGCCCGTGTGCGCCGAAAGCGCCCAGCGCCACTGCCAATAAGGCGTTAATCGCGCCCAGAATAATAAACACTTTCATCTATTTTCTCCCGCCTTTTCGTTAAAGTTTCCATTTCAATCATAACCCAACATCGGCAAAATTCAACGTCCGTCCTCCGATGACACGAGATTGTCGGATTTTTTCCTTTTGATAAGCTGGGTTCGGTCAATCGCGATCGCCAGCAGCGTCCCCAGCACAAGGCCGTTGCTTAAGAGCGAAATCAGGATCGGGTGCATCCCTGATAATGCGCTCTCCGGAACAAACATCACCCCGACTCCCGTCAGAAGCGCCAGACCGATGATGGAACGGATTCGTTTTTGCTCCGCTTTCTCATAAGAGTCAAACTCTGTAAAGGCAAGACCCGCCATTGTTGAGAAAACGACGAAGTTTACCGCAAAGCCGACCGGTGAGGGCAGACTCGCAAACGCATTCATAAATAATGGGATCATACTGATGATGATGACAAATACACTGCCCAAAAGAAACGGCTTTTTCGAAGGAAGCTTCGTCGTCTCAATAAAACCGGCCGCCCCTGAGATCGGCACAGGCGCAATGCCTCCCGAAAGTCCGCTTAAAAGGTGGCTGATCGAGGCCGCAAACCCGGCCGGACGCTCACGCCGCTTCCCCACGGTGCCGCCGAATTTTTTCACAGCCGCTTCAACAACTCTGATGCTCGCGAGCATATTGACAATCAAAAGCACTGTAATGAAGAGTGACGTAATGATCAGCCCGCTGTCGAACGCAGGCTTTCCAAACGGAAAGAGAGTCGGAAGCTGAATCATGCGGTCCGGTATTTGAATCGGTCTGGCAGCGCCGAAGACAGCAAACAAGAGCCAGCCGCCGGCAAGCGAAAGAAGAATCGCATACTGCCTTAAAAAAGTAACATTTGATCGGGACATGATGAACATCGCAGCCGTCACAACCATGGCGAGCCCGAAGACAAGACCGTCGACGCTGTTTTTTAAATAGCCGATGCCCAAAAGGCCTTTCACAATCGGCTGACTCAGCTGCATGACCAAAAGCAGCAGATACACGCCCGTCACTACCGGTGTAAACAATACAGCCAGCCGTTCAATCACTTTAAAAAGGCTGAACAAAAAGAAAAAGACAGCGCTTAATAACAGCGCCCCCTGCAACGCCCGCAGCGTCTCGCCGAATGTCGCAAACACCGTGCCCGTCAATCCGCCATAAATCGTGTATACGCCCCACCATAAGCCTGCCGGACTTTCATTAATCGGCAGACGATGGCCTTGAAGACATTGGATAACCGCAGCGACGCCAAGCACAAAAAATGTGCTCTGAATCAATACAGCAGAATCAGCATGGTTCAAGTGAAATGATTGTGCGATGGCGACAGGAACCACAATTGCAGCCGCAATCATGAATGCCGTCCATTGCAACCCCCCGAGTATCAGTTTCAAATCAATCAACCTCTCCTGTTAAAAATCGAAAATGGAATCCCCGTTTCCGTCTTCCTCACGTTCGTCTTTCGCTTTTTTCTGATATTGGCTCAGCCCGGCGCTGCCCATCATTTTTTCAAGCAGAAGCGGGTCTGTCGAAGGTGACGCGGAAGGCTTCGGCACCGCTTTCGGAATCGGATTCTGCACAGGCGCCTGAGCGGTATCCGTCTGGGTGCCGAGCACGACGTCACACAAAGAGCGGATGGCGGCCGCGTGCATTTTGACATCCTCGGCGCGGGATGCCGTTTTCGCCTGCCTCAGTTCTTCTTCCATCTTCTGAATCAAAGCAGAGATATGTATGTTCATGAGTAAATCCTCCAGCAGTAATTTGTCTTCTTCCTGCATTTTATCAAATTTCTGAACCAATCGCAGAATTGAGTTTGTTATTTTTTCTGACAACATATCGCCCGGAACGTCAAAAAAGACGCTTCCGCCGGGCGGAAGCGCCTCAAAACACCATTTATTGCGGCAAGTCGGGAATGCACCAGTCGATCGGCTGTTCCCCCATTTTTTCAAGGGCGGCGTTTGTCCGGGAAAACGGTCTGCTCCCGAAAAAACCGTTCCTTGCCGAAAACGGGCTCGGATGAGTCGATTCGATAATAATGTGTTTCGATGTGTCAATACGCTCTTTTTTCATCTGTGCGTGACGTCCCCACAAGATAAAGACGATCGGCTTTTCTCTTTCATTCACCACATCAATGATG
The DNA here is from genome assembly GCF_014534735.1 of Bacillus sp. 1021. Lineage (NCBI taxonomy): Bacteria > Bacillati > Bacillota > Bacilli > Caryophanales > Bacillaceae > Bacillus > Bacillus sp. 1021. The sequence goes on along the minus strand of NZ_JACVSR010000002.1, from coordinate 282,345 downwards.
CGGTCAGTGAGCCGCTCCCACCCCTTGCCTTTGTGGGAATTGGCTTGGCCGCGGCGAACCGTAAGCACTGTGTTTAACAAAAGCACTCCCTGCTCCGCCCAGCTGACAAGCGATCCGTGATTCGGTACGGGACAGCCGATATCATCCTGAAGCTCTATGAAAATATTTTTCAAAGACGGCGGCTGTCTGACGCCGGGCTGAACGGAAAAACTAAGCCCGTGCGCCTGTCCGGGCCCGTGATACGGATCCTGCCCGAGAATGACCGCTTTTACATTCTCATAGGACGTATAATGCAAGGCATTAAAAATATCATGGCTGTCAGGATACACCGTTTGGCTGCGGTATTCTTGTTTCAGCATCTCTCTCAGCTCTTGATAATACGGTTTGTCGAATTCATCTTTCAGCTGATTCCACCAGCTGTCCTTTAAAAGCTGTTTCAAACTGTCCGTCCCCCCTTATGAAGTGTGCAGTCTTGAATAGACGGGCTTTCCGTCCCACACAATGTCCGTCGGCGCCTCCCGCCTCTTCATGTCCGGCTCTTCAAGAAGAACCGCGAAATTTTTCGTCGGGAGCTCCCCAAGCCCGTGCTTTTCGCTTAGCCGGTCTAAGTACTGCTTCCGTTTTGCGCCGAGGTCCGCAGACTGATTGCCGCCTCCCTCAAAAAACGCATATATGACGCTCGCGCAAGGAACACGCTTCACACGGTGCTGTTTCGCAGCGCGCAAATAAAAATCCCAGTCCCAGTAATTATGGACATCCGGATCAAAATATCCTAACGCGTCATGCAGAGAACGCCTGTACATGCTGCCTGACGGGACATACGTGGAAAACACCCGCATATCCTCATAATCGGCCGTATAGGCGAATGGCTTTCGTGAAACCGGAAATCTCGTGTTGTCCCGTTCTTCAAATGACACAATTTCCGCATCAGAATGAACCAAGTCAGCATCAACGAGCTCAGCCGCCATTCTTTCCAAATGGCCAGGCGTAATGAAATCATCATCATCGCACAGCATGATACAATCACCTGACGCTTTTTTCACACCGGCGTTCCGCGCTTCCACATGTCCGGCATTCTGTTCTAAATCAATAATCTGAATCGGCAGATCGCTGTACAGCTTCTTCGCCTCCTCGACTGATTCCCCGGCATCATTTACGATGATTACTTCATAAGGCTTTACGGTCTGATTGGAAATCGACTCCAGCAGCTCACATAAAGCCGGAATCCGATTATACGTGACTATGACAATTGATATATTCATGATCCGCTCCTTCTGCTTTTTCTCATGTTCTATTAAAACATAAAGCGGCGGAGAGATCAGGGGGGATTTTTGATTTCAGCCCATTCAGAAACAAATCATGGTCATGCCCGCCAGCAAAACCAGAATGATCAGAAGATCTCCCCAAACAACGCAAAGCGCCTTGGCATTAAGTCTGCCCGCCTCCATGACATTCCAAAGTTTTGATTGATAAACAGGCACCAACACCATCGCATAGCACGTGCACAAACAGACAAAAGCCGGCGGGACAAGCGCGCATCCCTCCTCCTGCCAGTCATGAATCAGTTCCGGTATACTCACCCCGCTGTCAATGTACAAGTATAATACCCCGGCCAGCGGAATGAGAGAACTGATCTGAAGCTCAAAAAGTTTCACTTTCCACTCACGTGCAAATGAAACAGCCCAAAGCCATCCCAGCGCATAAAATAAGAGAAGGAACAAAATCCCGAAAACAGCAAAAAAAGCGTCTTGCAGCGTGTTCATTACCATAATAAAAAGACTCACAATAGGCAATACGAGAAGCAAGCTGAAAACGGTAAATACGGTAACGGCTATTTGTGCACACGCGCCGTATATCCACGAACCCAGTCTCATTTCATCACTCCTATATAGAATTTCTATGTATATAGTGAAAAAAATCAGGCAAGTCTCTGCCTGCCTGCGTAAAAACCCAATTTTCCGCAAAACGGAAAACAGACCGTCACAATAGCGCATACTGCCGCAAAGCCCGGTGTGACCGCCGAAGGAAACAGCTCCGCCGGAACGAGGTTGAATAAAAAGATGAACATAAAACATAGATTCGGCACCATTGATGCCCATACCGTCCGTTCAGTGAGCTTTCTGCCGCCGGGCCCAAACTCTTTACCAGCCTGGTAGCCGATTTGGAACCAATACAGCACATATCCGATCATGATCAGCCATAATGACACGGAAATCCCTCTCCAAAGCGCGTCAACAGCCGGATGAAGCCTCCACGCGTGCATCATTGTAATCACCGCTCCCATCACAAAAAGACCGCAGTTGCAGAACAGATGAAAAAGCATGAAAGTCCGCGCGGGGACCGCTGAAGCTTTTTGAAAAGCAGAGATAATTTCAGACGGAGTCCCTACTTCCCGCAAAATAAGCTCCATCGCTTCGCTTTCGGTTTTTCCTTTTTCCAGGTGATCACAAAAGCTATGATGAATATGGCTCTCAAGTTCTTTTAACAATTCACGGCTTCCGGTCTGGCCTTCAAGCCCTTTTTTGATTTCCTGTACATAAAGGTCTTTATCCATTCTGCCCGCCCCGCTTCAGCATACGGTCCATCAGAGCAGAAAACAGACTCCATTCCTTCGTCCGTTCGGCAAGAATATTTCTTCCTTCATCGGTAATCCGGTAATATTTTCGGTCCGGTCCTTTAGTCTGCTTTTCCCAATAAGAAGAGATATAGCTTTGGCGTTCCAGCTTATGAAGCGAAGGATACAGCGTACCTTCCTTCAATTGCAGTTCATTCCCGCTCCTTCTCTCCATTTCTTTCACAAGTTCATACCCGTACATCGGCCGTTCATCCAGCAGCGTCAGCACGAGGATGACCGTGCTTCCCTTTACAAGCTCCCTGTTGAACATTTATTTTTTCACCCTTACCTAGTAATCTTATGTAGGTATTGTACGCACATCCCCTGCTGCTGTCAAATCATTCCTCTAAGCCTTTCGTATTGTGATCGGGAGAAAATCTAACTATAATGAGGTATAAAACACTGATGGAGGCCATTGATATGTCAATGCACAAAGCACTTACTATTGCCGGTTCTGATTCCAGCGGCGGCGCGGGAATTCAGGCCGATTTAAAAACATTTCAAGAAAAAAACGTATACGGAATGACGGCTTTGACCGTTATCGTAGCGATGGACCCGGAAAACAGCTGGGATCATCAAGTATTTCCGATCGATGCCGACACGATCCGCGCACAGCTTGCGACGATCGTTGACGGAATCGGCGTAGACGCCATGAAAACGGGAATGCTTCCTACCGTGGAGATCATTGAGCTTGCGGCGAAAACGATTAAAGAAAAACAGCTGAAAAATGTCGTTATCGATCCGGTCATGGTCTGCAAAGGAGCGAACGAAGTGCTGTATCCGGAGCACGCCGAAGCGCTGCGCACCCAATTGGCCCCGCTGGCAACCGTCATCACGCCAAACCTGTTCGAAGCAAGCCAGCTGAGCGGCATGGATGAATTAAAAACGGTGGAAGACATGAAAGAAGCGGCCAAGAAAATTCACGAACTCGGCGCGAAATATGTATTAATTACAGGCGGAGGAAAGCTGAAACATGAAAAAGCGGTCGACGTGCTGTATGACGGGGAAACCGCGGAAGTATTAGAAAGCGAAATGATTGATACGCCTTACACGCACGGAGCCGGATGCACATTCTCCGCCGCCGTTACGGCAGAATTGGCCAAAGGCGCTGAAGTGAAGGAAGCCATCTACGCGGCAAAAGAATTTATCACCGCAGCCATCAAAGAGTCCTTCCCGCTGAACCAATACATCGGACCGACTAAACATTCGGCGATGCGTCTTAGCGGTAAATAAAATAAATATCCCCCTCATCACCGAGGGGGATTATTTCATTTTTTTCGCAGATGAACGTAAAAACATCTCAATCGATTGCACAAACAGCGCATATTCCTTCATCTGTTCATATGTATGACTCAGCCGATCACTCCATTCGTTGTGCGGCTCGGCTCTCCTGAGCATGCGTTTCAGCTGAAGCAATACTTCTTTATATTCTTCCCGCTTATCTTCCACTTGCTCTGCGGCTTTGATAAGTAAACATTTCGGCGTCATCTTCTGATTATTCAAAACTGAGAAAACAACTCCTTTTATTCCTGAAAATAGTAGTCTTTCGTTGAAGATTAGCACAGATGGCATAGGTTTCACATAAGAAAAAAGAACGATTTTCTACAAAAGTGTCCAAATAGAGGCAGTTATTTCCGTTCTTCCTCTCGATGTAACCGTTACCTCATCATTTCCCGGGAAAGGAAAATATCTGGCGCTGAATACCTCTTCTCCGTCATTTAAAAACAATTCGATGGAGGATGCATCCAAAAAGAGCTGGACGGAACGCACCTCACTGATGGCGCAGCTTCTCGTTTCTTTTTCTTCTCCGCTGAAAGCAGTGCGCTCCAGCACGGCAAGCCCCTCTTCCTGATGAAATATAAACCGGGCCGCGCCCCGAATAGAGATTTCAAAACCCGATTCATGAGTCATGTCTTCCAGCAGCACTTCAGCCCGGGACGCCTCTTTCACCGGGAGGGTTTCTGAAGAACGATTCAATTGAAGACGGCGCTTTTGCTCATCCGTGCGGCGTAATTTCATTTCCTGAAGCGGACGCTGTATGATTCTGCCGTTTGACAGTGAAAGCTCTCTCGGCATCGTCAAGCAGTGAACCCAGTGATACGCATGTGTCGGATGTTTGTCCTCCTGCTGATCGGGGACACCCATCCACGCGAACAGAATCCTCCGTCCCTTATCGTCTTCCAGCGTCTGCGCCGCGTAAAAATCAAATCCCCTGTCAAGCTCCGTGAATTCACCGTGCTTAAACTCAAGCGGCTCTGTATCCAGTCTGCCGAGGAAATAGCCCGCCTGATGGCTGTTATGATATTTTATCCCGTCAGCGTCAAGCCCCTGCGGACATACAAGCAGCACGTCGGTTCCGTCCAACGAAAACAAGTCCGGGCATTCCCACATATAGCCGAATGACCCGAGACCGCCGCAATCCGCCCCCGCAATCGCACCGAGAAACGTCCAATCCGTCAAGTTCTCTGATGTGAACAGCACAGCGCTTCCGGTGAGATTTTCTGTCTGCGCGCCGAGCACCATGTAATACGTCCCGTCCTTCTTCCAAACCTTCGGATCACGGAAATGAGCGGTATAGCCTTCCGGGAGACGCGCAACGACTCCTTTTTTTTCAAACATTTTTCCGTCTTCGGATACAGCGAGGCATTGATATGTTTCACGATTGCCTTCTCCGTCACGGACATTGCCTGTGTACAACAGGCAGAGCCGGCCGTCTTTTTCAATGGCGCTTCCGGAATAACAGCCGTTCTTGTCATACCATTCGCCCGGCGCAAGCGCGATTTCTTCCTCTTTCCACTCAACAAAATCCTTCGTCGTCACATGCGCCCAAAATTTCGCGCCATGCCCCGTATGAAATGGCTGCCATTGAAAAAACAAGTGATACTCGCCGTTCCATTGGATCACGCCGTTCGGATCATTTAAAAGCCCGACCGGCGGCATAATATGATAGTTCTGGCGATACGGATCTGATGCAGCGGTTTCTCGGCGCTTCTTTTTTGCTTCCTCAGCCTGCATGCGCAGCTCTTGATCCAGTGTACTCATTTGGCGGCCTCCTTTTCTTTAGCTCCCATAATGTAAGCGGCAATAAACGCCGTCACAGAGGCGATGCCCATTCCGATGAGATAGTTTATGAGATTTCCTAAACCGAGCGGTGCCGTGATGGCAATCATCGGAATTCCGCTCAGACCGTAGGCATTGGCGGCGACACCGGTCACCACGACATAGGCGCCTCCCAGCGCTCCGCCGATCATTCCCGCGATAAACGGCTTACGGTATCTTAGGTTCACTCCGAAAATGACGGGCTCGGTTACGCCGAGAAAAGCGGAAAACGCGGCAGGCAGAGCGATTTCTTTCATTTTCACTTTTTTCGTCAGGAAAAATACAGCCAGTCCCGCCGCGCCCTGGGCGACATTCGCCATCGACCAGATCGGAAGGATATAGTTTCTGCCCAAATCAGCGATGAGGCCGGCCTCAATCGCATGAAAGCTGTGATGCACACCGGTAAGCACAATAAGCGGGTAAGCCCCTCCGAAAAGAAGTCCTGCAACAATGCCCGCATGATCATACACATACATCAACGAGACGGTAATGCCTGATCCGATCGCCCTGCCAAGCGGACCGATTGCGATAAAGGTGATAAATCCGGTCACCATCACCGTGACAAACGGCGTGATCAATAAATCTAAAGCGTGAGGCACGATTTTCCTCGTGCCTTTTTCCACCTTGCTCATAATATAAACGGCTAACAGTACGGGGATGACCGTTCCTTGGTAGCCGAGAAGCGCAATGTGGAAGCCGAAGAGTTCCATAAAATCAGGCGCTGAATCCGCAAGCCCCCACGGATTCAAAAGCGCCGGATGAATCATAATTCCGCCGAGCACCGCCCCGAGATAGGGATTTCCGCCAAATTCCTTTGCAGCGCTGAACCCGATGAATATAGGCAGAAAGAGAAAAGCCGCGCTTGAAAACATGTTGAGAAGAATAAACAGCGGAGATTGTTCAGACACCCAATGAAAGGCCTTCATCATGCCGAGCAGTCCCATTAACAGACCGCTTGCCACGATAGCCGGAATGATGGGAACGAATATGTTAGACAGTGTTTTCGCCAATCTTGCGGCCGGGTTCAGCTTTTTTTTCGCTGCGTCCTGATGGGTCTCGCGATCTTCCCGCTCCAAATCGGCTTCTTTTGAAAAAGCGTCATACACTTTATTCACAAGGCCGGTGCCGAATATAATCTGATATTGTCCCGAGCTGCTGAAAGCTCCTTTTACGCCCTCTATTTCTTCAATGCCGGCCCGGCTGATCTTCTGTTCATCCTGAATGACAAGCCTGAGCCGCGTCGCGCAATGTGTCGCGCTGATGACGTTTGATTCCCCTCCGATATGGTTGATAAGCTGTTTTGCCGTTTTTTGATAATCCAATACGTTTCCCCCTTTCCAAAATCAAATAAGACCTAAAATTCGCCAACGAAAAAGGTAAGCATGATCCCTTTTTCATGTACGCAAATTTTAGGTCTTGCCTGCATAACCAGTCACAATCCCGCCGAATTCAGTTTTATAATGCGCTATCATTTTATTTCATGACAGCGCTTTCGTCAATATATTTTCAAAAAAAAGTCTGTTTCTCCAAACAGACACGTTATTCCGGGGTTTTTTGAAGACGCTGGACATGCAGCGTAATATAGCCGGCCTCGGATTCCGGCAGTTCCAAATCATATTCATTTTTTAAAAACGCCGCCAGTTCAAGCGCACACCGATAAGCAAACGGATACTTTTTTTGGATGAAATAAAGCATCTCCTCGTCCATGGAGTGAAGAGCTTCATTTGAATCCAACCGGCTGACCGCATACCGCAAGTGCGTGACGAGGCGCTGATAGGAAATACTGTCTTCATCAACCTTCTGTTCAAAAAAGGATTCGATCTTTTCGATCATTTCTTTGATCATGGTTGTATGCTTCATCGCCGAATACATGCTTTTGGCATCCGCCTTGGCAGTGTGGATATGAAGCGCGATATACCCCGCCTCATCGTCAGGCAATGATATACCGAGGGTTCGTTTCACGTGTTCGACCGCCCAACGGCCGATTTCATATTCTTTTTTATAGAGCGCCTTAATTTCATGAAGCAATCGGTTATGCACCTGAAAGCCGTTTTGAATCCTTTCGATCGCAAAGGATAAATGGTCCGCCAGCGCAATGTGGATATGATCGCTCAAAGGCGCCGCAAGCTCTCCCTCCGCATGGCTGATGATATCCTCAGCCGCTTCTATATGCTCTTCGGGAAGCGTTTCTAACACTTGTTTGAACTTTTCATTTTCGTCGTGCACGACAAATATTTTTTCAATTTTATGTCTTTGAATCACATCATTTTTTCTCTTTTGAAAAGCGATTCCGGGACCCATTACGATCTTTTCCCGTCCGTCTTCTTTTATTAACGCCGCATTGTTATTTAATACTTTGTCTATTCTCAAGAGGTTCGCTCCCGTTCATATGTTTAGTGGGATTGTACCCTCTTTTTCATATGATGTAAAGGCACCGGACCTGCGCGCTCCCGTTTCGGCAATTCTTTGAGGACCGGCACCCACCGGTTTTTATCCAGCCTGCCGCAGGCCGATTTCGTCTCATCGGTCAAGTCCGCCGATCGGACTCGGCTCACAAACGAAAATGCCCCAGCCGTCCGTTTCGCTTTCTTATGATAGACAGCTTGGTTTCCATACACAGCGGCTAATTGATATCTTCCGTTACCCGGCGCCATCCAGTTCATCAGAAAGACCATCCACACCCGTAAAGATACCAGCAAACGTTTCATTGCAAATCATCCCTCCGCTTCTTTTTGACAGACAGCTTGTTCGCAGGCCTGTTTTCTCTCCGCTTTAACGGAAAAGGCGGCCGATCCTTCTCCGCTAAAAACTAGCGGGTCTAGCAACCCTATGACTCTATGATAGACGCGGCCGGGCGAATTGTTTGTCACAATATGAGTGAAAAAACAAACTAGTTTTCAGAAGTTTTGTTGAAAGCTGATGGAAATGACCTGAAAAATGGAGAAGCGGTTAAAAAAGTTATACACACTTTATCCCTTGGTTAAGCACAGCTTAAACACAAGTGATATCCACATATCCACAAACACGATCTATATTTTGTATAGGAACATTCGTTCCCAACAATATATATACACAAATTTATTCAGTTATGCACAGGATTCTGTGTATAACTCCCTCCTTATTCACAGACCAATTTCCAGAAATGAGTCCTATGTCACAAGGAATATTTTGAATTTTCGAGAAATATATACTAGATTTCTAATTTAGATAAAGAAAAAGGGGGCAACACGATTGAAAAAAGGAATCATCCGTTATCTTCTTCCGGCTTTTGTCTTATCCTTTACCTTATCCACAAGTTCACAGGCGGCGCCGGCTTCAAAATCTCAGGCACCTGATCTTGAGAAGGCAGAGGTGTTCGGTGACATTGATATGACCACCGGCAAACAAATGACGGTCATCGTAGAGCTGAAGGAAAAGTCACTGGCGGAAGCAAAGGAACTCGGTAAAACACAATCAAAAAGCAAGCTGAAAAGCGAACGCGCAAAAGTAAAAAACAAAGCGCTCAAAACCATTAAACACGGAAAGATCAACAGGGAATATGAGCAAGTGTTTTCCGGTTTCTCCATGAAACTCCCAGCCAATGAAATCCCGAAACTGCTGAGTGATCAGGATGTCAAAGCGGTTTATCCGAATGTCACCTATCATACCGATCAGCTGAAAGATAAAGACATCACCCTTGCTAAAGATGCCGTGTCTCCGCAGATGGATGACAGCGCGCCTTATATCGGGGCAAATGACGCGTGGAAGCTCGGCTATACGGGGAAAGGCGTCAAAGTTGCCATTATTGATACGGGCGTCGAATATAAACACCCTGACTTAAAGAAAAATTTCGGACAATATAAAGGATATGATTTTGTGGATAACGATTACGATCCTGAAGAAACGCCGTCCGGTGATCCGAGAGGCGCGGCGACTGACCACGGAACTCACGTCGCGGGCACAGTAGCCGCAAACGGAACGATTAAAGGCATCGCGCCTGATGCAACGCTCCTTGCCTACCGTGTGCTCGGTCCCGGCGGAAGCGGAACAACTGAGAACGTCATCGCCGGCATCGAACGCGCCGTACAGGACGGAGCAAATGTCATGAACCTCTCGCTCGGCAATTCTGTGAATAACCCGGACTGGGCGACAAGCACGGCGCTTGACTGGGCGATGTCAGAAGGCGTCACGGCCGTTACATCAAACGGAAACAGCGGGCCGAACAATTGGACCGTCGGCTCTCCGGGAACGTCCAGAGAAGCCATCTCCGTCGGAGCGACACAGCTGCCGCTGAATGAATACGCCGTCTCCTTCGGTTCTTATTCCTCAGCGAAAGTGATGGGCTATAACAAAGAAGATGACATAAAAGCACTGAATAAAAAAGAAACAGAGCTCATAGAAGCGGGTATCGGCGAGCAAAAGGATTTTGAAGGAAAAGATCTGAAAGGAAAAGTCGCGGTCGTCAAACGTGGCAGCATCGCCTTTGTGGATAAAGCCGACAACGCCAAAAAAGCGGGCGCGATCGGTATGGTTGTGTATAACAATGCCCCGGGAGAAATTGAAGCCAACGTACCGGGCATGTCCGTGCCGACCATTAAGCTTTCATCAGAAGACGGCGAACAGCTCGTCAGCCAATTAAAAGCGGGCAGCACAAAAGCGACATTCCATTTATCGGTGGCTAAATCGCTCACTGAACAAATGGCAGACTTCTCGTCTCGCGGTCCTGTTATGGACACATGGATGATTAAACCGGATGTCTCAGCTCCCGGCGTAAACATCGTCAGCACCATTCCGACGCATGATCCGGCCAACCCGTACGGCTACGGATCGAAGCAGGGAACGAGCATGGCCTCCCCGCACGTAGCCGGCGCAGCTGCCGTCATCAAGCAGGCCAAACCGAAATGGAGTCCGGAACAAATAAAAGCCGCTCTCATGAATACGGCAGAAACCTTAACGGACGCGGACGGTGATGTATACCCGCATAATGCGCAAGGTGCCGGAAGCATCAGAATCATGAAGGCAATTAAAGCAGACTCCCTTGTCGCCCCGGGAAGTTATTCTTACGGAACGTTTATGAAAGACAAAGGCAATGAAACGAAAAAAGAAACCTTTACGGTTGAAAACCAATCGTCCATCAGAAAATCATATCAGCTCGAGTACTCTTTCAACGGCACGGGCATTACCGTTTCGGGCACAGACCGGGCCGTGATCCCCGCTCATCAAACCGGAAAGTTCAATGCGAAGGTAAAGGTCAATGCCAAAAAAGTAAAGGCAGGGACCTATGAGGGAACAGTCACAGTGCGTGAAGGCGGAAAAACAGTCGCAAAAGTGCCGACGCTGCTGATTGTAAAAGAGCCGGACTATCCGCGGGTAACGTCAATCGACGTGCAGGACGGCACAACTCAGGGAACCTACCAAATTGAAACCTATCTTCCGGCGGGAGCCGAAGAGCTTGCCTTCCTTGTATATGACAGCAATCTTGACTTTGTCGGCCAAGCCGGCATCTACAAAAAGCAGGATAAAGGCTATCAATATTTCAACTGGAACGGCAAAGTCAACAGTGACACCGCACTGCCGGCAGGAGAATATTACATGCTGGCCTATGCCGCGAACAAAGGGAAATCAAGCCAGGTGCTGACTGAAAAACCTTTTATCATTGAATAACCAAACAACCCTGCTGAAGCATCAGCAGGGTTTCTTTCTGTCATTCGGCAAAGGCTTCGCGAAGCAGCCGGTACGACTGAAGTTTATCTTCAAAATGATGAGTAATGGTCACAGCCATCACTTCTTCCGTTCCGTATGCTTTACTGAGAGCCAGAATCTGTTCTTTCACTTGCTGCTTTGTTCCGATGATCATTCGATTCCGATTATCGGCAATTCGTCTTTGTTCATACGGTGTATACGTATTGCCGCGGACGGTTTCGTAAGACGGTACGCCGTGAAGCGGAATCCCCTGTTCACCCGCAAGAAGCGTATAATCCATGACGGCCGCGAGTTCCTCCGCTTTCTCTTCAGTGTCCGCGCACAGTACAAATACCGCCACGGCCGTTTTTGGTTCTTTTCCTAATACAGAAGGTTTAAATCGGCGCTTATATTGTGCCGTCGTGCTTTCTCCGCCTTCTCCATTAATAAAATGGGCAAACATATAGCCCGCTCCCGTTTCTGCGCTCAGAAGCGCGCTTTCCCCCGAAGAACCGAGAAGCCAGACTTCCGGCGCCGTCTTAATGAGTGGTGATGCCGTCAGATTCGGAAAACGGTGATTTTCGTCGGCAGCATCATGCAAATACATCGCCAGCTCACGAATCTGCTGCGGGTATTGATCAGCATTCCGCTTCCCGCCGTCATTCAGCGCCCATGACGCGATCGGCATTCCGCCCGGCGCCCGTCCCAATCCGAGATCGATTCTGTCCGGCGTCAAACCTTCAAGCACGCGGAAATTCTCCGCCACCTTATATGCGCTGTAATGCGGAAGCATGACACCGCCCGAGCCTACACGGATTCTGTTCGTTTTCGCCGCAATATGACTGATCAGCACTTCAGGGCTTGAACCCGCCAACCGCTCTGAAAAATGATGCTCTGACACCCAAAACCTCTTATATCCGAGTTTCTCCGCCTCCTGCGCGAGCCTCACTGTATCCCGCAGCGCACTCTCTGCAGTACTCCCTTCTGATACAGGAGATTGGTCTAATATACTTAATGAAATCATCACTGTCACCTCCTCAACATCGTACCACTGCTAAGCCGATCATATGAAGTCTGGCGACTTTCTTCGTCATCTTGGTTTGTTATTACGATGATTTAGCTTCCTCGCGACCTCACAAATGCCAAACGGACTGCCTTTATCTTTAACCTCTAGGAATACTGCAATACCACCTGATTGCTTCTTTTGTTTCCATTACAAGCGATATCGGCATGCTGGCTGTGTGTCCGTAGACGAGTGGCCCGGAACTTCAGCCATGTTAACATTTACAAAGAGGGAGATTTTAAGAAATTATCTTAACCTGACATCTTGTTGTCAAGTTTTAATGGATATACTAAAAACCCAGAGGTGAGTGGATGCAAATCAGCAGATTATTTCAAGTGATTTATATTTTATTGGAAAATGGAACCGTTACGGCACCAGAGCTGGCTGAGCGATTTGAGGTGTCTGTCAGAACGATCTATAGGGATGTTGAGGCTTTAAGCCAAGCTGGAATTCCGATTTATACCGTACAAGGGAAAGGGGGCGGCATTTCCCTTTCCGACAGGTTTGTTCTGAACAAATCTATGCTTACCGACAAGGAGCAGGATGAGATCCTTTTTGCTCTCCAAAGCTTAGCCGCTGCCCAATACCCTGATTCCAATGCGATTTTTGAGAAATTGAGCAGCCTTTTCAGGAAAAACAGCATCAACTGGATTGAAGTGGATTTTTCCTCATGGGGAAGCGGGCAAAAACAAAAAGAGCTGTTTGTACTTCTGAAACAGGCAATCTTGGAGCAGAAATTGATTTCATTTACCTATTTGAGTGCTGCCGGAGAACAAAAAAGCCGGAGAGCCGCGCCAATGAAACTGCTTTTTAAAGATAGAGCGTGGTACATTGAAGCCTTCAGTTTCGAAAAAAACGCTTTAAGAACCTTTAAAATTAACAGAATGTCGAATGTTCGACTTTTAAACGGAGAGGAGATGGGACTTCACCTTCAGCATGGCTGGTCGGAGCCTTCCGTGACTTCTTCTGCAGAAGAATCGGTTAAAAAACCGCAGAGAATCCCTCTGGTATTAAAAATAGACCAAGCGGGAGCCTATCGAATCGTGGATGAGTTTAAAGAAGAGGACATTTTAAAACTGGAAGACGGGTCTTTCCGGGTCACTTCAGAGATTCCTCCCGGTGAATGGCTTTATCACTATCTACTTTCCTTTGGAGATTTACTGGAAGTCATTGAGCCGGCATCTGTCAGACTTGAAATGAAAAACCGCACTGCCAGAATGGCCGAAAAATATTTGAGGTAACTGGACACGATGCTGTCAGGTTCTGTTGATTAAACTAGCCTTGTACTCAACATTTGAAGGAGGATTCAGCAGAACGATGGAAAACAGTCCGTACTTATTAAATATGAGCAAAGAATTTGCAGGTAAACGGGTCCTAGTGACCGGCGGAACACGTGGAATCGGCAGAGCCATCGTCAAACGTCTGCATGCGGCAGGAGCTGAAGTTATAGCTACGGCAAGATCATTACCCGAGGCATTGCCTGAAGGCGCAGGGTTTATTCAGGCCGATGTCTGCCTTCCGGAAGGCGCAGATCATATCATTAAGGAAACAATTCATAAATTCGGCGGTCTGGATATTTTGATTAATAATGTCGGAGGTTCCTCCAGTAGCACGGCAGGGGCTTTAGCTTTAACAGACGGGGATTGGCAAACAGCGTTTAACGCAAACCTGTTTTCTTCCGTCCGCCTCGATCGCGGATTTCTGCCTTACATGGTCAAGCAGCAAAGCGGAGTGATTGTCCATATATCATCTATACAACGAAAGCTGCCGGGCAACATGACCATGCCTTATTCGGCTGCCAAAGCTGCTCTAGTTAACTACAGTAAAAACCTGGCGACCCAATTCGGTCCTGAGGGGATAAGAATCAACGCACTAGCACCGGGGTTTACCGAAACAGAAGCAGCTGAACAGTTAATTGAGAGAATGGCTAAACAAGCCGGAACCGACTATCTAGCCGCCCGTCAGCAGTTAATGGACGAGCTTGGCGGCATTCCCCTCGGCCGTCCGGCTCAACCTGAGGAGGTTGCCGAGCTTGCCGCATTCCTTGCGTCAAGCAGAGCCTCTTATGTAACGGGTTGTGAATATGTTATTGACGGCGGAACCATCCGCACCGTTTAACGAAATGACAAAGGAGTTGATTTTATGGAGCCTAGTGCTCTTCCGCAAGTTATACAAGATTTTATAGCCGCTTCCAATAAACCCGATCCGGATGCCTATATCAACTGTTTTTCGGAGGATGCTTTGATTTTTGATGAAGGTAAAGTGTGGGCAGGCAAATCCGCTATAAGAAAATGGAGTGACGAACATCATTTTGATGCAAACGTAACGCTTGACCTACAAAGGCATAGACAGGATAAGGCGGAAATCACGGCGGTTTTTAAGGTTGACGGCGATTTTGACAAAACCAGCCTGCCGAACCCTCTCTATTTGGATTTTTATTTTCAGATTCATAACCACAAGATTAAGCAGCTTGCGATCCAACTTTCTAAAGGACCCGAACAAACAGAAACGCTAATCCAGGTAAGAAACCAGGAGGAACATAAAAATGATAGTAAATAACGTGCTGCTGAAGCTGAAGGACATGAGCCCAGAGCATATCAAGCAAGTTCAAACCGTTCTGCTGGGCATGAAGGGAAAAATAGACGTTCTTCTCGATGTTCAGGTTGAAGCTAACATTCGCCCTGCCCCTTCAGGATATGATTTGATTCTGATCACTAAGTTTGCTTCCTTGGGGGATATGGAAGAGTACCTTACACACCCGGTTCATCAAGACATCGCTAAGTTTATTAGCACGGTTCTGGAGACGCAGGCGTCCGTTTGCTATGAATTATAATAAGACGATGAGGAATGACTGCCAATTAAGTAACTTTACTTATATACAGAGATCAGCCGTATTCATGTTATTCTCTGTTTTAGAACTTCGGATCAAAGATGTGCTAAGGCAAACAGAGCAGCTCTGTTGTGTATTGAATGTAGTCTCGATTATTTATGAAATATGCCGTTCCTGAAAGTATGCTTCCGAGACGTATCAAAAAGACGAAAGTTCAAAACCCGGAACGGCAACTCATCAAATTTTGGAACTGTACATAATCGCAGATGTTCCATTTTGTCGAAATATGTTACACGTGAAACATAAAAAAACCTCTCCCGTCAGGAGAGGTTTTTTCTTAATTTTTTTGAAAGCCTTTATCTTTTACATATTGATTTAAATACGTTCTCGGTTTTTGTTTCATGAACTGCAGAATTTGATCAGACCATGTTTCAACCCGCTTGCCGTTTGTCCGTTTATCATAATAATCGGAGATGGTTTCATCATATTCCTTCATATAACTGCGGAAGTTTTCTTCATTCGTATCGTACGTGTTTTCATGATATACGGCTTGTTTCGGCAAACGCGGCTTTTGACCTGACGGATGAGCCGGGTGGCCGACTACCAGACCGAACAGCGGCAGCACATGGTCAGGTGTACCGAGCACTTCCGTCACCTGATCAAGTTCATTCCGAATGCCTCCGATGTAACAAATGCCAAGGCCCATTGATTCTGCGGCAACACTTACGTTTTGTGCAGCAAGTGCGGCATCAATGACGCTGACCATAAACATTTCCGTATTCTCAAGAAGCTCTGTAATGTTTTCGCCTTTTTCTTCAGCAAGTTTTTTATGGCGGTACAAATCAGCGCAAAACACAAATAAGTGCCCGTTATTTTCGACGTAAGGCTGGTTTCCGGCCAGTGCCGCCAGCTTCCGCTTTTTCTCCTTATCGGTTACGCCGATGATGGAGTAAGCCTGCACGTAACTGGATGTTGACGCCGCCTGGGCGCTTTTCACTAATGTATCTATCTCTTCTGCTGTCAGCAGCTCGTCAGTAAATGATCGGATCGACCGATGATTAAGTATAGTTTCGATGGTATTGTTCATATAAAAAGCCTCCTTCTCTATATATCATATCCCAAAGCGAATTATGTCAAAAGCAAAATGCTCTGAACAAAAAAAGACAGCCCGAAAAACGAGCCGTCTGACATTATGAATTGAACAAATAACTTTTATATTTCGTCAGCTGCACACTTGCGTTATATACAATCCCGAAGCTGATCAATGTAGATAGCACCGAGCTCCCTCCATAGCTGACAAACAGCAGCGGAATTCCGGTAACCGGCATAATGCCGATATTCATCCCGATGTTCTGGAAGGTGTGAATCACGATAAGTGCAGTAAATCCTACGCAAAAGAACGCGCCGAATCGGTTAAAGGCATGCAGACGGTCAATCAGCACCACAAGCCTGTAAATTAAAAAGAAAAACATGACAACCGCAATGGCACAGCCTAAAAACCCAAAACTTTCACCCAAAATCGCAAAGATAAAGTCGGTCTGTCCTTCAGGCACGTACACTTTCAGATTATGAACGCCGTTTCCGGTAATACCGCCCGACCCGATCGCCATAACGGCCTGATCCACCTGCCAGCTTTTGTCACTCTCTGCCTGTGTCGTAGCCGCACTGGAATCAGACATCCACGATGTAATCCGGTTAATTTGATAGTCCGCAATGCCGATTGAATTCGCCACATGGGGAAATTCAATTACGAGCGCTAAGAAAAGGGCGATAACAAGTGCGGCTGATCCGCCGATAATAGTGATCAGCTTCCAGTTCACACCCGACATAAACACCATCACCATAACGATAAACAGACAGATCGCTCCCGTTCCGGCATCCTGCAAAACGATCAGGCCGATCGGAATCACTGTCCATGCCGCAATTTTCAAAAGCAGATTCACATCTTCCCGAAGTGATCTTTGATCTTTCGGGCTTGCCTTCGATATAATGGACGCGACCATCATCATAATTCCTATTTTCGTAAACTCAGATGGCTGGAGGGTAAAGCTTCCGATTTTAAACCAGCTTTTTGCCCCGTTCTTAATCGGGGCGATGGATTCCGGTGCGACACGCAAAAGAAGCAGTGACAGCACGCCGGCAATTAATACGTACAGACTCAGTTTTTCAAGCTGCTCTAAATCAAAATACATAATACCGACCATGAGACCGGCTCCGATGACATAAAAGACGATCTGTCTCATCCAGGCATCACTTCCATACTGCCCGAACTGTCCGGCCGCATAAATCGCCGCAACACTAATTATTAAAAACACACCAAATATAAAAATCAAATCCCCCTGATAATAGGGATTTTGCTGTTTCTTATATCGACTCATTCTATCCCGCCTTACATTTTCATCGGAAGTCACTATTGTTTATTATACATGAACACTGTTCAAGAAAACATGATGAGGTTGTTTCTTTTTACGGTTTGGGGACTACACGACATATGACGTGTCAGAAAAGGAAATGTTTCGGTCATGGTGAAACTTTTCCGATAAAAAACCCCTTCTCGTCAGAAAAGGGGTTTCATCTCATGTTTAATGTCATAAACAAACTGTTCGGATCCTCATTGTAGTCTGCAAACGGTCCACAATATTGAAACCCGGTTTTTTCATACAGGCGTCTGGCGGGGAGAAAAGCATCCATCGAACCGGTTTCCAAGCTGATCCGCTGATAGCCTCTCCGCTTTGCTTCTTCAATTATATGGTGAAGGATTCGTTTTGCCGCACCTTTTCTGACATGCTGCGGAGAGGTTTTCATTGATTTCACCTCACCGTGCCGGCTGTTCAGCTCCTTTAAGGCTCCGCAGCCGAGCAGGACGCCGTCTTCCCTCGCACTCCAAAACGTCACGTCAGGCTGGCGCAGGCGGTCCGCATTGAGCGCGTGTATACTTTCCGGGGGAGAATGCAGGGTCATGCTCCTCAGATGCGCCTGCAAAAGCGCAATGACATCCGGCGCTGTTACATCTTCTTTCCTTACGTGCACTTCAACCACCCTTGCTGTGCATATTTTCTTTGACCATAGCAAAGGTTCACAGCCTGCGCCACTCCATTGTACGGAAATGTGACAGGGTGTTTGACCTTTCCGGTTTCTTGTACCTATCCAAAAATGAGGCAATAGTTGCAATACATTTCTCGAAAAAGCGGTATCAAAAATTGGAAAACATGGTATAATAATTGTAACAAAATGTTCAAAAAACGACCACAAAACAGACACATTTTATTCTCTGTATTTCATTTTGGAAACGTTGCCATAAAATGAAAGGAGACATGTAAGATGGACATGTTTTTTGCTTATTTACTGGTCGCAAGCGCAACACCCCTCTTTATCTGGCTGGATAACAAAAAAGTGGCCCTCTCGGCCATACCGCCAATCATTTTAATGTGGGTTTTCTTCTACTTTTACGCAACCAGCAGTCTATCCCCTCTCGGCCACACACTCATGATTATCCTGTTTGCCGTCAACGTCATCGTTGCCCATATCGCCGCCTTTATCATTTACGGTCTTCCGCACCTGCGCCGGAGAAGAAGCCGATAAAGGCACAAAAAACCCTCTTCGCCTGAACGAAGAGGGTTTCTTTTTATTCCTGATGTTCGGAATGTTGTTTCGCACCGCCTGGAGGGTTTCCATCCATATGGTCACCGTGTTGGTAGTGCGCCGCAAAGATCCAGATGGAACCAAGGATGATGACAATCGCTCCGAAAAATCCGAAGAGCGTGTTTCCGACTTGGATTCCGCCGTTTTCGCTTTCTGTCATGTGCATGAACATGAGAAGCTGCAGGCCGGCTTGAATAAATGCGAATCCGAAAATGATCCAAAGTTTTGCTGATGAGCTTAAATCTGTATATACCGCAACCCAAAGGGCCAGCAGGGTCAGAATAATAGACAACGCAAAACCTACGATATGCTTCCACGGAAAGTGGCTGTGTTCAGCAGATTTGTTTGCCATATTATAGTCCCCCCAATCCGATGAGATAGACGCCTGTAAAGATGAAAATCCAAACAACGTCTAAGAAGTGCCAATATAAACTTGAGATAAAGATTTTTGAAGACGTCTGCGGCGTTAATCCGCGTTTCTTCAATTGCAGTAAGATGCCGGCAATCCAGAAGATACCGATCGTTACGTGCGTTCCGTGCGTTCCCAGAAGGACGAAGAATCCAGACCAGAAAGCACTTGTACCGAGAGATGCTCCTTCATGTACATAGTGGATGAACTCATTAAGCTCACATCCGACGAAGCCCGCGCCGAGAAGAAGCGTAATGATCGTCCAAATGACGACGCCTTTTAAACTTCCGCGACGCATTTCATGAACAGCGATCCCGCAGGTGAAACTGCTGATCAGAAGCAGGAATGTCATGATCATGACAAGCTTAACTTCAAATAATTCAGCCGGTAAGACCCCTCCTGCTGTTCTTCTTTGAAGAACGAAGAAGGTTGCAAATAGTGTTGAGAACAACACAATCTCTGCCCCTAAAAAGATCCAAAACCCGAGAATATTGAGTCTGCCGGTTTCAGATTGATATTCCATAGGCGCGTTAGAATTGCCATGTTCTGCATGTTCCATAAATCACGCCTCCTTTATTCGGAAATCTTTCTTTCCGTCTCTTTTATTTCCTCAACAGGTATATAGTAGCCGTTGTCATATTCAAATGAACGAAGCACCATGCAAAGCAGAATGCCGATCAAGCCGACAATGCCCATCCAGAACCATTCAAATACAAGTCCGAAGCCTGCAAAACCGAACGCGACTGACATAATAAGCGGTCTGCCGGAGTTGTGCGGCATATGGATTTTTTTGAATTTGCTTTCCGGATGAATATCCGTTTTGTCTTCTTTCAATTGCAGGTACGCATCTTGAGATTTCACTTCAGGAAGCACCGCAAAGTTGTAGTGCGGCGGAATCGCAGATGAAGTCGCCCACTCAAGCGTACGTCCCACGCCCCATGAATCTCCGCTGATCTCGCGAGTAGAGTAGCGGAAGCTGTAGTAGATGTTGTAGCAAAGGATTAAGAATCCGACACCCATCATGAAGGCTCCGACAGTTGAAATAAAGTTTAATGTAGTCCATCCGTCATTCGGTCCGTAAGTATAAATACGGCGAGGCATACCTTGCAGCCCCAGGAAGTATTGAGGGAAGAAACATACATTAAATCCGATCATAAAGATCCAGAAGAACCATTTTCCGATTCTTTCGTTCAGCTTGTGGCCGAACATTTTCGGATACCAGAAAATAAATCCTGCGAAACAAGCAAATACCGTACCCGCGATCAGCACATAGTGGAAGTGAGATACAAGGAAGTACGTATTATGGTATTGATAATCCGCTGCAGCCATCGCGAGCATAACCCCTGTTACCCCGCCGACAACGAAGTTCGGGATGAACGCAAGCGCCCACAGCATCGGTGTTGTAAAACTGATTCGGCCTTTATACATCGTAAAGAGCCAGTTAAAGATTTTAACCCCGGTCGGAACCGAAATCGCCATCGTTGTAATCGAGAAGAAAGAGTTAACAGACGCACTGTTCCCCATTGTGAAGAAGTGGTGAGTCCATACAAGGAAACTCAGGACGGAAATGGCGATAATAGAGCCGACCATCGCTTTGTAACCGAATAACTGCTTTCTTGCAAAAGCTGAAATAATTTCAGAGAAAATACCGAATGCCGGTAAGATAACGATATAAACTTCAGGGTGTCCCCAAATCCAGAATAAGTTAGCCCAAAGCATCGGCATACCGCCGGCTTCCAGCGTGAAGAAGTGAGCGCCGAACAAACGGTCAAATGATAAGAGCGCCAATGCCACTGTCAGAACAGGGAAGGCGAATACGATAATAACCATTGTAATCAGCGTCGTCCATGTGAACATCGGCATACGCATCAGCGTCATGCCTTTCGTACGCATTTTCAGGATTGTCACCATAAAGTTGATACCCGTCATCAGCGTACCGATACCGGCAATCTGAAGACCGAGCAGGTAGAAGTTCTCACCAGGCCCAGGGCTCATGTCGTTGCTTGCCAGCGGCATGTAACTCGTCCAGCCTGCGTTCGGAGAACCCCCGATAACGAAAGAAATATTGAATAGCATCGCACCTACGAAGAACGTCCAGAAACTCAGGTTGTTCAAGTACGGGAATGCTACGTCGCGCGCACCGATCTGCAAAGGTACGACAACGTTGATCAGACCGATTAAAAACGGCATCGCCATGAAGATAATCATGATCGTACCGTGAGTCGTAAAGATCTCATTATAGTGGTTTGAGTCTAAAAAATTGTTATTAGGAAGCGCTAACTGGGCACGCATCATCAAGCCGTCTACCCCGCCGCGGAACAGCATGATAACAGCAGAGATAATGTACATGATTCCAAGCTTCTTATGGTCTACGGACGTAAGCCATTCAGACCAGAGCCACTTCCACTTTTTGAAGTATGTGAGTACAACGATGATAGCAATAGTGGAAAGCGCAATGGAAACTTGTGCGCCCAGAATTAATGGGTCACCTGTTACAAAAAATTCATCCCATCTCAATTTCATTCGGGCTTCCTCCTTTCTTGTTCAATTTCAATCTTGTTTATCGTCGGATACTTTAAATTCGTTTTTCTTTACATTTTCCCACGGATCTGTTTTAGAGTGCGGTGATACGGCTTTGTAGCCAAGGCGTTTGCGCGCCTCCATCGCATATTCGGCATCTTGGCCGTGGTCAACGTATTTTAAGTGTGTAGAAGAGAACGTTAATTTACCGACATTCTCCGGAAGCATCAGTTCATCATACTTCTCTTTCGTCAGCTTTGGAGAATTGCTCTGGGCCTTTTTCACCCAGCTGTTAAAGTCTTTTTGCGTAACGGCTTTTACGTTGAATTTCTGGTCGGCAAAGTGTTCGCCGGTGAAGTTCGCGTTGCGGCCTTCATATGTTCCCACTTTGTCAGCCTGTAAGTATTGATCCATCAGCATTCCCGCCATCGCGTATTTTTGTCCCCCAAGCTGAGGAATCCATAGCGACGCCATTGAATCTGCTGAAGAAATTTTAAATAATACCGGACGGTCTACAGGAATGTTCAGGTAATTTACCGTCTCAATATCCTGCTCAGGGTAGCTGAATACCCATTTCCAGTCTACCGAAGTAGCATAAACGACAAGCGGTTCTTTATCCTTAGTCGCTTCAGGCGCTTTTTCTAACGAATATATCGTCTGTACGGTAGGCACAGAAAGTGCAATGACAATTAAAATTGGGATCACTGTCCAGACTACTTCTAAGAACGTGTTGCCGTGCATCTCAGGCTTGTAATTTCCGCTGTCTTTGCCTTTGCGGTCGCGGTATTTCACTAAAATGATTGTAAATAGTACGAATACGACGCCGACAATGAACAGCATAAATCCGATTGACAAGAGAATCAGATCTTTTTGCTGGTCTGCTACAGGTCCTTTCGGATCTAACACGGAAATGTCGCTGCATCCGCCCAGTACGAAAACAACAGCCAACATCGCTAATAAAAGTAACGGTTTAAATGCTCTGAACAAGAAGATCACCATCCTTCCTATTGATGTAGTGAATCTGAAATGTACTTTCTCAAAATCTTTTCTCTATCTACCTTGTTATGCTATCAAAATCTGCCCTTATTAGCTTTATTTTTTTCTAAAGTTCATCTTTTTTTCGCCCTAATGTCACAAAATCGTCAAAAAATGCATGAACTTTTTTCACTTGCGTAAATCAAACATAAAAAGTTTTAGATCATTTAGCATATATAGAGAAAAAAGATAGTGAGAATGAATAATACCAAATAAAGGTTTACCACAATAAAAAACGCGGGTCAACAAAAAGTTTCATTTTGTTAACCATTCCATAAAGAGAAAATATTTTTCCCTTTGCTCTCACCTTTTCACACGGTTACCATTTTAACGCAACGCATAGGGAAAAAAAAGACCGGAACGCGCCTTGATATGTTCATTATAAAAAACACATTCCTATGTTTAATATAGACAAAACGAAGGAATCATATAGGCATAAATAATAAAAAATAGGAAGTGATATTTATGAGTTTTATCGTATCTCTGATTGTTGCCATTATTATCGGCTGGATCGGAAGTTTATTTGTAAAAGGAAGTATGCCCGGGGGGATTATCGGGTCAATGATCGCAGGTCTGATCGGCGCATGGATCGGGCACGGCCTGCTCGGCACATGGGGCCCGCACCTTGCCGGCTTTGCCATCATTCCGGCAATCATCGGAGCGGCGATCGTGGTATTCTTATTCAGTCTGATCGCCAGAAGCAGAGGATAAAAAAAAGCCTCGTCCCTTAAGGGATGAGGCTTTTTTCAGGCAGAGCGTGCAAATGGCCGATAAACCGCCGGAAAGCCGCTCTGCCTTCTTCTGTCTGTTTAAAGACGCCGGCATGCTCCAATATCCGCGCAAAGACATGGCCGATTTCTTCTTTTAGAATCTGTTCCGCGTTTTCTTTCGTTACCTTCCGCTTATGCAGCACGCTGAGCGCCCAATCTTTATGCTTGGCCGCAGAAGGATCGGTCGTTAAGGCCGCATCCGGGTCCGGTGAGCACAGCGCTTCAGCCGTGCGTTTCATCTCTTGTTCAAGACGCCCCGGCAGAATCGCCAGCCCCATCACCTCAATCAGTCCGATATTTTCTTTTTTCAGATGATGAACTTCCTGATGGGGATGAAAAATTCCCAGCGGATGTTCATCAGAGGTGCGGTTATTTCTGAGGACGAGATCTAATTCGAATAAACCGTTTCTCCGCCGGGCTATCGGCGTAATTGTATTGTGCGGTGTTTCTCCTGAATAAGCGAGGATATCCGCCGCTTCATCGGTATAGCCGCGCCATGCCCGCAGGATGGTGTCCGCCGCGTCAGATAGCTCAGATGCGCTCTCGCTTTGCAGACGGATGACCGACATCGGCCACTTCACAATGCCCATCTTCGTCTTCGGATAATCAGGCAGCCTGTAACGGCTTTCTGTCTCCGCCTGCGCCATGGGAAATTCATGATCGCCGCCCTGAAAATGATCGTGGCTTAAAATACTGCCGCCGACAATCGGCAAATCAGCATTGGAACCGAGAAAATAATGAGGGTACTGGCTGACGAACGCCAGCAGCCTGTCAAACGTTTTTTTGCTGATCTTCATCGGTTCGTGCCGGTCTTTCAATACGATGCAATGCTCCCGGTAATACACATACGGAGAAAATTGCAGAAACCACTGCTCCTCGCCGAGAATCACCGGAATGACGCGAAGGTTTTGACGGGCGGGGTGATCCGGCCTCCCTTCGTACCCGACGTTTTCTTTACAGAGAACACATCTCGGATACTCGGATTGAGGCTGCTCTTTGGCATCGGCAATTGCTTTCGGATCTTTTTCAGGTTTTGAAAGGTTGATCGTGATATCCAGCTTTCCGTAAGCCGTCTCAGCCGTCCACCCGATATTCCGCTGAATTCTGTCCGAACGGATATAATACACATCCTCTGAAAATCGGTAAAATGCCTTTGTCGCCTGCTCCGGCCCGTGCACCGCCTTTGTTTCTTCAAAGCGCCGGACAATCTCAGACGGCTGCGGGGCAAAGCAGCCCATGATCTTCGCGCTCAGCAGATCGCGATATGTGTCTGTATCGGCTGCAATCCGGCCTGTTGCTGCCGCCCATTCGTAAATCGGGGCAAGTATGTCCGGCAGAGATGCCTCCGATTCATTTTCCGTCCGTGCTGATGGCCCAGGATGGGTGATATGCAAAGTTTCATATAAACGGTTTCTTGTATATTCAATATCAAGAAAGGAAATCAGCTCTTTTTGCAGTCCGTACCGGATTAAACGTTCCACATGCCGCTCAATCGCCATCGTCATCCCCCTTTAGTTCTCTCGCTCCGGCTCCGATGTCCGCCGTATAAAAATCGGCCTTTCCCCCGGTCTGTTCCTCATAGCGGGCTCCTGCCGTTTCAATAAAATCTGAAACCGCATCATCCTTGACGATACTGATCGTACAGCCTCCGAAACCGGCTCCCGTCATCCTTGACCCGACAACCCCCTCGTGGCGCCAGGCCGCTTCAGCCAGTGTGTCCAGCTCAAAACTTGTCACCTCGTAATCATCGCGTAACGAGAGATGCGAATCCCTCATTAATTCACCGATATGATGAAGCTGATTGTTACTGAACATGCCGGCCGCCTTTTTGGTGCGGTGATTTTCATAGACGGCGTGTTTCGCCCGGCGTCTGTTCACTTCATTCTGAATCAGCTCCGCATGCGAATCAAAAGCGGAGGGAGACAGCTCCCCCAGCGACTGAATGGAAAGGTGCTTCTGAAGATCATAAAGCGCTTCCCGGCACTCCTTGAGCCTCGTATTATAGCCTGAGTCTGCAAGCGTCCGTTTTTTATTGGTATTCGCAATCACGATCGACAGTCCCGACATCCCGAGTCTAATATATTCAAAGGCGAGCGTTCCGCAATTCAGCAGGATCGCATGATCTTTCTTTCCCATCCCGACGGCGAATTGATCCATAATGCCGCAGCTGACGCCGATAAAGGAATTTTCCGCCGCTTGAGCCAGTTTCACCAAATCGGGCATATCTGCATCAAGCTCATGACATTCCTTGAAAATGACCGCTGTGACAAGTTCAATAGAAGCTGATGATGACAGCCCTGCGCCGTTCGGGATATTTCCCCAGAATACAATATCGAAGCCGTGCGGAAGGGAAAAACCGCTGCGGAGGCATTCCGCCATGACCCCTTTCGGATAATTGGCCCACCCGTCCTCTTTCTGATAGCGGATATCATCGAGACTGCATTCTTTTATGCCTGCTTCCTTAAGATTGTGAGAGTACATTCTGACGAGCCTGTCCCCTCTTTCTCTGACGGCTGCATATGTACCGATCGTCAGCGCGCACGGAAAGACGCAGCCCCCGTTATAATCTGTGTGCTCCCCGATAAGATTCACTCTGCCGGGCGCAAAGAAAAGACGCAGGCCTTCCGATTCCCCGAATACATCCGCAAACGCTTTCTTTATTTTGTGTTTCATACGCATCCCCTTTCACCGTTACTCTTTCCCCCCAGGCGCGGAAAGAAACCGTTATGACACGCCCCCTTCTTTCGCTTTTCTGAAAACAATCCACTTGCTGGCAGCATAGTTGACGACTACGATGATGACGTTATCGGCGATTTTCGCCAACGTTTCGTTCATGTGAAATTGACTGACCAAAAGAATCATCATCGCGAGATCTATGCCGAGAGACAAAACCCGCACGCTGAAAAAGGCAGTCAATTCTTTCATCAGACTCCGCATCCCCGCGGTTTTTTGCTGAAATACATACAGTTTATTCGTGACATATGCAAATAGAACGGACAGAACCCAAGCGGCGACGGTCGCCGCCTTGTAATCCATCTCAAATACCGCTGTCAGAATGTAAAAACTGACGATGTTCACGATCGTCGTGAACACACCCATAATGATATACATCATAATTTCTCTGTAACGCATGGCAGTTCCTCGCTTTCTGAAAAACTTTTCTAAACCTTTTGTCAAATCAAGAAGAACGTTACCCTGATTTTCTGCCGCTGACAAAAACATAGAACGCGTCAAACATGCTGCGGAAAGTAACCGGCCTTCCCAGCACATTGGATTGCTTAATCATCCCGTCGATGAGCGCGCACATCATGTTAGCGGTATGCTCGGTATCTATATGGTCTTCTATTAAATTTCTCGATTTGAGCCAATTTATGTACATGGTGCTTTCTTCTATCCATAACTTATACAGGCGGATATACGCCTCATATTCACTGACGACTTTGTAAGTAGGCATATGAACGGCAAAAGACACCACATTCCAGGCAGGCTTGCTGTTTACAAACCGCATCAACAGGCTTGCTGCGCTTGCCGCGGCTTCACAAAGCGTCAACGGCCGCGCTGTTTGCTTTTCTAATTCGTCGAGATAGCCCGTGATGATCCTTTTTTTAATCTGACGCCTGTCTAACAAATGCTTCAGAAAATCTTCCTTGCTTTCAAAATGAACGTAAAACGCGCCTTTGCTGAAACCCGCCGCTTTACTGATGTCATCGATTGAGACTGAATCGTAAGCTCTGTCAATCAGAAGATGAAGGCCTGCGTCAATAAAACTTTCAAATGTTTCTTCTCTCTTAATTTGAAATTTGTTTTTTTTCATTTTTTACCCCAGCTGTTTGATCATTCACTTTATCTTACACCGAATCATTCTTTTGCGGTATTTTTTATACAAAAAGAATATGCTAGTCGACGATCAAAGGGTAAATGTTAATAGGTCATATGATTTATTTTTATTTACATACTATCCAGTCAGTATTTATTTGTTTATTATTATACGTAAGAATTCTTGAAGGATTTTGGTTATTTCAGTCATTTTTTTAGGGAATAGGTAGGTGAATTCATCTTCAATTTGGGATTACCGGCCAACTATGTGTGATATTTGTTACACATTGGCTGCTGTAGCTGGGCAAATCATTTTTTCAATTGGAGGTTCTTATGAAAACTCATGTAATGAAGAATATAGATCAAGATTGGCAATTGTTAATTCAAGAGGCTAGAATCATGGGTTTGCACATTGACGATGTAAGGCGATTCTTAAATACTGAAAAAGCGGTGAAGAAAAAAACACCAATGAAAAACACCATCCGCCAGCAGTAAGATTTACAGGCGGATCCTTTCACCCGAGTTTTCAAAGGAACACTGCCATCTTAAGAGGGGAATCAGAGTACAAAACCGTGAACGGACAACCATTCCCGCCCCATTCCGCTACCTGAACAGCCAAACATGGTGATATGAGATCCCCCCGCTGCATATCTTGTGTATTATGCCCATTTATGAGGTGATACACGGATGGATACGAATCCCTATTATGATGAAAAACAACAGAGCTACTACGAAGGCCTGAATCCTTATTTATTAAACAAAATAGACAAAAACTGGCGGACAGTGCTCGATGTCGGCTGCGGCACGGGCAATTTAGGCGCGGCGATTGAAGACCGCGGAATAACGGTTTACGGCATTGAAGCGTCTCCCGAAGCAGCAAAAAAGGCGGAAAGTAAATTGAGCCATGTGCTTTGCGGCGACATTGAATCCGCCATTCTTCCGTACGAATCAGAACAATTCGATTGTATGCTGTTCGGAGACGTTCTGGAGCATCTTGTCGACCCGTGGTCAGTGCTGAAAAAGCTTCGCCCGTATGTAAAAAAAGACGGTACGGTGCTTGCATGCATACCGAATGTCGGCCACATCTCAGTGGTGCTGGAGCTTTTAGCCGGCAAATGGACTTACAGGGATGCCGGGTTAATGGATCAGACCCACCTGCGTTTTTTTACCCGGGAAGAAACTCTTTCATTATTTAAAGCTGCAGGCTATGAGGTGAAACGCATTGAGGCGATCCGCGTTGATCATCCCTCTTATCACCGGGCCATCGCCTCATTGCACGAAGTATGCGTACAGCTTGGCATAAGACATGATTTTCTGACAGAAGCATCGGCCTATCAATACGTGATTGAGGCCGAGAGGAGCATGTAATGGATGCACATTCATTTCTGTTTGTCATTTGCGTGAATGACGAGTCGCTCTACTCCCGATGCAAAAACCATATTCTGAAGCTTACCGTTCCCCTCTCACATTCCGTTGATATCATGCCGATATACGATTCAGAAAGCATGGCCTCCTCCTACAACAAAGCGCTGTAACACCCTTCCAAAATATAAAATGTATCTGCATCGGGATACATTTATCATTCATCAGCATTTCCTGCGAGACATGCTTCATATCTTTCAATCTCATCGTGAGCTCGGTCTTCTCGGTGTCGCGGGCTGCAAAACGCTTCCGCCGAACGGCATTTGGCGGGAAAGCGGGCAGCGGATGGGGAAAGCGCAGGAATGCTTACCATCCGCTTGAATTCGAGAACGGTGATGAAGACGGACTGTTTATGCCCGCTGACGCCATTGACGGATTGTTAATGGCCTCTCAATATGACATGGAGTGGCAGGAGGATTTGTTTCGGGGCTTTCATTTTTATGACACATCACAGTCGCTCGAATTTCAAAAACACGGCTATCAAGTCGGCGTCGCCTGCCAGAAAGACCCTTGGTGCTTTCATTTTTGCGGTGACTCCTTTGACGCCGCGGCGTATGAAGCGGACAGACAAATATTTGTCCAACACTATATAGGAAAGCCCTCTTGCTGATGCAAAGAGGGCTTTTTACGGATTAACGTTTATTCAATTCCTGTTCAATAATTTGTTCAAAAGTTTCCTTTCCCGCAACGCCCGGGATTCTTTCATCGCCGATGATAAACGTCGGCACTGCCGTAATGCCGGCTTCCTCATAGGCATGGCGGAGCGCTTCCCGCTGCATGTCCCTGTACGCTCTTGTCTCAAGCGCCTCTTTGAACGCGACGCCGTCAAGTCCGGCTTCTTCCGCGAGCTTTGTCAGCACGTCTATGTCACCGATATTTTGTTCTTCCTGAAAGAATGCCTGAAAAACGCGTGTATGGTATTCGCTTTCTTTCCCATGTTCCTTCGCAAAATGAAAACCTTCAAACGCCAAATCCGTATAGGGATGCGGTGATACGCGTGGGAATGTCATCTCAACGCCTAAAGACTGTGCCATCGGTTCAATTGAATTTTTCCACATCTGCCGCTTTGCGGGATCATTTACCGGATCAAGTTTCGGTGAGGGACTCGGACGCAATTCAAACGGCATCCATTCCACCTGTACGTCCTTGTCCTTGATTGCTTCTTCAAACGCCGCTTTGCCGACAAAGCAAAACGGACATACATAATCAGTATATACTTTAATCTGCAGTGTCATTGTATGTCTCCTTTCCTTTTTATTTTATGTTGTAACAAAAATAGTTACAAGAGTTTTTTAAAAACACCTTCCATATGGAAGGTGTCACGATTCCAGCAGCTTCTGGGCGATATATTCTCCTTTTTTACAGCCTCCGGGACAGGCGAATAAAGAAGAGCCGATCGTTTGTGTGTATTCATTCAGCGCATCCTTTGCCGCCAAAGCTTTCAGCATCGGGACAAATTGGCGGTCCGGGTCTTTTTGAAAGCTGATAAACAGCAGGCCTGCGTCAACATAGCCCGTCTTCGGATCGATTCCGTCCGTATAAGAAAACGCTCGCCGCAGAATCTGTCTGCCGGTTGATTTCGCCACGCTGACATGAGAGTCGGCGGGAATTTGATTCAGCTTGACGGGATCAGTCTCCTTTTTTTGTCCGAAAGGAGCGCCCGAGCTTTTCACTCGCCCAAACGTGTCCTCTTGTTCCTTCAAGGATGAACGGTCCCATATTTCTAAAAACATTTTAATTTTCCTAAACGCCATGTACGTGCCGCCCGTCATCCAGTCCAGCTCCCCTGATTGAACCCAAACGATTGAATTCATCAGATTTTCATCCTTTGTGCTTTGGTTGCCGGTGCCGTCTTTGAATCCGAAAAGATTGCGCGGGGTTTCGCCGTTTTTCCCGCCGCTTAAGAAACCTTTATTGAGAAAACGGACTTCACACACGCCGACAGCCTGTTTAATCAGATTGCGCACCGCGTGGAACGCCGTTTGTTCATTATCCGCACAGACCTGAATGACGATATCACCGCCGCCTTGTTTCTGATCGAGCTTGTCGTTAGGCATCGGCGGAATGTCAGCGAGGTGCTTCGGTTTTTTATCCTTCAGCCCAAAGCGGTCCTTCCCGTCTTTTTCAAAAAATCCGGCGCCGAAGCCGAAGGTAACGGTTAAATTCGCCGGTGCCAGATCCTGCGACTCACCGGTATCCTGCGGAGGCATATATTTATTTTTTTGCTCGCCTGACAAAGCGGCGCCTGAGGTCAGCAGCTGCGTCAGACTGGTCCAATTTCTGAAGAGGGAGATGACATCAGCTTTGTCGCTTGACTTGACATCAAGCGCCGCAAAATACACATACGTCTGATGCGCCGTTGTGATTCCCGCTTGGTGCTTCCCGTAAAAAGGAACGATTTGATCATTATCACTTTTTCCTTCACTCTTCTTTGAAGCGGTGGCCGCCGGTTTGAAGAGCGGAGCGAGTCCTCCGAGGCCGCTCGCTCCCACAGCGACGGCGGCGCCCGCTACGGCGCCCCACTTCAGGACATCCCGTCTGTGGATCTGTTTTTCCTTGTTTAGTTCATCGCTCATGCTGTGTCATAACTCCTTTTAAAGCACATCGGCAATCTTCGACATGGTTTCAGAAAGGGCCGTCAGCTTCGTGCTTATCTCTCTGATTTGATCTTTACTTAATTTATCATAAGGCGTATACGAATGATCGCCTGTTTTGTATTTCGACATCAAAACTTCAAATTCGCTGAATTCCGTATCAAGTTTTTCCGTGACGCCGGAATGATCTTTCACAAGCGCGCTTTTCACTGTTTCATAGACGGCTTTTGAGCCTTCGACGTTGGCGGTAATTGGTTCAGGCGTCACTTTGAGAGAAGCAATAGAGCCTTCAAATGCTTCGGTCGATATTGCAAGCTGATCGCTCTGTTCTTGACATACGGCTTATATTCTCCAAGTCCGTCACTGCCTTTTTGCGCACACAGAAAAAGGGCCGCCCTATCGGGACAGCCCTGCTTTGGAGCGCCGAATTTCCTCTGAAAACTTCCGCGCCGCCTCTTTTGGATCATCGGCTTGGCTGATGGCGCTGATCATGCTGACGCCGTCTGCTCCCGCTTTAATGACGAGCGCCGCATTCGCCGCCGTAATGCCGCCGATTCCCACAATCGGAATCGTGATGCCCTGACGCCGCACTTCTTCAATCAATGTAACGCCCTGCACAGCTTCAGCATCTTTTTTCGTTTCGGTCGGATAGACCGGTCCCATTCCGACGTAATCGGCTCCGGCAGCTTCCGCCCGCTTCACCTCGGAGACATTATGTGCTGATACACCGAGAATCATATCACCGATTGCCGCTCTCGTTTCTGCAGCGTCTGCATCATCCTGGCCGATATGCACTCCGTCCGCCTTAAGGCGCAAGGCCAATTCAACATCATCATTAATGATGAAAGGAATGCCGGCCTGTCTGCAGACATCCTGCACCTGCTTTGCAAACTGGACACGTTCCTCCCCTGTTAAAGAACCGCTCCCCTTTTCCCGAAATTGAAAAAGCGTAGCGCCGCCCTCTATGGCTTTTTTCACCACAGACACGGGGTCTGCGTCAGTATTATTTGATCCCATAATAAAATAAACCGATAACATATCCTTCATCATTTCCCGAGAAATACGCGTCATTTTTCTGTCACCCTTTCAATTGCAGCAAGCTCGGCCGCTTCTTGTTCTGAAATGCTTGCCAGCTTGTTTAAAAGCTCAATCTGGAAACTGCCCGGGCCCTTATGAGACGTGTCTAAAGCGGCAAGCTGAGCGGCGCTACCGTATACAGAAACGGCTGAAACCGCCGCTTGCAGAACATCCTGGCCCGCTGCGCAGAACGCTCCGATTACAGACGTCAGCAGGCATCCCGCCCCCGTCACCTTCGTCAGCAGTTTATCACCGTTATGAACGGCGTATGTGTCGGTGCCGTCAGAGATGATGTCAGTTTTTCCGGTAATCGCAATGACTGTTTTCAGCCCGCTTGCAGCCGTCTTGGCGAGCTGAAGCGTATCTCCTCCGCCTTCCCCAGCATCCACGCCTTTTATCTTCCAATCGGATGCGCCGGCAATATTGGCGATTTCCGCGGCATTTCCGCGAATGACGGACAAGCGGACCTCCTGTATGATTTTGCGGGCTGATGCCGTCCGAAACGGCGTGGCGCCGGCGCCTACCGGATCAAAAATGACCGGAACGCCGTTTTCGTTGGCTGATTTTCCCGCGGCGATCATAGCTTCAACCGATGCCGAGCTGAGGGTGCCTATATTCAGGACGAGCGCTCCGGCGATTTTCGCCATGTCGGCGGCCTCCTCAATTGCATAAGCCATAACGGGTGATGCGCCGAGCGCGAGCAGGCCGTTAGCGGAGAAGTTCGTGACGACGTTATTGGTGATACTGTGAACGAGCGGGCATTGCTCCCGCACTTTACTCAAGTGTTGAGCTGCGGTTTGTGCATCCATGCTTAATCATCCTTTTTTCTCTTTTTCGGATTCCACAAATACGATTTTGTATGTTCCAGCCAGGCTCTGGCGGCAAAGGACATGTAGCGGTCCTTCCGCCAAATGATGGCTAAATGCCACGGAATGACCGGGTGAACGAGCGGAATGGTTTTGACTTTCTCAGGATCAAGGCCGCGGCAGATTCTTTCCGGCAGCAGGCCGATGCCGAGATTGGCCGATACCATTTCGCTGATAAAGTCCCACTGTGACGTTTCATAAATGACGTGCGGCCTGAACCCGGCTTTCACACATTCCGTCATAATTCGATTGTGAAGGACAAAATCCTCCCTGAAAAAGATGAACGGCTCTTCTTTCAATTCGTGAAGACTGCATTCTTTCTCGTCCGCAAGCCGATGTGACGGATGGACGACGAGCATGAGGGTTTCCTTTACGATTGTAAACGTATGAAAAATCTCTTCATTCGCGGGAAGCACGACGACCCCGATATCAAGCGAGCCGTCCTCCACACCTTGCTGCACTTTAATAGAGCCGTCTTCTACGAGCTGAAACGTCACATCGGGATATGTGACGCGGAAGTCACCGAGCACTCTCGGGAAAAAGCCCGACCCGATCATCGGCGGCAATCCGATGCGGACGTGCCCTTTCTTTACCTCCATAATATCATTCAGCTCTGATGTCAGGTTTTGGAATGACTTTGTGATTTCCTGCGCCTGCACATACATGCTCTGTCCGGCATCAGTCAGTTCAACCTGCCGGCCATTGCGGTAAAACAGCTTGATGCCGAGCTCCGTCTCCAGATTTTTAATCATTTTTGAAATTGTCGGCTGTGAAACATACAGTGACTGCGAAGCCTTCGTAAAACTTTTCAAACGGGCCACTTCCAAGAAGTATGTTAAGTGCCGGATGTCCATTTCATCTCATCCTTTCTATAGACAAAAGGAATACATATTATTCTTTATATATATTTTACCTATAGCAAAACCTTATGTACAATATAAATATAAGGGAGGCATCATTATGAAAAAATTGTTGCTTACCGTTATTCAAATCGCTCTGCTGTTTATATTTGCGCGTCTGATCAATTGGGTCACGGCGGCTCTTCATATAAATATTCCCGGCAGTATAATCGGGATTGTGATTCTTTTCACATTGTTGCATTTCAAGATTATCAAGCTTGAATGGATCGAGCTTGGCGCAGCATGGCTCCTCGGTGAGCTGCTGTTGTTTTTCATCCCGTCTGCCGTCGGAGTGATTGAATACGGAGATATTATGTCTAAATTCGGTGTAAGCATTTTACTTGTCGTCATCATCAGCACATTTGTCGTGATGGTTTCAACAGGTACGCTTACACAGCTGATAGCAAAAAGAAAGGAGAAAAAACAAACGTGTTCATCGGAATCATAAGTTTATTCTTAACTGTCTTAGTGTATTTGGGCGCGAAAAAACTCTACATTCGTTTTCCGCGGGTGTATACGTCGCCGCTTCTGATTACGCCCGCTGTTTTGGTCGTACTGCTGCTTCTTGTCAATGTCCCGTATCAGACATACAATCTCGGCGGCGGACTGCTGACCGATATGCTTCAGCCGGCAACAGTGGCGTTCGCCATCCCGCTTTATAAATATTTCCCGATTTTAAAGAAATACGCCGTGGAAATTATTTTGAACGTAGCGGTCGGTTCATGTATCGCCATTCTGTCAACGGCCTTTATCGCAAAATGGTTCCATCTCGGCAGCAGCTTAGTCGACAGTCTCGTGCCGCGATCAGTGACGACGCCGATTGCCATGAACGTATCAGAAATGATCGGCGGGATGCCGGCCGTTACAGCGGTTTTCGTCATTTTAACGGCTTTATTGGGAACGATCATCGGGCCGATGGTCATCCGCTATTTCCGCATTGATAACGAAATTGCCCGGGGCGTGCTGCTCGGAACAAGCGCGCACGGAGCGGGAACATCTAAAGCATTTGAGCTCAGCTCCGTTTCAGGTACGATCTCAAGCGTGTCCATGATTCTCGCCGCGATTATGACGCTGTGCGCGGCCCCGATTTTGCTTTCGTTTATGTCATAAAAGACTGCTCCTGACAGAGCGGTCTTTTTTATTTACCAGAGATCAATCAGCCTGTCCTTCATAAAAAGACGAAAACACGATATGATAAGACATGAAATGAAAAGACTGAAGAACGGATGTGTCATATGAACGGCCAGCAGCGAAACAGCATCAGAAAAGGGCTTGAAGTCGATATCGTCTTGAAAGCCGATCAGCGTTCAGGAAAACTGACAAGAGGAATCGTGAAAGATATTTTGACGAACTCAAGCTTCCACCCGCGAGGCATTAAGGTTCGCCTGGAGGACGGGCGAATCGGCCGGGTCCAGCAGATTATTGAATAGAAAAAAAGCCGGGGCTGCGTGCCCGGCTTTTTTTGTTGTGATAGCTAAATCGAAAAATCCATAACTAACTATTGACTCTTACGCCGCGTAATACTTTAGAGTAGCAATAGAGGAGGCGGAAAAAGTGATGGATATGAAAGTAAAAGAAGTAGCTGAACTGATTGGAGTAAGCATCCGTACTCTCCATCATTACGATCAGATTGGATTATTGACTCCTAAAACTACCGATTCCGGTTATCGGCTTTATTCAGAAGAACACCTTGAACAGCTTCAACAGATATTATTTTTCAAGGAGCTCGATTTCTCCCTGAAAGAAATTAAAGAAATCATTAATAGTCCTTCATTTAACCGAAGAGAGGCTTTAATCTTACAAAAGAAAATGTTGATGGAGAAACGAAATCGAGTCGACAAGATGATTGATACCATTGATAAATCAATCAAACACATGATGGGAGAAATCTGCATGACAAACAAAGAGAGATTTGAGGGAATTCACTTTAAATATAATCTTTATGAACAAGAAGCTCGCAAACGGTGGGGGGATGAACCTGTCGATAAGGTGAATATAAGATTGAAAAGCATGACTGATGGTGAACAAAAAGATTTATCTGATAAGTGGACTGCAATGTTCAATAAATTTGCATTGCTCATTAACCAATCCCCCAACTCTCCGAAAGTACAAATAGCTGTAAAAGAATGGTTTGATTTTTTAAATGATAATTTTGGTGAATATTCTTTTGATGCCTTTTATGGATTAGGTCAACTCTATGTTGAAGATAAACGCTTTACTAAGAACATCGATCAGTATGGTGAAGGATTGGCGAAGCTCATGAGTGACGCAATTAAAATCTATATAGATAATCAAAAAAAGGGTGATACCAATTAAAATCATTATAGAGGATACAATCGGGCAATACGAAAAGTTATTTTCAATGATTGAAAATAGAGAAGATTATTATCGATACTCAATGATGAAACCCTTCGAAGACATGTGGAAGAAGATTAATGTCCCCTTAAAGTCAAAACACCCTAACGGATATGATGTAATAATGGCTGCAAATATGCTGGGCTACCTAAGCATATCGGACACGGAAAACGGAAAAAAAGCATTAGAGAGCCTGAAAGAAATTCAAGCTCCTCAAATTGCATATGATGCCTTAACTCATTGTGTTGAATTCCTCAAAGAAAGCAACTTAAAAATAAACGCTGATGAAATAAGGTTCGGAATGTATCTGGCTAATCCAAAAAAACTTGAATTACATAAAGGATATTGCGGATTTGGAGGAATTCCGGGATTTATTCAAGTTAGTATTTTTCCCAATACTTATAATA
Organism: Bacillus sp. 1021; assembly: GCF_014534735.1. Lineage (NCBI taxonomy): Bacteria > Bacillati > Bacillota > Bacilli > Caryophanales > Bacillaceae > Bacillus > Bacillus sp. 1021. The sequence continues at coordinate 245,266 of NZ_JACVSR010000002.1, read as the reverse complement.
TACCGAGACTGCCTGCTGTAATCGCACATGAATTTCATCATAATATTCGTTTTTCGTATTTCAATTGGGATTATGGGAACGTAACGGTTGGTGATTACTTAATTATAGAGGGGTTGGCAGAATCGTTTGCCAAAGAACTTTACGGAGAAGCTCTGTTAGGTCCTTGGGTTACTTCTTTTGAAAAAGAAGACTTAGAATACTCAAAAGAAATCATCAAAGACTCATTAAATATGAAAGGATTTGCTGAGGTCAGCAGTTACATGTTTGGTGACATCTTTGCAGTCCAACAAGGTTATCAGCCTGTCGGCTTATCACCGTTTGCAGGCTATGCGGTTGGCTACCAAGCAGTGCAATCCTTCATGAAGGCCAACAATGTGGGAATTAGAGAAGCCACTTTACTTAATACAGATGAGATACTGCATAATAGCGGACTGTTTCTTTAACAACCTGTTTTATTTTCAACCAATTTAAAGCGATGAAGGAAGGTTTTCTTTCCCCCTCTTTCATCGCTTTAAACGATAATCCTATTTTTTCCGTAAGAAAACAACTTTCAAATAGTTCCCTTCTTTAAACGCGGGAATCGTTTTGAAATCTTCCGGAAGCGTATATTCTTCCAAAATGTCGTAACGCTCGTTTTTTTCTTTAAAGGCGGTCTCTATAAAGCCTTTAAATTTCTTCATATTGAAGGCACTGCTGTTTGTCGATGCAACGATGATGCCGTTTTTTGCGGTGATGGCGATCGTTTCCTTCAGCAGGTTTTTATAATCTTTCGCCGCGCTGAACGTCCGTTTTTTTGTACGGGCGAAAGAAGGCGGGTCAAGGATGATGAGGTCAAACGCCAGCCCTTTTTTCTCCGCATAGCCGAAGTATTTGAAAACATCCATGACTTTAATATCATGTGCTTCGTAATCAATTCCGTTGGCGCTGAACTGTTCAATCGTTTTTGCAAGACTACGGTTGGCGACATCGACACTGGTCGTTTTTTCAGCTCCTCCAAGCGCCGCCGCAACCGAAAATGCCCCCGTATAAGAGAACGTATTCAGCACCCGTCTGCCGTTTGCATACTTGTCCCGAATCGCTTTGCGTACATGACGCTGGTCTAAGAAAATGCCCGTCATCGCCCCGTCGTTTAAATCCACCGCATACTGTATGCCGTTTTCTTGGACAATGATTGGAAAGTCTCCTCTTTCACCTTTGACAAAATCGTCGTCTTCCACGTACTGTCCGGCGGTATCAAACCGTTTCTTTTCGTAGATCGCCTTATAAGAAAGCTCCAGCCCGTCAATCGCCTCAATCAAACTGTCCTTATATGCATAAATGCCTTTGCTGTACCACTGAATCAGCAGATAACCGTCATAGACATCAATCGTGACGCCGCCGATGCCGTCGCCCTCACCGTTGAACAGACGGAACGCCGTCGTATCGGGCGCCTTAAACAGATGGGCTCTTGCTTCAGCCGCTTTTTTCAGCTTGTCCAAAAAGAAACGTCCGTCGATTTGTTCGTCTCTCGCACGGGACAGCACCCAGCCGACTCCTTTATTCTGCAAACCGTAATAGCCTTTCCCGATAAATTCGCCCTTCTCGGATGTCACATCAAAAAGATCGCCCTCTGTTAAGTGAGCCGAGCTTCCGGACAGAGCGTCTTTTTCAATCAGGGGGAATCCTTTTTTCAGCTTTCCGGCAAATGTATCTTTCACTGTAAGTAGCTTCATTGTGCATTCCTCTTTCGTTTTGCTTTCTCTTATCGTACCATAAAACATGCATTGTCCCGAAAAATTCAAAACAGGGGGAAAACCATGACAGCCAAAAGAATCGACCATACAGGCATTATGGTCAAAGATATTGAAACATCCATTGCTTTTTACCAAGACGTTCTCGGTATGCAGTTAAAGGATCGTATCACTCATACGAACGGCATTATTGAACTTGCCTTTCTCGGCTTTCAGGAAGGGCCTGAGACGGAGATTGAGCTGATTCAAGGCTACAGCAGCGAGCTTCCCGCAGAAGGAAAAGTGCATCATATCGCTTTATTAACTGAAGATATCGCGGCGGAATTCACGCATGCAAAGCGTCAGGGCGCCGTATTTATCGATGAAGAAATCACGACGCTTCCGAACGGGTACCGCTACTTTTACATTGAAGGACCTGACGGCGAATGGATCGAATTTTTCCAGCGTTAAAAAAAACGGGCAGAAGCGCCCGTTTTTTTTATATTTCTTCTGTGACGTTTTGTTCTGCTGCCCGTTCCTCTCTCCATTTTTGAAGATCCCACATTCTGAAAAACGGATAATAAATGATAAATGTAATCAGGAGGTTGATCAGCTGCATGACCGAACCGGAGATTTTCCCGCCCGTCGCCAGATAACCGGAAATCAGCGGCGGCATCGTCCACGGCACGGCGATTCCCGCCGGTTTTGCCACCATTCCCGTGCTCATCCCGATGTACGTCGCCGTAATGGTCAAGAGCGGTGCGATGATAAAAGGCACGATTAACAGCGGATTCATGACGAGCGGCATCCCGAAAATAATCGGCTCGTTAATGTTAAAGATCGCGGGTCCGATGCCGAGTCGGCCGAGCTGTTTCATCTGTTTGCTTCTGGAGCGCACAAGCATGGTCAGCACAAGGGCAAGCGTTGCGCCGCTTCCGCCGACATTGATCCATATTTGAAAGAACTGTGTCGTAAAAATGCTCGGCAGCGCTTCTCCCGCCTGAAAAGCCAAACGGTTGGCGTCCATCGCCCCGTACCAGATCGGCGACATGACGCCGCCGATAATGGACGCGCCGTGTATGCCGCACGACCAAAGCAGCATTTGCACGAATTCGGCGATAAGACTTCCGCCGAGACTCCCGCCCAAAATAGACAGCGGGGTGCCCAGCAGATCGCCTACGACATTGTGGAGGCTTTTAAAAGGAGTTATTTCAATAAACAGACGGGCCAGCCATACGAGCGTAATAATAATGAAACCGGGGATGAGCGCGACGAACGATTTGCTGACCGCAGGCGGCACTCCGTCAGGCATCTTAATGACGATATTTCTTTGTATGATAAACCGGTACACTTCCGTAGACAGCATTGCAATGATCATTGCGACAAACAGACCTTTGCTTCCGAGCAGCGAAATCGGAATGCCGCCTCCCACCATAATCTCCGTTGCCGAGCCGTCAGGAATAAACGGAATCTGATACGGTGTCGCTAATAAAAAGGCAGCAAGAGCAATGGCTCCCGACGACAGGGCATCCACCTCATAGCTTTCCGCAAGCCGGTAAGCAATCCCAAAGGCCGCGACAAGCGCCATAATGTCAAAGGACGCATTCACGGGATACCCGAGCTTTTCAACCCAATTTTCACCGAAAAGACCCGCCATAAAATCGGCATAACCGGGAATCGGAAGACTCGTCAGAATCAGAAAAACCGATCCGATGATAATAAGCGGCATAGTCAAAATAATGCCGTCCCGCAAAGCCCTTAAGTGCCTTTGGCCGGCGACTTTTCCGGCGACAGGCATGATTTTTTCTTCCATGACCCGATTAAACGTACTCATTTATCAAAAAACCCCCTTTTTGAGTTCATTGCGCAGATGTCTTAAAGCATTTTCTCCATCATATTTTGGAAACGCTTACATTTGCATACAGAAATTTTCCTTATCCCTTAGGAAAAAAAGAATTCCGCACTGCCGATATATAAAGAAAAAGGGGGAATCACAATGTATCACACCCTGAAACCGATCATGGCCGCGGCCTTGTGCGTCACCCTGTTCGCAGCCGCGGCACCCGCTCACGCCGAGACGCAGGACCGGGACGTTATCGTGGTCTACAAAAATAATAACGGCAAGGAGTCCGCCATAGACAGCGGAGCGGATGTAGAACAGACCTATCAGCATCTTCCCGCAGTCGCCGTGTCGGCTGATTCGGAAACGGTGAAAGACCTGAAACATGATCCTGACATTTTATATGTTGAAGACAATGTATCCTTTCAGGCAGCAGGCGGTTCTGATATCCACCCGTTAACAGCGGCATCAAGCAGCAGTTACACGCTGCCGCAATGGGATATAGAGCCCACTCAGGTCAAGCAGGCCTGGAAAGAAGGCTTGACGGGAAAAAAGGTGAAAGTGGCTGTCATTGACAGCGGCATTTACCCTCACGATGACCTTTCCATTGCGGGAGGCTATTCCGCAGTCAGCTATACATCTTCATACAAAGATGACAACGGGCACGGTACGCATGTCGCCGGCATCATTGCCGCCAAACATGACGGATACGGCATTGACGGCATCGCGCCGGATGTCCGGTTATATGCGGTTAAAGCATTGGACAGAAAAGGTGCGGGAGATCTCAAAAGCCTTCTTAAAGCGATCGACTGGTCCATCGCCAACAAAATGGATATCATCAATATGAGTCTCGGAACTAACGCAGACAGCAAAATTCTTCACGACGCCGTCGACAAAGCATACAAAAAAGGCATTATGATCGTAGCCGCCGCAGGAAACGACGGCAACAAAAAACCCGTCAATTATCCGGGCGCCTACAGCAGCGTAACGGCAGTCTCAGCGTCAACCGAAAAAAACGGGCTTGCGGCTTTTTCCACGACCGGAAAACAAATTGAATTTACCGCACCCGGCACCAATATTACGAGCACGTACCTGAATCAAATGTACGCCGTGGCTGACGGCACATCTCAAGCCGCGCCGCACGTCACCGGAATGCTCGCGCTGCTCAAGCAAAAATATCCGGAAGAAACAAATACACAGCTCCGGCAGCAGATGCAGCAAAACATCAAAGATCTGGGCGCTCCCGGACGTGACAGCCAATTCGGATACGGGCTGGTGCAATATCACGCAAAGCAAAAGAGCTTTGCCGAACGGGCCGTAATAAAAGCGGAAAAAACGAAAAAGCAGGCAGATATCAATCAAGCAAAAACAGCAGTCAGCAAGCTTTCCAAGTCAAAGGGAAAAACCGCCCTCGAGTCCCGAATCAATAAAGTTCAGACAGCAAGAAATGTGACGGACGCCAAAGACAAAGTCCGGACTGCCGAAAAACAAAAGAAAAAAACCGCCGTTAATGCGGCACAAAGCGCCATCCGGAAATTACCGGCCGGATCAGAGAAAAAAGGGCTGCAAAAGCGGCTTGACGCTGTCAATTCAGGCCTTTTGAAAACAGCTGGGGCCAGCGTCAGACAGGCCGAAAAAAAGACCTCTGAGGCCAACGCCGCAAAAGCCAAAAAAGCAGTGAGCGAGCTTCAGCCGGGAAAAGAAAAAACCGCTCTGGAAAAACGGCTTGACCGGATAAAAGAGAAACTCAACCGGAAGCAGGCAAGGGACAAAGTGAAAACGGCCGAAAAAACCAAAACGAAAAAGGCAAAAGCAGCGGCCCAAACGGCGGTCAGCCGGCTGAAGCCGTCTGCCGAAAAGACCAGCCTGCAAAAACGCGTGCGCGCAATTCGGGTGAAACATTAAAAAAACGCTTATGAGCCGCATCATGGCTTCATAAGCGTTTTTCTCCCATCTGCCTATTGATTCATGGCCGGGCGATCGATCGTGTTCCATTTCGTAAAGGACATATATCGGAAATAATGATCACGGTACGGGTGCGCGGTGCCTGTATTCCAAGGCTTGTCTCCGCCGCAGAAATGGACGATGGCCGGTTCGGCCCGTGTTTCTCTGTAACGTATACGGTCGATCAGTTCAGGAGGCGTTTTCTCATTCATGATAATATGCGTCTGCGCGTTCCAGCGCGGATGCAGTTCATGCCATTGATCATATAAGACCGCGTTAAGCGCGTCCTGATCATGAAACACGAGAAAATCCTCCGAACTGTTTTCATTGATAAAATCAATCACTTTTTTGGAAATATTCTGTTTTCTCCAAGGTTCAAAATCTATAATCATAATGCCGGAATTGAAATACTTGGCCGTGTCGCTGATATTCATTTTTTTCAGTCTTTCATGCTGTCCGGCATCTTCTACTGCCGCAACTATTGCCGGGGAAATATCCAAATCCCATAAAACCGAAATATCTTCCATCACAATTGCATCGCAATCAATGTAAATCATCCGCTTTACGGATTCATCCTTAATTAAATCAGGAATGGAAATGCGGTAATAAGCCGCTTTTGTAATGTGGCTGCTTTCGACCGCATGTTTGTATTGATCAGCATCCACTTCTAAAAATTCAAGCGGCGTTCCGAATGACATCGCAGTCTGTTCAAGCTTGTCCTTGTTTTCGGCAGTAATTCCGCCGTCGATCACATATAATTTGGCATTCCTTGTTTTATCCATATTCATCAATAAAGAAGCGAACATCCCACCCAAATGACGAGCATAATTATCATCGGCACATGATACGATATGCATTGTTTCATTCTTTCCCACTGATATTCATCTCCCTTTTTGTTGTATCATTTTCTTTCCCTTTTTTTCAAAAGTAAACCTCGATCTCACACATTTTTTCTGCGGGAATGTGCTGTTGACGAGTTGATATCTTTCTTCTTTGTTTGGAGTGAGGAAAGAAAATGATCTTAGCGGCGAGGTCTATGTGAACGGCGGCAAGCCCATCAAGGCCGACAGCGAAAAACGGTGAGCGTCATTGGATAAACAAACAGCCGGACCGCTTTTATTTGCAGTCCGGCTGTTTATGATGCGCCAATCGGTTAATCGACTTCTTTCTTAATCCCAAGCATCTTTTCGTCTAAATAATGGGCGATGTCCGCCGCTTCCTTCAGCTCGTCAGTCAGATGCTTCGGGACTTCGTTATTCAATTTGTAATAAATTTTATGCTCAAGACTCGCCCAAAAATCCATGGCGATGGTGCGGATTTGGATTTCCGCCTTCACATATTCCACCCGATTCGTCAAATAGACGGGAATCTCAATAATCAAATGCAGGCTGCGGTAGCCGTTCGGCTTCGGATGTTTGATATAATCCTTCACCTTCACGATCTTCAGGTCCTTATGCTGTTTCAAAACCTCAGCGACATTATAAATATCTGATATAAAAGAACAGATGATCCTGACACCTGCGATATCATGAATATGCTCTTTCATTTCTTGCGTCGTCACATCGCAGCCTTTGCGCATCAGTTTATTGACGATACTCTCGAAACTTTTCACGCGTGATTTTGTATGCTCGATCGGGTTATGCCCGTGAATCAGATTATATTCCTGACTGATGATAGAAAACTTCGTATCCAGCTCATCTAAAGCGAATTTATAAACTAATAATTCATTTTTCCAATCTTCCATGACCGTTTTTAAATCATCCATATGGGCTGTTGACAAGTCCATTTTTTCATCTCCTTGCTTTGCTGTCCACATATCAGACGGTTCGGTCGGCAGTCAGGTTCTTTACAAAATCGTGAAGATTATGTCATAAAAAAAAAGCAAATGCCCTTATGGCATTTGCCTTGTCATTTGATCAGGAAATAATTGATCAGGAGTCCGATGGAAAGCAGGAATCCGAAGAATGTATTGGTTTGCGCCGTTGATTTCATCGCAATAATCATGTTCATCGGCATTTCGTTTTTCACGAAGCCTTTCACGGCCTGAACGGGTTTCGGCACGCTCAAAAAGACCAGGAACAGCCACGGGCTTGTATATCCCATGATAACAAGACCGACGATCCAGATGTAGGCGATAGCAAAGGACGCGGCCAGTATCATGACGGCTCCCCTATGCCCCATCAAAATCGCCAGCGTTTTACGTCCGCCCTTTTTATCTTCTTCAATATCACGGATATTATTGGACAGGTTAATCGCGCCGACCAAGATGGCGATCGGGATGGAAATCAAAATGCTCTGTTCATTAATTCCGCCAGTCTGAATGAAGAAAGAAATAAGGACAAACACAGAGCCCATGCAAATGCCGGAGAACAGTTCACCGAACGGTGTATACGCAATCGGCAGCGGGCCGCCCGTATACAGGTAGCCGATCAGCATGCCGGCAAGGCCGATTGCCGCAAGCCACCAGCTGCTGCTCATGCAGATATAAACACCGAGCACGAGGGCAATCGCATAAGAGCCGAGCGCCAGCTGCAGAATCGTTTTCGGCTTCATGCCGTGGCGGACGATCGCTCCGCCGATACCGACAGAATCCTCCGTATCTAAACCGCGTTTAAAATCGTAATATTCATTGAATAAGTTCGTGGCGATCTGGATCCAAAGGCAGGAAAACAGCATGGCCAAAAACAGCAGGAAATCAACCTTTACGTAAAACATCGCCAATACGGTGCCGAGAAGTACGGGCACAAACGATGCCGTCAATGTATGAGGGCGGGTTAACTGCCATAAAATGCGGCCCATGCTTTCTTTTTCAGGCGTCTTTTGGCTGCCTCCCATATTGTTTTGATTCATTTTCCTCTTCCTTTCTATTAAAAGGCTTTCACAGTCAGCCGATAACAGTAGTGTTGAATTGGGGTTTTTATGTTTTCTGCTACCTTATCTATCATAATAATTTCTTCCCCATTTCACAAGATGCGGCGCTCCGTCAGCTTTGCTGCCGAAAACGGCTTTCCGCCCTTCCCCATTGGGGTTCGGCACAAGCCTGCGTAAGAAAAAGCCGCCGAAATTTTTTTACCTCATTTATATTTACGATAAGTTAAAAATCCCGCCTGAACATGCGCTTTTTTAGTATGATCATTTGCCAATTTATACATGCGTATTTTCCATCCTTTTGTTTCTCATTCATTTTTAAGGAAATTTTAAGCTTAGGATATTAGACATATTTTGAAACTTTTTGTTAATCTAATCGTCATATACTGGTGTAATTATTGAATACGCGGGGAAGGAATTTTAACATGATGCAAAAATTAAAACGTGCTTATGAAAATACATTGGTTAAATGGACGTTTCATACGGGCTTTTATTTTCTGATATTAGTATTGCTCTTTTGGATGTATGGATTTCATACAGCCAATACCGGCACTTATATTTACAACGATTTCTAATCGGGGAGGATAACTATGAAACTACTTGATGCTATAAAAACATATGCAGACGCCAAGCCTCAGGCCGAAGCGTTTCGTTCCTTAGATCATTCCCTCACTTACGGGGAATTATGGGATTTGTCGGAGCGGGTTGCGTCCGGCATTCAACAACATACAGCTGACGGTTCGAAAACACCTGTCCTGGTTTACGGACATATGGAGCCGAATATGATCGTTTCTTTCTTAGGAAGCGTCAAAGCGGGCCGCCCTTACATCCCTGTCGATGTGTCCATTCCGGCAGAGCGGATCGTCAAAATCATTGAAAGCTCAGGCGCAGAGCTGCTCATCAGCGTATCGGGCGATGCAGTCGATACGGGGAGCAATCTGATTAAAACCGTTACACCCGAAGAGCTTGCAGCTGACGGAGATGCAGACCTCAGCCGTGAGAACTGGGTAAAAGATCAGGACACGTTTTACATTATTTACACGTCCGGCAGCACGGGAAATCCGAAGGGCGTGCAGATATCAGCTGATAACCTGCAAAGCTTCACAGACTGGATCTGCAGGGATTTTCCTGTGGGCGAAGGCAAGACATTCTTAAACCAAGCTCCGTTTTCTTTTGATTTATCTGTCATGGACATTTTCCCGTCGCTTCAAACGGGAGGTACGCTGCACTGTGTAACGAAAGACAAAATCAATAAACCGAAAGTACTATTTGAAGAGCTGGAGAAATCCAAATTGAACGTCTGGACATCGACGCCGTCTTTCGTTCAAATGTGTCTGATGGATCCCGGCTTTACGCAGGAACTCCTGCCTGACGCAGAAGTATTTATGTTTTGCGGAGAAGCGCTTCCGGCTGCCGTGGCACAGGAACTGTTAAACCGTTTTCCGAAGGCCCGCGTATTCAATACATACGGCCCGACTGAAACAACGGTTGCCGTCACCTCCGTTGAAATCACGCAGCAGGTCATCGATGAAAATGAATCTCTGCCCGTCGGATTTGCAAAACCTGATATGAATATCTTCATCATGGATGAAAACGGGAATAAGCTTCCGGACGGAGAAAAAGGGGAAATCATCATTGCCGGCCCGAGCGTAAGCAAAGGGTATCTCGGCGAGCCGTCTCTGACGGAAAAAGCGTTTTTCTCTGTTGACGGACAGTGGGCATATCATACGGGTGATGCCGGTTATGCTCAAGAAGGTCAGATTTTCTGCCAAGGACGCCTGGATTTCCAGATAAAGCTTCACGGCTACCGAATGGAGCTTGAGGAAATCGAAGTGCATGTAAGGCAGTCTCAATATGTACGCTCAGCGGTTGTCATCCCGTATCAGCCTAACGGACCTGTCGAATATCTAATTGCCGCCATCGTGCCTGAAAAACATGATTTCGAAAAAGAATTCCAGCTGACAAGCGCTATTAAGAAAGAGCTGGCCGCTTCGCTTCCGGCTTACATGATTCCGAGAAAATTCATTTATCAGGATCACATTCAAATGACTGCGAACGGAAAAATCGACCGTAAACGCATTGGCGAAGAGGTTCTTGTATGACGCCTTACAGCTCGTTTTTCTTTTTTATCTTACTTGGAATCCTTCTCTTGCCGACGATTATTTTAGGGCTGAACGGCAAGAGATTCCAAGGATACAACATGTTTATATCCATCATCGTATTGGCTTTGATTTTCTCGCATGATCTGCACGGCGTCATTGCACTATGTATCTTTACGCTGTGGCAGGTGCTGTTAATCAGGGGGTATCTCGCTTACAGACTGAAAGCCAACAGCGGCTTTGTCTTCAGCATGGCCGTGATCGCGTCCATTTTACCCCTGTTTTTATCGAAATTATGGCCGTTTTTCTTTCCGCCGGTGCCTCATCATCCGGTTCATAACCTGATCAGTTTCTTAGGAATTTCTTATTTGACATTTAAAGGCGTCCAGCTGATCATGGAAACGAGAGACGGGCTGATTAAAGAAAAAATGCCGCTTCACCGCCTTTTGTACTTTATTATGTTTTTCCCGACCATTTCTTCCGGTCCGATCGACAGATACCGCAGATTTGCCAAGGACGAACAGAAAGTATGGACAAAGGGAGAATACGCTGATTTACTGTATACCGGCATTCATAAAATTTTTATCGGTTTCTTGTACAAATTCATTATCGGATATGCGATTAACACGTATTTCATTATGAATCTGTCTCATATCACCCACAGCAAACTGTGGAGCAATGTGCTGTACATGTACGGATACAGCTTGTACCTGTTTTTCGACTTTGCGGGCTACACGATGTTTGCCGTCGGTGTCAGCTACATTATGGGTATCAAATCTCCGGAAAACTTTAATAAGCCGTTTATCAGCAGAAACATTAAAGACTTCTGGAACCGCTGGCACATGTCCTTATCCTTTTGGTTCAGAGACTACGTATTTATGCGCTTTGTTTTCTGGATGACAAAGAAAAAATGGATAAAGAACCGGATGGCCGTCTCGAACATCGGGTATTTCCTGCTGTTCATGCTGATGGGCGTCTGGCACGGGCTCGCCCTGCAATATATTGTGTACGGCCTGTACCATGCCGTGTTAATGACGGGGTATAACTTTTTTGAGAAATGGAATAAGAAATACAAGTGGCTGCCCGCCAATCGTTTTACGGCGTTTTTAGCCATCGTCATCACATTCCATTTCGTATGTTTCGGATTTTATATTTTCTCAGGAAAACCATTTCATCACTAAAGGAGATTGAAAACACATGGAATTTAAACAGGAAGTATTAGACGTATTAGCTGAAGTTTGTCAGGAGGACGCTGTGAAAGAAAATCCTGATATTGAAATCTTTGAAGAAGGACTGCTTGATTCTTTCGGAACTGTAGAGCTGCTTGTTGCCATTGAAAACCGCTTCGGCATTACAGTGCCGATCACTGAGTTTGACCGTGACGAGTGGAATACGCCAAACAACATTGTAAACAAACTGACTGAGTTGAAGTAAATGAAAAAGCGTTTCTTTGGACCAATTATTTTAGCGTGTGTCCTGTTTGTCGGAGCTATCGCAGTTCCGGCTTCATGGCTTACGCGCTTCATTCCTGAAAAACGTGTCGAAGAGTCGGCAGCGGCCTTAAACCCGAATATGTTCCAAGGGCTCTATCTGCAAAACAAAATGTTCGAAGACTCGAAGTATCTGCCGATTTTCGGTTCTTCCGAGCTTTCAAGATTAGATGAGTTTCACCCGTCCAACTATTTTCAAGTGAACAACCAAGGCTTTACGCCTTATCTTGTCGGAAAAGGCGGGGATCAATCCCTGATACACGCCGTAAACTTTGCGGCGCATTACCAGCAGCTGAAAGGAAAAAAACTGGTATTCATTGTTTCTCCTCAATGGTTTATTAAAAAAGGTTCTGATGAACAGCACTTTGCACCGAATTTTTCATCACTTCAGGCATTGGATTTAGCATTTAATGACCAGATTGATCCCGCGGTCAAAAAGAACATGATGAAACGCATGCTTCGTTTTAAAGTCGTTCAGCATGATGCCGTCCTTTCTGAATTGTACAAAGGAATGGTCAACGGCCAATCATGGAAAGTGAAAACGGTCATGCCGGCCGCCAAGGCTTACTATTCTCTGCTTGAGAAAAAAGATCTTTATTATTCAATGGGAGAAACCAAGGGTCCTGAGCGGACGATCTCTGAAAACCTAAAAGGAAAATCGTGGTCAGAGTTAAAAACAGCCGCCGCGCAATTAGGAAAACGGAGTTCCAAGTCCAATCCTTTCTATATCGATGACACTTCTTATAAAAAAATTAAGCCGAAGTTAAAGAGAGTGAAAGGAATCAACAAAGGAAGAACATACGCCAAATCAGTCGAATATCACGACTTTGAGGATATGCTGGACATTCTGAAAGATGCCGGCGCTGAACCGATGTTCGTGGTTATTCCGGTCAACGGAAAATGGTATGACTACACCGGCTTCCCGAAAAAAGGCCGGACTGATTACTACAAAAAAGTCACAAAGCAAATTAAAGCGAAGGGCTTTCAGGTTGCCGACTTATCCGGGCACGAATATGATCCGTACTTTATGAAAGACACCATCCATATCGCCTGGAAGGGCTGGGTGTACGTCGATAAAGCGATGGAGCAGTTTTACAAAACCGGCAAAGTGACGGTTCACTGAGCACGGTGATGACCGAATACAGAAAAAACGAACACGCAGGGGGGGATTTTTTCCCCTGCTTTTTGTGTGATTTGATTTTTTCACAAATTTGAGGAAAACTATTGCGAATATTTGTTGAAGGTATACAATAGAATATAAATTATTTTCAAATAAGTTTGACAATAACACCAATAGGGAGACAGAACATTATGAAACAAGACATTCGTGTTGAATTGACTTCAGCCAAAAAACCTAAACCGGACCCCCATAACCTTGCGTTCGGCCGAATTTTCACCGACCATATGTTTGTTATGGATTACGATGCGGATCAAGGCTGGTACGATCCGAGAATTATCCCTTATCAGCCCTTCTCAATGGATCCTGCGGCTATGGTTTATCATTACGGCCAAACCGTTTTTGAAGGGCTTAAAGCGTATGTAACGAAGGATCAGGAGGTGCTTCTGTTCAGACCGGAGAAAAATATGGAGCGCCTGAATCAGTCAAATGACCGCCTTTGCATCCCGCTCATTGATGAAGAGCTTGTTCTTGAAGGCCTGAAACAGCTCGTAGCCATCGACAAAGACTGGATTCCGAAAGCGGAAGGCACTTCCCTTTATATCCGTCCGTTTATCATTGCGACCGAGCCTTTCCTCGGTGTAGCGGCATCCCATACGTACAAGCTATTTATCATTCTGTCGCCGGTCGGCTCTTATTACAAAGAGGGCATTAAACCGGTGAAGATCGCCGTGGAAAACGAGTTCGTGCGCGCCGTCAAAGGCGGTACGGGAAACGCGAAAACGGCCGGCAACTACGCTTCAAGCCTGAAGGCGCAGCAGGTTGCGGAGGAGAAGGGCTTTTCCCAGGTGCTATGGCTTGACGGCATTGAGAAAAAATACATCGAAGAAGTCGGCAGCATGAACATCTTTTTCAAAATCAGCGGCGAAATTGTGACGCCGGAGCTGAACGGAAGCATTCTTGAAGGAATTACGAGAAATTCCGTCATCACCCTGCTCAAACATTGGGGATTGACTGTGTCTGAGCGGAAAATTTCGATCGATGAAGTCATTCAGGCGCATCGTGACGGCCGATTGGAAGAAACGTTCGGAACCGGTACGGCGGCGGTCATTTCTCCGGTCGGCGAACTGATCTGGAATGATGAAAGTCTTGTCATCGGCAGCGGTGAAACCGGAGAGATCTCGAAGAAACTGTATGATACCATTACAGGCATTCAAAAAGGCGCAGAAGCCGACGTGTTCGGCTGGACGACGGAAGTCGCCTCATTAAGCGAATCAAAATAAACAAAAAACCCGGAATCGCTTCCGGGTTTTTTTGGTGCTTTTATGCTTCAATTGACTTAAAGAAATGAGGCAGGTGTTCCTTGTGCGCTTCAAGCATTTCATCCAAAATGGCCTTTGCCACGGAGTCTGACGGGACGAGAGGATTGATCGTCATCGCAAGGAGCGCCGTTTGATAATCTCCCGTGACGGCTGCTTCAGCGGCCACGCGTTCAAATGATTTGATTTGCTGGACGAGCCCGCGGACGGATACCGGCAGATCACCGACGGCGATCGGTTTCGGTCCGTCTTTCGTTATGACACAGTTCACTTCGACTGCTGAGTCATTCGGGATGCTGGCGATCGCGCTGTTGTTTATCGTATTGACGGGCTGGATATCATGTTTGTCGTTATAGATGGAGCTGATCAGGTTGCAGGCCGCGTCACTGTAGTACGCTCCGCCCCGTTTCTCAAGCTGCGGCGGTTTGATGGCGAGATTCGGATCTTTATACAGTTCGAACAGTTCTTTCTCAACCTTCTGCACGACTTCGGCGCGTGTGCCCTCCGTCTGTGACGCTTCTATTTCATGCTCGAGCATTTCTTTCGTTTTGAAATAATAGCGGTGGTAGCCGCAAGGAATCAGATCGAGCGCCTTCAGGAATTCAGGCTCCCATTCCGCTCCGGAAATGTTCTTCATCGTCATGGCGTTTTCCGGGTCCCCCATGGCTTCGATGACTTTATCCTTTACGCTGACACCGTCTAAGAAAACATCTAATCCGAAGACCATGTGATTCAGCCCGGCAAATTGCACCTCGATCCGGCTGACATCGACATCCAATGCTTTTGCGACGCCCATTTTAATGCCGATCGGCACATTGCAGAGGCCGACGACTTTTGTAAGATTCGAGTAGCGGAGCAAGGCCTCGGTAACCATGCCGGCAGGGTTTGTGAAATTCACGAGCCATGCATTCGGACAAAGCTCTTCGATGTCTTTTGCGATTTCCAGAATAACCGGAATGGTGCGCAGCCCTTTGAATAAACCGCCCGGACCGTTTGTCTCCTGCCCGATTACGCCGTATTTTAACGGGATTCGTTCATCTTTGGCGCGGGCCTCAAGAAGACCGACGCGGAATTGTGTTGTTACGAAATCTGCATCCTTCAAGGCTTCTCTCCGGTCAAGCGTCAGGTGAACCTCTATCGGAACCCCCGCTTTTTCGACCATGCGTTTTGCAAGCGTGCCGACGATATTGAGCTTTTTCTCGCCTTCAGGAATGTCGACGAGCCATAATTCTCTGACAGGCAGTTCATCATAGCGCTTAATGATGCCTTCCACAAGCTCCGGTGTATAGCTTGAACCTCCGCCGATCGTTACAATTTTAATTCCTTTTGTCATATTTTTGCTCCCCCTTGCAGACTCACTTTTTCATAAATCTCGACTAACTCTGCGGCCAAGTCTTTCACGGTCATGGCATTCATTAAATGATCTTGCGCATGTACCATCAAAAGCGTCATGTCTGTTTTTTCTCCGCCGGCTTCATTTTGGATCAGTTCGGTCTGATAATGATGGGCTTCAGTCAGTTCCCTTGCGGCTTCCTGAAGCTTTTCTTCCGCCAGGGCTCTGTCTCCCCGCTTTGCGGCGGCAATGGCCTCCATTGATGCGCTTCTGCCATTGCCGCCATGCAGGATGATCTGAAAAATGGTCTGTTCCATTTTCTCATTCATGTGTTTCACTCCCTTTCTCTAAAGCACGGCTTTTTCGTCTCCCTGTACGGCTGGCGCCTGCGATTGTTCAAGTTCGTTTTCTTCTTTCAGCTTTTGCGAATCCCACATTCTGAAGAACGGATAGTACACGATAAAGGCTGCGATGATATTAATCGCCTGCATGACAGCCCCTGATATTTTTCCGCCTGTGGCCAGATAGCCGGAGAAAATCGGCGGCATCGTCCACGGGACGGCAATGCCGGCAGGTTTGGCGACGAGGCCTGTGCTCATGCCGATATAGGTAAGAGTCAGTGTGACAAGCGGTGTGATGATGAACGGGATGAGAAGCATCGGGTTCATGACGATCGGCATTCCGAAAATAATCGGCTCATTAATATTAAAGACGGCCGGCCCGATGGCGAGTTTCCCAAGCTGCTTCATCTGCTTGCTTCGCGCACGGAGAAACATGGTAACCACGAGCGCCAGTGTCGCGCCGCTTCCGCCGATGTTGATCCAGATTTCAAAGAACTGCTGGGTGAAAATATTCGGCAGCGCATCGCCCGCCTGAAATGCAATCCGGTTGGCATCCATCGCTCCGAACCAGATCGGCGCCATGACGCCGCCGACAATGTTCGCCCCGTGTAATCCGCACGCCCACAAGAGCATTTGAACCGCTTCAGCTACCAGGCTTCCGCCGAGACTTCCGCCAAGAATCGAGAGCGGCGTCCCCAGTACAACGCTTACAATATTATGAAGGCTTTCAAACGGCGTCGCTTCGACGATTAAACGCGCACCCCAGATGAGAAAGACGACGGCAAAACCGGGAATTAAAGCGACAAACGATTTGCTGACCGCCGGAGGCACGCCGTCCGGCATTTTGAAGACGAAATTCCGCTGGATGATCAAGCGATAGATTTCCGTCGACAGCATGGCGATGATCATCGCGACAAACAGCCCTTTGCTTCCCATGAGAGAAAGCGGAATGCCGCCGCCGACCATGATTTCCTCTTTTGCGCCGGACGGCAGAAACGGAACTTTGTACGGCGTTGCCAAAAGAAACGCCGCCAAAGATATCGCACCAGCCGATAAAGCGTCCACCCCGTATTTTTCGGCCAGACGGTAGGCGATTCCAAAAGCGGCGACAAGGCCCATGATTTCAAAGGTCGCATCAACCGGATATTGCAGTTTTTGAGACCACGCGCTTCCGAACGTCTTCGCCATGAAATCCGCGTATCCCGGAATCGGCAGGTTGCCGATGATCAGAAAAAACGAACCGATGATGATAAGCGGCATGGTGAGGATGATCCCGTCACGCAATGCTTGCAGATGCCGCTGGGAAGCAATTTTCCCTGCAATGGGCATGACTTTCTCTTCTAAAAACTGATTCACCTTATTCACACGGCCCGCCCCTTTCTACGATGCGTTTCCGAGCTGTTCTGCTGATTTCAGAACCTCCGCTCCGTTGCATGTGCCGTAATGGACGGTATTAATGACTTCAACCGGCACTCCTTTTGATTCACCCAATTTTTTCAGCTGCGGAAGCAAATAACGGACTTGAGGCCCAAGCAGCAATACGTCCGCTTTATCTATATGCTGGTTGACTGAATCGCCTGACACAGCCCAGATTTTATATTCTTTTCCTTGTTCCTGCGCGCTTTTTTCCATCTTTGTGACGAGTAAGCTTGTTGACATCCCTGCTGCACAAACGAGTAATATATTCATGTAAAAGACCTCCTGAAAGTTTGATATTTTGTATGTCTCGGTGTTAGTACCATCATATTATGAAATCGCTTTCATAACTACTCAGGCTTTTTCCGCTGCTAACGGAAAAAAGGTGTATCCCGGTCTTTCTCTGATCGTTTGTCCCTGAATACTTGTAAAACCTCGTGATAGGCTGTGCATTTTAAGAGACGGCTTACCGCAGCCGGATCATCTAGCATGCCCCCTAGCCATTTGTACATATGCTGGAGGTCGGCTTTGCTTTCTTTCTCGACGCAGAGCAGGCAGACAAATTGGACACGCTTATCCGCCCAGTCAATCGGTTTCTTCAGCGTGCACACCGCCCAAAACGTCGTGTCTGTCTGCGGAACGAGCGGATGCGGAATCGCCGTGAGATTGCCGAAACTCGTAGGAGAAATTGCTTCCCTTTCAAAAATAGAATCGGTCAGAGTATCAGAAGCGAGGCCGGCTTTTGCAACCTGATGTCCGAGAAAACGGATGACGTCCTCCTTCGTCTCCAGATCCTGCTGCAAAAATACCAGCTCCGGTTTCAGAAAGTTCAATTGTTCCCGCTTTTCTTCCAGCATGGCATCGATTTTTGTAAAATCCCCGCCGCCCAACAGTGTATGAACCTTTAATACGGGAACGGGCAGGTCTTTTTTGATCGGCACTGTGCTGACCACAAAATCAATCGACTCAAAAGAAAGCTGGTCAAGGCTGCAGTAATCAGCTGTGCCGACGATTTCAAGGCGCTTTGCGAACCGTGAACGCAGCTTTTCTCTTAAAAGCTGCGCGCTGCCGGCGCCGGACGCACAGACAATCAAGCAGCGCTTAGGCGGCCGTTCTGTCTTTCTCCTTTCGATGGCCGCTCCGAAATGAAGCGCCAAATACCCGATCTCATTTTCATGAATATCAATGCCGGTTTGCTCCTTAATCACGATTCCCGCAATCACTCCCGCTTCAAATGCTAGCGGGTAATTTTCCTTTATGGCGGAAAGCATCGGGTTTCTCAGGTTCATTCCGTACCGGTTTCGGTTAATCGCCGGCTTGATATGGAGCGCAAGACCCGCTTTCAGCTCATTGTCGTCCGTGATTCCGAGCTTCAGCTCCCGCTCAATGGCTTCAATCATCGCCTCTGTCAAACGGCTGGTCTCCCCGTCTATCAGCCTTGTAAGCTCTTTTCCTTCCATTTGTGACTGGGTCATGCGTTTTGTCCCGAGCAGGTGAATGGCGATATAGGCGGTTTCCTGTTCGGGAAAGGTGACGGATAGCGCCGATTCAAGCTCTTTGACGATGGCTTCTGCTGACTGATATTCTGTTTCAAGCTTAATATCATGAAGATCCTCCGGAATGAGAGATACATAGTTTTCTGTCCGGATTCGTTTGCAGGCAATGGCGATATGGATGATGAGATTGTTCAGGCCGAAGAAAGAAAGCGGGATCTTATGGTTTCGAACCTGCTTCATAATGGCTGATCGGATCACTTGAATGTCGTCTTTCGGCAGAATACCGGCCTTCTCACTGAGGAGATCAGGCTCAGGCTCGCGGTCGTCCACTAAGTATTCCGCCATACAATAACGGAGACGGAGCTCTTCGCCGCGCAGCTTAAAGCCGTAGTTCGGCCTTGTTTCCAAAATGATGTCATAGGGGCGGAGCCGTTTTTTTACTTCTTTCAGATCGGATTGAAGCGTGGATTTACTGATGAACAATTCTTCTGCCAAGTCATCCAGCTTGAGGTAGCCGTCGGTCAGAAGCAGTCTTTTCATCAGATAATTTATCCGTTCTTCGGGAAAAATCGGCACGGCGCTGTTCTGCTGGAAATTGTCCTGAAGCCAGTTTTTAAACGGCTGCTCATCCCGGATCAGCAGCTTATAGCCGCTCCCTCTGACAGATTGAATGGAAGCGCCGTGTTTTTCGACAATGGTTTGCAGTTCCTTTATGTCATTGCGGACCGTCCGCGTCGTTACCTTTACTTTTGCAGCGATGACTGAGCTTGTAACCGGTGTTTCAGCAGCTAAAAGCAAGCGCAGAAGTTCACGAAGCCGCCCATGAAGCATGAGAAAAACCTCCTATCAGATCAGATGCAGACGTAAAAAATAGGCAAAAAGGATGAAAAAGGGGTAAATGTATGTAAATTCTATAATGGGGAGGTTTTCAAGTCAATGCAGCAGCCTGAGGCAAAGCCCGTAAAAAAACAGCCGGATCAGCCGGCTGTTCGGGATGCGGACATGCGGTTTCGCTTAGATGACTTCCGTTCTTTTACGATTTTTCTGATGATCGGATAGATGACGGGCGCCCATTTGATAATTGTTTTGAAAAGTTTTTTCAATGTTTGAATCCCCTTTCTTTTACCTTGTCTTTCCCCTGTTATCAGCGGCTGTAAACATGGTCAGCGTGAGACATACCGGTTCCCCGTCACCCAATAGCGCCACGGATAATCCCGAGCTTCTCCGCTGTTGTCAATCCCGATTCTCGGGCCTGTTGATATATGCTCCGGTGTAAAGCCTTCCGTAATATACAGCGGCTGTTCCGTGATCATGCCGCCGTAGTCGTTCATTGAAATGCCCATCGCCTTCGTCAGCTTCCCCGGGCCATTTGTCCACTCTCTCGGGGGTCTGTCCGGTCTCCTGCGCTCCATCAGGAACTGACCTTCATGGGGCTCTGCCGCCCTGATTAACACGGCCTGCGGAATGCCGATGTCAGCGGCGACGACGTTCATTAATGTATGGGTGTGCATGACGTATGTATAAATGCGGCCCGCCTCGTGGAACATAATTTCCGTCCGTTTCGTGCGCCGGTTGCCGAAGCTGTGCGCCGCCCGGTCATCCGCTCCCATATAAGCTTCCGTTTCCACGATAAAGGCTGAAGCCGTTCCCTCATCCGTCTCTTTTACTAAGAGACAGCCGAGCAATAAAGGAGCAAGCTCTACTGACGGTCTTTGGTAAAATTCAATCGGCAAAGGCTTTCGTTCTCCCGCCATTTGTCTCCCCCCTTTCTGATTATATTCAATTTCCTCTTTCACGTTTTTCACTTCTTTTTTACAATATAAACATGAAAGAAAAAAGGGCATCATTGTTGAACACTCTATTGCGTTTTGAAAATCGGCTGGTTATAATATGATGGTTCAAATGAAAATGATTCTCATGTTCAATAAATACCGGACAATGATCATAAAAGTAGGTGAATTGATTTTTGAGCGATTCTGTCACGTCCGCAAGCCGTCTGATCAGCATCTTAAAAAACGGGATTTTCTTCCTGATCGCGGTAATCGGACTGCTTGTGTCTATTTTTTTCGCCGTCTCATTCGGCGCGAAAGACATTACTTTACATACGGTGTGGTCGGCGATTGCTGATTACAATCCAAACATGACGGGCCAGCAGATCATTCATGAATTGCGCCTTCCGAGAGTGCTCGGCGCGGCCGTTACAGGCGCCGCCTTTGCAGCAGCCGGCGCCCTCATGCAAGGTGTCACGAGAAACCCGCTTGCCGATTCGGGTGTCTTAGGCGTAAATGCAGGAGCCATGTTTGTTGTTGCGCTCAGCTTTGCTTTTTTCCCTCATTTGTCATACGCCCTGCTGATGGTAATGTCGTTTTTGGGCGCACTGGCAAGCACAGGCTTGATTTTCTTTATCAGCGCGGCGGGAAAAAGCAGCATGACACCTTTAAAAGTGACGCTTGCCGGGGCGGTTGTAGCCGCTCTATTACATTCACTCAGCACAGGTGTGGCGATTTATTACGATTTAAGCCAGGATTTGGCCTTCTGGTACGCCGGCGGGGTCTCAGGAATCAAGTGGGCTCATTTACAAGTCCTTGCTCCCGTGATTGCGGTCTTCATCATTCTCGCGACATTCATGGGCCGGTCCGTCACCCTTCTCTCAATGGGAAATGACGTTGCGGCGAATTTAGGGGTGAACACTGCTCTGACGCGTGCCGCGGGATTAATGATCGCCGTTGTTCTTGCCGGTGTGTCTGTTTCCGCTGCCGGTGCAATCGGCTTCGTCGGGCTGGTCATCCCCCATATCGCCCGCAAGATCGTTGGCGTTACGTACAGGCTGATTATTCCGATGTCCGCGTTGCTTGGAGCGATTCTTTTGATTTTGGCCGACTTGGCCTCGCGAACGGTCAGTCCCCCGAGAGAATTGGCAATAGGCATCATGGTCGCCCTTGTCGGTGTCCCTTTCTTTCTTTATATTGCCCGCAAGGAAGGGAGAGAATTATAAATGAAGGTGCAGAAGGAAACCAAAAAAGCGGCGGCGGCAGGCCTCATTCTGCTGATCATCGCCGTTTGCATTATTCTGATCGGGCTGCATACGGGCTCATTCCGGCTTTCTCCCTTTACGGTGGGAAAAACGCTGTTCGGATACGGCACGTTTCAAAGTACAACCGTTTTATTCGATTACCGGCTCCCCCGGATACTGGTGACGATGCTGGCCGGTATCGGTTTAGGCGTGTCGGGCGCTATTTTGCAGGGCGTATCCCGGAATCCGCTTGCCGATCCGGGAATCCTTGGGCTTCATGCCGGGGCTTCGTTCGGACTGATGATGTATATCACGTTCTTTCATTCACTTGAGGCGCAGGCGTCGATGTTCATCCCGTTATTTACGTTTGCGGGCGGAACCCTCGCCGCTCTGCTGATCGTAGTGCTCACGTACGACAGGCTGAACGGCTTTTTAACGATCCGCATGCTGTTAGTCGGGATCGCCGTTTCCGCAGGCTTCAGCGCCGTTACATTGTTTATGTCGCTGCGTCTGAATGAAGAAACCTATACATTCGCTTCCCGCTGGCTGGTGGGGAACGTTTGGGGCAGGGACTGGATTCACGTATGGTCTCTATTGCCCTGGATCGGCATTCTCGCACCGCTTGCATGGCTTAACGCCCGGTCTTTGAACATTTTAATGCTCGGTGACCAGGCCGCCGCGGGGCTTGGCGCACACGTGCAGAGAAAAAGGATCATGCTGATCGCCATAGCGGTCGGCCTGTCTTGCGCGAGTGTGGCGATGGCCGGCGGAATCGGCTTTATCGGCTTTGCCGCCCCACATTTGGCGAGACGGCTCGTCGGCACCATGCATCAGCATATCATCCCGATTGCGGGGTTAATCGGCCTCGTCATTCTTGTCGCGGCCGATACCATCGGCCGCTCCCTGTTTCAGCCGAACGCCATTCCGGCCGGGGTGGTTGCGGCAGCCATCGGCGCGCCGTATTTTCTCTATCTGGTTATGAAAATCAAAACATAAAACAAGGAGTCTTCTCATGAAAAAAATAATTGCCCTCGTCAGTTTCATGTGTATTTTTTTATTGGCAGCCTGCCAATCCGATTCAACACAGCCAGAGACAAAAAAGGCATCCGGTGATCATAAAATCGCTTCGATGTCCATTCACCTGACAAATGACCTGCTGGCTCTCGGCATTACACCGGCCGGTTCCGTCGTGGGCGGAGAATTAAAAGATTTTCTCCCTCATGTAAAAAATCAGCTGAAAGACACGAAAAAACTCGGCCCTGCCTCAGATCCGGATATGGAAGCGTTACTCGAACTGAACCCTGACAACATTTATCTTGATAAAGAATTTGCAGGAAAAGATGTGTCAAAATACAAGAAAATCGGAAACACACACGTTTTCGACCTTGATAAAGGCACTTGGCGCGATCATTTAAAAGACATCGGAAAAATCGTCAACCGTGAAAAAGAAGCGAAAACCTTTATTCAAGATTACGAAGATGAAACAAAACAAGTCAAATCTATGATCGATAAGGAATTAGGGAAAAACGCCAAAGTCATGGCGATCCGCGTGAATGCAAAAGAACTTCGCGTCTTCAGCACACGCCGCCCGATGGGTCCGATTCTGTTTGATGACCTGAAACTGAAGCCTGCTGACGGCATTAAAGACATGAACACCTCCCGCCCTTATGAGGTCATTTCTCAAGAAGTGCTGCCGGATTACAACGCAGATGCGATTTTCGTGGTCGTTAACAGAGACGACAAGTCACAGCAAGCTTTTAAAGAATTGCAAAAAAGCGCTGTATGGAAAGGGCTGAAGGCCGTGAAAGCAAACCACGTCTATAAGATTGCCGATCAGCCTTGGCTTGATTATTCGGCACTGGGAAATAAATTAGCAATGGATGAAGCGAAAAAGCTGTTCCAAAAATAAACATGAGCCGGTTTTGCAAAACGTGCAAAGCCGGCTTTTTTATATTGTTATTTACTTATATAAACAGATGCTTATATAATGATGTAAAAAAGGAGTGAGAGCATGCAACGGCAGCATAACGCCTTAAGTTCCGAAGGGGTCAGCCAATGCCTCAAGCTTCTCAGCGACACGACAAGGCTTTTGATGCTGAAGTTTCTGAAGGAGAAGGAATACTGTGTCTGTGAGCTGACGGCCATTTTTGGTATGAGTCAGCCCGGCATCAGCCAGCACTTGCGGAAATTAAAGAACGCCGGGCTTGTGCGGGAAAGGCGGGAAGGCCAGTGGCGGTACTATGCCATTCATCCGTCCGGTCCGGAATACGCGCTGGTCCGCTCCATTCTGCAGCAGATAGACGAAAAGGACGGCGTTTTACAGACATTGCGGCAAAAAGAAGTCGCTGTTTCATGCCGATAAGGAGGATATATTCTTGGGAATTGCGGTTTTATCAGCGCTGATTTTTGTGCTGACACTTGTATTTGTCATTTGGCAGCCGAAACACATATCAATCGGCTGGTCTGCCTGCGGCGGAGCGGTCCTCGCTTTGATTGCGGGGGCAGTCAGCCTGCATGATATCGCGGAAGTGACGGGAATCGTCTGGAATGCGACACTTGCCTTTATCGCCATTATTATCATTTCATTGATTCTTGACAGCATCGGATTTTTTGAATGGGCCGCGCTGCATATGGCCATGGCGGCCAAAGGCAGCGGGCTGCGGATGTTTCTCTATGTTTCCGTCTTAGGGGCTGTGGTCTCCGCCCTGTTTGCCAATGACGGAGCGGCGCTCATTTTGACGCCGATCGTACTGGCGATGGTGCGGGCTTTAGATTTACCTGAAAAGCTGATTTTACCGTTTATTATCGCCGGAGGGTTCATCGCCGATACTACCTCGCTCCCGCTCGTGGTCAGCAATTTGGTCAATATCGTATCCGCGGATTACTTTCATATCGGATACATTGAATATGCATCACGTATGCTGGTGCCCAACCTCTTTTCTTTGGCGGCAAGCATTTTGGTGCTGTATCTCTATTTCAGAAAAAACATTCCGAAACGGTTTGACACCGGCCTTGTGAAACATCCTGCATCCGCCATTAAGGATGAGCGCCTTTTCCGGTTATCATGGGGTGTCCTGGCCGTTTTATTGATCGGGTATTTCGTCAGCGCGCTGCTGTCGATCCCTGTGTCCTTCGTTGCCGGCTCCATCGCGGTTATTTTTCTCATTCTGGCGCAGCGAAGCCCCGCCGTCCCTGCAAAACAAGTCATCAAGGACGCCCCGTGGGCCATCGTGTTTTTTTCTGTCGGCATGTATGTTGTCGTGTACGGCTTGCGGAATGCCGGACTGACGGATCTTCTTTCTCAGCTTATTCAGAAAGCGGCGGATCACGGACTGTTTGCGGGGACACTCGGAATGGGTTTTATCGCTGCGGTTCTGTCCTCCGTTATGAATAACTTGCCGACGGTGATGATTGACGCCATAGCCATCAGCGGAACGGACGCTCACGGGCTGATGAGAGAAGCATTGATTTACGCGAATGTTATCGGTTCGGACCTCGGGCCGAAAATCACGCCGATCGGGTCGCTGGCGACATTGTTATGGCTCCATGTGCTGAGCCGGAAAAACGTGAAAATTTCCTGGGGAATGTATTTCAAAACAGGTCTGATATTAACCGTTCCGACGTTATTCATCACCCTGATCGGGCTTTATTTATGGCTGTTATGGCTGGCCTGAGTATGGAACGGCGGATCTTTAACGCCGATTGCGGAATAACCGCTTCTTTTGAAAACGGGTTTTAAAAAATGGCTCTGCTGGGCATATTGATACCGTTCAAAAAGGAGGGTTCAGCAATGGAAAATAACAAAGACAGCGAAGAAGCGCTTTCCAGTAAGACGACCGGTAAAGGCGAGTCAGAAGACACGCTGACAAACCGGCAGGGCCATCCGGTCACTGACAACCAGAATGTCAGGACAGTCGGCAATAGAGGGCCGACGACATTGGAGAATTATGATTTTTTGGAGAAAATCAGCCACTTTGACCGTGAACGGATTCCGGAGCGCGTCGTTCACGCGCGCGGCGCCGGTGCACACGGATACTTTGAGGCGTACGGAAGTTTTGGAGACGAGGAGATTTCAAAATACACAAGGGCGAAGGTGTTCCAAAAGAAAGGAACGAAAACACCGGCGTTTGTGCGCTTTTCAACCGTCAATCACGGAAAGCACTCGCCGGAAACACTGCGTGATCCCCGGGGTTTTGCCGTTAAGCTTTATACGGAAGACGGCAACTGGGATCTGGTCGGCAATAACTTGAAAATCTTTTTTATCCGTGATCCGCTGAAGTTTCCGGATCTTGTTCACGCATTTCAGCCTGATCCGGTTACGAACATACAGGACGGTGAGCGTATTTTCGACTTCATCTCCCAATCACCGGAAGCGACTCATATGATCACTTTCTTGTTTTCGCCGTGGGGCATCCCGGCCAACTATCGGCAGATGCAGGGCTCAGGCGTCCATGCGTACAAATGGGTCAATGAAGAAGGAAAAGCCGTGCTCGTCAAATATCACTTTGAACCGAAACAGGGCATCCGCAACCTGACACAGAAGGAAGCGGAAGAGATTCAGGGGAAAAACTTTAACCATGCGACACAGGATTTGTATGACGCGATTGAAAAAGGCGATTATCCTGAATGGGAAGTGTATGCGCAAATCATGACTGATGATGAGCATCCCGAACTGGATTTTGATCCGCTTGACCCGACAAAGCTGTGGTATAAAGACGATTTTCCTTGGAAGCCGATCGGCAAATTGGTGCTCAATAAAAATCCGGAAAACTACCATGCCGAGGTGGAACAAGCATCATTCGGAACGGGCGTGCTGGTGGACGGCCTTGATTTTTCAGATGACAAATTGCTTCAAGGGCGGACATTCGCCTATTCAGATACCCAGCGGTACCGCGTCGGCGCAAATTACCTGCAGCTTCCGATCAACTCGCCGAAAAAGCATGTCGCCACCAACCAGGAAGGCGGGCAAATGCAGTATTGGGTCGATCGGGCAGAAGGGCAAAACCCGCACGTCAACTATGAGCCGTCTATTATGGGCGGACTGAAAGAAGCGAAGCAGGATGGGAAAGACCATACGCCTCATGTCGAAGGCGACGTAAAGCGGGAAGCGATCGACCGGTCGAATAACTTCGGCCAAGCCGGAGAAACGTATCGCCGCTTTTCGGAATTTGAACGGAACGAATTGATCACAAACTTGGTCAATACGCTCTCTTCCTGCCGGAAAGACATTCAGGACCAAATGATTGAGAATTTCACAAAAGCAGATCCGGACTACGGAAAACGCGTGGCGGAAGGGCTGAAAAAAGCCTCCGAAAGCAACAGCGGCGGGCCGATCGGCACTACGGATGCGGCACAGGCGGCAAAGCAGGCTGAACGGGAAAGCCATCCGTCAGATCCGTATTAAACAAAAAAACAGGACAATCGCGTCCTGTTTTTTTTGAGCTAATTAAGCTCCTGTATATTCTGCTCCGCCACAGCCGCAAATACTTTCGGCTCCGGACGGTCAAGATCTTCATGGAATAAACTTACTTTATGGATCTGCCGGTTGTCGTACAGATGAAAGTAATAGCTCCCCGTGTCACAGCACATGACGGACGTATACTGCGTATAATCAATTTCATTCTCCTCGGTGATCACCGCGCCTTTTGGAATATTCATATTGGACAGCACATGAAAAGCGGCCGTAACGCCATCTGTTTCATGAGCGGCAGGCTCTAAATGCTCTTTCAGATAAGCGGCCCTGATGAATCGGGATGGCGGCGTGTAGTCACCGGGAAGCCCGATCGTTCCTGACCCTTGGCCGAATGCGGTTAATGTCATTCCGCCCAATGTTTTGCTTTCTGACTGCTGCGGCCTGATTCCGATATAATGGCGCAGATTGGTCACATGCCAAGGAAATTCAGGACTGTTGGTCATCACTCCGGGTTTGTTGTCATAGACTTTCATACCTTCCGGCGTCGGCTCGATCACAATGCAGCCCCCCGTGCGGTCTGATAAAATCCAATGAAGGGGCAGCACCGTATCCAATAACATTAACTTCTTCTCTACAATTGTCAGTGAAGCGAGCTTTTCCTTTACGTCTTCAAGAGATTCACAGTTTGATAAGGCCCATGTGACGAACTCATGAGGAGCGATGTGGCACGTGCCCTCCCGTTCCGCTTTCTCGTATCCCGCAAAGCCCGGAAAATACAGCGTCGCACAAGACAGCCCTTTTTCATTCACGCCGTCGGCAAACAGAATATTGCCGAGATTTCTCCCCATGCCGATAAATGCGTATTTCGTCTTATGCAGCCTGCCGTCAGCTTCGCTTTTCCAGCTGTACTGACGAGGGTACAGCATGACGTCGGTGTCGAGCTGAAAAGCAAAATCCATCGTTCGCGCCAATAGGTGATTACCATCTGCCGTTTTCAATGTAAGACTTGTACACATATCATCAATCCCCTTTTCGTTTATGAAATTTACACAAAGTAAACTATTCTTAAAGCTTAGCGAATAATAGCTCCATTCGTCAAAAGATTGACACATTTCTCCTTCATACATATTAGTCCGTAAGCATCTCCATGCCTTTTAAACCCCCGGTAAATCATTTTGGCGGCAGTGTCTGTTCAGTTTCACAAAAAATTTCAGAACGGCTGTCAGCGAGGCTTTACAATGTTTTTCCTGTGTACTGGAATTTGTAAACGGTAAGTCAATCTGTTAAGCTATGACTTTATGTTAAAAGAAGACATACGGAGGAGATTATCT
The DNA here is from genome assembly GCF_014534735.1 of Bacillus sp. 1021. Classification (NCBI taxonomy): domain Bacteria; kingdom Bacillati; phylum Bacillota; class Bacilli; order Caryophanales; family Bacillaceae; genus Bacillus; species Bacillus sp. 1021. The sequence goes on along the minus strand of NZ_JACVSR010000002.1, from coordinate 216,537 downwards.
ATTGAAAGTAGAAAGGCGAACGATTGAACATATTCCGCATCACGAAAGACACGGAAAGGCCAAAGATTTATTCCCCGTTTGGTTCGGGGCGAATATGCATATAACGACGTTAGTCACAGGCACACTGCCCGTTACAATGGGACTCGATCTCTTTTGGAGTATCGCCGCCATTATGATCGGAACCTTTATCGGCGCAATCTTTATGGCGTCTCATTCCGCACAAGGACCTCAGCTCGGAATTCCGCAAATGATTCAAAGCCGTGCGCAATTCGGCGTGATCGGAGCGATTCTGCCCCTCTTTTTGGTCATGTTTATCTACCTGGGCTTCTTTGCGAGCAGTACGATTCTCGCAGCCGGTACACTGAGCAGCTTTGTACCGATTCCGGCTTCATGGTGTATTATCGGCTTAAGCGCCATCTGTTTTTTACTCACGATCTACGGTCATGATCTGATTCACAAAATGCAGAAAATCCTCTCTTGGACCTCCTTTGCCGTTTTTTTTGCTGCAACGATTCTTATTTTTCAACTGCCGATTCCCTCAGGAAGCTGGGCGCCCGGCTCATTAGATCTGCCTGTTTTCTTAGTGGCGGTCAGTGCGGTGGCCACATGGCAGCTGGCATACGCGCCATATGTCGCAGATTATTCCCGTTATCTGCCGGTCAAAACACCGGCATCGCATACCTTTTGGTACAGCTACGCAGGTACGTCAGTCAGTTCTATCTGGATGATGTTTCTCGGCGCTATTTTGACGACGGCGCTCCCGGGATTCACTGCTAATGCCGGAAATGAAATTGTCCGATTGTTCGGCCCGTTTTCCTTTATTATGCTGATCATCGTCCTGTTCGGACAAATGGCGATCAACGTCTTTAATTTATACGGAGCCTTTATGTCAACCACGACCACCTTGGAGCCGTTTTTAAAACTGAAGGTGACGCCTAAAACGAGAGTGGTAATGATCCTTTATGTGACGGCAGCGGGTACTGTGTTAAGTCTTCTAGGCCAAAGCAATTTCATGGAACTGTTTTTAAATTTCATCTTTTTTATCAGTTATTTCTTAATTCCATGGACAGCGATCAACCTCGTGGATTACTATTTTGTCCGCCGCGGAAAATACCACGTCAAATCGATGTTTGACGTCAACGGACAATACGGCAGGGTCAACTGGATTACAGCGGCCGCATTCGTTTTGTCGATCATATTAGAAATCCCGTTTATCAATACGTCCTTTTACATCGGGCCGCTCGCTGAAATATTCGGCGGAGGCGACATCGCCTGGGTCGTCGGGCTGGCCGTTCCGTCGCTGTTGTATTATGTTCTGATGAAATCAAGGTTAAAACAAAAAGAGGCGCCTTCCCTATGAAGACGCCTTTTCTTTATTCATATTCCTTCCATACACGCGGCAGCAGTTCGGAAAGTTCGTGCGCCAATAAGGTATGTGCGGAGCGCTCTTCCGTCCATAACTCCGCACATTCGCCGTGAAGGCGGACGGCGTTCAATACGGCATGTTTCGGGTCTTGATGACAGCACAGCATACCGAGGATCATTCCCGTCAGCGTGTCGCCGGTCCCGCCTTTTGCAAGCGCACCGTTTCCGGTTGTATTCCGGCGGCACTCCCCGTCAGGAAAAGCGATAATGGTTTCGTTTCCTTTCAGGACAATCGTGACATGAAGCCGCTCCGCCCATTCCGCGGCATATGCCGCTCTGTTCTGCTGAATCTCTTGAATCGGAAGGCCTGTCATCCTTGAAAATTCGCCGGGGTGAGGCGTCAAGATCACCGGGGCTTTCCTTTCCGGATAGGTTCTTTTCGTTATGGCGCCCGCATCCAGTATGACGGGATAATCGGCAGAAAGCAGCTGGTCAGCCGCCTGCTGCACTTCGTCCGTTTGGGGAAGCCCCGGCCCGATGGCAGCGGCCCGGATGGTTTCTTCCGGCTGACCTGCCGCGGCTTTTTTCCACCCGTCCCGCCAGTACGTCGCTTCCGGCAGCACCGGGACAATGAGCGGGATGACGCCTGCCGATGTACCGATGACGAGCTTGCCGACACCGCTTCTCATCGCGCCCAAACCTGCCAGAAGGGCGGCTCCCGGCATGTCATCGCTTCCGGCCAGCAATAACGCCGTCCCGAACGTCCCCTTATGGCTGTCTGCCTCACGCTTCGGCAATGTATCTCTCACATCCCGTTCCGTCCAATCCAGTATGTTCATCTCTGTACCTCCTCTTCTGTCTCTTATTTATATTCCAAACAAGAAGAGATTTTAAACCGCACAAAAAAACAGCCGCACGTTTGCGGCCGTTTATGTTCTGATCGGAACATCAAGACGGTAAAGCTTCCGGTACCGTTCGTTTTCTGCAAGCAGCTCTTGATGGGTTCCTTCCATTTCTGCTTTTCCATTTTCTAAAAAGACAATCTTATCAGCTGTTTCCACACCTGCTAGATGGTGTGTAATCCAGAGAATCGTTTTCTCTTTAAAAACATCAAAAATCGTATCAAGCAATTCGCGTTCAGTAACCGCATCAAGGCCGACCGTCGGTTCATCAAGAATAATGACCGGCGTATCTTGGAGCAGAATGCGGGCAAGCGCAATCCGCTGCCGCTCCCCGCCTGAAAAACGTATCCCCGTCTCCTGCACGGACGTTTCATACCCGTCAGGCAGTGATTCAATATAGTCGTGCAGCTTCACTTGCCGCGCCGCACGCTTAACATCTTCATCACTCGCCTTTCCGTTTCCGAGCCGGATATTGTTCATAATGCTCGTATTAAAGAGATGAGGCTTCTGATTCAAAACGGCTACCGCTGAGGAAATCTGATCCTGCACGGCCGCAGTTTCCAGCCCGTTCAGTGTCACTTTGCCTGAATCGGGAACTAAGGCGCCTTCAATTAAAGCGAGAGAGGTCGACTTACCGGAGCCGCTCCTGCCGAGCAGCGCCATTTTTTCACCCTGGCGGAGAGTGAAGGAAAAGCGGTCAAGCACATGACTGTGCTGATCATAAGAAAATGACACGTTATCAAACGCCAGTGTCACATCAGTGACATCCAGTTTCTCATCTGACTGCTTCACCTCACGCCCCCGCAGCTCCGGAGCCGCCTTACTCATTCTTCTGGTCGAATCCTGATAAGAAGGCACTTCCGTCAGCGCATCCGAAAGGGGCAGAAACGCCTCCGTCAATGGAAATACAACAAGCACAAAGGCCGCGATCATCGTGTTGGCGATGCTGCCGTCCGCATACTGACCCGCCGTCCAGAACAGCATGATCAATATGAAGCCGCCGACAAGGCATTGTGCGGCGAGATCGCGCAGCCTCGTAAATCGCTGACGTTTGCTCTCAAGGTCAAACCATGCCTTTTCTTTCTCTTCATAAGAGGAAATAAAGGCGGCCTGACGTCCCGAGAACATCCAGTCGCTCACGCCGAGTACGGCATCGGTCAGCCGGCTGTAGAGCGTATTCCGTCCGCTTTTCAGCTTCATGTTTTTCGCTCTCGTCACAAGAAGCGACACAACCGGAAATAAGACAACCAATACAAACAGGTAAATCGCCGCAAGAGCGGCAAACGGCCAGGAAAAAAAGCCGAGCCCGATAACGGATGCCGCATAGAGCAGCAAAGCGGAAACCCCGGGGAAAATCGTTTTTAAAAACGCATCCTGCAAATGCTCAATATCCTCAGCCAAAATGCCGAGCATGTCGCCCGTTCGGAAACGGGAAGAGAGCATGAGAGAGGCCGGCTCCAGCATATTGTAAAGCCGCACCCGCATGTCGGACACGATTTTCAAAATGATGTGATGCCCCGTCAGACGCTCGGCATACCGGGAGACTGAACGGGCGATCCCGAAGGTGCGCACGGCCACAATCGGAACGTACACCAGCAGGATATTCTCAGGCCTTGTCGCCGACTTTGAGATCAAAAAACCGGAAGTAAACATGAGAAAGGCCGCCGAAAAAATCGTCACCGCGCCTAAAAAAATCACAAGAACAAACAAACGGGCATTTTGCTTAATATACGGCAGAATCCATTCTTCTTTCCTCATGTTCTTTCCCCCAGTTGCGCCTCTACAAGTTTGGCGTATACGCCTTGTTTCGCCATCAATTCGTCGTGGGTGCCGATTTCCGCCACCGCGCCGTCATCAAGCACGATAATTTCGTCCATTTCAAGCATCCAGTGAAGACGATGAGTGGCCAGAAAAACAAGCTTATTTTCAAACAGGTCTTTCATCGTTTCTTTTATTTCATACTCTGTTTCAATATCAAGGTGAGCGGTCGGCTCATCCAAAAGGAGAATCGGACGGTTTCCTAAAAAGGCTCTGGCCAGCGCGACACGCTGAGCCTGCCCTCCGCTGAGCGCCCGCCCGCCCTCACCGATCCGGCCGTCAAGACCGCCGGGCAGATCACGAATCAGTTCGGAAAGACCCGCCGAAGCAGCGGCCTGCGCCGTTTCCTCACGGGAAGCATCAGGATGATAAAACCGGATATTATTCAAAAGCGTGTCATCAAAAATGTACGGATGCTGCGGAATATAGAGCAGCTGCTTCTGCCAGCCGTCCGACTGCAGATGCGAGCGGGATTCACCGTTTACCTTGATCTCACCGGACGCAGGCTCTAAAAAGCCGCCCAGCACATCAATGAGAGTCGATTTTCCCGCGCCGCTTTCCCCGATAATCCCGATTTTTCTCTTCCCTTTAAAGGACAGATTAAATTCAGACATCGATTCACGGACGGACAAACGCGTAAGCTGTAATTCATCTCCGTCAGTCCACGTATCAAGCTCGAGCGGCTTTTCTTCTTTAAAACCGGGCTGCGCCAAAATCGCCTGAATGGTTTTTCCCGCTTCCTGCCCGTTTAATGTCGCGTGGTAATCATTTCCCACCTCGCGGACCGGGAGAAAGTATTCAGGCGCAAGAATCAGCGCGGTCAATGCCGGGCCGAGAAGAATATGCCCGTCTATCAGCCGCAAGCCGAGAAACACCGCCACTGTCGCCACCGACAGCATCGTAAAGAAATCAAGGGCGAATGATGATAAAAACGCGACCCGGAGCGTGCTCATCGTCGCCTTGCGGTATCTCTCGCTGACATGAAAAATATTTTTGCTGTGTGATTTGCTTAATCCTAAAAACCGCAATGTCTCCAGTCCGCGGAGCGAATCCACGAAATGATTGGAAAGCGTCTGATAGGACTTCCATTGGCGATCGGCTTTTTTGTGTGCGACAAGTCCGAGCAGAATCATAAATACAATCAAAATCGGAAGCGCAAGAATCAGAATCAAAGCCGATGTTTTATCCTGAAAAAACACGTAAATGACAACGGCAGCCGGCACGATCGCCATGCTGACCATTTTCGGCAGAAACAGCTCTAAGTAGCGGCGGAACTGGCTGATGCCTTCCATCGCCAGCGTCACCATCCGGCCTGTCCCCTCTTTTTTCGCAAAGCGGGGGCCGAGACGGAACAATTGCTCAAGAAATCTTTTTCTTAAGTCTGCGCCGGTTTGCGCGGCATATTGGTACACGATTTTCTGCCGGACCGTTGTCACCGCGTGCCGGACCAAAAACGCAAGCAGGAAAAAGCCGATAACCGGATAAAGAGAAGCAATTCGCTTCCCGTTAAATAATCCGGTTACCGCCTGGCTCAGCCATTCCGCCTGCAAGATAATGGCGGCCGTTTGTATTATCGTTAATCCCGTAATGATCGCAAGAATCCGCTTCATTCCTTTATAAAGAAACAGGTCTTTTCCCATTAATAAGTCATAGGCTCCTTATGGCTGACGCGTTTCCGGAAGACATAATAGCTCCAGATCTGACTGCCGATGACAAACGGCAGCAAAGTCAGTGCAACAATTGTCATGACTTTAAGTGAATAATCACCGGAAGACGCGTTAGCTACTGTTAAGTCATACGCGCTTTTCAGCGAGCTGACCATGACGCGCGGGAACAGGGAGATAAAAATCATCGCGACTGTCAAAGCGAGACCCGCGCCGGTCATACCGAATGCCCAGCCGTCTTTTTTCTTGCTCATGAACACAATGGCAAGAACGTTGCAGATGACAATCAGCACGAATATTGGAATCGTGATGTTTGCCCGGCGTGTAAACATATCCGTATCGTATGCAGACATCGCAAAGAAAGCAAGTACAACAAGAAAGATAACACCGATTACGCGTTTTGCCATTTTTCTCGCACGCTCTTGTAAATCACCGATCGTGCGCAGGGTGATAAACATTAAACCGTGCAGGAATGAAAGAAGGGTGACGGCTGCTCCGCCAAGAACGGAATACACGTTCACAATATCTGAAAAACCCGCGTGAATGTTCATGTGTCCGTCAATCGGCACACCGCGGAACAAGCTTGTAAAGATAAGGCCGAATAAAAACGGCGGGATAAGGCTTCCGAAGAAAATTACCCAGTCCCATGTTTTGACCCATTTCAGATTGTTCACTTGCCCGCGGAATTCAAATGCCACGCCGCGGCCCATCAAGGCAAGAAGAATGATGATAAACGGAATGTAATATCCGCTGAGCATCGTTGCATACCAGTTCGGGAATGCCGCGAAAATCGCTCCCGTACCTGTGATCAGCCACACCTCATTCGCATCCCAGAACGGGCCGATGGTGTTAACCAGCACTCTGCGTTCTAATTCATTATGGCCAAGAAATCGGGTCGAAATGCCGACACCGAAATCAAAACCTTCTAAAAAGAAAAATCCGACAAACAAAATCGAAACGAGTATAAACCAAAGATCATGAAGTGACCCCATGGTAGACCTCCTGACTGAACGGATCTGTTGATACAGGAACATCCTTGTGATCATCATGGTCCGCACCTTTTTTAATTTCACGAACGAATAGGAAAACAAGCAGCGCGCCTAAAATCAAGTACATGACGCCGAAGCTGATAATTGAAAACAGCAGAGATCCCGTCGTTACGTTAGGCGAAACGGATTGTGCGGTCGTCAATTGCCCCATGACCGTCCACGGCTGGCGTCCGATTTCAGTCATAATCCATCCGGCAGAGTTCGCAATGAACGGGAATGCGATCAGTGCGATCATGCCCCGTAAATACAACTTGCTTGTATGAAGCTTTTTGCGGCGGTTCAGAATAAAGCCGGCAATCGCGGCGAAAATCATAAGCGCGCCTGCACCCGCCATGATGCGGAAGCTCCAGAACGTCGTTTTAACAGGCGGGATATAGTCGCCTTTTCCGTACGTTTTTTCGTATTCTTTTTGAAGAGTTTTCATCCCTTTAACACTGCCGCTGAACTTCTGATAAGCCAAGTAGCTGAGTGCGTAAGGAATTGAAATTTCTGATGTGTTTTTTTCTTTATTCGTATCAATGTTCGCAAAAGCCGTCCACGCGGCAGGATCACCGCTGTCATCCCAAAGCGCTTCACTGGCGGCCATTTTCATCGGCTGCGATTCCATTAAATGCTCAGCCTGCATATGTCCGCTGAACGCAACGCCGATACCGGCGATCAGACCGACAACCATAGAAAGCTTGAAAGATTTATGGAAGAAAGGCACTTCTTTTTTCTTCAATAATTTATATGCGCTGACACCGGCGATAAAGAAAGCACCCGTTGCAAGCGCCCCGAAAATGACGTGAGGGAATTCAACCCAAAGCTGAGGGTTTGTCAAAAGCGCCCCGAAATCATTCATTTCCGCGCGGCCGTTTTTAATCGCAAAGCCGACCGGCTCCTGCATGAATGAGTTTGCCGTCAAAATCCAGAAAGATGACATAATCGTCCCGAAGGATACAAGCCAAATGCAAAGCAAATGCACTTTTTTAGATAAACGGTCCCAGCCGAAAATCCATAATCCGATAAAAATAGATTCCATAAAGAACGCCAAAAGCGCTTCAACCGCAAGCGGAGCGCCAAATACGTCTCCGACAAAACGGGAATAATCAGACCAGTTCAATCCAAACTGGAATTCCTGAAGAATCCCTGTGACGACGCCGACAGCAAAGTTAATTAAAAAGAGATGTCCCCAAAATTTAGCCATTTTGAGATAGGTCTCTTGTTTTTTGACAACATAAAGCGTCTCCATCAAAGCAACCATAAACACAAGCCCGATAGACATAGGCACAAACAGGAAGTGAAACAATGTTGTAGATGCAAATTGTATGCGGGCTAAAACCAACTCACTCATGATGTTTTTCCTCCAATCTGGTAAATTGCTCAACATTTCACAAACACGACAAAACCATTGCTCGGTATTTCACAAGAAATGATATATTTGCTCAACGTTTCACAAATTTGTCAAAACTAATGAATTATCAGCCTGCACTCCCTGGGGGGCAGCCGGCTGTCATAGAAATGATTCAATATCATTACTTTACAACGATTCCGCCTAAAAAAAAAGATCGATATACCTAAAAATAGGCTGAAATTGTGACCGATTAATGTCGAATTTGTAGAGATTTTATGTCGGCATCTAGGATTTTTGTCCCTTCCATATCGTACCTCTTTTTTATTCGTGTGGCGAACAAAATGCTTTATTCAGCGGGAAAGGCCGCCAAATCGCCTTTTTAAGAAAGAAAATGAGGTGAAAGTATGTTTTCTAGTAAATTCATAATATATGAACAATTTAAATTTTTTAGTATACTTTAAATGGGGATATTTTTCACTACATAAAGACTGGGGGAACAAGCATGGGAGAACTTCAACCAAATTTGCAAACGGATTCAATTCCAAAACAGCAACGGACTGATAATTGGTTTGCCAGAGCAATGAATATAAGAATCGGCATTATTCCTCTTCCTATCTATATCCTGCTCTTCTTGCTTATTACGGTGTTTGTCATGAAACACGATGTAAAAAGCGACATCCTGACATCGATTGCCGTCATGAGTTTTTTCGGATTTACCTTCGGCCAGATCGGAAAATCCATTCCGATCGTGCGTTCCATCGGCGGCCCTGCGATCCTCGCAACCTTTATTCCGTCCGCTGTCGTCTACTACCACCTGCTTCCGAAAGACATTATTACATCAACAACAGAATTCACGGAAAACTCTAACTTTCTCTATCTATTTATTGCCGGTATCGTCGTCGGCAGTATTCTCGGGATGAAAAGAGAGACTCTCGTCAAAGCTTTCGTCAAGATTTTTATTCCGCTGATCGCCGGCTCGATCGCGGCCGCCATCGTCGGCTTATGCGTCGGGACGCTGCTCGGGCTCGGTTTTCAGCACACACTGCTTTATATTGTCGTCCCGATTATGGCGGGAGGTGTCGGCGAGGGCGCGATTCCTTTATCCATCGGCTACTCCGATATTATGCCGATGTCCCAGGGAGACGCCTTTGCGCTTGTGCTGCCGTCCATCATGCTCGGCAGCCTGTGCGCCATTATGTTATCGGGTTTGCTGAACGTCATCGGGAAACGCAAGCCGGAATGGACGGGCAACGGGAAGGTCGATAAGTCTGATCAATCCGCTCCTGTATTGGAACAGCCGGCCAATGACAATGCGTTTAATCTGTCTTTTTTCGCTTCGGGGGGGATTTTAGCGGTTTCCCTGTATTTGGTCGGCATGCTGGCGCATGATTTCTTTCAGCTTCCGGCTCCTGTCGTGATGCTCGTCCTTGCCGTGCTTATTAAGCTGTTCAGGCTGGCGCCGGCCTCGATTGAAAACGGAGCTTTCGGCGTTTCGCGTTTTTTCTCGACAGCCGTGACCTATCCGCTCTTATTCGCGATCGGCGTTTCAATGACACCGTGGGACAAACTGATTGCGGCTTTTAATATCAGCAATATCATTACCATTTTATCCATCGTCATTACAATGATAGCCGTCGGTTTTCTGACCGGTAAATGGCTGAACCTGTACCCGATTGAGACGGCGGTCATCAATGCCTGCCATTCCGGTCAGGGCGGCACAGGCGACGTCGCGATCTTAAGCGCCGCTGAACGGCTTGAGCTTATGCCGTTTGCCCAAGTATCGACCAGAATCGGCGGGGCGATTACCGTGAGCGTCACCCTCCTATTGCTTCATCAATTCTATTAAACGGGAAAAAGCCTCCGCCATATGCGGAGGCTCTGTTATTTCATCACATTTTGGATATAAGAGCCGAATGCCGTACCGGACATGCCCGGCGACACACGGACACGGTGAAGCGCATAAAGCCCCTGATCTCTTGTTGCCGCTCCCGGCTCCGTCGTGACCGCCATACGGTAGCCTGCAGCAGGTGCGGCTTTTAATGTTTCCTTATTATATCGTCCGACAGGGTAACTGATTACAGACGTCCGCTGCCCGAACATTTGATCAAATAAACGCTTAGAGTCCGCCATTTCGCGTTGCTGCTGCTGAGGCGCGAGCCCGTTCAATTCGAGATGGTTCATCGTATGGCTTTGAATGGAAATGCCGTGTGCGGCCATCTCCTTCATCTGCTTCTCAGTCAGGTGATTTTTATGTCCGATAAAGTTACCGATCATGAAGATGGTCGCTTTCATCTTATATTTCTTTAAAATAGGATACGCCGCTTTCACATTGTCGGTATAGCCGTCATCAAATGTGATCAGAACGCATTTTTCACGCGGCTCTCTATCCTCCGTCAGCATCAGATAGGCTTCTTCCGGAGTCATCGTATAATAGCCGTGATCATGCAGCCACTTCATATGCTGCTGGAATTCTTCCTTCGGCACACGCAGGCTGTTTCCCTCAGAAATGCTGTGGTACATCAGAATCGGCAGCCTCGCCGTTCCCTTCGTTTTAACCCAGGCGGACGTATCCGGCTCCTTTTTGATTTGGCGCTTTACAGACTTTTTATCGTGGTGTGATTCTGCCTTCGGAATGCTCTCTTCGGCACTTGCCTCATGGTCAGAACAGGCGGCAAGCGTTAACAGAGCAGCCAAAAGGCACATGCACGTAATCATGCGTTTCATGGTTTTCCTGCTTTCTGTCTATTATTTACTTTTTATATCGGTCGACGGGCAAAAATTGTTACATCAAAAAAGCCGGACATCCAGCTGTCCGGCTTTGCGTTATGAGCGGATTCTGATTTCTGTTTCACTGTCGAAAAAATGAGCTTTATTCATGTCGAAAGCCACAGTCAATTCCTCACCGGCATGAATGTCGTGGCGGGCATCAATCCGGGCGATAAAATCCTGATCCCCGATCCGGGAATAAACCATAATTTCTGACCCGAGCAATTCCGCGACATTGATCTTAGCTGTGATGGATGAATTCTTATAGGATTCTACCACAATCAGCTCGTCATGTATGTCTTCCGGGCGGATGCCGAAGATCACATCTTTGCCGGCATACCCTTTTTCCCGGAGCATTTTCATTTTCCCTTCCGGCACGCTGAGAGCGGCTGAACCGATCTGAATGGCGCCGTCTGTCAGCTTTCCTTTAAAAAAGTTCATCGTGGGGGAGCCGATGAACCCGCCGACAAAAACGTTTTCCGGATGTTCATAGACTTCTTTCGGCGTGCCGATCTGCTGAATTTTCCCATCCTTCATGACTACAATGCGTGTCGCCATCGTCAGCGCTTCTGTTTGGTCGTGAGTCACATAGATGGTAGTTGTTTGCAGTCTTTGATGAAGCTTAATAATTTCAGCCCGCATCTGCACCCGAAGCTTTGCATCCAGATTTGACAGCGGCTCATCCATTAAAAACACTTTGGCGTCCCTGACGATCGCCCGTCCTAATGCAACACGCTGCCGCTGCCCGCCGGAGAGCGCCTTCGGTTTGCGGTGCAGATACTCTGTGAGCCCCAGCATTTTCGCTGCTTCTTCGACCCGTTTTTTAATCTCCGGTTTCGGCATCTTCCTCAGCTTCAGACCGAAAGCGATATTATCATAGACCGTCATATGCGGATACAGCGCATAGTTTTGGAACACCATGGCGATATCCCTGTCTTTAGGAGCGATATCATTCACCCTCGTGTCTCCGATATAAAAATCGCCCTTCGAGATGTCTTCCAGCCCGGCAACCATCCGCAATGTTGTCGACTTCCCGCATCCCGACGGACCGACAAACACGATAAACTCTTTATCTTTAATATGAAGGTTAAAATCATCGACAGCCGCTTCTTTCTGATCGTAATACTTATAAATATGCTCGAGCCGAAGTTCCGCCATGTATATCCCCCTTTATTTGTAAACGCTTTCTTAAATAGGATTGTAACAGCCTCCGGCGGCGGCGTGTATAGGCAATGTTCATAAAAAAAGCCAGCAGCCTTCGTGCACATTTCCCATTTACTGTGATTTTTCATACTGCAGGCAAATGAAATAAGCCAGCAGGGCGCCCCGATATGTCTTAATATCAATACCTGAGCGTTCCGCAAATTTATCAATCCGATATTGAAGACTGTTGCGGTGCAAATGCAGTTTTTTCGATGTGAGCGACATGTTTGAGTTATGTTCAATAAAAGTCTGAATCGTATGCTTCAGCTCCGGTTCTTTCTGAAACAGCAACACCGCCTCTTCGTGAAGCAATGCAGAGAGCTTTTCTCTGCTTTCTTCCGAGAGCATGGCCGGAAATACCGTTTCCGCGGTCAGCGTGCTCAGCTGCGGGAGATGACGCCTTCCAATCTGAAAATATTGCTGTTCTCTCCGGTAATGAAGGCGCAGACGTTCCCCGGCGCCATAATACCTCCCGATGAAGAAACGGACACTGAAATAAAAATCACATTCAGAAACCTTTACAAAAGATGCGATATCACCCGGATCAGGGGCTTCAAGCTTTTCTTCTTCTACAATCACGCCCTGATCCCTTCCCGTCCGGACAACCGTATACGGCATCGGCCAGAAATGACGCAACGATTCCGTAAACGCCCCCCAGTTCCGTTCCCCCATTAAGTCATAATGAATAAAACGGACACGAGACTCTTTGACGTCAGGAACCAGTCCCTCTTCCAGCAGAAAACGCCGCCACCTCTTTGCTTCCGCCGTCTCCGCAAAAAAAACGCCTTTCTCTTCAGCAGGTGTCAAAAACGATTCCAGAAGCAGTTTCTCCTTCGGGGTGATATCCTCCTTCGGAATGGCGACATAGACCCGCCTCGTCTCATCATAAAAACAAAAGACATCCTCTGCCATACAGCACGTATCAGACAGCACAGCCCTCGGGTAAATTGCCAATAACGGGTTCATATGCGCTCCTCTCTATCGCTCTATTATATTTTCAGTATAAAACGTCCGGCGGGTGGTATCTACTTCATTTTAGAAACAGCTTTCCGGCTATTTCCCGGGAAACGGATCATTACCGTTTCTCCCCGGCATATAAAAAAACCCTCCGCACCGGCAGAGGGATCTTTTTTATTTAGAGATATCGACGAAGCCTTCACCAAAGACGTCCCGCACATCGTGAACAATGACAAACGCCTTTGTATCACAGCTTTTAATAATTTTCTTGAGCATGGAGAGCTCTTGTTTCTGGATGACGATGTATAAAATTTCTTTCGACTGCCCCGTGTAATTCCCTTTACCCGACAGCAGCGTCACCCCTCTGTCCATAAGCGTGTTGACCTGCTCAGCGATTTCGTGCTTATGCTCAGATATGATCGTCACCGCTTTTTTCGTATTCAGCCCTTCAATAATAAAGTCCATCACCTTCGTTCCAATGTACAGCATCACAATGGTAAACATCATTTTTTCCGCACCGATGATGAAATAAGAACTGAAGACGACAATCAGATCAAAGAACAAAAGCGCATAGCTGATATTCCAATCGAGATATTTGTTCGCAATCCTCGCCAAAATGGCAGATCCCGCAGTCGTGCCTCCGACTCGGATAATGATTCCGATTCCGACACCGGCAAACACACCCGCAAAAATAGTATTAATAATGAGTTCATGTGACGGCGAGTGCCAGTCATGCGTCAGATGCAGAAACAGCGAGTTGGCGACAACGGTAATGATCGTATAAAGCGTTGTTTTACCGTCTAAAAACTTATATCCGATGATCAATAAGATCCCGTTCAAAATGATATTCGTCACCCCGGGCGACCATTCAAACACATAATACAAGATCAAGGTAATCCCCGTTACCCCGCCCTCTCCAAGATCATTCGGAATGGCGAATAAATTAACGGCCAATGCGAAGATAAAAGCCCCAATAATCAGCATCAGCACATCCAGCAACCTCTTTTTCATCCCAGACACTCCCTTTTTATAAAATCAAAAAAGCCCGGGAGAGCACTCTTCATCAAAAGAGCAGAAACTCCCGGGCTTTTATCCCACCGTGTCACAGCAAAAAAACTGCTGTGTGTTTTCTCTCGGTCCAGACCAATTCACATTGCGGAACCCTAGAAAACCACTGTTTTTTATGTTCAGTTTTTATATTTCTTTCAAGATTATACGGGAAATCACGAACATGTTCAACCACTCTTTTTTCCATAAACCTATGAAAAATTCGAACGACCTGCCGATACTAATAAAGGCCCTTAAAATATATGACTAAAAAATCATCAAAATACTATTTTTCTCAAAATTGTATTGACTATAGGTTATTTTACAGGCATTATAGTATGTAGTTTTCAAGAAATAGTTTACATAGGAGGAAATATTATGGCAGGCAACTTAGTGTCTTGTAAGGCATGCGGCAAAGAAATCGCTAAAGGCGTTAAAAAATGCCCCAACTGCGGTAAAGATCAGAGAAACTTTTTTATGAGACATAAAATCATCACATTGCTTCTGGCAGTAGTGGTTATTATCATTCTCGTAAATATCGGCGGCGGAGGCGGATCTTCATCATCTAAAACTGCGTCCTCAAAAGCTGCGGAGTCCAAGGAAAAACTGTATAACATCGGTGATACTGTTAAGACTGAAAAAACAGAAGTTACTGTGACGAAAGTGGAAAAAAGAGATTCAGTAGGCTCTCAATTTGTCGAGAAAAAAGCGTCTGACGGCGGCGTTATCGTAGCTGTTCAATACACAGTTAAAAATGTGTCAGACAAGCCGTTAAGCTCTTTCTCCATACCAAGAGCGAAATTAGTAGATTCTAAAGGAACATCTTATGATTCAGATATTGATGCTTCTTCAAGCTATGCAACAGAAACAAAAGTAGACAACAGTAAAATTTTAAGTGACTTGAACCCGAACATTAAAGTTACTGACGTAAAAGCTTTTGAAGTTGATAAAAACGCATACTCTAAAGGCACTTGGAAATTAAAATTCAGCAACGATGTTGAAGTAAAAGTTAAATAATGATCATAACAAAAGAGACCTTCATCATTTGAAGGTCTCTTTCTTTTTACACCTTTTGGTACCCGTTCACATTGGAGGACTGCCACTTCCAAGAGTCGGCGCACATTTCTTCAAGGCCGCGCTTTGCTTCCCAGCCTAATTCTGCCTTCGCTTTTGCCGGGTCTGCGAAGCATTCGGCAATGTCTCCCGGGCGCCGGTCGGCAAAACGGTACGGCACTTCTTTTCCTGATACTTTTTCAAACGCCTTGACCATTTCAAGAACGCTGTACCCTCTTCCCGTGCCGAGATTATAGGCGTCGGCGCCCGTTGTGTCCAGCACCTTTTCAAGCGCTTTGACGTGGCCCTCGGCAAGGTCAACGACATGGATGTAATCCCGCACGCCGGTGCCGTCCTTTGTCGGATAATCATTACCGAACACCTGCAATTGCTCAAGCTTGCCGACAGCGACTTGGGCGACGTATGGCATTAAATTATTCGGGATGCCGTTCGGGTCTTCTCCGATCCGGCCGCTCGGATGCGCGCCGAACGGATTAAAGTAGCGGAGCAGCGCAATGCTCCATTCAGGGTCCGCCTTATGCAGATCGCGCAAAATCTGTTCCAGCATCAGCTTGGTCTGCCCGTAAGGATTGGTCGCGCTTAACGGAAAATCTTCGGTGATCGGCGTTGTTTCCGGAACGCCGTAAACCGTCGCTGATGAGCTGAAGACGATTTTTTTCACACCGTGTGCCTGCATGGCTTCACATAAAATAAACGTCCCCGTCAGATTATTATGATAATAACGGAGCGGAACAGCCACAGACTCACCGACCGCTTTTAAACCCGCAAAATGAATGACGGCTTCAATCTCATTTGCAGCAAACACCCGGTGAACGGCGTCACGGTCAAGGAGATCCGCTTCATAAAACACAAGCCCTTTTCCGGTAATGTCTTTCACACGCTCCAATGCTTCCGGTGAACTATTTGACAGATTATCCAGAACCACGATGTCATAGCCGCTGTTTAACAGCTCGACACATGTGTGGCTTCCGATATAACCCGCTCCACCTGTCACTAAAATCGCCATGAAGAAAGCCTCCCTATTGAATGAATTGACCATATTATATCGGTTTTTTTTTCCTCAATCATCCATTTTCAGAAAGTTTAATCGTTTAGTCATCGTTTCTTCATATTTTGTTTTCATTCGCGTAATTCAAACGGGTTGTGAAATAGAAATCCCTCCCCCGCACATGGTAAGATAAGACAAAGGAGATGACGGTATGAAAAACGAAATCATTGAACGCTTTACTTCTTATGTAAAAGTCGATACACAGTCTGACGAAAACAATGAAAACTGTCCATCCACCCCCGGACAGCTGACATTGGCCAACATGCTGGCAGATGAATTAAAGTCGATCGGCATGAAAGAAATCACAGTCGATGACAATGGATACGTCATGGCGACTCTTCCGGCAAATACGGATAAAGACGTGCCGACGATCGGTTTTCTGGCCCACGTAGATACAGCGACTGATTTCACCGGAAAAAATGTGAATCCTCAGATTATTGAAAGCTATGACGGACATGATATCGTTCTGAATGACAAACTCAACGTCGTCCTGTCGCCTGAGCAATTCCCGGAGCTTTCCCGCTATAAAGGCCAGACGCTGATTACAACCGACGGCACGACGCTGCTCGGAGCCGACAACAAAGCGGGCATTGCCGAAATCATGACGGCAATGGCGTACTTGATCAAACATCCGGACATCAAACACGGGACGATCCGGGTCGCATTCACGCCGGATGAAGAAATCGGCAGAGGGCCTCACAAATTTGATGTCGGCCGCTTCAACGCCGCATTCGCCTACACGGTAGACGGAGGCCCCCTCGGCGAACTGCAATATGAAAGCTTTAACGCAGCCTCCGCAAAGCTTACTTGTTACGGAAAAAGCGTTCACCCCGGAACGGCGAAAAACAAAATGGTCAACGCTTCAAAAATCGCGATGGAATTTCATCACGCGCTGCCGAAAGAAGAAGCGCCGGAATATACGGAAGGGTATGAAGGCTTCTATCACTTAAATTCAATGAACGGAGACGTTTCTGAAGCCGCCCTGTCGTACATCATCAGAGACTTTGACAGAGACCGCTTTACAGAACGAAAAGAATTTATGCAGAAAACCGCCGACGCGCTTGCGGCTAAATACGGCAAGGAAAGCATCAAGCTTGAACTGCATGATCAATATTACAACATGAGAGAAAAAATCGAACCGGTCAAAGAAATTGTCGACATCGCTTATCAAGCCATGAAAAACCTCGGCATCGAACCGATTATCGAACCGATCCGGGGCGGAACTGACGGATCCCAGCTCTCTTACATGGGACTGCCGACACCGAACATCTTCACGGGCGGCGAAAACTTCCACGGAAAATATGAATACATTTCCGTCGATCATATGGAAAAGGCGGTAAACGTCATTATTGAGATCGCCAGACTGTTTGAAGAACGCGCGTGAAACCAAAGCTCCCTGCTTTGGTTTTTTTCTTTCACATGAAACCTTTCCTTCTTTCTTTCCGTATATAAGGTATGAATTGGAAGGAAGGAGTGAAGACTATGGCAAGAGGCACTGTAGCAAGAGAATTGAAAAAAACCTTAAAAGACCCCCGCGTTCTGGAGACGAAATCGAACCCTTTTAAAAAGCTGCGAAAAATGTTCAGACGATTTTTTGTAAGATAACATCTCGTTTTCTTACAAAAAATAAGGAAAGCGCTATCAAATCATAATCTTCCGTTAGAGGCAGTTATTTTGCATATCGCAGGATTTTTTAGGGTACTGAATAACACAAGGCAAACGAAAACAATGTATTAGTTAATTCGGCACTGTAAAAAAATAGTGAAAAAGTTATATAAATGATAATCACTCAGCAGCCGATACAATCTATAGAACCACAACAAGAGCAAAATCAACCGCAGATCATAGTCATTTTTACGGAAAATGTCTTTATTTTTTAAAAAAGTGACAATTGTTTGAATACTTTTCGTTTGTTTTTTCGTACAATAATAATACCAAAACTTTTTTTGGGAGGTATGTAAAATGATGCTACTTATTTTTGCTGCTTTGACAGGATACCTGGTTTTCTCTTTCAGTAAGGACAACCGCCGGAAAACGCCAAAGACAAGCCCGCTGGTGACAGCTGCCGACACGAATAACATCATTGATTTAAATGCGATCCGTCAGAAACGCCGGATGCCGCTATCATAAAAACGACAGCTGCCGCAAAATCGGCAGCCTTTTTTTGTGCGCCCCTCCAATATGAAACCATCCGTCTCCTTTTTACGTACAACATAAAAAAGGAGTTTTTTTATGTATCATTTTTATATCAAAGAGCGGATGTTTACGTTTAAGAATCGGTTTCAAGTGTTTCTTGAAAGCGGTAAAGAAGTCTTCAATGTGGAGGGAAAGCTGTTTTCTTTCGGTGACGAACTGAAGCTGACTGATTTGGACGGCCGCACACTCGCCAGTGTCAGTCAGAAACTGATGTCGCTCGTTCCCCGTTACGAAGTTTCCGTCGGCGGCAAGCCTGTATGCCAAGTCATCAAGAAAATGACGTTTTTCAAACCGAAATTTGAAATTTCCGGAGTCGGATGGGATATTACCGGCGATGTGTGGGGACGGAATTTTCAAGTGACAGACGGGAAATCAAACCGGATGACCGTCACCAAATCATGGATGAGCTTTGGCGATTCCTATCATCTGGAGATTGAAAATGAAGAGGATATTGTTCTTTGTCTTGCGATCGCAATCGTGATAGATATGATTCTATTTGAGGGTGATAAATAAAAATATTTATCAAAATATATTGACAATATAAGATAATATACTAAGATTAAGAGTATTACAGTTTATTCTGAAAAATAGCATATTTCCTTATCAAGAGAGGTGGAGGGACTGGCCCTATGATACCCGGCAACCGCTGTTCAGCAGAATGGTGCTAAATCCTGAAGATAAGGTTGAGATTTGCGGACGCAAGCTCTTCCCTATCCAAGGGAAGAGCTTTTTATATTTCATTGAGGAAAGAAGGAATCGTTCATGTCACAGCAAAACACAGAACAATCATTGCATACTCTTCTTAGAAAAAACCCGCCGTTTCGCGCGGATCAGGTCGGAAGCCTGCTCCGGCCGGCGGCTGTGAAGCAAGCCCGCCTGCAAAGAGCGGCGGGTGAGATTTCGGCAGAACAGCTGCGCGAAATCGAAAACAAAGAAATCATCCGCAGCGTGGAAAAGCAGAAAGAAACCGGCCTCAATGTCGTGACTGACGGCGAATTCCGCCGTGCCTGGTGGCATTTTGATTTTCTCGAAAACTTAGACGGCGTCGAAGCGTTTACGCCTGAAAGCGGCATTCAGTTTCACAATGTACAGACGAAAGCGCGCGGCATTAAAGTAACGGGAGATATTGATTTTTCTCAGCATCCGATGCTCGAAGATTATAAATTTCTTCACAGCATTGCCGGCGATGCTGTTCCAAAAATGACCATTCCAAGCCCGAATATGCTGTTTTTCCGCGGAAAATTGGAAAAAGCGGCGTATCAGAATGATTACAAACAATTTCAGCATGATGTATCAAAGGCGTATAAAAAAGCGATTCAAGCTTTCTATGACGCCGGATGCCGCTATCTTCAGCTCGATGATACCGCATGGGCCGTTTTCTTATCTGAAGCGGGGCTTCGCCAGATTGAAGCATTCGGAACGACGCCGGATGAGCTGCGCAGGCTGTTCGCAGCTTCTATTAATGACGCCATTAAGGATCGTCCTGCCGACTTGAAGGTTACGATGCATATCTGCCGCGGCAACTTCCAGTCCACATGGACAGCTGAAGGCGGATATGATGCGGCGGCGGAAACGATTTTTGACGGACTTGACCTTGACGGATTGTTCTTGGAATATGATGATTCCCGCTCCGGCGGCTTTGAACCGCTCCGTTATGTCAAACGCTCTGATCTTCAGCTTGTGCTCGGTTTGATTACGTCGAAACACGGCGATCTCGAAGACAAGGACGCGGTTAAACGCCGGATTGAAGAAGCTTCTCAATATGTCAGCCTGGATCAGCTTTGCCTCAGTCCGCAATGCGGATTCGCTTCCACTGAGGAAGGAAACCTGATCACAGAAGAACAGCAATGGGCAAAACTGCGCCATGTCGTCGATATTGCCGGTGAAGTCTGGAAATAAAAAAAGACACGCTAAACGCGTGTCTTTTCCGTTTTACAGCGGATCGGTCCCGATTAAAATTTCGATATCTATCGTGATATCAGCCGCTTTCCGGCCGATAAACCGCTGAATGCTTTCTTCAGTGCATTTCCATGTTAGGGGCGTCAATTTCACAAGCCGTTCAAGATCAGGCTGCGATAATGTCTTCGTGTAACGCAGCCGTTTGCGCTCAAAGGTTTGAAAGCCCGCTTGGAAACGGCAGGCCGCTGAAACGGCGGTGTCATTCCGCCGGGGACTGTCTCCGAAAAAGAATTCCCTTACTTCCTTCAAATAATCACGCCGCGGCACCGCTTTAATGACTGTGCCGCCCTTTCGTAAAAGCCTGCTGCATTCCTTGTAATTCCAAGGCGATAAAACAGACATCACGACATCAAAACAGCTGTCATCAAACGGCGCATTCGCCACATCAGCGACGGCAAAAACCATTTGATCTCCGAAGGCCTTTGCCGCATGCAGCACGCCTTCTTTCGAGATATCAATGCCGATTCCCGTCACAGAATAAGCGGGCTGCAGCAATCGGCATACGGCGGCTAAATGGGAGCCCTCCCCGCATCCCGCATCCAATACCGCCGCCTGTTTTTGCGGAGATTGAATGCGGCTGATGATGGCGGCGATCTCTTTTTGAACCGGCGCAAAAAACTCCCGGTTGTCAAACAGCTCGCGTCTCGCTTCAAACAGCTGCCTGTCATAGCGTGTTTTGACCGCTTTATTGAGGAAATTCACATATCCTTGTTTTGATATATCAAATGTATGCCCGTTTCCGCATATCAAGCTTTGATTTTGTGAGACCGCCATGGCCGTACGGCATAGCGGACACCTGAATACGGACTGGCACGATTGCAGTAATTCCGCGCGTTTTCTTTTCATCGACGCCAAAAAAACACCTCATTCATTCGTTATTTCGATGAAATGAAAAAGGCATAGACAAATAAACCTCGCAAAATTGGAAGTTTAACCTATTTATCTATACCTCTCATTATCTGTAACGAATGAACTGGATGATCACGAAAATGACCCCTTTTCTGCCGTCTTTTGAAGGCTGTGCCCTCAGATCCATTTTACCAGCTGCATCCAGCCTTTACAATGAACCGGAACGGTTTTTAGGAGCATATTATACCTTTATTATCCAATTACTTTTACATATCCTTTATTTTCTTTATTTATAATATAAATTTATTATTTTGAAAATATCTAAAAAGGTTGATTTTCAAAAATTGAAACGATAAAATACTGCTATCTCATGTAATATCGTTATTCTTGTATATGATCAGTAATATGGTCTGATTGTTTCTACCTAGTGCCGTAAAAGACTAGACTACAAGAAAGTTTGCATAAATTTGAACAAGTGAAAAGCATATGATGCTGTCAGTCTATTCTTTTCTTTTGGCTCTTATTTATCACACTTTCTGGCTTTCAGGAATTTGTGACGAATAAGAGCTTTTTTTATTTCCATAATACCCTTATAGGAGTTGCTCACATGTACTTTTTATTGAACATTGTCGGTCTCATTGTTGTCATGGCTGTTGTCTTCTTATGCTCTCCCAACAAGAAGAAGATTAAATGGCGTCCGATTGTCATGCTCCTCGTCTTTGAGTTTCTGATTACTTGGTTTATGTTAGGGACAAAAGTCGGCGGCTTTGTCATCGGGAAGATCGGCGCGTTCTTTACATGGCTGATTTCCTGCGCCAGTCAAGGGATTGCGTTCGCTTTTCCGTCTGTCATGGCCAATCCGACGGTTGATTTTTTCTTCAGCGCATTGCTGCCGATTATCTTCGTCGTGACCTTCTTTGATATGCTGTCGTATTTCGGTATTCTGCCGTGGCTCATTGATAAAATCGGCTGGCTGATTTCTAAAATATCCCGTCTGCCGAAGCTGGAGAGCTTTTTCTCCATTCAGATGATGTTTTTAGGAAATACGGAAGCCCTAGCCGTCATCCGCCAGCAGCTTGCCGCCGTCAACAACAATCGGCTTCTGACATTCGGGCTGATGAGTATGAGCAGCATCAGCGGCTCGATCATCGGATCGTACTTGACGATGGTTCCGTCCACTTACGTGTTTACAGCCATCCCGCTGAATTGCTTAAACGCGCTTTTAATCGCAAATATGCTGAATCCCGTGGACGTTTCTAAAGAGGACGATATCATTTACGTACCTTCAAAAGCGGAGAAAAAGGACTTCTTCTCCACGATTTCTAACAGTATGCTTGTCGGCATGAACATGGTGATTGTCATTTTAGCGATGGTGATCGGGTATGTGGCGTTAACCGCCGCATTAAACGGCGTGCTCGGACTGTTCGTGCACGGTTTGACCATTCAAAAGATTTTCTCATACATCTTCAGTCCGTTTGCCTTCCTTCTCGGATTAGGCTTACATGACGCGATGTATGTCGCACAGCTGATGGGCATCAAGCTCGCGACGAACGAGTTTGTGGCGATGGCCGATCTGAAAGGGCAGCTGAATTCACTTCCGCCGCACACGATTGCCGTGGCGACGACATTCCTGACATCATTCGCAAACTTCAGCACCATCGGTATGATCTACGGATCTTATCAATCTCTGCTTGATGGTGAAAAATCAGCCATCATCGGGAAAAACGTCTGGAAGCTGCTTGTCAGCGGAATTGCCGTTTCCTTATTGAGCGCGGCGATTGTCGGATTGTTTGTCTGGTAAAAGAAAAAAAGCGATACCGCTCCGTTTTGGAGCGATATCGCTTTTTTTATTGATAGACGGATGCAGGCACGAAAACATCCCGGATTCCTGCCGCATACGGCCCGAGATCGTATTGTCCGAACACAACGGCAATGCCGTTTTTCGTAAAGAAGAAAGGTCTTTCGTTGTTCAGGATGATCTCCTGTTTTTTGACGTCCTGATCGAACAGATCGTCATGTTTCTTGATGTAGCCGTAAAGATAGTCTCTCGTTTTGTTACCTTTCGTTTTCGTATTCAGCACATCATGGAGTGTGACCCGTTTTTTTGCGGCCAGGTCGTAATTAAAGGTCTGAACGGATGTCAGCCCGTGTGCGCCGCCTGTGTAAATGTAGTTTTCCGTCAGAATGCTGAGCTTTCCGCCTTGATTATACTTCACCTTGAAGTCTGCTTGGTATTCCGCTTTATAGCCTTGTTTCTCACCGTCTTGTTTGTTTTTCACATATTCTTTGTACGAGTTTTCAATATGGCGTTTGAAGTCCTGATTGATTTTCTTTTCAAAAGATGTGTCTCCCGTATTTGTGACCTCGGGGTATGTCAGCTGCTTTACATGCTTATACGTATGGCTTTTGACAACGGGCTTTGCGGTTTGTGCAGCTTCGGCTGAAGGGGCGAAACCTCCGAACGGCGCGGCTGTCAGCACTGCCAAAAGCACAGCAGCCATCATTTTGAATGTCTTTTTCATCACAACTCCTCCTTTTCATTTACCCGTTCCCTTTTTGAAAACGGGTTACACACTATAGACAGCGCAGATCAGGAAATTGTTTCTGGGCCTTCCCTCACATTTTCTCCATAAAAAAAGAGACATGGATCATCCATGCCTCTTTTACCGTGAAGGTCTTTGCGCAATGGCTTCATAAACGGCTTCCGCCAGATCGGAGTTGCCGAACATCTCCAAAACGCCGATGACGGTTTGATCAGGAATCGGTTCTGATTCCTCCTTCGGCACGACAAGCTCTTCAGCCGTTTTTCGCAGCTCTTCGTTTAAAGGCTGTCCGGGGTAGGCCCTGCTGTAAATCGCCATCGGATCAAGATCATGATTGACGCACCATTGGGCAAACACCAAAATCATCATGTTTTCGTCACGCCGGTAATATTCTTCGAGTTGTTTTTCGGTAAACGGCTTCACTATGTATCCCTCTACTTTTATTATTCTTCTACTTGAAGTTCCAAAGTTTCAATCTGTTTTCGAATAATTTGAATGTCTCTCTTAATTAATGTCCCCGGTACTATAATTTTTGCAGATTTGCCATTAGTAAGGGAAAAATCGAACCTTTGCATTTCAATAGGTCCTTGTTCTAACGCTTCTCTTGGAGTGCTGTTTTTTTTATCCATAAATGTTTCCTCTCTATTTGATTTTATTATTTTTTTATTTTTATGTATTATATTAGCGAATAAAGCTGACTCAATGAAAATCCTAGAGGCATATTCACTACTGTTATCTGAAATTTCATGATGTACATTTAAAATCTCAGGTAAATTATCTGGAATTGCACCTTCACTTGAATACTTATTAAAAAGTTCAGCAAATAGTTCTGGTTGAAGAAATGCTGTTCTCAAAGCACTTTGAAAATCCTTCTCACTCATTGAATCAATTATCCTTTTGGAAAGCTGAGTCAGCTTATAATTACCAGAGGAGCTTTCTAATAATCCAAAGTGTTTTAAGGATGCTATTTTGTTGCCTACAGCCCCGCTGTATTTTTTATATCCCAGAGCTTTTGTTATTAAGTCCTTTTCAATATCGCTATCTCCTGAATAACTTCTTATTAACTTAGCAAACTTTAAAGTGTTTTCTAAATTAAATCGCGGAAATCCACGGCTTCTCTTTTTCATAAAACTCTCCTAACTTGTATCACGAGATAATTACTTACTTTAAACTTATGTTAACTTAAAGTTAACTTCAGTTCAAGTAATATAGAGATTAAATTTTTAGTTTTTTCTATCTATTAACTCAACTCTCGTTATTCTACTCTAATAACTTAAAGAGTGCCTCATTTTCAGAGGCACTCAAATATATTCTTATATTTTCCTGTCCCAATGCCGATGCGCTGCCACGGCTTTCAGAAATTGTTCGCAGTTTCCGTCCGGAACAAGGCCGGGGCCGTTTTCGGTTCCGGCGGCGAGGGCGAGAAGTTCTTTTCCTTCACCGGAGGCGCCGATCGCTTTGTAATGGCTGAAGGCTTCACTGACGAAATCTTTAGCCGATTTTTTGGCTTTGAGGCTGTCAGTGCTTTGTTGTCCGCCCGGAATGAAAACAGCGTCATACAGGACGGAATCCGCTGTCAAGAAAGTGGCTGACGCTTCGAGCTCCGTGCCGTTTTCTCCCTTGATCGTTCCAAGCACAGGGCTGATGATATCGGCTCTGACTCCCGCCTGTTTGCATGCGTCAAGCACTTGTTTGACTTCCTCATCGGCAAACCCGTGATCGGCTAAAACCGCGACCTGCCTTGTGGCTGCCGTCTTTACCGTATTTTCCTGGCTTAAGGCCGGAGAAGTGAAAGTTTCATCAGATTCACGGTCCTTTGGCGGCGGGTTCACGCCGATTCCTTTCGCAACGCGCTCGGCAAGATCAGCGTCGACGTGACTGAAGACATCAATCACCTGCTGCTGCACATCCTTGCTTTTCACTTTTCCTACCTCAAAACTGAACGCGGAGATGATATGTTCTTTCTCGGCGGGAGACATGCTGTTCCAGAACATCTTCGCCTGAGAAAAATAGTCATTGAAGCTCTCACTGCGCTGGCGGATTTTTCTGCCTTCTACTTTTTCCTGATAATGAACGTATCCGCCTTCTTCTTCTGAGGCCGGCGACGGATCATTGTTCTGCAGAGAGTTTTTATGATAGGCGACAGGGCCCTTATTAATCGTCATCCGGTGGTAGCCGTCGTATTGGTTGTTATGGAACGGGCAGACCGGCCGGTTGATCGGAATCTCGTGAAAATTCGGTCCGCCAAGACGGATGAGCTGTGTATCTGTATAAGAGAAAAGCCGTCCCTGCAGGAGCGGGTCATTGGTGAAATCAATGCCCGGCACGACATTTCCCGGGTGGAAAGCGACCTGCTCCGTTTCCGCAAAGACATTGTCCTGATTGCGGTCGAGGGTCATTTTTCCGATCAGCTTGACGGGAACCAGCTCCTCCGGCCAAAGCTTCGTCGGATCAAGGATATCGAAGTCAAATTTAAATTCATCTTCTTCGTCAATCATCTGAACACCGAGCTCATACTCGACTTTGCCGCCGTTTTCAATGGTCTCCCACAGGTCGCGGCGATGGAAATCGGGATCTTTCCCGGCAATTTTCTGCGCCTCATCCCATACGAGAGAATGCACGCCGAGAACCGGCTTCCAGTGGAATTTCACGAAACGCGCTTTTCCTTTCTCGTTGACGAAACGGAATGTATGCACGCCGAAGCCCTCCATCATCCGGTAGCTTCGCGGGATGCCGCGGTCAGACATCGTCCACATGACCATGTGCGCGGATTCAGGATTGTTGGCGACAAAATCCCAGAACGTATCATGAGCCGTCGCTGCCTGCGGCATTTCATTGTGCGGTTCCGGTTTAAAGGCATGGACGAGATCCGGGAACTTGATCGCGTCCTGAATGAAGAATACCGGAATATTGTTTCCGACGAGATCGTAATTCCCTTCTTCGGTATAAAACTTAGTCGCGAATCCTCTGGCGTCACGGACTGTGTCGCCTGACCCTTTGGAGCCCGCGACTGTTGAGAAACGGACGAAGACAGGTGTTTTGACAGACGGATCCTGTAAAAATTTCGCCCGTGTATATTCCGTCATCGGTTCGTACACCTGAAAATGCCCATGAACGCCGTATCCGCGGGCATGAACGACCCGCTCCGGAATCCGCTCGTGGTCAAAATGCGTCATTTTTTCACGAAAATGAAAATCCTCCATCAGCGTAGGACCGCGGACACCCGCTTTTAAAGAATGCTCATCCTCAGACACACGAAGTCCCTGATTGGTCGTCATTTTCTTCCCGCTGTTATCAGACCTGTACTGCTCAAGCTGCTCGTCTTTTGAGTGCTCATTTACTCGTTTGTTTTGATCATCACTCATGTCAGTTCCCCCTTTTAAAACGAAACATTCTACAGCACATTTACCCGCGGTGTTCCCTATATAAACTGCTGATCGGCTCAATAGGATTTTAGGTCTATATATAAATATGCGGTCATACACATTTGAAATAAGCCTTCGTGACAGAAAGAAATCATGGAAGCGCTTACCAAAACAGCCGTTGAAAAAGGGAGGTCCTATCGTGCTTGCCATACTCGGTTTTGTGATGATCATTGTTTTTATGTACCTTATTATGTCTAACAGGCTTTCCGCTCTTATTGCCTTGATTGTCGTTCCTGTTGTGTTTGCCCTGATCAGCGGATTTGGCAAAGATCTCGGCGGGATGATGATTCAGGGCGTGACAGACCTCGCTCCTACCGGTATCATGCTGTTATTCGCCATCCTTTATTTCGGCATTATGATTGACTCGGGTCTGTTTGATCCTCTCATTGCCAAAATCCTATCATTTGTCAAAGGAGATCCGTTAAAGATCGCCGTCGGCACAGCGGTCATGACGATGACCATTTCGCTCGACGGAGACGGGACAACGACCTATATGATTACGATTGCGGCGATGCTGCCTCTTTATAAACGGCTCGGCATGAACCGTTTGGTATTAGCCGGAATTGCGATGCTCGGTTCAGGGGTCATGAATATTATTCCGTGGGGCGGGCCGACGGCGAGGGTTTTGGCTTCCTTGAAATTGGACACGTCAGAGGTCTTCACTCCGCTGATTCCCGCCATGATTGCCGGCATTCTTTGGGTGATCGCCGTTGCTTATCTCCTCGGAAAGAAAGAGCGGAAGCGGCTCGGCGTCATTTCGCTTGATCACGCGCCGTCCTCCGATCCGGATGCGACGCCGCTCAAGCGTCCCGCTCTCCAATGGTTTAACCTGCTGCTGACTGTCGCTCTGATGGCCGCTCTGATCATCAGCCTGCTCCCGCTCCCTGTTCTTTTCATGACCGCGTTCGCCATCGCCTTGATGGTTAACTATCCAAATGTCAAAGAGCAGCAGAAACGGATCTCGGCGCATGCGGGGAACGCGTTAAACGTTGTGTCCATGGTATTTGCGGCAGGCATATTCACAGGTATTCTCTCCGGTACAAAAATGGTGGATGCGATGGCACATTCTCTCGTTTCACTCATTCCTGATGCCATGGGCCCGCACCTCCCGCTGATCACTGCGATTGCCAGCATGCCGTTCACCTTTTTCATGTCGAATGACGCCTTTTACTTCGGTGTCCTTCCCATCATCGCAGAAGCTGCCTCTGCTTACGGAATAGACGCCGCTGAAATCGGAAGGGCCTCCTTGCTGGGCCAGCCGGTGCATCTGCTCAGCCCGCTTGTGCCTTCCACCTATCTATTGGTCGGAATGGCGGGCGTCAGCTTTGGCGACCATCAAAAATTCACCATTAAATGGGCCGTGGGGACAACGATTGTGATGACAATTGCGGCGCTTTTGATTGGGATTATTTCATTCTAATGAGAAAAGGATTTCCGCTGGCGGAAATCCTTTTCTATACATTATTTTTTTGTATAACGCACCCAGTCGTAATGTGCGTATAGCGGATTTACGCCATTGTAGGAACCGAGCCAGTCATCAACACCCGTACCATTCCACAAATTCATCATGATTTTCCCCGGTACTGACGGAATTTGGGTGGTCGCAGTATGTTTTAATTGCCCATCGACATACCATTTAATAGAGTTTGGCTGCCAATCGAACGCATACGTATGATAGGCATTGGCTGCATCAAATCCGAGATCCGCCAGCTTCTCATGATTTCCCGCGCCATTTGTATAATAGTTAAATTGAACCTTTGTTGTGTCTTTTCCTAAAAATTCGATATCAATCTCATCCCAAGGGGTCCCATCCGTTGGACCTGTATAAGTAAAGAACGATGAAACGATCCCTGTGTTTTTAGCCGGTTTCATTCTGACTTCATAAAGTCCATAACCATATGTTTGAGCCGAACGGTTTTCCCCGCAGTCAAACTTGTTATAAGACGGACTTGTCAGCGCTAAACGCATTTCACCTGATGACGTCACGGATACGTTATTTGCACGCCAAGTGCAGTTAAACATATCTCCATTCGAGTAACCATTTGCTTTTTGCCATAATCCGGAGTTATAGCTGTTAAATGGTTCAAAAAACGATCCGCCTGTTTGAGCCGAAGCACTAGAAGTGACCGCACACAAACTCATAAACAATCCAGTGACAAGAAGCAGCAGCACCCGTTTCATACGATAAGGCATGTCGGTATTCCCCTCCCTTTATTCGAAAGCGTTTTCTCTTCTGATCATACATCATTCTTTTAAAGGGAACATCGGTCAGAATAATGATAATAATCAATCTTAAAAAACCTAAATTACATTAGCACAGTAAGAGATAATCCGCACTCATTGTAATTTAGGCTCATATGTAAAATGAATAAATGATAACGCTCTCATTATGCTTGTTTGACTACCCTTTCTATATGAATCGTTAAATACAGCAGCTCGTCACTGGTGAGCTTGTGCTCATACTTTCTCTCAATCCAGGTTTGGATTTTCTTCGTGCATTCATACGCCCGATGGTATTTTTCTTTCACTGTCTCCAGCAAAAAATCGTCACGGCTTTCCATGTGCGTGCCGTTAAAAAGACGCTGTGCGAAAAATTTTAAATGCGTGACAAACCGATAATAGTGAAGCGATTCTTCATTGAATTCAATCTTAAAATGGTATTTTACGATACTCAAAATCTCTTTCATGACTTTTGTAATGCTGATGATATTGGGCATCTCCTCATTCAGCTCGGCATTTACAATATGCAGCGCAATAAAACCTGCTTCATCCTCCGGCAGAGACACGCCAGTCTTGTTTTTTACCATGATCAGCGCTTCTTTTCCGATTGCAAATTCGTCTTTGTAGAGCCTTTTTGTTTCCCACAGCAAGGCATTTTTGATATCCAGCCCTTTCTTATTGCGCTGGATGGCAAAGTTAATATGGTCGGTCAGCGACACATAAATGCTGTCGTTGAGCTTTTTGCCGAGCCGTAATTTCGCATAGCTGATAATCTCTTCGGATACTTCCATACACTCGATCGGGATATCATACAAAAGGGTTTTGAACTTTTCGGATACATCTCTGTTATCGAGCGTGAACACTTTCTCAATGCGTGCTTCATCTACAGGGTCTCCTATTTTCTTTTGAAAAGCAATGCCCCGGCCCATGATAACCAATTCCTGATTGCCTTCCTTAAGCACACTGACGACATTATTATTAATGACTTTCGCAATCTTCAATTCTGTCTCCCTCCCGCCTGACCATTACCTGCCACACCTTGATTGTACATCCTTTTTGAACTAGGTCAATATCTCCAGGTCAATCAGAAAACAGGATGCAGAAAACATTGTCCAACGATGCGGATGAGGCGCATATAATGCAGAGAACCGGTTTTTGAGAAGGAGCGTGTGTGATGAAACGGTTTTCGAAAGAAGAAAGCAGCTGGATGCTGTATGATTGGGCCAATTCAGCTTATTCGGTCATTATTATGACGGCGGTATTTCCCCTGTATTTTAAAGCGGCCGCGGCGGAAAACGGCGTCAGCGCGGCGGATTCCACAGCTTATTTAGGCTATACGATTGCCGCCGCGACTTTTATTTTGGCGATGCTCGGCCCCGTCTTAGGAACGATTGCCGACTACAAAGGATGCAAGAAACGGTTTTTTGCCTTCTTTTTTCTGATCGGTGTGGCGGGCACCGCCGCGCTGGCTTTGATTCCCGGTGAATCTTGGATGCTGTTGTTAATTTGTTATACGATTTCCACGATCGGCTTTGCCGGGTCTAATGTGTTTTATGATGCGTTTCTCGTTGATGTGGCCGCAAAGGAGCGGATGAATATGGTGTCGGCCAGGGGGTTTGGGCTGGGCTATATCGGCAGCACGATCCCTTTTCTCCTCAGCATTGCCGTCATTCTGTCAGCACAAGCGGGGGTGATTCCGCTGTCCGCCCAGACTGCGGGCCGCATTGCCTTTTTGATTACGGCTGCTTGGTGGGGACTGTTTTCGATCCCGCTCCTTCGCCGCGTCCGCCAGCGCTATTATATCGAGAGAGAGCCGCGGCTTGTCGTCAGCAGTTTTAAACGGCTGGCCGGCACGCTGAAGCAGATCAGGAAATACCGGGCGCTGTTTTTGTTTCTGCTCGCCTATTTCTTCTACATCGACGGGGTCGGCACCATCATTACGATGTCGACGTCATACGGGGCAGACCTCGGAATCAGCGCGGCAAATCTGCTGATTATTTTATTTGTCACACAGGTTATCGCCGCGCCTTTTTCGATTTTGTACGGGCGGCTGGCCGAACGGTTTAAGGGAAAAACGATGCTTTATGCCGGGATCGGCGTGTATATGATTGTCTGCACGTATGCTTATTTTATGGATTCCGCTTTTGATTTCTGGGTTTTGGCTATGCTTGTCGCCACTTCCCAAGGCGGTATTCAGGCGCTGAGCCGCTCTTACTTTGCCAAGCTTGTCCCCAAACAGCACGCCAATGAGTTTTTCGGCTTTTATAATATCTTCGGCAAGTTCGCTTCGATTATCGGCCCGCTTTTGATTGCCGTGACCGCCCAGCTGACCGGGAATTCGTCAGCAGCCGTGTTCAGTCTGATTTTATTATTTGTGATCGGAATCGCCATCCTTGCATTTGTGCCGGAAGAGAACAGTGCTGATATCAGCCAGCAGCAAAATGACCTGCCCCTTTAACTGGGAGCAGGTCATTCATCATTTATTCGCTTTATTCACCTTCAGCTTTTTCCCTTTGACGGTTGTGTTCTTCATCACTTTAAGAACTTGAGGGCCTTTTCCGTTTAAAATCTCCACGTAAGAGGCGTTGTCCATGATTGTGATAATGCCGATGTCATCAGCTGTCACACCGTCAATTTTGGCGATCGTTCCTACAAAATCAACGGCTCTGATTTTCTTTTTCTTTCCGCCGTTAAAATACAGCTTCATGATGTCTTTGTTTAACTGTTCACTTCTGTCTGTTTTGACGTCTGGGCGGGCGTTCAATTTTTCCGCAAAAGCCGCTTTCCGTTCCGCTATTTCTTTTTCTGACGGTGCTTCCCGCTTTTGGATGCGGAAACCGATATATGTCTCAATGTCATTCAGAAACCGCGATTCAAACGGCGTCACAAACGTGATGGCCCGGCCGCGGTGTCCGGCGCGCCCCGTTCGGCCGGTGCGGTGCACATAGCTTTCTTTTTCTAGCGGAATATCATAATTGATGACGAGGCTGATGTTTTCAATATCAATTCCTCTGGCGGCAACATCGGTCGCAACGAGATAGCGGAACTCGCCGCGCTTGAACTCATTCATGACGTCAAAGCGGTCTTCCTGCACCATGCCGCCGTGAATTTTATCGCAAGGATAGCCCAGCCTGTCCAGCTCATCGGTTAACTGGATGACTCTTTCTTTAGTCCGGCAGAATATGATGCAGCTGTCCGGATTTTCGGTGATCAGGACATCACGCAGCAATGATGATTTGTCCTCTTCTGCTGTTCCGGTGACAAAATGCTCAATATCTTTTGTCGTCAGGCCTTCCGCTTTTACTTCAATCAATTCAGGGTCTTTCATATATGTGCGGCTCAGCTTCTCGACGTCGTCCGGCAGCGTCGCTGAAAACAGCATGGTGACTCTGTTTTTCGGCAGATGCTGAATGATGGCTTCCACCTGTTCAATAAATCCCATATTCAGCATTTCGTCCGCTTCGTCAATCACCACATACGCCAGCCGTTCAAGCGGCAGCGTCCCTTTTTCTATATGATCAAGCACTCGTCCCGGCGTTCCGGCAACAACGTGGCTTTTTTGCTTCAGTTCGGTTTTCTGTTTATCAAAAGAAGCTTTTCCGAAAACCGCCGTGGCTTTTATCCGTTTAAAACGGCCGATATTTGTGATATCTTCTTTAATCTGCGCCGCAAGCTCGCGGGTCGGCGTTAAAATCAGGGCCTGCGGTTTGTTTTCCTCCCACTCCGCAAGCTCGCAGATCGGAATGCCGAAGGCCGCTGTTTTGCCGCTCCCCGTCTGCGATTTGACGACGAGATCTTTTTTTTGCAGCGCGGCGGGGATGACGCGCCGTTGCACTTCAGTCGGCTCGGTGTATTGCAATCCTTTCAGCGCCCGTTGGATATCGGGGCTGATCGCGTATTCATTAAACTCATTCATGACTAAACTCCTTCTCTGTCAGGCTCCCCTCATTATACGCGAAACGCCGCCGCTTTACCCTGACGTTTTGCCGGAACATTCGGGGACTGCTTTTTCTTCATGTCAAGCACGACCCATTTGGCGCAATAAAAGCTTATTCTTCCTTCCCCGTCATCTACATAATAGCGTATCGATTCCCAGCCGCCATCGACCGGGCTGATATCCAGACGGATGTCGGTGATGCTTTCCAGGTCATCCAGCCGGGCAGCACTCACACCTTCAAAACGCAGCACAGCATCATACTGTCCATCAGTCAGCTTCAGCTCAAACACCGGGATTTTATCAAAATACTCGTTATACCCGGTATAGAACATAAACTCCGTCAATTCAAAACAACCCGGCGAATCCGGCCGCAGCATAACTGCTTTCTCATGTTTGTGCCACTCCATTTTGTGGCCTCCTTCTCCTCTGCTGCTTCATATTGACGGCAATAAAAGCGGAACGTTTGGTTCTCCCACTCCTCTACGAGAAAATGCTGTCCCTCATCTCCATCAGCAGCAGGATCAATTGTTACAATGCCTGAACCAGCCGCATGACTCTCCATTTCTTTTATTTGAACGGAAGAAACGCTTTGCATATGAGCCTCAAACAAATGAGCTGATGTTCATACTCGAAGGAAAACGCCAACTCAATTACAGAAATCTCTCGTTCCCGGAAAAGGCGGAATTCTAAAAGCTCCTGAATCAGCCACTTATTCTTTTTCATTTTCTATAAATTCTCCTATAGAACCGGCATACAACTCAACATCGGCAGTCTCATGATCCCACAGATAAACAGTCTCCTCCATTACGCCGTCCGTCTTTTTCAAACACAGCTTATCTCCGGTTCCGTTGTCGGCAATTACGATCATATCGTCGGGCATGCTCTCTTCTCTGCACACACTGTTTTGCCTGATCACATCATCCCAAGTTTTCTGTAAGCGGCTTTGTTCACGTATAGGAAAAAAATCCATTCTCCGATTTCTGCAGGGTTCTTTTTATGAAGCAGCCGTTTATATGCTTTCGGAAAAGACGCTCTCAAGCTTTTTTCTGCAGCTCTGAACTCTTCTTCTGTCATCCTGTTATTCCTCCCCCCGTAAAAGCATGAGATTCATTCGCAAGCTGTCTTCACTTTTGCAATAAGAAAGGAGCGTTTCTCTCTATCGCCTTTATTAGCGGTGAGCCAAATATCGTAATGGTTTGCTGCCGCGGATCCCCCAACAGCCCCCACTGAAAATCCTGTTGAATAAAGAAACAATAGTCTCCGTTTGGAATAACGGGGACAGGCCATTCACCGAATTCATTTTTATCAATTGGCGCATGAGGATTAAATAGATAACATTCATGCTGCCAGTCCAGCGCATACATAAACTCTTGCTCTAACGTACAAGATTGAAATGCCTTTAGTATCTGCATCTCTGCATCTTCCAGAAAACCGATACCATTGAATCCTTGAGATACATCAAAGACCTGAAACGGTTTTGGAGGTTTTATAGAAGCAAATATACTGCCCGGTTTCCATTTCACTGCGCGATTCACCCTGCGCCACAAGTACTCTGTCTCCTCTTCACTCAAATCATGCCAATTCATGTATTTCTGCCTCCCGCAGTTCAAACGTTTCACCTCTGCTCTCCCTTGTTCAAAAGCCGCCTGTCAGCTTAGTAAGTAAAGCCGGTTGCTCTCATCAATCCCCGCAGCCTTATCTTGATACGCAGTCACTCGCGTAAAACGGAGAGCTTTTCTTGAGACTTTATCAGTGAGCTGATATTGCCCAGCCTGTTTTGTCATGTTATGAAATTTTAGTGCTTTGTCAATTCGGCACGAAGCTTCATTCCGAATCAAAAAGTAATATGATGAATCAATCTTGAATTGTGCACTAAAGCCAAAGTCTGCCTTCTGAAAGCTTAACGTTTTGCCTTGCAAATCGACCTTCCGAATATAATCTTCACCAAGTGTATGATAATGAAGAGACAGGGCATTCTTTTCTGCATATGCCCCATAAAAATGATCAATAAGGTGCGGATACGTACAGAAAGACTCACAACGAGATTTCCACGTTCCGTCTGCAAAAGGAAAGCGGGTCATGCCTTTTGAACTGATATCGTCGTCCAGACAAGAAAATATTCCCGCTTCATCGTAACCCAGCCACAAATGATTTGCCGAATCGACTGTCATTGACCGGATATAACGGCCCCCGTAAAGCGAATGACAAAACCCTTTAATCGCGTGCCATACATAAATATTCGGTTCTTCATGAATCATCCCATCTTCATAGTCAATATGAATGAGAAATAAAAATAAATCCCCTGATTTCTGAACATCGGTTATTTTCTTTGATGTTTCAATTTGATAGCAATGACGTAAATATCCATCCCTGTTCCGGAATATGAAAATGCGGTTGATATATTTATCTTTCCGCTTTTCCTGAGCCAGTACGATGAGTTCCGCTGCATTCATGGACAAAATGATTGGGCCGCTTGCGTTTATTTTTGTATTGATTCTTGTAAAGACTAATTCCGACATGAATGTACCCTTTCTTCATGCGTTTTCATATATTCCTGCACCCAATCTCTTAATTCTTCTATCGTATGCAGATACGAATCAGGCGAATCTTTCAGATCAAACCCGCTCAAATATATGAGCATCTCCCAAACGGTTTCGTCCTCAACCGCCGGATCGTCTGCAGCCACATACTCAGACGCCCAATCCGACACCTCTTCCCTCGCCGCTTGACCGTTCAGGATCAGACCAGCCTTTTTCAGACATTCTGCCATTATTGGTTCTTTCACGGTCAGAAGCCTGCCTTTCATTTCTTGTTTAAAATGCTGACCAATAGCCTTCTCACCCGTTCGTGCCGCCCGATTTCCCGGCTGAGCTCCGGATAATCTGTTAAAGCGTTTTTCAGCTGCACATATTGCGGATAAAGCTCAAAAAAGGATTTATATAAGGCTTTACGCTGCCGCGCAGGCATTTGTTTATTCTCCAAAACAAAATCTAAGCTGCCGCAGATAAGCGCAAAATATTCATAAAAATCCCCAGCGCAGGCAGCACCCTCAAAGTCTTCTTCAAATCTTCCTGCATCTGAAGGCAGCGGACCCTCTAATTCTTCTTTGTGTAATTTCAAGTTTCTGATGACGTCATTATTTAAAGAATATCTGTTGGATCTTAACATCTCATTTAGCCGAGGAGAATAATATTATTTTGTAATCGTGCATCGACACAATAAATACCTGATCATCCCGGCCCGCATTGAAATAAATGATATTTTCCCTTTCATATGACCCAACCCGCTCTGCGGTAAGTTCTAACATCAGCAACACTCCGTTGATTAAGAATCTGGAATTTATATTAAATTAAGCAATGATATATAAATCTGCTGCATCGTATTCAAACCACATGATTTTTTCATTATACTCAGTGTTTACATCAACCTTTTGAGTGTCCAGATTCATGTAGGACTTATTGTTGGAAGGGTTTTCTATTATAACAACAAAATCATTGATCGACGCTAAAAAATATAATTCATCTAATAAGTGGTCTGCCATCAATTCTTCTTTTGTCAGACCACATTCAATATGAATTAACTTTTTCGATATCGTATTCATATGTATCATTTTCTTTTCAACCTTCTTCTTCCATCCCTCAATAAAAGAAGGTGATGCCATTACTTCTATCAGAACGGTTTCGAATTCTAAGTCATTCATTAATTGAGAAAAAGTATCTTTACTCCCTAGATCACATGAATATATCGAGTTGAATTTAAGCGGATTAATCACATCCAGATTCCCTATAGCCCTCAATGATTCTTTTTGTAAATTTAAAGGAGTGTTCATGTTTGCCTCCGCGAACGGTTTCCCACGTAAAAGGTGGTTTTGTTTGTAAGAAAAGAGAGGCTGGGAACCTCTCTTATTTGTTTATTTATGATTTCGACTGATACGCATAAAATGATTGATCATCAAAGCGAACGGTTTCAGCTTCTACAGCAATCAGCATTCTGTTCATGTCAATGAGAAAATTAGCATTTGATTGATACTCAGGAATTACAGCATTTGATAGATTTCCGATTCCTTCCGGGTGGTAACTCATCTCAAATACTTGCCAATTGTATTCTTCCGGATCTATTTTTTCTAATCTCATATCACCAATATCTGCACTAAAATAAACAGATGCTACATTTTGAAAAAGAATGTTATGCGTATATTCGGCTTTATTTTCAACGACCTGAATCTTAAGTGAAAGTTCTTTTTTAAACACATGAAAATCAAAATGAAGGACAGCGCACCCCCCATCTATGTAATCTACCCATTCATTTATTGTTTTGTACATCGTTTATCTCCTAAGGAAGTTTTGGAGGATTTTTTGTGCCTTTGAGATCTGATTTTAAAGTCTTCACGAAAAATTCTAGCTTTTCTTCATTACAGTTTAATTTATAGAAGGTTTCATTTGAATGATTTTCCACAAATCTAATGATAAATCTGTAATATTCGTTTTCTTTATCAATACTCAAAATAAAAAATGGTTCGATTGTTTCTAAACGTATCCTGTCTTGATTTGCCTGCTAATAACGCTTCGATCCCTGATGTCAGCATTTTATATTCACTTTCTAATAAAACGGCAGAGTAATCGCGGGCGATTGCTTTATTATGTTCCAACAATTCAAACATTGTTAAGATAAAAGGATCATCCTCCGCCTCATGATATCTTCTCGGTGTTATTTCAAGTTCCAGACAACCGTCTCCGATTTTGGCCATGCTGTCACCTCGTTCTCTACTCAGCAGCTTTAATTTTTTAGTAAATGATTTGAATGACGCTCTAATTCAAGCTAAGTTTCAATCGATTGTTCACCTTTTACTGTCTCGGTTCTAATCACCTACCCACTTATATTTTTTTAAAAAAGCCTGTTGACCAAAAGATG
Source organism: Bacillus sp. 1021 (assembly GCF_014534735.1). Lineage (NCBI taxonomy): Bacteria > Bacillati > Bacillota > Bacilli > Caryophanales > Bacillaceae > Bacillus > Bacillus sp. 1021. Next base: position 178,271 of record NZ_JACVSR010000002.1, on the reverse strand, counting down.
ATCAGCAGGCTCATCTATTTTTAATTTAATGCCATTATTTAATAATGTTTATAATATTTTCTCTATGTCTAGATCCTATTCTGATTGTCTCAGAATCTGTTATTTCTATATGATAAAGAACATAATCCAGTAAATCTTTAATAATTGTTTTCTCTGCTAAAGGGGCTCCATTTAATATATCTTTTAACTCAACATCTTTTTCCAATAAGATTATATTTTCATGCGCAACTATTGTATTTTTGTACTCTTCTGCTGAGGTTTTCATAAAAGAGATTTTTTTATTAAACAAAGTAGTTGTTTTTAAGCTCGCTGAGAATATACAAGTATCACTACTTTTATTCGAAACAGAGTAAGAATACATTGCATATTGTTTACTTTCCATATTTTTCAATTTAAAAAATATTAAATCCTCTATTGTTCTATACTCTTTTTCAACCCAATCATAGTCATTGAGAGTTGATATTTCATAAAAATAGTACATTTAATTCTCTCCTTCTATCTTTTATACACTGTAAACCGCCATTGTGCACTGCCCCTTTTCCATTTCCCTTTATATATAGAAAACTTATTACTTTGTAAATGATAACCATGATTGTTATGTGGTGTATGCCACTCTAGAGATCTATATATAGACCTCCCAGTCTTTTTCTTTTTCGAATAGATTATTCCCCAATAACCTCTTCCTTTTTCTCTATCCCCTTTTATACGGCCTACTTTATGAACTCTATATGGAATCCTTTTCGCGATTTTTTTTACGCCTTTTTTAATAACTGATTTAGTCCATTTCTTTGATGCATTATATGCCTTACCAACATTCCTCTTTGCCCACTTTCCTGGAGCACCATTCCATGACCTTTTTATTAATTCCCATAGAATTTTGGCCCAGTGCCCATCCGGGTCAACCTTTATCACCGGATTGTTATTGGCATAAGTATACCCATTCTGATCCAGTGAATCGCCGTCGCTTCCCGGGTCTGGGTCGAGTGATAAGAACACGCCGTTTCTTGGTTCGTAGTAGCGGGCCATGAGATAGTACAGGCCGGTTTCTTCGTCGTATTGGTAGCCTGCGTAGCGGTAGCGGTTGTCTTTTACTTCGTCGCTTGCTTCGGTTTTTGTCGGATTTCCCCACGCATCGTACTGATATTTGGCAACGGTTTTTCCGGTGCTGTCTGAGATGGCGATGACGTCGCCGTGTGCGTTGTAGTGATAGAAATATTTCTTGCCGTTCTCTGTATAGGATAACAGCTGGCCGCTGTCACCGTACGTATATGATTTTGTGACGTTGTTGTCGGCGTCTGTTTCATACAGGACGTTCAAGCTGTCTCCGTCATAGAAGTAGTTCGTAACGTTTCCGTTGACGGTTTTTTGGATTCTGTTTCCTTTTTCATCGTATTTGTATGTTGCGAACGGCTTGTCTTCGCCTTTTTTTGTAACGGCGGTCAGGTTGTCTTCCGCGTCCCACGTATATGTGTATTTGCCGTCGGATGTGCGGTTGCCGTTTTTATCGTAGGACAGTTCTTCGTCATTCACCTTCGTCAGCTGGTTCATGATGTTGAAGGATGCGTTGACTGATTTGCTTGCGCCGTCCTTTGTTGTGGTGACGTTTGTCCGGTTGCCGAAGCCGTCGTACGTATATTGAATGACGGTGCCGTCTTCATGTGTTTCTTTGACGAGCTGGTTGAGCTTGCCGTATTCGTACTGCACCTTTCCGCCCGCTGAGCTGTCGATGACCGTGCGGTTACCGTTAGCGTCGTATTCATAGCTTTCCCGGAAGATGCTGCCGCCGTTTTTCGCTCCGATATGAAGAGAGCTGACGAGATTCCGCTCATCATACGAGAAGCTCGTGCCGACTTCATTTCCGCTGATGAATGTCTGGACATTGCCGTTCTCATCATAATCAAATGTATAAGCTGAAGTGCCGTCTTTCATTTCAATCATTTGATCAAGTTTGTTGTACGTAAAGCTGTTTGTTCCTTTTTGACCGCCGTGGCTCCATGAGAAAGTTTTCAGCTTATCTGAATCAGCCGGATACGTCCAGCTTTGGCTGCCGCCGCGGTCGGTTAATTCGGTCAGTCGGTTTTTGTTGTCAAAGGTGCGTTTTTTCGTTGTATTTTGTTCTTTGTTTGTGACCGACGTTTCATTGCCGTTTTTGTCATAGGTAAAGTTGTATTTTTCAGTGCCGTTATACGCTTTTGACTTAACCCGGTCGGTGCCGTCATAGGTCAGCGACACTTCATTGCCGTTGGCGGAAACGGTTTTCGTCAAGTTGCTGTTGGCGTCATATTCACTCTTCAGTACATTGCCGAGCGGGTCGGTTGTTTTGACGAGCTTGCCCATGACGTCATATTCATATTGATAGGTCTGGTCCGCGCCGGCCCGAATCGTTTTTGTCAGCTCATTTCCTTCCTTGTCATAGCTGTGAAGGATGGATGTGCCGTTTGATAGGGTCAGCTTTGTCAGCTGGTCGGCCTGATCGTATTCGTAGGCGGTTTTTTCGCCTTTCGCGTCGGTTTCAGACATTTTCTTGCCAGTCTCGTCATATGAAGCAGTGCTTGCATACCCTAGTTCGTCTTCTTCTTTTGTGACGTAGTTTCCTTTTTCGTCATAGGTGTTTTTCGTCAGGATGCTTCCTTCGATTAAACGGATATCATCAAACCATGCCGTTCCTGTGGCGCTTTTTTGGAACAGAATGCTGATTTCGATTTTATTGATCGGCTTTGTTTTCGGAATGACTGACGCCGCCCGGTTCCATTCTTGGGTCCCCTGTGGGAATTTGGCGGTGTAGACGCCCGTCGTGCCGTCCGCATAGGTGACGCCGGCCTGAAGCGCGTAATCATTGTCGTTCGTTAATTTTACACCGTCTGCCTTGGACATCCCTGTCAGCGTGATATATACCGGCTTATCGTCCGCGCTTTGGCCTAATGTGATGGTTTGTTTTGCGGATGCATTGGCTTGTGATGCATTTGAGCGGGACGCTTTTAATGAGCTGTCATCATCGAAGCCTTCATCAAGGTCAGCGGCTGCTCCGCTTGTGCTCCAGCCATCTGTTTTGGCCGTGAAACTGCTGTTTTGAACCGGGTTATAGCTTGAAGAGACTTCGCCTTTTTCCAGCTGAACCTGATCAAACCACGCTTTTCCTTTGCCGTCCTTGTCGTTATGATCCACTTCCATATAGACGATGGCTTTTCCTGCATTGGCCGGTGTTGTAAAGGTGATCTGCCGTTTCGTCCAGTCATTCTTTCCGGCTAATGCGCCTGATTCATTGTGAATCCATTGAATTCGTTTTTGGTCTTTGTCACGCAGATCAATGTTGAAATACGCTCTCGCCTTTGTCAGATCTGTTTTGATCTGGCCGCTGAGTGTATACGTCGTATTCGGCTCAAGCTGCACTTCCTGCGTTGCGGACGCATGGCCATGCTCTGTTCCGGCTGAAGCGGATTGTGAGGTGATCTCCAGTGCTTTTTGTCCGGACAGTGCGCCGCTTCTTGCTTTTACAGATGCAATACTTCCGCTGTCTCTCGTAGCAGTGAGATTCCAGCCCAGCTTTGTTCCTTCAAAGCTGCCGTCTTTCAGCAGGCTTGCCGAAGCTGCCAGCTCTTTGCTTGATTGAATGAGGTTACCGTATTTGTCATACACGGCGGCGGATGAGGATTTTCCGCTTTGATCCGTTTCAGAAACGGCATCCAGTCCGTCGTATGCAATATCAGTGACGTTCCCCTCGGTATCCTTCATTTTCGTTACGTCATTGTTTTTGTTGTACTGATACGTTTCGGTGCCGTAGTTGTCTTTTACGGCTGTGACGTTGCCGTCTTTATCATATTGATAGCTTTCTGTCGCTTTGCCCGCATCCGCGTCGTTCGGATCGGTGTCCTGAATGACGTTGTTGCCTTCGTATACGGTGTTAGTCGTGATTTTCAGCCCTTCGGCATCATCGATCATCTGAATCGGGTTGCCCGCCTCGTTATAGCCGTACTGCACTTTGCGGCCGTTCGGCTGCGTCATGAGCAGTGTTTTTTTGCCGGCGTCATAGCTGTAATCATACGTTTCTTTTTTCGCATTGACGGCTTTGGCCAGGCGGTGGCCGCTGTATTGGTATTCAGTGAACAGCGGTTTGTCATCCGTGCTGTTTGCGGAATACTGCTTGACGAGGCGCCCTTCGGAATCATATTCATAGCTTGTGACGCTGCCGTCAGTATCCGTCACCTTTTTAAGAAGATCTTTGTCATATGAATACGAAATCTTTTTGTTTTTCGGTCCTGTTAAAGATGTGACATGACCGTTTTCATCGTAGGTAAACGTCAGCTTGCGCCCTGAGGCGTCTGTTATGGCGGTCAGCTGATTGCTGTCGTTATACTCGTATACGGTTGTGTTGTTGTGTCCGTCAACGATTTTTTGGAGCTTTCCGCCTTTTTTGCTGAAATAAGCGTTCGTCTGATCTTTTGTTTTTAATACAAATTGATCGCTTGTTTCCGTCAGTTCGAGATAAACGCCCGTCGGCGGCTGATACGTGCCGTCAGACTTTTTCGTGAAGACATGTGTTGTCGCGTCCTCATCAATATAAACGGCTCTGCCGTCTTCAGAAAGGATCGACGTTTCCGCATCGGCATACCAGCCTTGGCCGAACATATGGTCAGAGCTGTCAAGGCTGTTGAAGGTCCGGGAGAGTCCGAGCCCCGGTCCGCGTCCGTCGATTGACATATCTTCTTCATTGACGATGACATTTCCCGTCGCGCCATTCAGCTGTCCGTCCGGAATGTCAATAATGGACCAGAATTCTTCCGTTCCGAGGAATTCCGCCCCTTCATGGAAAACAGGGTTAAAAGGTGCCGTCGGTATGCTGTCACCATTTGCGTCATAGGCAGTCAGCGTGAAGGAATAGTTCTTCTTCCCTTTGTAATTGCCGTTTGCGTTTTCGTAAACAGGTGAAGGGTCAAGCGCCAGTTCGCCGCCCTTTCCGTCCGTGTGAAGCTGGAATCTTCCCGCTTTCACTTCTTCGGCTGACGGCCAGATGTTTTTATTTTGGGTCGTCCAATGATCAGTATCCCCGACATCGAATGATTGATAGTCTTTTCCGTTGTAAATGTTGATTTTGTAGCCTTTGGCGTTTTTGACTTTATCCCATATGAGATTGACATAACCCGTTTGGCTCGATTTCGTGTTTGTATAAACATAGCCTGTCAGGTTTTTCGGCTTTGCGATATCAGGCAGCGCCGGACTAGCTTCCGGTGAGGCGATCGCTTCTCCGTCTTTGTTATAGGCGATAACTTTAAATCCGTAGGTTTTCCGGGTTGCGTCTCCTCCGGCATTTTTATAAACGGGGGCCGGGTTGATCGGCAATTCCGCGCCTTTTTTGTCTTTCAGGTGAAGCGCATATTTTCCGGCGCTGATTTCCGCCTTTGTCGGCCAGATGTTTTGATCTTTTGTGGACCAGGATGTTTTATTTCCGAGGTCAAGCGTTTCAAAGCCTTTGCCGTTAAAGACTTGCATTTTATACCCGGCTGCGCCTGATACGGCTTTCCAGGAAAGATCAAACCAGCCTGTTGCGTTGTTGTTATTAAAGCCTTTCGTGCTTGGTTTCTGAACTCTTCCAATATTCGGAATGACGGGCTTGGCAGCCGCAGACATGGCGCCTTCTCCCTGGTCAAACACCGCGCTGACCGCGACCCAGTAATTTTTGCTTGCCGGATAGCTGCCGCCGGAGTTTTTATAGACCGGGGAAGGGTCAAGCGCTAATTCACTTCCGCCTTTTCCGTCTGTATGCAGCTTATATTTACCGGAATCAATTTCCGCTTTTGTCGGCCAGATGTTTTTTCCTTTTGTGCTCCAAGAGGTTGCATTGCCGACAGAAATGGCTTGATATTCTTTCCCGTTATAAAGCCACACTTTATAGCTTTTGGCGCCTTCAGCTTTTTTCCAGCTGATATTGAAAAATCCTGTCGAATCTCCGTTATGATACGCTTTGACTGACGGCGTGTCCGCCTTCGGAATCGTGTATGTCACTTCGATATAAGGTTTTTTATTAGAGTTTGCTGATGACATCAGCTTCTTCCAATATTCTTTTCCGTTTCCGTTGGTGTGAAGCTTAAAGCCGTAATTGGCGCCGCCGCTGTTCCACGACTTGACTGCGGATGTGACATCAAAGCTTGCCCACTGGCCTTTATAGACCTCCGCTTTGCCGATGTTTTTGGAGCCCGGCTTGTTTTTCCACGTGATCTTGGCATTGTCGTAATTGCTGTTTACGGTGTCGAGCCAAAGCCCCGTCGCCTTTGATCCGTAATAGGAGTGGGCTGTGTATGCTTTAAGCGTCGCTTTTGTCACCGTCATGTTTTTGATCGGCTTTAAATTATCAAACTTCATAAATGCGTAGTTCGTTCCGGTTGTGCCGTCATAATAGCCCGTTTTCAGCACGTACGCTTTCAATCCGGCGTCCCATTTCTGCGACGCGGCAGAGTAGTTTGTCGTCGGATACGCGCTCATGACAAAGGTATCGGATGACACAGATACTGATGTTGACGGGTCAATAGATACCGGATAAACCCGCTTGGGATCTTTCAGCCAATTTTCATCGGCCGTTACATGGAGCAAGTAGCCTTCGCTGTTTTTTTCAAGCTTGAAGCTGACATCTTCTGACCTGCTGACTTCACCTGACTTTTCATCGAGATCTGAGTCGGTCATAAAGGGCTTCGGCACGGTGTAGACGACATTGTCTTTATCATCAGAAAACGCGATAGAGCCGTCTTCCTGTTCTTTAGCCTGAAGGTCGGTTTTGATTTGAAAGGTGAAGGAATTGTAGCCTTCATATTTGTGAAGCACAAGGTCTTCTTTTATGTTTTCATTAAATGTGTAGGTTTGTAAATCAATAGCAGGAAATACTTGCTGATACGTAAGCTCGTTGCTGTCTTCCTTGACTCTTGCTGAGGCATCTGTCGGAGTGATTGCAGCCTGATCGGGGCCTTTTGCGCCGGTTAATGAGTATGTGAGCTTATGATCATCGTGTTCAAATGTAGCGTATAATCCGTTTTTCATTTGCTTCAGAAAATCGGAGTTCAGCACTGTATTTTCCGTCCCGACTTCCTTTGAGCCGGTTTTCAATTCAGGAGAAATGTCTTCCCAGTCCGCATTGGCGGTTTCTTTCGTATGAATGGGGTCTGTGTAGATTTCCTGTTTGTATACACCCTCGCCCTCATAATAAAGTTTTGAATTCTCAGTTCTTTCAGACGTGATCTCACCGTCTTTATTGATATCTTTTTGATCAAACGGCATCTGCTCGGATGCTTTTTCCGCCGGAAGATCTTTTTCCGGGTCTGCTGCCGGAATGGCGGCGGTTTTCACTTGATCTTGTTTCTCACGCGTTTCTGCCGCAAATACATCGGCAGGCGCAATGGAAATCATAAGCGATGCCGCAAGAGTGCCGGCCAGCCATTTTTTCCACTTGTTCTTTTTTCCTATTTTCATAGGTTCTCCTCCTCCTTTTGTAATATAGACTTAACAATAGTAATATTATTGAAATTGTTTATCAATATTTTCCTAGGTATTTAAGGTTATTTTAAGGATGACAGAGATTTATGACCTTTGACTCATATAAAAAAACCGCCTGCTAGGGCGGTTTTTCGTATTATGGATAGCGGAGATTTGTATTTTGCGCTCCCGCGTAGGATTGGGCGAAGTTTTTGGCGTCCTGGGCTGAAAGCGTGCCGTAGCTGTAATTTGATCTCGGATTCCAGCCGGTGCGCGGTGATTTCGGGGCTATGAGCGACGGGAATGAACCGATGTCGGTGAATTGGGCCGTCCCGTAGTCGTCTATCATTCCGCCTTTTTCATTTCCGTTGCCGAAGTAGTTGGCTTCTGAGAAGACAGTCGCGTTTGTATGAATGGTGAACCCTAAATTGAAATTGGTTACATAGTTGTTTTTCGCGTGAAAATAGCCGTATCTCATCAGGCCCGGTGAACGGACATAGACGTTATTAAAATAGTTGTTGGTGATCGTCATGTGCGGATAGCCGATATAATTGCGTCCTTCGTTATCATCATTCGGATAACCGAGAATCAGGCCGTACAGATGATCGGAGAATTTAGAATTAGACAGCGTCACAAAATCAGCTTTGGCGCCGACATACAGAAGCTTTCCCAAATCGCTGTGGCTGTTCGGATTGTAGCTGTGCCCTTCAAACCACACGTGGTCAATCCAGTAATTCTGTCCGTTCGCTATGTACATCGGAATGTCGTTGTTGCCCGTAATGGCTGCACTATGGCTGATAATGAGGTTTTTGAAAATCACATTGTTTGAGCCGGAGCCTGTTGTCAGATAGATGTTGATCAGCCTGTGGCTGGTATACGAGCCGACGATGGTTTTATTGGCGCCGACTGTCACAACGGCTTTACCCGGGGAGTAAATATCACTTGTGATGACAATGGTTTTGCGGTCTGTCCCGCCCGCATTGTTTTTCAAATCATTGAGATTGCTGACGTAGACGACGGGGCCGCCCTGGCCTCCCGATACGGCGGGTTTTGCTTTTCCGTTATGATCCTTCGCATTTCCCGCAAACCCGGTAAGTCCCTGCATCACATCCGGATACGCCGCTGCCGCTTCTGCCTGCTTGGATGCGGAACATACGATGGCCAGACAAAGCGCAAAGCCGAGTGCAGCCAAGAAAGCGAGATGACGCGTCTTCTTTTTCATGCCCTTCACTCCTTTAATCTCTTAAATTGTAAACACATGAAGTATTATACAATTACTGTCCTCTTTTTCCATGATCTGTTTGTCTGCTTTTTCGTTATGGCTGAAAAGCCCCAAAATAAAAAAGCAGCCGGTACGGCCGCCTATATTCGGGTGCTGTCTGCCTGAGCCTCCGCAGGCACGGCTTTATGCTTTCGAATCAAGGACAGCGCCATTCCCGCAAAAATCAACACAATCCCCAAAGATTGATAAAGGTCGGGGCGAAATCCCGTAAATACGGTGTCAAGCACAATCGCCACTGCCGGATCAAGAAATACGATGATTGAAATAAACCGAGTGGATAAAAACCGCAAGCTGTCAAAAAAGAGCAAATACACAATCCCCGTATGGATGATACCGGTCGACACAATCATGATCCAGTTCACATGCGACAAATCAGAAAAAGCGCCGAAACGGACGAACGGGAGAAGAATGATGACGCCCAATCCGGTCTGCAAACAGGTGACCGCATATGGGCTGAGGCTGTTGATACCTTTCCCGGCCAGTGTCGTAAAGGCGTAAAAAAGGGCGGCCAGCACGGCCCAAATAATACCCGATCCCATCAGCTGAGAAAGTGATGTATTTCCGTTGATGCCGGAAATCAGAGCGGTGCCCAGAAAACAAATCACGATGGAAGTGACGGACACAAGATGCAGTTTCTCCCGGTATATAAGGCTCCCTAGAAGAAGGACGAGAACCGGAGCCAGATGATAAACGGAAATCGCTATCGTCACTGATGTTTCCTCAAATGATTTAAATAAAAACACCCAGTTCAGCACGAGAAAAAAACCGCAGGCCAGTGTCTGCAGCACCTCACGCCGGTTCCATTGTTCGGTGCGGTACCGTCCGGAACCAAACCAGCAAACGCCCAGAAACAATGAGGCGCACAGACATCTCACAAAGACCAGTTCAATTGAAGGCACATTCGTATGTTCTGAGAAAAAGCCGATTGATCCGAAAATGACCATGGAAATGACCATTTTGATAACGGCATTTGATGTTTGTTTAGCTTGCATTGATTCGCGTCCCCCCATATCATTGACTGTTTATTCAGACAAATACTAACAGCCATTTTACGTGATTCAGAGGAAGATTTCACCCTATTTTTCGAGAGCCGGAGGTCTTTTCTCATAAAAAAAGCCCCGCATCAGCAGGGCCGTCTGTTTAATGAACGATCAGTACAGGGCAAGGAGACAATTGTGAGACTTTGTGGCTCACGCTTCCGAGCATCATTTCTTTAAATCCGCTGATTCCGCGGCTTCCAACGACAATCAGATTGAAATGCTGTTCTTTCGCTATGTTTAAAATTTGATGTGCAGGTTCGCCTTGAACGTACAGGCTTTCCGCGTTTACTCCGCTTTCCGCCGCTTTCTGCTTAGCGTCTTCCAGAATAGCTGCTCCTTTTTGCTCGACTTCATGTTTGATGTCTTCAATGAAGTTTTCCGGAACATAGACAATGCCGGTTAAGGCTGTTGTGGAGACAACGGCTTCACGTCCCGCATAGAGAATGGTGAGTTCCGCCTGTTGTTCTTTCGCCAGATGGATCGCTGCATCCAGAGCTTTGCTGCTCATGTCTGAACCGTCTACTGCTGCAAGAATTTTTTTAAACATATGAATCCCGCCTTTCTGCTTTTATTGTCCTCCTCTCTTTGCTGAATGTCAATCTTGCCGGCTTTCTCCTGAACATTGCGTTTACAGACTTTCTCCGTTTGTGGCGATGACGTCTTTATACCAATAAAAGCTTTTCTTTTTCTTTCTTTCAAATGTGCCTTTTCCGTCATTGCCGCGGTCGACATAAATATAGCCGTAGCGTTTTTTCATTTCTGCGGTTGAGGCGCTGACGAGGTCAATCGGCCCCCACGACGTGTAGCCGATCAGGTCGACGCCGTCTTCAATCGCCTCTCTTGCTTCTATTAAATGATCACGCAGATAATCGATGCGGTATTCATCCTGAATGCTTCCGTCTTCCTCCGGCTCATCAACCGCGCCGAGCCCGTTTTCGACGATAAAGAGCGGTTTCTGATAACGGTCGTACAGCGTGTTTAAGGTGATGCGCAATCCCTTCGGATCAATCTGCCAGCCCCATTCGGAAGATTTCAGGTACGGGTTTTGCACGCCGCCGAGGAGATTTCCCTTAGCCTGCGCCAGATCCTCAGGCGCCGTGCTGGCCGTCATCGACATGTAGTAGCTGAAGCCGATGTAATCCACCGTATGTTCTTTCAGGAGCGCCTCGTCTCCTTCCTTCATCTCGATCGTAATTCCGTTTTCTTTAAAGAAGCGCTTCATGTAGCCCGGATAGCTGCCCCTCGCCTGCACATCAGAAAAGAACAGCGTGCTCCGCTCTTTTTGCAATGCCGCATATACATCCTCCGGTTTCGGCGTCATCGGATATGTCGTCGTCGCGGCGATCATGCAGCCGATCTGTGAATCCGGGATGATCTCATGGCCGGCTTTTACCGCCAGCGCGCTCGCCACAAATTGGTGGTGGGCTGCTTGGTACATCGTGTTTTGCTTATTTTCGCCTTCCCGGAATATAAGACCGCCGCCTGTAAACGGAGCGTGGAGAACGACGTTGATTTCATTGAAGGTCATCCAATATTTCACTTTGTCTTTATAACGGGTGAAAACCGTACGGGCGTACCGCTCATAGAAATCGACCGTTTGGCGGTTTCTCCAGCCGCCGTAGTTTTTCACCAGACCGAGCGGCATCTCATAGTGAGAAATCGTGACGACCGGTTCGATCTGATGTTTCCTCAATTCGTCAAAAAGACGATCGTAAAATTGCAGCCCTTCTTCGTTCGGTTCTGTTTCATCGCCGTTCGGAAAAATTCTCGTCCATGCAATGGAGATGCGGAACGCTTTAAAGCCCATCTCTGCAAACAGGGCGATATCCTCTTGATAGCGGTGATAAAAATCAATCGCGTCGTGATACAGATTCAGCGCATCGTCCGTCTCATGAAACGGAGACATAATGCCGTCCGGGGAGACATCCGCCGTAGAAAGTCCTTTGCCGCCTTCTTTATAAGCGCCTTCAATCTGATTGGCAGCCGTTGCGCCGCCCCATAAAAAACCTTCCGGAAATCTCTTCATGTTTTCTCCACCTCTTTTTCAGGATAACGCCAGAAGCGCTTCGTTCGGTTTGACCATTCCGCGTTTTTTCATGTCTGTAAATAAATATTGATCCGTATTCGTAATGATGACCGGCGTCATCACGTCAAAGCCGGCAGCCTTTATCTCTTCGATATCAAAAGTAATCAGCAGATCTCCCGGCGCGACGGCATCGCCTTCTTTGACGTGCATTTCAAAATGCCTGCCATCCAGCCGTACCGTATCAAGCCCGATATGAATGAGAATTTCGGCTCCCCGGGCACTCGTAATGCCGATGGCGTGGTTTGTTTTAAATACGGCTGTCACCCTGCCTTCTACGGGAGATACCGCCGCGCCCTCTTCAGGCAAAATCGCAAAACCTTTTCCCATCATTCCACCGGAAAACACGCTGTCGTTCACTTCGCTTAATGCTTTCACTTCGCCTTTAATCGGGCTGTGAATGATTTCTCCGCCAGCCGTCACACCCGGCGTTTCAGATGCTTCGTCCCGTTCAGATTGTACATCTTCAAACCCGATCAGCAGTGCCGCCGCCATACCCGCCGCAAACGAGATAAAAAGTCCGATCAGCGCGTAAAGAAACGTCGGCCCGATAAAGACCGGAATGCTCGGCAGACCCGCGTTTCCGCCGACAATGTAGGAAGCGACGCCCGTTACACCGTAAAAAGCTCCGCCTGCCGCGCCGCCGATTAAAGCAGCCGCGAACGGTTTTTTCAATCTCATGTTGACGCCGTACATGGCAGGTTCGGTTATGCCCATCAAAGCCGTAATGCTCGTTGTAAACGCAAGTGATTTGAAGGTTTTGTTTTTTGATTTTAAGAAAACCGCAAATGACGCGCCGGCCTGCCCCATGTTCGCCAAAAACATCGCAGGCAGAATGTAATCACGTCCGTTTTGAGCGATGTTATTGATCATGATCGGCACAAGCGCATAATGCATCCCCGTCATAATGATGAGCGAAAATGTGCCGGCCAGCAGAATCATTGCGGCAATCCCCGCATGACTGAACAAATAATTGACGCCGACAGACAGATCATTTCCGAGAATCGCGCCGAGCGGGCCGACTGTGATCAGTGTGACAGGCACGACGATCACAAGCGTAAGCATCGGAACAGCAATCAATTTCAAAGAAGAAGGAGTGATTCGATCGATTCCCTTCTCCACATAGGACATCAGCCAGATCGCCAGCAAAATCGGAATGACTGTCGATGAATACGTGGCAGCGGTTACAGGAAGACCGATAAAGGAGATGCTTTTCCCAGACCCAAGCAAGGCCGTCAAATCCGGATGCAAAATCGCACCCGCCACAGCAGCCGCCACGTACGGATTACATCTGAATTTCCTCGCCGCGCTTACCGCAAGCAAAATCGGCAGGAAATAAAACGCACCATCACCGACAGCCGTAAGAATGCTGTGAGTCTGGCTCTTCTCCGACATCCAGCCGAATGTCACCGCTAACGCGACAAGTCCTTTTATCATGCCCGCTCCGGCAATGGCCGGCAGAATCGGTGTAAACACGCCGGAAATCACATCAAACACGGCACTCAGCACATTTTTCTTCTGCTTTGAAGTTTTGTTTGTGCTTTCACTGCTGAGCCCGCTGCTCTCCATCAAAGCCTGATACACCTTCGGCACATGATTGCCGATAATGATCTGAAATTGCTCGCCGCTGATATTTGTCCCCATCACGCCTTCCGTCTGTTCCAGCCCGTCCCGATCTGCTTTCGCATTGTCATACAGATTAAAACGAAGCCGCGTCATGCAATGGACGACACTCTGAACATTCTCCTCCCCGCCGACAAGTTGTAATATCTCTTTTGATATTTTAAGATAGTCCATGAGTATACCTCCTTAAAAATGGGGGAACTGCCGGACGAAAGGTGGCCGCCTTTCTCCGGCTTTTTTTATTATGAAATAAGCATCACCTCCAAAAAAGGGTATAAAAAAAACCTAAACTGCACAGCACACGGGAGTCTTCCCCCGTCTGACGCAATTTAGGTTTTGCCTGCGGTTTGCAGTAACAATCCTAGGTGAATGATATTGGGTTTATATGTACACTTTAGCACTGGATTTAAGGGGTGTCAACGCTTACATTTTAATGTTCTTGAAACTTTATTGTTACTTGAAACAAATTAAAGTCTAAGTTATACGCAAAGCTAAGCCTTCCCTTCCACGTATACGGCAACAATGAGGCTAGCTGCTCAAATGGTTAATATCTGAAAACTCAAGGGTCAAATGTGTATTTCATATCTGGTTCGTTTCAGCTTCCAGAAATCAAAAACCCGTTATTATAAATTCAGATTGAGATAGATAGCTATGCTCTGGCCCTATAACTCATTTTTGCCTTTTTTCTCTCTAATAAAGGCTTCAATATGATTAATTGTTTCCGTAAAATTCTCTTTTAATTCATGTTCCCATATTCTTAATACATGCCAGCCGATTACTTGATAATAGGAATTCACTTCTTTATCTCTTTCTTTATTTCTCTGTAGCTTTTTCTCCCAATAAGCTGAATTGCTCTTTGGTTTATTCCCATGAATACTGCAGCCATGCCAGAAACAAGAATCAATAAAAATCACAATTTTGTATTTTTTTATCGCTATATCTGGTTTACCAAAAAGAGATTTTACATTCCTTCTAAACCTTAAACCCCTTCTCCATAATTCTGAAGAAACCTTATCCTCTAATTTAGACTTAGATTTTATTGCTTGCATGTTTTTTCTTCTTTGCTCTCTTGTATGAGTATCACCCATTGGCTTTAACCTCTCTTTTAATAATTAATATATTTCTTCCCTATATTAAGAGAAATAACCGTCAATTTTTTTAAAAAATAAACTTGCAACGTAAGCTTAAAAAAGGGTATGCTGCTATAGAAAGAAACACCCAAAAACAGAGAATATATTTCCTATAAGCAGAAAGAGTTGAAAGAAATGAACAGCAATAATAAGAGATTTAAACTAGTTGATTTATTTGCTGGTGCTGGAGGTCTAAGCAAAGGATTTGAGCAAACTGGCTGCTTTGAAACAATTGGAGCGGTAGAAATAAATCAAGCAGCTATTGAAACTTATGTTTATAACCACCGCGGAAACAGAGACATTATTATTAGGCCGGACGAAAGCGATACCAGTGACATTAGTAAAATCGACTTCCGTAAATGGAAAAAGAGCAAAAACATTGATCCTAATTTATTAACAATTATTGGCGGGCCTCCTTGTCAAGGATTTTCCAATGCTAATAGGCAGAAAAATTACCTGATATCAGGAAATAATCAGCTTGTTATAGAGTTTTTCCGTGCTATTGATGAGATTCGGCCAGCTGCATTTCTTATGGAGAATGTGCCATCGATGAATTCAGATAAACATAAATTTTTCATCACAAGACATTTGGATAATTCGCGCTTTGCATATAGCTCTTTAGAACATTTAACTTGCTTATTTAATACATCAAAAGAAAACTTGATTGAAAATAAGTTTTTAATGGATGATAAGATAATTCTAATGGAGTCAGTTGAAATATCACTAAGTCATATTTGGAGAAAAATTATCGATGGGCCAACTCCCCCTGAACCAATAATTGGGGATCATAACTACTTATCCCGCTTGAGAAGTATATCAAAAAAAATTATTAAGACAGCAGGTAATCCTAGTTTGTCACTTAAGGAAAAAAAAGATATTATTCGAATTATTGAGTTGATTAATCAACAACTGAAAACTTTCCAAACAGATGGAGATCGCTTAAGCACTAAAGATATAGTTTCTCGTGGAAAATCAGCACTACAATTGCTGCTTGAGGATACTGAGGAATTAGATGAATACACTAAAAAAGATATCACTAACTTTATAAGTTTCAATCTGTTACTGTTAAGAATAAAAGAACTAAATGATGAAAAAATTAAATATGAGCTTTATATAGATGATACACTTAAGGATAATATTAAAATCATTGCAAAAGTTTGGTCTTATAATATTGTAAAATATCTTGAAATGGCATTCCACCAAATTGGATATAATACTGATTTCGGGGTCTTAACAGCTACAGACTTTGGCGTACCACAAATAAGAAGAAGGTTTATCATCCTTGGTGTTAGAAATGATTTATTTGAGAATAGTCCGAAACTTCCCGATGCGTTGGTAGACTCAACGCCTTTTACAGTAAGAGATGCAATACAGGATTTAGCTGGTATAACGCCCCTTACAGATATGGAAAAAGCTAAACCATTAGATTATATAGAATCAGATGAGCAGGCATCGCCTATGCTTCGATATTTCAGAAAAGATGCTGATAAAGGGTTTATTGATAATCATATAAATACTGAAAGCCGTCAGCTAAGTAAAACTCGTTTTGAAGCAATACTTCAATCGAAAGGCAAAAATTTTCACAGTCTTAATGATGAGTTAAAAACAACCTACTCTGATGTGTCTAGAACACAGAATACAATCTATTTAAGACTAGACTATGACAGTCCATCTCCTACAGTCGTTAACGTAAGAAAATCAATGTGGAGTCATCCAGAAAAAGCTAGAGCCATAAGTATTCGCGAGGCAGCCCGTCTGCAGTCATTTCCAGACAATTTTAAATTTAGAGGGACAAAAGATCAGCAATATCAACAAGTAGGGAATGCAGTCCCCCCTTTGCTTGCACGTGCAGCAGCTGAGGCATTATTAAATGCTATGGGTGTTGAACCCACTATCTCACTTAAAAATGAATTATTAGATTTAAAATAGTAAAAAGCTTGACGATAAAATCAGTATATCGTCAAGCTTTTTTGATAATTCTTGTTAAATCTTTTTAGAAAGATATACGTTTGAAATAACTTATTTTATTATAGTTATATTAAAAATTGAAAAATAGGAGGATTTATGAACATTATACTAACACGGCCATCAGCTGCACCAGTACTTCATGCACTAAGATCAATAGGTTATAAAGCAAAAACTGCAATTGCAGATATAGTTGATAATGCAATTGATGCTCAGGCATCAAAAATCACATTACACTTTGAATATGATAAACTTAATGGCTATATTAAAATTGAAGATAATGGCAACGGTATGAGCGAAGAAGAAATACAGACTGCAATGAATATAGGAGCAAAAGATCCTAGAACTAAAAGATCACCAAATGAATTAGGTCGTTTTGGAATGGGATTAAAAACTGCCTCATTTTCATTAGGAAAACGCTTAAGCGTTATAACAAAGAAAGACGGAGTATACCATGAGAGATGCTGGGATCTCGATTACGTATCTGAATGCAACGAATGGAACCTGTTAACTTCTATACCTACTCCGGTTAAAGAAGTGGCGGGAGAAATTAATGGATCTAGTGGTACTGTTATAATAATTGATAAACTTGATCGTTATATGCGCAATAAAAAAATACAACGGAAAACTTTTTTTGCCAAAACTGCTCAAATTCAAAAACATCTTGAATTTGTTTTTCATGATCTTATAGACAATAACAAGATTATTATTTCTATAAACGGTGTTGAATTAACTCCTTGGGACCCTTTTATGACTGAACATCCCTCAATAATTGAAGGAGAAGAAACACTATGGAAATTAGATGGACATAAAATGAAAGTCAAGTATACAATTCTTCCCCATGCCTCCAAACTTAATCGCACTGAATTTAAAAAAGCAGGCGGAGAAAGAGGATGGAGAGATCATCAAGGTTTATACATATATAGGGAAAATCGCTTATTACACTATGGAGATTGGAGAAACCTTTTCCCAAAGGATAATCAATCTCAATTAGCCAGAGTACGAATTGACATCACTAATGAAGCGGATTCTGATTGGCACGTTGATGTTAAGAAGTCAATGGTTACAATACCCGAACAAGCCATAAAAATCTTACGTCCAATTGCCAAAGAAGCAAGAGATATCTCTAGAGAGATATATTACTTCAGGACACAGTCTTCAATAGCTGGAGGCAAAATTAAAGGCAGCTTAAATACCTGGGAACAGTCTGGTAAAGATTCAGAATCCCCTTTTGTTTTAAATAAAAGTCATCCAATTTATTTAGAGTTATTAAAGCAGTTGAATGAAGAACAAGCGCGAATGCTGAACTTTTTTTTGAAATTAATTGAAGTAGGTTCACCTGTAAATATTATAGCAGTACCACAATCAGAAAACGAAATTCAAAATTTTACAGACCAACAGTTAGAAATGGTTCAACGCTTTTCTGAAACAATGACACAACTTGGCCTTTTGAATACAAAAAAAGAAATTATTGAAGCACTAATGACTCAACCTGGTTTTGAGATGTTTAATAAAAGCACACTGAAATATATTCTAGAAAAGGAGAGCAAAGAATGAATATAAATTTCAACTTATTGGATTTTCATTTCCAGACAATTCACTCCAGTATGGAAGCTCACGGCCATAATCGAGATCAAGCTGCGGAAGAAGCTTTTGATTATGCCTTAAACATTCTCAATATAAAAGAAATCTCTCAAACTGAGAAAGAGAAAGCAAAAGCAAAAATCTTTTTCAAATACAAAATTGGGATGGAGTTGCCAAATAAAATTAGTGTGTTAGACGGAAAGAACAGAGATAACTGGTATTCACCATCAAAGAAAGCAACTTTTTACTTTTGGAATCGATATAGAAGATATTTGCTCGATAAAAAACAATGGGATTTTGAAACTGTTGATTCTATTGATAAATCAACTGATAAGATACTAGAATTCCTCGGTAATCCTGAGAACCCAAGTCCTTTTGACAAAAGAGGGCTGGTTTTAGGATATGTTCAATCAGGAAAAACTGCAAATTTTACAGGTCTCATAAATAAAGCATTTGATGTCGGTTATAAATTAATCATTGTCCTCGCAGGAATTCATAACGATCTGCGGACTCAGACCCAAATAAGATTAGAAGAAGAAGTTGTTGGTAATCGTACAGATAAGAGCGGGTGCCCAGTTGGCGTAGCTGAAATCAGCCCTAATAATGATGATCATATTATTGGAACATGGACTACCGAAAAGCATGATATATCTGCTCGCACAACCCCTCAAGTGTCCCATCTGAATAAGCCCACTTTAATGGTCGTTAAGAAAAACAAGTCAGTATTGGAAACACTTATTGAACAATTAATCAATCATAGAAGACTTTATCAATTAGATATACCGGTCATAATAATTGATGATGAAGCAGATCAAGCCTCAATTGATACGGCGGACAAGATAAAAGAAGAAGAACCAAAAACAATTAATAAATTAATTAGACAGCTATTAGATATTTTTCCGCGCAGAAATTATGTCGGTTACACTGCTACTCCTTTTGCAAACTTGTTAATCGATGTAACTTCTGAAACAGAGGCTGAAGGCAAGGATCTTTATCCTAAAGATTTTCTAATTGGTCTGCCAAAACCAGCAGGATATTGTGGGCCTGAAGAGTTTTTTAACACTGAAGAAAATTCCAACTATAGTAAACCTAGTTTAATTAAGTATTTAGATAGTGATGAAGAGAAACTCATTGGGTCAATAAAAAAAGTGGACGATATAGAAATATTTGATTCCGTTCCAAAACAAATGAAAAAAGCGATTTTATCCTTTTTAATCACTATTGCGGTAAGAAATCTAAGAGGCCAGAAAAAACAGCATAATTCAATGCTCATCCATATCTCCAGATTAAAGGGTGTTCAAACCTATATTAAAGATGTAATCGCTGAAGAATTCGCGGCTTATACAGATTCTATACTTTATGACCAAAACAGTCCTATAATAGATGAACTTAAATTTATTTATGAACATGAAATAACTAAAACAACGGAAGAATGGGATAACAGTATCAAGGCCTTTGAATGGAACACTGTATTGAAAGAAATAAAAAAAAGCATTATAACGGTACAATTATTTGCAATTAATGGCGACAGTAGCGATGCTTTAGATTATCACAGCTATAAAGAAGACGGACTAAATGTTATTGCAATTGGAGGAGACAAACTTTCAAGGGGCCTTACCCTTGAAGGATTAAGCATTACATACTATACACGCAATACTCTTATGTATGATACATTAATGCAAATGGGCCGTTGGTTTGGTTATCGAGAAGGTTATATAGACCTTTGCCGGATTTATACTTCAGAGACAATAGCAAACCATTTTGAACATTTGGCCATTGCTATGCAAAAGTTGCGTGAGGAACTTGATTATATGGCAGAAAAAAACAAAACACCAATGCAATATGCAGTACGCATGTTAAGTCATGAAACAATGAGATTAACAAGTGTATTAAAAATGAAAATGGCGACTATTTATAATGCTCGTTTTGATGCAAGTCTGCAGCAGACAAGAGTTTTTAATGCTTCTGAAGCTTTCTTTCGCAAGAACATGGAAGCTGTGTCAGATCTTGTTTCTAATCTTACTTTTTCTTCAATTAAGAGAAAAAAGTCTTTATATCACTTAGCCAAAAATGTAAATGTAAATACTATATTGAAATTCTTTCAAAATTACCAAACTAGTGATCATGCAACAATAGTTAAATCAAATTTACTATCAAATTATATAGCCCTAGCCAATAAAGAAAATAATGAACTGGAAAATTGGACAGTAGCAGTATTTGAAGGTCAAATGTCAGATCATATTGTACCTAACCATCCGGTTAAATTAGGAAGTTTATATCTATCAAATACCGTTATGCGTGGAGAGAAAGCACATGAATACAATAAATCCAGAGAACTAGTAGATATACGGGCAATCGTAGCGGATAACCAAGAATTTCTAGATTTGGATGAAAGAAAAACTGTTACCTCGAAATCAAAGAGGAAAATGCGTGAAGAAAGAGACAAAACTCAAGGCTTTCTTATGATTTATCCTTTAAATCCAAACGTAAAAATATTTAGTGATTTAAAAATAAACTTCAGCGAAGAACTCATACCGATAGGAGTTGCCCTTTCTTTTCCCGGGACTAATATTGAAAATGATAAAGTCTATCAAATAAACAGCACAGTACCGCAGGTTCAAGGAGAACAAAATGGTTTCAATAAAAAATGAATTCACAGAAATGTTTAATGAATCAATTCATCCTGTTCAGCCTTCTCCATTCAAACTAAGGCTTGTTTTGGTCGATCCCGTTGCTGTTTTTGCAGGCATCAATCCAAGTTCAGAACAAAGGATTTTATTTATTACTGCTGGTAAAAAAGCATGGGAAAAAGAACAAATTATATCATTACCTAAGTGGAAAGGCATGACTATTAGCTTTGATTTCCACTCTAAGATTGGACCTTTTGAAAACGAATATGTTGTAGCTATCAGCCAAGAAAAAGGGTATGACACAGATGTATTTGTATCTGTTTTGCAAAATGTTCTAGAAACAATCACTTTAAAGGCTGAAACAGAAGAATTATATCCTTTATTATATCGAACTTTAGATAAGTGGAAAGCTTTCTTTTCTAAAGGTGGGTTTAAAAAATTAACAGAGGAACAACAAAAAGGACTTTTCGGCGAACTTTACTATATAAAAAAATGGATTGAAAAAAATCCTGGAATTCCTCCAACTTTAATAAACTGCTGGGAAGGCCCCTTAACAGGTCGTTTGGATTTTAATATGTTACACCACTGTATTGAAATAAAAACAGTAACAGAAAAAATAGGTAAGGAAGTGAAGATTTCCAATGAGAAGCAACTAACCCTAACAGAGGCCGTACAATCTATATACTTGTATGTTTGCTTTATTGAGAATAGCCGGACCCATGGTACATCGCTTGATTCAATGGTTAATATTATTAGAGACTTAATTGAAAGCATGTCTCAAGAAATATTACTGGTATTTAATGAGCTGCTGATAAAGGCCGGTTATCGTGATGGGGAGTATGCTGAGAATCTCTTTGCAATTAACAGCGTTGAAGTCTATGATGCAAATGAGAAGTTTCCCCGTATTTTGCCGGAATCTCTTCACTCTGCTGTATCTCATGTTAGTTATTCTATAGATTTAAAAGCTTGTGAAGAGTTTTTATTACAAGAAAACTGTGCATACAATATAAAATGGAGCTGAATATTAATATGTTGGAACGACAGCTAGAAAGAAATTTTTTAGATAATCTATTAAATGTAGTACTAGAAAAAGCCGCAAAAGAAGGAAATTTTCAGAATGTTTTTCTAAATGAAATGCTTAAGTACATTGATTGCGAAAATGACCCTAATATTTTATATCCTCCCTATAAAAATACACATAAAAAAATTTTAGTAAATGCTTATTCCAACATTAAGGAGGAAAGCAGACTTCAGTTATATGTAGTAGATTATGATAATGAACAAAGTGAAGATGAGATGCTGACTATAACTATGTCTGAAATAAATTCTATAGCTGAAAAAGCAAAACGCTTCTACACAAATGCAAAATTGCTTTTTAACAATATAGATTCGTCTCAAGAATCCCATTCTCTCGCAAGAACAATTATAGAGAATGATATAAATATTATTGATATTATAGTTGTAACAAACAGGTTTTACAGATCAAATAAAATGGTCCAGTTAAACATACCGGGTATTAATGAGGTCCATGTTCATGTATGGGACGTTGAAAGAGCCTATCAACTATACTCCGCCGACAATGGGGATCAGCTAACTTTTATTGATTTTAAAAATCAGTTTGACGAAACTTTTGAAATGATGTATGTACCGGACAATACAGCTAATAATTTTGAATGTTATATTGGTTTTATCCCTGCAGAACTTTTAGCCAAAATCTATAATTTTTGGGGGCCAAAATTGGTTGAAAGAAACGTTCGTTCCTTCCTGCAGGCACGTGCACAGACAAATAGAGGAATTAGAGATACACTCAAAAACCCTGAGGAGCGCAAGATGTTTGTAGCCTACAACAATGGGATATCTTCCGTGGCCAGAAGCGGAGACATTGAAAAATCTGCTGAAGGCATCAACCTCTTTACTATTAAAGGGCTTGACGGATGGCAGATTGTAAACGGCGGACAGACTACGGCTTCTATTCACCGAGCTTATTTGGAAGGTATCGATCTAAGTGAAGTCTACATACAAACTAAATTAACAATATTAAAGGTAAGCAGTAAAAATGAAGACGAGCGAATTAAATTAGAAGATAAAATGGTTGCTAAAATATCGGAATTTGCCAACACTCAAAACAAAATTAATAAGTCGGATCTTCTAGCTAATACTCGATTTATGTCAGAGATTGAAATGTTCTCCAGATGCACGTGGATACCTGTACATGATGGACGTAAAGCGGGTGAAAAATGGTATTTTGAACGTACTAGAGGCCAATATATGGTTGATGTTAACAGATTCAAGAAAGATAAAGGATCTAATAACTTCAAAAAACAAAATCCTTCAGATAAAGTGCTTTCCAAAGTAGACCTAGCAAAGTATTTCATGTCTTGGGAGGGTTTTCCTCACATTTCAAGTAAAGGAGGGGAAGCAGCTTTTAAAGAATTCATGGAACACAATTCGCCTTATTGGAAAACTGAAAAAAATGAAGAAGATAGAAAAAGTTTAAGCCTTGATGATTATAAAAAATTAATAGCGCGAGTTATTATTAACATGCGAGTACATGAAATTGTATCTGAACAAAAACTTAAAGGGTACAGAGCTAACGTTGTTTATTATTCTGTAGCAATCCTGAAAGAAATATATGGTGATCAAATAAACCTAATTAAAGTTTGGGAGAACCAAAAATTATCAGATGTTTGGAACCCTATCATTGCAACTATCGCGAATGTTACTTTAAATTATTTAAGGGATTCTGCTGGAGAACGTAATGTTACACAATGGGCTAAACAAGAAGCCTGTTGGGATGAATTCAAAAAGGAACATAAGTCCACATTACAATATCTAAGATAGATAACAATTAAAAAAACTCTTTTACGTATGAGGAAGATATCAACGAAAAAGAGTTTTTTTATTCTAAATAACGTCTCTGATTAAACTACTCCACTCCCCAATCAGCCTCCCATCACTGCTCAGCACACTAAACGTCACGACTTCTTTCTCTCTCGCTGAATCCCATTCTTTCAGAAAGACGCTGCCATAATTTGTGCCGTTCAGGTTGATTCGGGCTTTGCTGCTGCCGGTTATTGTTCAGGTTCTGGTCATTTCCCCGGAAATGGTGCCGTTGGAGTTAAGCCGGATGGTTTTGATGGCGGCTGTGATGGCTTTTCCGTGCTGGATGAGTTTGCAGGTTCCGGCCGCGGCGGCTGCCGATATGTGTATCCGGTTCTCCTGCGCAGCGGTACGGCGCTGCAGCCAGATTTGCCGGCGTCGTGGTGTGGATGAGCATTGCCCTGTCTCAGCTCTTATTTCGAAAGCATGATGTAAAAAACAGCGGCCGCCTCACAGATCTGACCTTCCGCACGCCGTTATATCCTCTCTTTCCGATCGCTTTCGTGACATTCATTTGGATAAAACTATGCCATAAAAAAAGGCACATACTGATGGGTATGTGCCTTTCTTTCTTATTCCGTAATCAGCGTATGAATCAGCTTCGGTGCTTCCGCTTTTTCTGAGATGCGGATGTTGTTATAGACTTTGGCGGTTACGTCGTCAACGTTTTCGCGGTTGGCGTAAAGGGTGACGAGCGGCTCTCCTTTTTCGACTTTGTCACCGACTTTTTTACGGAGCATGATGCCGACGGCAAGGTCGATTTCGTCCTCTTTTGTCGCACGTCCCGCGCCTAACAGCATCGCTGCGACGCCGATTTCGTCAGCGATGATTTCTGAAACGACACCCGCTTCTTTTGCCGGGACGTCAATTTTGTACGCCGCCTGCGGAAGTTTGGACGGTTCGTCAACGACGGAAGCATCTCCTCCCTGATTGCTCAGGAACTCTTTGAATTTTTCAAGCGCTTTGCCGTTTTTCATGACTTCCTGCAGCTTCGTTCTCGCTTCTTCCAATGTCTCGGCTTTTTTCGCCAATACGACCATTTGGCTGCCGAGCGTGAGGACGAGTTCATTTAAGTCTTCAGGGCCTTCCCCTCTTAACGTATCAATGGCTTCTTGAACCTCCAGTGCATTCCCGATCGCAAAACCGAGCGGCTGTGACATGTCAGAAATCACGGCCATCGTCTGGCGGCCGACGTTGTTTCCGATGCGGACCATTGCTTTGGCGAGGTTTACGGCGTCTTCATCCGTTTTCATAAACGCGCCGGCGCCCGTTTTGACGTCAAGCACGATCGCATCTGCTCCGGCGGCGATTTTTTTACTCATAATGGAGCTTGCGATCAGCGGGATGGAGTTCACCGTACCCGTTACATCACGCAGCGCATACAGCTTTTTATCGGCAGGCGTCAAGTTGCCGCTTTGTCCGATGACGGCTACTTTGTCACGATTCACAAGCTTGATGAATTCATCTTTTGACAATTCCACGTGGAAGCCTTCGATCGCTTCCAGTTTATCAATGGTTCCCCCCGTATGGCCGAGGCCGCGTCCGGACATTTTAGCAACGGGAACGCCGAGCGCCGCGACGAGCGGTGCGAGTACGAGAGTCGTCGTATCGCCGACCCCGCCCGTAGAGTGCTTGTCGACCTTGATGCCTTCGATGGCGGAGAGATCAATCGTTTCCCCTGAATTGACCATTGCCATTGTCAGATCGGCGCGCTCCCGATCTGTCATATCCTGAAAGTAAATCGCCATGGCAAGGGCGCTCGCCTGGTAATCAGGGATGCTTCCGTCCGTATATCCTTTTACGAAAAATTGAATTTCTTCTGTTGTCAGTTCTTTTCCGTTTTGTTTTTTTACAATAAGATCTACCATTCTCATGATCTATCACCTGTCCTTCAATTATGTTCAGTGAATCAATCCCACGATCGCCGCTGTCAGGAAGCTGACGAGCGTTGCGCCGTACAGCAGCTTCAGCCCGAACCGCGCGACGACGTTTCCTTGCTTTTCATGCAGTCCTTTCACCGCACCCGTAATGATACCGATAGAGGAGAAATTCGCAAATGAGACAAGGAATACCGATACCACTGCCTGAGTATGCGCGCTAAAATGGAAATCGCCGGATGAGAGCGTCTGCATCGCCACAAATTCATTCGATACCATTTTCGTCGCCATAATGCTTCCCGCGCTCACCGCTTCATTCCACGGGATACCGGTTAAAAACGCAAACGGCGCGAAGACATAGCCGAGCAGCGCCTGGAATGTAATGCCGAAGACCGCGTTAAAAACGCCGTTGACCAGGGCAATGAGTGCGACAAATCCGATCAGCATCGCCGCTACGACAACGGCGACTCTGAATCCATCCATTATATACTCACCGAGCACTTCAAAAAAGGATTGCTTTTCTTCTTCAGGAACGACAATCAAATCCTCTTCTTTGCTGACGGTGTACGGGTTGATGATAGAAGCGATGATAAATCCGCCGAATAAGTTCAGCACAAGCGCCGTCACGACGTATTCCGGCTTCAGCATCATCATGTAAGAACCGACGATCGACATTGAGACCGTCGACATAGCAGATGCGCAAAGCGTGTATAAGCGCTGTTCAGTAAGATAGCCGAGCTGTTTTTTCAAGCTGATAAACACTTCTGATTGCCCTAAAATTGCGGAGGCGACAGCGTTGTAAGATTCGATTTTCCCCATTCCGTTCACCTTGCTTAACGCAAGACCGATATACTTCGTGATGAAGGGGAGGACCTTCCAATGCTGCAGAATTCCGATTAAAGCGGATATAAAGACGATCGGCAGAAGCACGCTCATGAAGAACGTCGTCTGTTTCGCATTCACAAGTCCGCCGAATACAAAGTTAATCCCTTCTGATGCATATTCCAGCAAATAGTTAAACCCTTTTGCAAAACCGCCGACAAGAAAATTCCCGATACCGGTATTGAGGAGAATATAACCGAGAACCAGCTGCAGTACGAGCATGACGGCGATCGGCCGTATTCTGATTCTTTTTTTGCCATTGCTGGCGAGCCAGGCAAGACCTAAAAACACAATGATACCAATAATTCCGATGAGATACTTCATATGTGTTCTCCTTTTATTTGTATTCGCTTACAATTTTTTATGCATCAACAAAGAAAGAGGATGGCGGAAGCTTTCAGCTTCCGCACTGCTGATTAATAGTCGCTGCTGCCGCTGTCTCCGCCGCTCACGATAGAGACGCCCGCACTTGCGCCGATCCGGCTCGCGCCCGCAGCGATCATGCTGTCAACATCAGCTTTTGTTCTGATGCCGCCTGATGCTTTGACCCCGATGTCCGGTCCGACTGTTTTTCTCATGAGAGCAATGTCTTCAGCCGTTGCCCCGCCTGTCGAAAAACCGGTAGACGTTTTGACGAAGTTGGCGCCTGCGGATACCGCCAAGCGGCACGCGCGCTCTTTTTCTTCATCAGTCAAAAGGCATGTTTCGATGATCACTTTGACGAGCGCTTTTTTATCAGCTGCTTCAACTACCGCGCGGATATCAGCCTCAACAGCCTCATCATCACCGTCTTTTAATGCGCCGATATTGATGACCATGTCAACCTCAGTGGCTCCTTTTGCGATGGCATCCTTCGTTTCAAATGCTTTTGTTTCCGATGTCGTTGCGCCGAGAGGGAATCCGATAACGGTGCAAACGTCAACTCCCGTGCCCTTCAGCTCCTCCGCTGCGAGTTTGACCCAAGTCGGGTTCACACAAACGGATGCGAATTTATACTCTTTTGCTTCTTTTATCAGTTGTAAAATATCTGCTTTTTGTGTATGCGGTTTCAAAGCAGTATGGTCTATTTGACTTGCAATTGACATTGTATGCACTTCCTTTTTCCTAGGATACGTTTAGAATAACCGAATTTTGAACATATGTAAATTGGTTATTGAAATTATGTTCATGAATTGTCACAATTCTTGAATGAGTTTTTTGGCCGTGTGCTGATCGGTAATCAAAACGTTGGCGTACTTTCCTTTCAGGGCCCCGTGAATGGCCTTGCATTTTCTGCTGCCGCCCGCCACCAGAATCGAACGTTCTTTCATTTTCAAGTCGCTGAGCTCGACTCCGATCGTCCGGCCGTTAATGCTGCTGCTGCAGATCCTGCCTTCCTCGTCAAAAAAACGCGAACAAATATCGCCGACCCCGCGTGCTTTCAGCAATTGTTTCTCTTCTTCCCGGAAATAGCCGAGTCTGAAAAGCAGCGCCTCATCCCGGACGGTTCCGACTGTAAACAGCGCGATATTGGCTTGTCTGCCCATTTCAATGATCCGCTTAATATGTCTGTCCCGCTCGACCATCTGTTTCACATCGGCGCTGTCAAATATAACCGGCAGCGGCAAATACCTCGGCATGGTCTGAAATGCTTCGGCGAACAGCTGAATCGTTTCAGACGAATACGTATTGACATTGGAATGACTGATGCCGCCTTTGAGCTGTACGACTTCAACGCTCTTTACCTGCTTCGGCTCCATGCGGCTTGCGATCTGATACATCGTCGTCCCCCAGCTTACGCCGAGTATATCGCCGTCCTTTACGGTTTTATGCATATAGTCTGCGCCATAACGGCTTAAGTAATGTGTAATGGCCTGGTAATCGTCACTTGGAGAAAAGACGACGTGCGCCTCAAGCAGCCCGTATTTTTCTTCCAGCTTCGCGCCGAGCTCGTCCAGATCCTCAAACGGGTCCATGACGCGAATTTGGACATATCCTTTTTCCTTTGCGTACTGAAGCAGCCTCGAAACGGTGGGGCGTGACAGATTAAGCCGTTCGGCGATCTGCTGCTGGCTGTAATCTGATTGATAATATAGTTTTGCCGCTTCTATGCTGAGCTGCTGTTTTTCACGATCCATATCGCGCCTCCCCTCTCCGCTTATCATATCACCAAAACACGCGGTAAAAAAGCACCCTCTGATGGGGTGCCTATTTTTTCAGCACAAGCTCCTGGATCGCATGCGCTACGCCGTGTTCGTTGTTTGATTTTGTTTCAAAATTTGCAATTTCCCTTACTTCCGGGATGGCATTGGCCATAGCGACACCGCAGCCGGCCCACTGAATCATAGACATGTCATTGCCGTTATCGCCGATTGCCATGACGTCTTTTTGTTCAATTCCGAGTTTTTCAGCCAGCAGCTTGACCGCGTTTCCTTTACTGACTTTCGGGTGAAGAATCTCATGAAAGAACGGCGCGCTTTTGACCATTGTGTATGTTTCCGTGAATGATTCCGGAATGGAAGCGATCGTTTTCTCCAGCTTGTCGGGATCGTCGATGAACATGACTTTCGGAATCAGAATATCCTTCGGCACCTCATCAATCGTGCGGAAATGAAGCGGCACTTTCGTGATATATGATTCGTAAACCGTGTATTCACTGATATCCCGGTTCGGCGTGTACAGATTAGCTGTGTCAAAGTAATGCATCGGAGTGTCCAGCTGTAAGCTCAGCTCGTAAAGGGACTTCAAATCCTCATAACCTAATGACTGCTCGGCCACGACACCGTTTGTATACGTATTTTGGACGAGGGCGCCGTTATAAGCAATCACAAAGTCGCCTTCCTCCTGTAAGTTCAGCTCTTCCAAATACCGCCGCACGCCGCCGATCGGCCGTCCCGTGCACAGAACGATATTGACCCCTTCCGCTTTAGCGGCATCAAGCGCCCCGCGGACTTCAGCCGTCACTTCATGATGATCGTTTAATAGTGTTCCGTCCATATCTATTGCGATTAACTTGTACATCCTGCATCTCCTTTGTATCCTTTTCGTCTTATGCTTTCATCATATCGTTTTTTCGTTTCAAAGAAAAATTAAACGGACGGATTTCTCCGCCTTCTCTGCTTATACCGGATCTGTCTCCGGATACGGGGCCGTCTTGTCCTCTTATCGGTTTGTTCTGCGCCGTTATCTGTTTTCTGCTTCAAGAGAATCAGTCCGGCCGCAAAGAAAGGGACGGCCGCTATGTCCAGAAGGGCAAGCTTTATTCCCATCGCTGCGGGAAAGTATGCCCATAATGAACGGCTGTTCCGCCTGATCATGATGTAAGAAACGATTTCCAGCAGAATAAACAGGGCGTTCACCCATAGGTAAATGAGCAGCGCCGCAAACAGAAACAGCAGGAGTGTATTCCGCAGCGTGCCGGAAAACAGAAGAGCGCGCATCATATCAAAGAATGAAAAAGACTGCATGCTGCCGTTGACGACATTGGGATTATAAATGGTAAAACGCCCGAACTGATCTACAAGCATAAAAAATAACCATACCAGTGAAAACCATTGAATGATATGTACGATGACACCCGTCAAAACGAGTCTGTCGGCAGCCTTATTTCTCATGTGCATCCTCCCCGCCTGTTTTTATTCTTGTCATTGTTTTTGTTTCTCCGTATATCTTCCAAATGAGCGTATCGTTTTTTCCTCTTTTCAACGTGCTTTTGACGGGATGCGGACGCCCGAGGTATTCAATCTCGATCGTTCCGTCCGTGTTTTGTGAGATCACCTTGTAAGCATCCGAGGGCATAGGAACCTCGCCGCGGCCTTTAATGACCTGCTTTGTCAGCACGCTGTCTTTCGTAAACGTGACGGTTTCAGATCTGACTCCGTCCATCGGACCTGGTTTCAGCCCCGCATCCCATGTCCCGTAATAAAAAGGGGTCTCGTCCGCTTTCTTTTGCGAGCAGCCTGTTATCATGACGCATCCGAAAACAAGAACCATCATGATGAAAATCCGTATGTCCCGCAACATGATCACCTTCCTTTGCAGCTTTTTTTACGCCTGTAAGTTAGGCGGATGCCGTGGCACTGTGCGATTGACTACATAGTGTATAAAGACTTCACTAGATAAGGAGAATGATGAATGAACCCATATCAGTACTACACCCCGCCTGCCTATTTCCCTCAGCAGCAGGAATACGAAGTGAACCGCGTTGAGTATGAGCCGTATCAGCAGGAAAGCTATTATGCGCCCTACCAGTCCGAAGAGCGGCAGCCGACAGGTTTAGAACGGAGAGTTGCCCAGCTTGAAAGACAAAATGCCGAGCAAACGAGAGAGCTTACCCGCCTCTCACAAGAAGACCAGCGCCAAAACCGGGAAATCACGCGGATGAATGAGCAGATCAGACGGCTGAGCCAGTCCATTGAAATCCATACCCGCCGCTTAAACCGTTTGAATCAGCGCCTGCGTGCAGTCGAAAACAGACTCAATATCCCTTTTCACGCTACAGAAGGCGGCTTCTGAGAAAAAGGGCCGGAATACAAAGCTCGACAGGCCATTCCCGAGCCTTGTATTCCGCTCTGTACATAACAGGTAAATATTTGAATGCCATTCTTGCATGAATGCCTCACATTTTCTTTCACATGATAAATATGTAAAATCAATCACTCCAGGAGGTTTTCATGATGTACCAAAACCAATACAGCGGAAATCAGCTGCAGCAATGCCGCCAAACCGCACAGCAGCTTATTCAGCAGACACAGCAAAGCAGCCAGCAGTACAAGCAAATGCTCCAGCAGGAACAGCAAAACATTCAGATGCTTCAGCAGATGCTGAATCATGAGCAGCATGCCGTTCATACCATTCAGCAAGCGCTGCAGGGTCATGAAATGGCTATCCAAAAATGTCAGCAAATCGTGAATGTGTGCAACCAGCTGCAGCAGGAAGTAAGCGGACACATGACTTCACCGATGACAAACGCTAACGTTTCATCATTCCCGCAAACCCAGCATCACACACCGTTCCAGCAGCATTCATACCAGCAATAGCCCGATCACGCAAATGACAAAGCACAAGGATACCGGCTTTGTCATTTGTTTTTATCTCTGTTTTGTCAGGTCAATGCGCTGAGCGGGTTTTCCGCCGAATTTTTCCTCCGCCTCGTGCCTAACCGCTTCATACGCTCTCGCTTCGACGTTTTGTTTAAACACATCAAGCTGTATCAAATAAGCTGCCCGCACCTTCAGCCCGTGGATGATGGCGATGACCCATAGAGGCAGCACGATATACACGCCGGGTGTGCCCGGCAGCACAAAAGCAATTGCTAAAATAATAAAATAGATAAGTCCGTATTTCAGCCATTTTTTGTTCTTGGCCCGGTAGCCGATATAGAAAAAGGCCAAGAAAGCGGTGAGCGCAAACGGCGCAAAAGTCAGCAGCAGCCACCAGCTGTGCATCACTTCCCACCAAGTTCCTCTCTTCGTAATCAACATTCATTCCTCCTCCTTTACTACTATAACATGGATAATCAAGAAAGGATTTCTATAAAAACATAGACGAAGTACGGTCTTCCTGCTATATTAATAATGATAATCATTATCACTAAAATAGGGGGATCATGATGAAGAAAAGATCATGGCTGATCGGCCTGGCACTTCTGCTTGTTTTCGCCTTAAGCGCTTGCAGCGGCGCGAAGGAAAACAGCGGCTCCGCATCAGGCAAAGGAAAAACAGACATGCGTACATATCAATCAACAAAAGGAAAAATTGACATACCCGCACATCCGAAGCGGATCGTCACTGACTTTTATGCGGGTGAGCTGCTGTCCGTTGACGCAAATGTCGTCGGAGCGGGCTCATGGGCTTTCAAAAATCCATTTATCCAAAAACAGCTGAAAAACACCACGGACATCGGCAATCCCGTCAATGTGGAGAAAGTGATGCAGCTGAAGCCTGATTTAATCGTGCTGATGAAGGATGACCAATACGAAAAACTTTCGAAAATCGCGCCGACGATTGTCATTCCTTTTAACACCGCAAAAAATACGAAAGATACGGTCAGCCTGTTCGGCGATATTGCCGGGGCGAAGGATAAAGCCAAAAGCTTTATGGCAGACTTCAACAAAAAAGCCGAAGCCGATCAAAAGCGCCTCAAACGTGTGATCGGCAAAGACGAGACAGTCGGCCTTTATGAAACGACGGATAAAGGCGAGATCTGGATTTTCAATGACAATTCCGGCCGCGGCGGCCAAGCCGTTTATAACGCACTCGGATTAAAAGCGCCGGCCAATATTGAAAAAGACATCATGAAAACGGGCGCCATGAAACAGGTTTCCCAAGAGGTCATCCCTCAATATGCGGCTGATTATATGTTCATCACTGATTACAATCCGAATGGAGAAAGCAAAACATTTGAGCGTCTGAAAGATTCATCCGTTTGGAAAAATCTCGACGCCGTAAAGAACAATCGTGTCTTTATCAACGACTTCAACACCTTCTATCCGTATGACCCGATTGCCGTCAGCAAACAGATGGATATCATCACCGACATGCTGATCAAACGGGCTGAAGAAAATAAAAAATAAGAAAACGGCACAGTCTGACGCTGTGCCGTTTTGTATGATTACTTTAATTTCGACTGTACGGAGTCCGGCATATCTTTAAACCTGACTTCTTCCCAGGTCTCGACATACTTTCCTTTCGCCTTCACCTTCAAATAGGCATTCTTCCGGAGGTCTTTCCCGGCGAAAAAGGTCACTTCTTCTTTTTTTCCGGATGCGTTGTATCCGTCTAATGTATATTCAGTACCGCCCGGGCTAAGATGTTTGCCATCTCGGTCAATCTGTACATAAACATCTTGCTGGTGAATAAACGGATTAAATCTGTCTGTAACATCGTTATGAAAAAAGAGAAGCCCGCATATGACGGCAGCGGCCGCCAAGACGGCCAGGATTGCCAATGCTTTTTTCATCTTTATACTCCCCTTACTTGTTCAGTTTTTTCAAATAGCTTGACCGCACCGCGAGGAAGAACAGAAGCTGAAAAATGAAAAATCCTCCGATGGTCAGACTGAGCGGCCCCGCTACATCGGAATAGCCTTCCACAGCCAATGTTCTCAAGGCAAACAGCGTATGCATGACGGCAATGACAAATGGAAAGAAGAAGAGAATCGCCAATTGTATCGTCACGCTTTGTGACATTTCACGCTCACTCAGACCGATTTTGGCCAGTGAACGATAGCGCTCCCGATCGTCATCTAAATCGGTGAACAGCCTGAAATATAAGAAACTCGCTGCCGCGACAAAGAAGACGATCGCGATAAACAGGCCGATGAATAAACTCAAGCTCGGCAGCTGCACCGTATCATAGTAGGTGCCCGCTTTTGCCATAAAATCAGAATGCACGTCGATATAGTTGCCGTAAATCTCATTTTTCAAGGATTGGCTGATCCCAAGACTGTCTTTCCAATGATCGTAGCTGTAGCCGTATAATGACGCTTTATCACCAAGTGATTTCAGCCGATCAAAGGTTTGATCGTTCACCGCGATGATGGCATTCAATGAAATCAGCGGTTTTTCGACTTCTTTTACCGACAGTTTTTGGCCGGACGGCTTGCCTTTTTGGTCCAGCAGCTTCAGCTGATCCGGCGCTTCGTTTTTGAAATTGCGGTCATACGTGCCCGGGAAATAGACGGCCTCACCATGTTTCAGGCCGTTCAGCTTAACATGGAAGTACTTCGCCGCCTCCGATTCGCTGATCATGTAAACAGGCGGAACAGTATCCCCTTCCTGATAGCGGACATAGGAAACATCTATTTTGTCTTTCTTATACGTAAAGCCGTGTGTTTTCAATTCATGGTCAATATCTTTCAAATGAGTCTTTTCCTTTGGATTGCTGCTGAAAGATACATACTCCATCTCATAAGCGGACTCTTCCGCCCCGACGGTCGCTTTGTACATCGCGAGCACGCCCGTCGCCGTAAAGGCTACCGCGGAAATAATGCTGACGATAAAGAATAGGCGGGCGTTGTCTTTTAAACGATAGACAAGATCAGAAATCCAAATGACATTTTTCCCGCGCAGATAAAAGGTTTTCCACTTCTTCAGCGCGCGCAGAATCCAGATGCTGCTTTGGCTGAAAAAGAAATACGTGCCGATGACGGTAAGCAGTAAAATGATAAACGGTTCAGTCCCGTGGACATTGCCTTTCAGAACCATGCCGTACCCGCCGCACAGGCAGGCGATGCCGAATAAGGACAGAAGCACGGACGGCTTCGGCTCCGGCTTGATCTTGTCAGTGCCCTTTATTAATTTGATCACCGTATTTGATCTGACAAAAAGGATCGTGAACTGCGATAAAAGGAAAAATAAGAGCAGAAATCCGCCGGCCGTCATGCCGAGCGCTTTCCAAGGCATATACAGAGGCAGCGCGTCCATTTCTAAAATATAAGCGCCGACCGTAAAGAACGTTTTCGAAAAAATGAAGCCTCCGATAATCCCGGCTGCGATCGACATGACGCCGATGATCATGTTTTCCGCCGTAATGAGCTTTCTCAGCTGCACCGGCGTAATACCCTGCATCAGCAGAATACCGAATTCTTTATTTCTCGATTTCAAAAAGGCATTAACCGAATACAGAACAAATAAGAAAGAAAAAACAAAGATCATCCATTCCGCTGCGGTTAACCCTTTTCTGGCGATGTTATTCAGGTAGCCTTCCTTTAATGCCGGATGAAACAGGAACATCGCAAAGGTAAAGAAAATCAACACGGAAAAGGCGCTGCTCAAGAAGAATGCAAGATAGGCCCTTTTGTTTCTCGTGACGTTTTTATAAGCGAACTGAAGAAAGGTCATTTGCGTTTCCCCCCAGCATAGACAGCACATCAAGAATTTGTTCATAAAAGACTTGGCGGTTTTCCCCGCGGTAAATCTCATTAAACAGTTCGCCGTCTTTTATAAAGATGACGCGGCGGCAGTAGCTTGCCGCAACCGGATCATGGGTCACCATCAAAGCCGTGACATGATCATCCTGGTTCAGGCTCTGCATCGTTTCCATGACGTCTTTTGACGCTTTGGAATCAAGGTTTCCCGTCGGTTCATCGGCGAGAATGAGTGACGGCTTATGAATGACCGCTCTTGCGATGGCGGCCCGCTGGCGCTGTCCGCCGGATACTTCAAACGTCCGTTTGTTGAGCAGATTTTCAATTCCGAGCTTTTTCGCGATGCCATGCAGTTTTTCTTCCATGACAGACGGCGCTTCTTTTTCAAGCGTTAACGGCAGCATGATATTTTCACCGATCGTCAGCGTGTCCAGAAGGTTGAAATCCTGGAACACAAATCCGAGCTGCTTGCGGCGGAAATGAGCGAGCTTTGTCCGCTTCAGCCGGTGCGGATTTTCTCCGTGAATCAGGATATCGCCTGAATCCGGACGGTCAATCGTTGAAATGATATTCAAAAGCGTTGTCTTTCCGGAGCCGGACGGTCCCATCACCGCCGTGAACCCGCCTTCTTCTATTGAAAATGAAATTTGTTTTAAGGCTTGATAGGATACTTGTCCTTTATAGGTTTTATTTATCTGTTTGACTTCAAGCATATTCGCCATGAGAATCCTCCTTATGGTTTTATTCTTGTTGATCAGGGCTGCTTTCATGTAGTGCCGGGGCGTTCAGCATAAAAAATCCCCTTGACATGAATCCATGTTATCAAGGGGAAACAAAACGAGCTATGTTGTTTTCTTAACGCAGTCTTACATTTTTGTAAGAAATGAAAATCGAACCGATGTCCCTTCACCGGGGGACGAACTGATGTCCGCCGTATGATTGAGCTTGCCCGTAATTTCTTTGACGAGATGGAGGCCGATTCCCGTAGACTCTTGGAAACGCCGCCCGTTTTCGCCGGTGAAATAAGGGTCAAACACCCGCTTGATGTCCTGCGAGGGAATACCGACACCGTAATCTTTGACTTCAAGCACCGTCCTGTCTTCATCGCGGAAGACATTCAGCTCCAGTCTGTCACTCTTGCCTGCCGAATACTTGACCGCATTTGTGACCACTTGGCCGATCGCAAATTTGAGCCATTTGGCATCGGTGTAAATCTGATGATCATCGCGAATGTCTATTTTCGGATAGACGCGGTATTGAATAAAAAACCGTTTATAGCTTTGAATGACCGATTGGAGCAGCTCTGATAAGGAAACCGCTTCGACTTTAAAATCCCGCTCAAACAGGTCGAGCCGTGATGAATAAAGGAGCGTCTCCAGCCCGAATTCAATCTGCCGGACCTCTTTTTTGATTTGTTCAAAGACGGGCTCATCCTCTTCCTGAATGATTAAATTAATGACCGACAGCGGCGTCTTTACTTGGTGCACCCATTGATTCATATACGTCACCCGCGCGTCGAGCTTGGCTTCGGTCTCATGGAGCTTCTGGTGCTGCAGCCGGATCAGCTCCATCTGCTTTTCATACAGCTCTGAACAAAACACTGAAGAACCGAGATACGGGATGTCCGTCTCTTCCTGGTCCGAGCTGAGCCAATGATACACGCCGCGGTCTTTGTACCAGCGATAGGCCAGGTACCCTGCCAAAATAAGAAGCTGCACGCCCAATATGTAAAACAGGTGGGAAAAAGAATGAAGACCCGCAAACCAGTAATAAAAGAAGACAAACAGCCCTTGAAGGAGAAAAAGCAGAATCAGCACGGCATGAGACCGGAGAAACAGCTTCATGACAGCGCCCTCAGCTGGTAGCCTTCGCCCCGCACCGATTCAATGGAGACAGGCGCATTCAGCTCCCGCAGTTTTTTTCTGAGCCGCGTGATATACACATTAAGTGTATTGTCATCGACGAAAATGTCGGTGTCCCACGTTTTTTCCATGAGCCGGTCTCTCCCCGTCACCTTTTCTCCCCGCTCCAGCAGCACCTCCAAAAGCTTGCTTTCTTTTTTAGAAAGCTCGCTTTTTTCGTCCTGAAAGCGCAGTTCAAACCGTTCGACAAAGAGCTGCACACCGGCATATTCAACCACTTTCTCTCCCTGCTTGGCGGCGTACTCTCCGTATGCTCTGCGGATCTGGCTTTTGATTTTCGCGAGCACAATATCGTAGGAAAACGGTTTTTCGATATAATCGTCTCCGCCGTTTTCAATCGCCATCACCTGATCCATTTCCCCGCTTCTGGCTGAGATGAAAATGATCGGGCTTGTGGAATGCTGGCGGATCTGCCGGCACCAATAATAGCCGTCATAGGACGGCAGGTTGATATCAAGCAGCACCACATCAGGCTTTTCCCGCAAAAAAACATCAAGAACAGCTGTAAAATCATCGGCGGCCACGGTTTGATAGCCGTATTTTTCAAGGTAATTCCGCAATAGTCCGCGAATGTCTTCACTGTCTTCTACTATCATGATTTTATTCAAACTGAACCACTCCCGTTTTTACGCTGTTGCCATCATCATAATCGTTTCGGGCGTACGGACGCAACACCGCACAAAAAAACCGCCATTCCGGCGGTTGGTGGTTTCATTCAGCCGACCTGCTGCTTAGCGGCTTTTCCGGCTGATCCGAACGCTCTCATTTTGCTTCGCACCGTCTCTTCTACAGCTTCAATGCCGGGTATCATGTAGCCGCGCGGCTCATACAGATCGCTGGTTTTCTGAAACATGCGGCGTGTTTCGTCTGTCCAGGCGACCATACATTCCGTGTTGATATTGATCTTCGCGTGGCCGAGCGTGATGGCTTTTTGGATCTGATCCTGCGGAATTCCGGATGCCCCGTGAAGAACGAGAGGAATATCAGTCATGCGGGAGATCGCTTCCATCTCCTTAAATCCGAGATTCGGCTCACCCTGATATTTGCCGTGTACGGAGCCGAGGGCGGCGGCCAGCGCGTCGATGCTGGTTTCTTTGACGATTCGCTCACATTCCGTGATATCGGCATAGCGGACACCGCCGACCAGACCGTCTTCCATGCCGCCGACCGTGCCGACTTCAGCTTCTACTGACACGCCGTGCTTTGCTGCATAATCGGTGACTTCTTTTGTCATCGCAATGTTCTCGTCAATCGGCTGATGGGAGCCGTCAATCATCACTGAGCTGAATCCGGCGTCAATGGCCTGTCTGCAGCGTTCCGCACTGCTTCCGTGATCAAGATGAAGCACGACGGGAACGGTAATCGCCATTTCCTCCATTAACGCGCTGACCATGGCGGCAATCGTTTTAAAGCCGCCTAAATAATCGACCAGACGATCGGAAGCCGCGGCGATGACCGGCGATTGCTCCTTTTGCGCCGCTTGCAGAATCGCCTTCGTCCATTGCAGACCGTTTATATTAAACTGGCCGACTGCATACTGCTCCCGTTTCGCTTCTGCAAGAAGATGTTTCATGGTGACAAAAGCCATGTTCACGCCTCCTTCATGAAGTATTTTGATACGGCGGCTTCCGTTGTTTCCTTTGCCGTTTTGATCGTTTCCTCCGCGGTCAGCTTATAATATTCAGGCCTGAACAGTTCTACGGAGACAACATCATTGAATCCGATATCCCTTAACACTGACAGGTGGGCGTCTAAGTCAATCGCTCCCTTCCCCGGCCAGACACGGTCTTCATCCGTTAAAAAGCCGATCGGGAAATCTTCTGTATCGTCGATATGATAGATGAAAATTTTCTTTCCGTCCGCCTGCCTCAGGCTTTCAATATTGGAGCCCATCGCGTGGAAATGAAAGCTGTCAAACACAAGCCCGACATTATCGCGGCCGACAGCGTTCACGATGTCATACGCCTGTTCAAATGTATTGACCGTGCATTGCGGGTGGCCGACAAATTCAAGGGCAATGTTTACGCCGTACGGCTCCGCGATGTCCGAAAGCTCAGTCAGCACCTCTGCGCTGCTCTTTTTGATCTCTTCTTTCAAGATTTTCCGCTCTGTCACAAGCGGCACGGCCACCACATATTTCACGCCGAGCGTTTCGCACGTTTCCATCATGCTTTTGAATTCCGAAATGATCTCCCTATAGTCCTGCTCATCACGGTTGTTGAAGAAAACTAGTGCGTTCAGGGCAAGCGGTTTAATGTGATGGGTTTGAAAATATTCCGCCAGATCAGCCAGTGAATGATCTTTTAAGTATTCCGGCAGTTTATCCATTGTGCGGATTTCAATATAATCATAGCCGTGCTTTTCGCACAGCTCTAAATCCTGTTTCAAGTTTGAATTCTCCAGCGTTGTCGCTTCATTAAAGCAAAGTTTCATGTCAGCCTCTCCCATCTGCGTTTTAGCTGAGGAGCCTTTCCGCCCCGCCGAACTCCGTACTAAAGCTTATGCCATACCTAATTCTTCTTTTAATTTTTTAAGCATGAACCGGCTTGATTCATCCGCTCTTTCGCCGACCCAAGCGAAAACGGCATTCGTCGCAATTCCGTCGAACTTCATCTCTCTCATTTTTTTGAAAATCGTATCAAAATCAACCTCGCCTTGCCCGATGTCCAAATGCTGATGAACCGTTACTTTCGCGTCAGGCGGATTGACGATGTAACGCAGGCCGTGAGCCGCTTTATGATTAAAGGTATCTGCAAATAAAACATGTGTGAGGCGGCCGCCGGCTTCATCAAACATAGTCGCAATATCGCCTTTGCCGTCATCGTAAAAGAACGTATGCGCCGTCGAGTAGACAAGATTGATCCAATCCTTATCAAGCGCGCGGATCATATCCATCGCACCTTTGTGCGTCTCGATAAAATCGTACGGGTGGGCCTGCAGATTGAGTTTAACGCCTTCTTTTTCAAAGACGGGCAGCAGTTCATCCATGGATTTGATGAATTTTTCTTCACTTGTCAACGGATCATATTTTGAACCGCTGAATTCACTGTTCATCAAATCCACTTCAAGCTCAACCGCAATTTCGATCGCCCGTTTCCAGTTGCGCACGGCGGCCTGGCGGCGGTCTTCATCAGGTCCCGCCCAGTGGTAAAGCGGCAGAAGAGAGGACAGCTTCACGCCTGTATCCTTTAAAAGACGCTTCAATTGTTTGATTTTTGCTGAATCGACTTTCGGATATTTGTAGAAAGGACAAAAATCCTCACGCGGGGACAGTTCGATATACTCGTATCCGAGCTCCGCCGTTTTATAGACCATTTCCTCTAACGTTAAATCATCACGGTACATGGATGGATCTAAGGCCAGTTTCATTGCTTTCACTCCAAATCTATTATTTGTTCACAGTCGTAAAGGATTGATAGAATGCCGGTTTTTCTTGCAGCGCCACTGGCTCTTTCTGTCCGGATTCCTGAGCTTTTACGCACGCGTCAGTTGTCACCGCGGCAATATAACCGTCCCATGCCGTCGGACCGCTGACTTCGCCCTTTTTCCGGATCGAATCAATGAAGTCCTGAATTTCCGCATCATACGCAGCCACAAATCGGCGCTGCCAATCCATCAGGATATCGGTGCTGAGTTTTCCTTCTTTTCTCAAGCTGATGCTTGATGGCTCCGGAAGCTTGATGACACCGTCTTCCCCGACAATTTCACATTGAATGTCATAGCCGTATTTGCAGTTCACGTAGATTTCGGCATTGATGACGATGCCGCCTTTTGTTTCGATGATGACCATCTGCGGATCTTTCAGATGCGGCAGCGCATTTTTTGATTTCTTCGGATAGATGACTTGTACGGATTCATAATCGTCATTGACGAGCCAGTGGAGGACATCAATTTCATGAACGAGCGTATCAATGACGGCCATGTCTGTTGAATAATTCGATGCGACTGTCGGGTTGCGGTGCGCACAGTGAATCATCAGCGGCTCACCGACCGCACGATTGTCGATCGCTTCTTTCAGCTGAACGTAACCGCTGTCATATCTGCGCATGAAGCCTACCTGAACTAAACGTTTGCCCGTCTTCATTTCTTCTTTGACGATGCGCATACAGCCTTCTGCCGTTGTGGCGAGCGGCTTTTCACAAAACACATACTTGCCGTGCTGAATCGCTTTCAAAACGCTGGACTCGTGAGCCGGGCCCCAGCTTGTCACTAAGACGGCGTCCACATTTTCAGCAGCGAGGAGGCTGTCGTCATCAGGATAAACGGAGGCGTTTAATTCGAAATCCTGAACGGTCTGCTGCGCAGCCTCCTGATTCACATCTGTTACAGCGGTAATTTCCGCTCCGGACAGCTTATTTGTGATGCGGTTGAT
This sequence comes from Bacillus sp. 1021, assembly GCF_014534735.1. NCBI lineage: Bacteria > Bacillati > Bacillota > Bacilli > Caryophanales > Bacillaceae > Bacillus > Bacillus sp. 1021. Next base: position 136,696 of record NZ_JACVSR010000002.1, on the reverse strand, counting down.
GTGCTCCTTTCCGATAGCACCGGTTCCGATAACACCTATACGTAAGTTCATTGATCGCCACTCCTTCTGATAATCAAATAATGGTTCTCGTCTTTCTTTTGTCGCTGCCGTCCTGAGGAGCACCGTACAGTTCCTGCTGAATCTGTTCAAGCGGATTGCCGGACGTATTCGGTGCGAAGACAAGCCCGATGGCCGTCACACATATGAGCAAAATACCGGCCATAGATGGTCCTTTTGCTGAAAGCTGATTCCGCCTTGGCACGATTCATATAAGCCCCCCCTCTAATTTGCAGGATCAAGCAGTTCACTGTCGATATACTTTCTCGCTATCAGCGCGTACTCAAGCGGATTGGCGATTGCCGGGTCTTGTTCGGCTTCAATGACGATCCAGCCTGAATAATCATGACGGATGAGCGTCCGGTACACTTCGGTAAAGTCGATGCATCCGTCTCCGGGAACCGTGAAAATGCCCTGTAAAAACGACTGCCTGAATGACTTGCCTTCTTGTCTGCACCGCTCCATAATGTCAATCCGCGCATCTTTGAAATGAACGTGTCTGATCCGGTCCATATGCTTGTTGAGAATCGTCATGCAGTCTCCGTCGGAGATATAGGCATGGCCGGTATCATAAAGTAAATGGACATACCGGGGGTCCGTTCCTTCCATCAGCCGGTCAACTTCTTCAGCCGTCTGGACGCCTGTGCCGAGATGATGATGAAAAGTGAGGTTCAGCCCGTATTCCTTCGCGATTTTCCCGAGACGGTTTAAGCCATTGCACAGCGTATCCCATTCTTCATCTGTGAAGTGCGGTTTTTTCTTAAATACATCAATGTCCAAGCCCTGGACACTGTACGTCTGTTCAGAAACGATGGCGGCATCTGCTCCGACTTTCTGCAAATAATCGCAGTGTTCCGTAAATGATTCAGCCGTTTTTTCAATACCGTCTTGAATGATAAAGCTGCTGAACCACTTCCCCGCAATCCGCAAGTTCCGGAGAGCCAGCTCCTTATTCAGGACGGAAGGTTCAGGGAAAAACCCTCCCGCTTCCGTTCCTTGAAAGCCGGCGACGACAATATCGCTCAACAAATGCTGCAGCGTATTCCCGGCTCCGATTTCCGGCATATCGTCATTGCGCCATCCAATGGGAGCGATACCCCACAGAATATCTTGTTTGCCCATCGTGATGCCTCCCCTCTAGTACTGCTTCGCAGACTTCAGCTTCATCTCTTTCGCTTCAAATGCCCGTTGAACGCTTTCTTGCTCAGACACTTCCGCCACACCGACGTGCCACCAGCTGTCATAGCCGTCCGTCATCGTTTTCGGCAGAACCTTCATTTCAATTAAAGTGGATACGTCTTGCGTTTTCGCATCTTCAAGCGCCGCCTTCAGCTCTTCAACCGTATTGGCTCTGTATGTTTTAGCGCCGTAGCCCTCTGCCACCTTCGCGTAATCAACGTTTAAAATCTGATTGTCCCCCGTGCGGAACTCGCAGAAATAACTGCCGCCGCCGTGATCCATCTGCAGGTTGCTGATACAGCCGAAGCCGGAGTTATCAAAGAGCAGGACATTGATTTTTTTGTTATATTGAAGCGCGGTAATCAGCTCTGAGTGCAGCATCAGAAAGCTTCCGTCACCGACGAGTGAATAGACTTCTTTGTCGGGGTGGGCCAGCTTGAGGCCGAGCGTGCCTGATACTTCATATCCCATACAGGAATAGCCGTACTCCAGATGGTACGTATTCGGGACATTGGAATGCCACAGCCGCTGCAGATCTCCCGGAAGAGAGCCCGCCGAACTGATGACGACGCTGTCTTCAGGAATCGTATCGTTGATGGTCAACAGCGCCGTTGTTTGCAGCAGCTCAGTCTCGAGTGCGTCGGCATACTCGTTTAACACGTCCTGTGAGAAATGGTTCTTAATTTCCGGTTCGAATGCGTCACGTGTAAAAGTGACTTTGCCGAGCCGGTCCCGTTCAGCGAGCCATTCATCTTTCCAGTCTTTAATCGCCGTGCCGAATGCACTTTTGTATCCGTCTAATAAGCCGTGCAGCCTGCCGAGCGTCACTTTCGCATCGGCTACGACCTGAAATGCGTCAAGCTTGTAAGCCTGCATGCGGCTGACATTGATATTCAGGAATTTTGCTTTGTCAAAATCAAACGCCGTTTTCGAGGATGTCGCAAAGTCCGTATACCGTGTGCCGACACCGATGATAAGATCAGCCTGACGGGCGGCTTTGTTCGCGGCGAGTGTGCCCGTGATGCCCATGCCGCCCAGATTGTTGGCGAAATCAGCTTCAACCGTTGACTTGCCGGCCTGCGTTTCGACAAGCGGAATGCCGTATGTTTCAGAAAGCGCAATCAATTCCTCGCGTGCCCCGGAATACTTCGCGCCGCCGCCCACTAAAATGACGGGACGGCTGCTCTCCTTGATTCTCTCCGCGGCGCCCCTCAGCTCACGCTCGCTCGGCTGCATCCGGTCCATGTAATGAACGCGTTTTTCAAAGAAGCGTTCATCAAAATCAAATGCTTCTCCCTCGACATCCTGAGAAATGCAGATTGTCGCCGGGCCCGCTTTTGCCGGATCCGTCATCACTTCAAAGGCCCGGATTAAGCTGCTCATCAGCTGCTCGGGGCGGGTGATGCGGTCCCAATAGCGGGACACGGGCTTTAATGCATCGTTTGTCGTGACGGCGGCACTGTATTCCTGCTCCACCTGCTGAAGCACCGGGTCAGGCTGCCTCGTCGCAAATGTATCAGCCGGAAGCAGCAGCACCGGAATGTTATTGGCCAGCGCCGTACCCGCGGCAGCCGTCAAATTTGCGGCACCCGGACCGACCGATGTCGATACCGCGTAAATTTTTCTTCTCAGCATCTGCTTGCTATATGCCATTGCGGCATGCGCCATGCCTTGTTCATTTTTGCCTTGATACACTTTCAGGTGCCCGGTGTCCTGCTCAAGCGCCTGCCCGATCCCTAACACATTTCCATGGCCGAAAATCGTAAAAATGCCCTCAACGAACGGCTCTTCATTCCCATCAACATGAATGTACTGCCGGTTCAAGAATTTAATCAGCGCTTGTGCTGTCGTTAAGCGAATTGTCTTGCCCACAAACGATCCCACCTTTTATACGTTCTATTTACCATTCAGGCTGTGCTGCGCTTCAATCAGCTCGAGGATTTCACCGGCAGCAGGCATGGCTTCTGACGAGCTGTGTTTGCTGACGACGATGGAAGCGGAAGCGCTCCCGTATTTTAAGGCCGTTTCAATATCCCGGCCGCTGACAAGTCCGTAGATGAAGGCAGACGCATAGGAATCCCCCGCTCCAAACGTCTTGAGCACCTTTGTTTTATAGGCGCGCGCCCGGAAAACTTCTCCCGATCTGCTGTATGCGTATGATCCGTCAACGCCGTGCTTAATGACAACAAGATCGGCGGAATGCGCAAACAAACGGCGGACGGTTTCATCGTTCTCTCCGCCGCTGCGGTTTTCCATCACGTCAAATTCGTCACGCGTTCCGATGACGATATCGGATTGTTCCGCCGCCAGCGTGTAATACACGGCGGTTTCTTCTGCCGATAGCCATGTATACGGACGGTAGTCGAGCTCAAAAACGACTTTTACGTCATGTTTTTTTGCGATATGCACCGCTTTTAGGACAGCTTCGCGCGACGGGCTTTTTGCAAGCGCCGTGCCTGATACGAGCAGCATTTTCGCGTTTGCGATGTAGCCTTCATTGACTTCCGACGGCTCAAGATACAGATCCGCCACGTTATCTCTGTACATCAGAATGCTGCACTCTTCGGGACTGAGAATTTCCGTAAAAGCGAGTCCGGCTTTGCGCCCTTCTTTGTCAACGGCCATTTGTGACGTATCAACGCCCTTTCCCTGCATATAGGAAACGATGAATCTGCCATGCTGGTCGTCCGGGATTTTGCCGATAAAACCGGCTTTTAATCCGAGCTTGGCGCTGCCGATTGCAATATTTGCCGGGGAACCGCCGACATATTTAGAAAACGTCATCGTTTCTTCCATCGGCCGATTATATTCCGCCGCGTTCAAATCAATACACGCGCGTCCGATCGCGACAATATCAAACTCTTTTTCTTCATTAAACGTATACTTCATCGTTATCTGCCACTCCTCACTTGTCAGCGTTCCAGAATCCATTCATGGGCCGGATCATTATGAAACTTCCATTTTCGTCTCGGTCCCGCCATTACATTCAGGTAGTAAGAGGTATACCCGTCCGGAACACCAACCGGGTGATAGCCCGCCGGCACGATGACAACGTTTTCATTTTCTGCGGTCATCGTCTCGTCAATCGAGCGGTCGTCCGTGTACACACGCTGGAAGACAAACCCCTGGGGCGGGTCCGTTTCATGGTAATAGGTTTCTTCTAAAAAGGATTCAGCCGGCAGATTGTCTTGGTCATGTTTATGCGGCGGATAGCTCGACCAGTTGCCGCTGTCCGTGTAAACTTCAACAACGAGAAGGCTGTTTGCCGATGGATCTGAATCGGGGAGAATGTTATGAACGGTTCGTTTGTTTGCCAGCTTGCCGCGATGTTCCACACTGTTGTCTTCCGCTTTAATCAGCTTTGTCGGAAGCTGGTGTTCGGACGGAGAGTAGCACAGCGCGACCCTCGCCCCGCTGACGGCTGTGATGTCAAAGGAGCGGTCATTGGACACATAAACACTGTCCGTCGGCTTTCTTTCGAATATGCTTTCACGGGTGCCGATGCTTTCAAATGTCTGATCATGATCCGTGACGGTGATTTTTCCCGTGAGCGCCACGATGCAGCACTCCGTCTTTTTCAAATCTTCTGTATATGTTGAGCCGGGAGCGAGATCAACGACTTTAAATCCGACGTATTTGAGGCCTGAATTGGCTGAAGTGATGTCATGTATAATGTTCACGCCTTGAGAAATCTCATCGGCCTGCGGTTTGCGCAGCAAATGACTCATGTGTATTCCTCCTTAATTGTGGTAAAAGAAAACCCGGACGGAATCACAAAGCCGTCCGGGCCGGCTGTCAGATCAATTGAAGTCAGGAGACGGGTATCGTGCCGTCACGACTTTTTTACGTGTATAAAAGTCAACGCTGTCTTTTCCGTTTGCGTGCAGTGTGCCGAAGAAAGAAGACTTCCAGCCCGAGAATGGGAAGAATGCCATCGGCGCCGGGACGCCAAGGTTGATCCCGAGCATTCCCGCGTCAATATTCTCACGGAAGTAGCGGATTGCATTCGCATTTGACGTGAACAGGCAGGCACCGTTCGCAAATTCAGACTGGTTGGCGATATCAACCGCTTCTTTTAAGTTTTTCACACGCATGACCGACAGAACGGGCGCAAAGATTTCATCTTTCCAGATCGTCATATCTGTCGTCACGTTGTCAAAAATCGTCGGTCCGACGAAATAGCCGTCTTCCGTTACATGTTCACGGCCGTCACAAAGCAGTCTCGCTCCCTCTTCGATACCTTTTTCAATATAGCTGTGCGTACGCTTCTTGTTGTCCTCGCGGATGACCGGGCCTAAGAACACGCCGTCATCCAGTCCGTTTCCGAGCTTGATGTCCGCGGCCTTTTCCTGTAATTTCGCCATAAACTCATCGGCGATTCCCTCTTCAACCGTCACAACCGCGCAAGCCATACAGCGCTCTCCTGCCGAACCGAATGCCGCGCCGATAATGTTTGTGACTGTATCTTCAAGGTGGGCGTCATTCAGCACGATCGTGTGGTTTTTCGCCCCCGTTAACGCCTGCACGCGTTTCAAATGTTCGCTGCCTTTTTTGAAAACATACTCGCCGACAGGTTTTGAACCGACGAATGAGATGGCTTTAATCTCCGGATGCTCAAGAATGCCGTTTACGACGTCATGCGCGCCGTGCACGATATTGAAGACGCCCTTCGGCAGACCGGCCTGTTCAAACAGCTCTGCCAGTTTTTCCGTTAACAGCGGCGTGCGCTCAGACGGCTTCAGAATGAACGTGTTTCCTAACGAAATGGCCATCGGGAACATCCAGCACGGGACCATCATCGGGAAATTGAACGGTGCGATGCCGCCGACCACCCCGATCGGATAGCGGTAGTTCGCCGCTTCTACATCTGTGGCGATAGAGGCAAGTGAATCGCCCATCATGAGTGACGGCGCGCCTGCTGCGAATTCGACATTTTCAATTCCGCGTCCCACTTCACCGAGTGCTTCTGTCGTGTTTTTACCGTTTTCCAAAGTAATCAGACGGGCAAGCTCTTCTTTGTTTTGCTGGAGAAGCTGCTGATAGTTAAATAGAATTCTCGCACGGCGCGGCACTGCCGTCTTTGACCATGTTTTAAACGCTTCTGACGCTGAGCGGACGGCATACTCCACATCCTCCTGCGTAGAAATCGGAACTTGGCACATCACTTCTTTTGTAGCCGGATTGACAACGTCTTCATATTGATCTGTCTTACTTTCAACCCATTCACCATTGATGTAGTTTTTCAGTTTTCTGATCTCTGCCATGCTCATTGCCTCCTTAAATAGTAAACATCCTGTTCAGCTGGGTAATAACGGATGGATATATTCATCTTTTACATACAAAAGACATGAATTAAACGCTTACAAATGCTAAAATGATGGTGTCTCCCATTCTTTCCATGTAAAAGTTGGTCATGTACCGACCCAATCAAACGGTTACATCTATCATTTTTAATTTTACGGGTTACATTTTGGTCATTTCTTGGTTACATTTTAATCCCCACGCCACTCCAAGTCAATCTAAAAAATCAAAATTTTTTCATTATTTTCATCATACCTTTTTAGAGCAGGAAAACAGGAACTTGAAGAACGGTGTCGAATCGTACGGGAGATCCATCTTTTTTATCATTTGTTAAGTAACTATTGATTAACTTTTGGTGTTTATTATATATTTTAATTACTTTAAGAATTCTAGAAGGAGTTTTTTTATGAAACTGATGCGGATTCAGGAGATGGAAGAATACATTCTCAAACACGGAGCCACTTCGCTGGATGAGCTGTGCGAGGTTTTCAACGTCTCTAAAAACACGGTCAGACGTGATATTAATAAGCTTGCGGAAAAAGGGGTGATCAAAAAGGTGTACGGCGGCGTGACGTCAGCAGAAAAATCCATGCTCGTCCCTTTTGAGAACCGCACCATTCAACATCAGGATGAAAAAATCAAAATCGCCCGTTATGCGTCACGGTTTATCGAGGATCACGATCTTGTGTTTATTGATTCCGGCACGACGACCAAATCGTTGCTGGAGACGCTTGATCCGGATAAGAATGTGACGGTGCTGACGAACAGTCTTGATATTATTAACGCCGCTTCATCCATGAAAAATGTCGACCTGATCATCATCGGCAGCAACTACAAGCGGAAGACAAGGTCATTTGTCGGCATTGATGATCCGAGCACCCTCAATAAATACAATATTAACAAGGCGTTCATGTCCGCTACCGGGACAACGATCACCCACGGCCTGACGAATTCCGACTTGCTGGAATACGAGGTGAAAAAGAAAATTTCCGAAAAGGCGAACGAAGTGTATCTGCTCGCGGACCATTCCAAATTCGGCAAATCCACGCTTCTGACATACGCGCCTTTCGACCGGCTTCACAGCATCGTCACTTCTCAGCAGCTTGATGAGGAATATACAAAGTATTGTCAAGAGCACCAAATCGACATTCACTTGGCATAGCGTTACAATTAATAGAGAATGCGCTGCCGTATTTTTCCGGCAGGCGCTGTGATATCCTAATCTACTTTTTCAGGGGGCGAAAACATGAGCAAAGTAACAATCGGCAAAACTGACCTACAAGTATTTCCGATCGGTTTGGGAACAAATGCGGTCGGCGGACACAATCTCTATCCGAATCTGAATGAAGAGACGGGAAAAGAATTGATCCGGGAAGCGATTAAAAGCGGCGTTACCATGTTAGATACCGCCTATATTTACGGGGTGGGCCGTTCTGAAGAATTAATCGGCGAGGTGCTGAAAGAGTTTAACCGCGAGGATGTCTTCATCGCCACAAAAGCCGCGCACAGAAAAGAAGGCGATGACTTTGTTTTCGACAACTCACCGGCCTTTTTGAAACAATCAGTTGAAGACAGCCTGAAACGTCTGCAGACTGATTACATTGATTTATTCTACATCCATTTCCCGGATGAGCACACACCGAAGGACGAAGCCGTCCAAGCATTGAATGAGATGAAAAAAGAAGGAAAAATCCGTTCCATCGGCGTCTCCAATTTCTCTCTGGAGCAGCTGAAAGAAGCCAACAAGAATGGCTTAGTCGATGTGATTCAAGGGGAATACAACCTGCTGAACCGTGAGGCGGAAAAGACTTTCTTCCCTTATACGACAGAACACAGCATCTCATTCATCCCGTACTTCCCGCTCGTATCCGGACTGTTAGCCGGCAAATACGACGAGAACACCACCTTCCCTGAAGGCGATCTGCGCAATGATCAGGCGCATTTCCAAGGGGAGCAGTTTAAAGAAAACATCAAAAAAGTCAACCAGCTCAAACCGATTGCCGAGAAGCACAATGCCGACACGGCGCATATCGTGCTTGCCTGGTATTTGGCGAGACCTGAAATCGACATCCTGATTCCGGGCGCCAAACGCGCGGATCAATTAAAAGACAATATGAAAGCAGCCTCCATTACGCTTTCTGCAGAAGAAATCGCGTTTATCGACAAGCTGTTTTCCTAAGAAAAAAGAAACACGCCTTTAAAAGGGCGTGTTTTTTTTTGAAGGTTTATATTTTTTTCACAGGGGAATGAAATAGTTATCTAAATAAACTATTATGCGTTCCAAAAAGATGAGGAGGATCATCTGTGAAGAAAAACACCAAAAAATACCTGATTTACTTTTTCGGAGCATTAGGCGGGCTGCTTTACGGTTATGACACCGGTGTGATTTCAGGGGCTTTGCTTTTTATCAACAATGATATTCCTTTAAACACGCTGACTGAGGGATTGGTCGTCAGCATGCTGCTGCTCGGTGCGATTTTCGGGTCCGCCTTAAGCGGGACATGCTCTGACCGATGGGGCCGGAGAAAAGTCGTTTTCGTCCTTTCACTCATTTTTATTCTTGGCGCGCTTGCCTGCGCAGCTTCGCAAACCGTCACCATGCTGATCATCTCACGTGTCATTCTCGGATTAGCCGTCGGCGGTTCAACGGCGCTTGTTCCCGTTTATCTTTCTGAGATGGCTCCGACAAAAATACGCGGAACGCTTGGCACATTGAATAACTTAATGATTGTAACCGGAATTTTACTTGCATATATTGTGAATTACATATTCACCCCATTTGAAGCTTGGCGCTGGATGGTCGGTCTCGCCGCAGTACCGGCGGCGCTGTTATTAATCGGAATCGCGTTTATGCCGGAATCACCGAGATGGCTCGTCAAACGCGGCCGTGAACAGGAAGCCAGACAAGTCATGGAAATGACGCACGACAAAGAGGATATCGCCGTTGAATTGGCGGAAATGAAACAAGGTGAAGCTGAGAAAAAAGAATCTACGCTCGGCTTGCTGAAAGCAAAATGGATCCGCCCTATGCTGCTGATCGGGATCGGCCTTGCCATCTTCCAGCAGGCGGTCGGTATCAACACGGTGATTTACTATGCGCCGACCATCTTTACAAAGGCCGGACTCGGCACCTCGGCGTCCGTTCTCGGCACAATGGGAATCGGTGTCTTAAACGTCATCATGTGTATCACCGCCATGATCCTAATTGACCGGATCGGCCGGAAAAAACTGCTGATGTGGGGAAGCATCGGCATCACCTTGAGCCTGGCGTCATTATCAGCCATTCTCCTTCTGGCCGGCCTGTCAGCTTCAACGGCTTGGCTGACCGTGCTGTTTCTCGGAATCTATATCGTCTTTTACCAGGCGACATGGGGTCCCGTCGTATGGGTCCTGATGCCGGAGCTGTTCCCGTCAAACGCACGCGGGGCCGCAACCGGATTTACGACATTGATTCTGTCGGCAACAAACCTGGTCGTTTCACTGGTATTCCCGCTTATGCTGAGCGCCATGGGCATCGGCTGGGTATTCGGAATTTTCTCAGTCATCTGCCTCACATCCTTCTTCTTCGCCGCTTACATCGTTCCTGAAACGAAGGGCAGAAGTTTAGAAGAAATCGAAACACACTTGAAAAAACGGTTCTCCTTAAAGAAGCGCAGCAAACAAAATCAAATTCTTAAACAGCGCACGCTGTAATGAAAAAAGGAATCGCCCCCGCTGGGCGATTCCTTTTTTGGCGTCATACCATAACTTTGCAAATATCATTCGTAAATTCGACCGGATCATGGATCGGCAGCCCTTCAATCAGAAGCGCCTGATTGTAGAGAAGATTTGTGTATAAAGCAAGCTTTTCCCGATCTTGTCCGTGCGCGTTCTTTAACGTCTCAAACACTTCGTGATTCGGGTTGATTTCCAGCACTTTTTCCGCTTTGACCTGCTGGCTGTCAGGCATGGCGTTTAACACTTTCTCCATTTCGATCGTCACTTCGCCGTCTGTCGCAAAGCAGACCGGATGAGATTTCAAGCGTTTTGATGCTCTGACATTCTTGACTTTATCCGCAAGAATGTCTTTCATGCTTTCAAACAGGTCTTTATATTCGTTTTCTTCGGCTTCAGTCTGCTTTTCATCTTCGTCACTGTCGATGCCTAAGTCGGCGCTTGATACGGATTTGAACTCTTTTTCCTCATAGCTTGTCAGCATTTTGATCGCGAACTCATCAATATCTTCCGTGAAATATAGAATCTCGTAGCCTTTGTCCGCCACCATTTCAGTTTGCGGCAGCTTTTCAATCCGCTCATATGAATCGCCGGACGCGTAATAGATATATTTTTGATCCTCAGGCATTCTGGACACATATTCATCCAGTGTGACGAGCTTTTTCTCCTTAGAAGAATAGAAAAGAAGCAGGTCTTTTAATACGTCTTTATTCGCGCCAAAATCATTGTAGACGCCGAATTTCAGCTGTCTGCCGAAAGATTCATAGAAAGATTCGTATTTTTCCCTTTTGTTCTTCAGCAGGCTCTTCAGCTCGGCTTTGATTTTTTTATTGATGTTTTTCGCAATCAGCTTCAGCTGGCGGTCATGCTGCAGCATTTCTCTGGAAATGTTCAGCGACAGATCTTCAGAATCCACCATGCCTTTTACAAAGCTGAAATGATCCGGAAGCAGGTCGGCGCATTTGTTCATGATCAGCACGCCGTTGGAATACAGCTCCAATCCTTTTTCGAATTCCTTCGTATAATAGTCAAACGGCATGTTTTCCGGAATAAACAAAATCGAATTGTAGCGCACCGCTCCATCGACGCTGGTGTGCACGTGGGTCAGCGGTTTATCGAAGCCATAATGCTTTTCAGCGTAAAAAGCCTCGTAATCCTCATCCGTCAGCTCGCTTTTGTTTTTTCTCCAGATCGGCACCATGCTGTTGACCGTCTGTTCTTCCTGAACCTCTTCAAATTCGTTCTCGCTGCCCTCTTTCGGCTTGTTGACCGTCTCTTCCATTTTGATCGGGTAGCGGATAAAATCTGAGTACTTTTTCACGATCGCTTTGATGCGGTAGTTTTCTAAAAACTCATCATAGCTTTCATCTTCTGTGTTTTCTTTTATTTTCAGGGTGATTTCCGTACCGACGGTTTCCTTGTCACACGGCTCGATCGTGTAGCCGGCAGCCCCTTCCGACTCCCATACATACGCCTCGTCACTGCCGAGCGCTTTACTTTTCACCGTGACTTTATCAGCCACCATAAACGCCGCATAAAACCCGACGCCGAACTGGCCGATAATGTCATGGCCGTCTTTCGTGTCATTTTCTTGCTTGAAAGCGAGTGAACCGCTTTTCGCAATCGTTCCGAGATGCTGTTCAAGCTCGTCTTTTGTCATTCCGATACCGGTATCTGTGACAGTGAGCGTTCTTGCATCTTTGTCCGCCGTCACTTTTATGTAGTAATTGTCTTGATCAAACGTTAAAGAATCATCGGTTAGCGCCTTGTAATAGATTTTGTCAATCGCATCGCTCGCATTGGAAATTAACTCTCTGAGAAAAATTTCCTTCTGCGTATAAATGGAGTTAATCATCATATCCAGCAAACGCTTGGATTCTGCTTTAAACTTTTTTTTCCGCACTTCAGATCTCTCCTTTAATTATGCTTTGATGGTATGTAAAATCTTTTCAGCATCTATTTATCATATGCGGTGACAATTGTCAACTGAATCAGCAGATGCATATATTGTAAATTTAACATGTTAATGGATTCATTTCACCCATTTTATCAATAAAAAAGAGAGAATGCTGATCATCCTCTCTTTTCTTCTTCTTTCCAGCGGCCGAATTCCTTCTTCATCCATATGTATGACGGGTAGAAAAACAAACTAAATAAGAGAAGTGATCCCATGTTTCGCAAAAACTCATGCAGAACATTTCTTACGGTGAGAGGAAATGTGATGTCATGAGAAAAAATAGCGATGACGATGGAAATAGCAAACCATATAGGGACAACGGTATAACAATAAAACGCTATCTCCTTCTTATGCTGTATCTTCAAAATATGTAAGCCTCCCAATGATGTATATACATAATATTAACATATTTAATAGGTATTTAGAAATGGAGTTCTATATGTTTATCCCCCTATTCAGCGGGAACAGATATAGAAAAAGGAGGAATCGCAATATGGGAAGATTAACAGACAAAACCGCAATTATCACAGGGGCCGCGACAGGCATCGGACAAGCGACGGCACGGGTTTTCGCCGATGAAGGCGCCCGCGTGATCTGCGGTGACATCAATGAAAGCGAACTGAATGAAACCGTCAGCGCCATCAGAAAAAACGGCGGAGAAGCAGAGGCCTTTCATCTTGATGTATCAGACGAAGAAAACGTAAAGTCTTTTGCAGACGGCATTCAGCAAAAGTACGGAACAATCGATATTCTTTTTAACAATGCCGGTGTTGACCAAGAGGGCGGCAAAGTCCATGAATACCCGGTCGAGCTTTTTGACCGGATCATCGCCGTCGATCTGCGCGGCACATTTCTGTGCAGCAAATATCTCATTCCGCTTATGCTCGAAAAGGGAGGCTCTATCATTAACACCTCCTCCATGTCAGGCCGGGCCGCAGACCTTGACCGCTCCGGCTATAACGCAGCAAAAGGCGGAATCACGAACCTGACAAGAGCAATGGCGATTGATTACGCCAGAAGCGGAATCCGCGTCAATTCCTTATCGCCGGGCACGATTGAAACGCCGCTCATTGATAAATTGGCAGGCACGAAAGAAGACGAAATGGGCGAGGCGTTCCGTGAAGCCAACAAGTGGATCACGCCGCTCGGCCGGCTCGGAAAACCGGAAGAAATGGCAGCTGTCGCGCTCTTCCTCGCTTCAGACGACAGCTCTTACGTCACAGGAGAAGACATCACGGCAGACGGCGGCATCATGGCATACACATGGCCGGGGAAAATGCTGATTGATAAGAAGTGGAAGGAAGAGACAAAGTGACGGCGAAAAAGAAACAAGCCAGTGCAAAAACACTGGCTGAACAAGGAGGGCTGGTTACTTAAACCAGCCCTTTTCCTTTGATCGGGTAATGGCCTCAATTCGATTTTTCACTTCTAATTTATCCAGAATCATCGAAACGTAATTGCGGACTGTACCGCTTTTGATGCTGAGGGCGTTTGCGATTTCTTTCGTATTTTTTCCGTCTGCGACGAGTTCGAGCACCGCTTTTTCCCGTTCAGTCAGCGGGTTTTCTTCACCATAGATGTCCTCCATTAATTCAGGGGCGTAGACGCGTCTTCCTTTCATAACACTGCGGATGGCGCTGACGAGCTCCTCACTCGGGCTGTCCTTGAGCATGTAACCGCTGACGCCCGCTTTTAGCGCCCGCTGAAAATAGCCGGAGCGGGCAAAGGTCGTCAAAATGATGATTTTCACATCACTGTCCTTGAGCTTTTCCGCCGCCTCAAGACCTGATACCCCGGGCATTTCAATATCCATCAGACAGATGTCAGGAGCGTGTTTTTCCACGAAATCGATGGCATCCTGGCCGCTTGTGCCTTGGCCGACAACCGTCATATCCTCTTCTAAATTCAACAGCGAACCGAGTGCGCCGAGCAGCATTTGCTGATCCTCGGCAATGAAGATGTTGATCATCTGCTACCATCCTTTTCTTTTGATTTTGAATCATTCGGGATTCTCATGGTCAGCTTTGTTCCGGCAGCTGTATCGATGGCTAAACTGCCATTCGCGAATTCAAGCCGTTCTCTCATTCCAAGCAGGCCGTTTCCCTGTGAAAAAAAGCGGTCTTCTCTGCATTGAAAGCTGCCGTCATCTTCTACCGTAATGACAACCTCTTTCCAAAGCTGCTGAATGGTGATGCGGCATACTTTGGCGCCGCTGTGTTTCACGACATTGGTGACGGCTTCTTTAATGCACATGCTGACGATGTTTTCGTTCAGCAGAGAGATATGTTTTGGCGCTTCTTTTTCTTCATACACAAATTCAATTCCTGCCGCTTCAAGAATTTGCCGAACATTGCCGAGCTCATCCTTCAATCGGATGCCTTTCATCGACGAGACAATTTGTCTGACCTCATTTAAGGAGGTGCGGGCCGTCTGTTGAACACTTTTCAGCTCAGTGCGGGCCTGTTCAGGGTCCTTGTAAATCAACTTCCGGGCAAGGTCGCTTTTCAGTCCGATTAAGGAGAGCTTTTGTCCAAGTGTATCGTGAAGGTCCCGGGCGATGCGCTGCCTTTCTTCCAGCTTCACAAGATCCGCGATTCGTTCATTTGCATATTCTAATTTCTCCTCGAGGCGCTCTCGTGCCTTTCTGCTTCGAATGCTGAGCGGGAGCAGGATGGCACTGATCAGAGTAATGACGATAAACGGGATTTGCGTCAAAAACCAGTCTTTTTTCAGAACAAGGCTGAAGTTGACGGCAATCGCCGCACTGATGATATGAATGTAATATAAGATGTAAAATGGAACTTTGTCCCGGATATGGCCGATGAAGTAGGCGATAAAGAAAGCGAAATAAATATAGCTGAACAGCATGACTGATCCGGTCGAAATGCCGATCAGAAGAAGCGCCCATAAGTAAACCGGCCAGCCTTTTGCAACAAATGCAAAGCGGTATGCGCCAAAGAAAACAAGCGTGAAAATGATGCCGGCCACGATGACAAAGGTAGAAGAGCTTTTAAAAATAAAATAAAAAGGCAAGATGAAAAAAATCGTCCATATATAAGGAGAAATCCCATTCAGTTTTTGAAATTTAAAATATTTCTTCATCCTTATTCCACCTTCTGCCGCTTGTGTCTACCATCACTTTACCAAAACGCCGCCTTTATTGCATCCTCACACATAAAGAGCAGGCCCTTTCTGATAACAGAAAGAGCCGCGAGCCATATCAGGCATTTTTCTTTAAAGGTTCTTTCGGCACCTGCTGGGGCGGCGGTGTTTTCCGCGCCTCCCGAAAGGTGACAAATTGCTTTTCATCCTCATCCCACAGACGGAATTTCATGGATTCAAGACTTGTTTTAAGTGTAATGGTCGGTACGTTTTTTAAAGGTTCGTGCCCCTCATGAGCCGCTTCCAGCTTGTAATTCGGCACTTTCGGGCTTAAGTGGTGGACATGATGGTAGCCGATATTGCCCGTCAGCCATTGCAAAAGCTTCGGAAGCTTGTAAAAGGAGCTTCCTTCTACCGCGGCCTGCACATAGTCCCAATGCTCATCGGCTTCAAAATAAGAATCCTCGAATGTATGCTGGACATAAAAGAGCCAAACGCCGATTGACCCCGAAATAAGGAAAATCGGACCCTGAACAAGCAAAAAGTTTTCCCAGCCGACAAGCAGGCACGTCGCAGCAGCCAATAAGACAATCGCCGCGTTCGTGAAATAGGTGTTCCAGCGTTCCTTGCGGCGGGCGCCTTTTACATTGAAACGGTTTTTAATCAGAAATACGTAAATCGGGCCGAGAATAAACATAATAAACGGATTGCGATAAAGTCTGTAGCGTACTTTTGTCCAGGCTGACGCTTCGTTGTATTCCTTGACGGTCATCATCCAAATATCGCCTGTTCCCCGTTTATCTAAGTTGCTGCTTGTCGCATGATGAATGGAGTGGCTGCGCTGCCATTGAGAGAACGGAAACAGTGTCAGCACACCTGAAATAAACCCAAACAGCCGGTTCAGCTTCTTTTGTTTGAAAAAGGATTGATGGCAGCAGTCGTGGAAAATAATAAAGATTCTTGTCAAAAATCCCGCAGCTATTACAGTAAAGGCGAGGGTCAGAAAATAGGAGACATCGAGGCTGAAGTAAGCAAGAAACCAAAGGGCAAAGAACGGTACAAACGTGTTGAGAAGCTGAATGACACTATGCTTTGTATCGGCACCGGAAAATGCGGCAACCTGCTTTTTTAAAGACGCTTGTTTTTGAGTTGCGGCGTGATTGATCATGGATGTCACGTCCCTTCTTTTTCATTATGATCCCAAGTATAACGGGGCGCCAGACGCTTTTGTAGTAGCAGCCATCATGCCCCGAATATGACATTTGTCATGTTTGGCAGCAGAATTTCTTTTTTTATAAGGGATAACGCCGGACACTTCATATCGGCACTTCTCAAAGAAAACAGAAAAAAAGAACTCCGCCTGTTTTGGGAGTTCTTTTTCATCATCTTCACAGCAAAATCACCCGATACTTCTTCACATCCAAAAACTGGAGAAATTCCCAGGCCAGCATGTCCGGCGCGTGGTCTTGTCCTTCATGAAGACGATATTGAATCAGACCGACGAGCATGGACGCGACATAGTATGCATAGAGCTTTTTGCCCGCCTGAATGTGCAGAGGCTGATGAAGATAAAACGATTGCAGCGCTCTGAACATTTCCGGGATGACGTCAGGCACTCCGGAACCCTCTCTCAGAAAATGGACGAGCGGCATGCCGTCCGACAGTGCGGAAAAGAGCCGGACGAGCGCAGTTTCCGCTTCTTCCATGGAGCAGTCAGCAGGATCTCCCTTTACCGTCAATAATCCGATCAGCTCCCGGCATGATTGATGGATGATCGTTTTCAGCAACGCTTCTTTGTTGGCGTAATGGTCATAAAAAGTGGCACGGCGCAGGTTGCTTTCACGGGCAATATCGGAAATCGTAATCGCCGCATAATCCTTTTTTTCTGCTGCTAAGCCGATCATAGCCTCTTGCAAGGCCTGCCTCGTCCGTGTCACCCGCCGGTCGGCGGGCTTTTTTTCTTCTTGTTCCGGCACCCGGCGGCCGAACAGCCAGTAAAACCGTTTTTGAGAAATCAAATCCCACACCTGCCCGCTGATCGCTTCCGGTGATGCCCCGGGCTCCTCATTCAGCCAGTACAACACAATGGCATACGTATATAAAGAGCGGTAATGAATGTACATATCCTGTTCGGTCGGTGAGAAATTTGCATTCACCGGTGACAAAAGCACATCATGCCGGAATACATCTTTAAAAAAAGCATGAAAGTGAAAATACGGCATTTTTTGACGATCCATCATCGTTTGGAAAAACGCCCGATGCCGGTCAACAAAAGACAGGGTCGGATGCACTTTTTGCCAGCCGCCATTTAAATGAAGCACATCTTTATGCTTCAGCGAATCATACAGCGCTTCACTCAGCCCGTCCTTCATTTCTTCCGTTATATCTTCTAAAATTGCATATTTATCCTCGTAATAAAGGTACAGTGTCCCCCGGCTCACGTGCGCCCGTTCGGCGATATCCTTCATGGTCACACGGCGGATATCCCGCTCCCCAAGCATAACCAAGAGCGCTTGTTTGATGTCAGTTGTCACAGAATCCGGCATAAGAGACACTCCTTTCATTAGACAGATCACCGCAATTTGTACGGTAACGTATAGATGCGTTTACGCTGTCTTTGCCGCAAAATCACATCACACTATAATAGGCCCTGAAGAAATAAAAAAGCAACCAGAGGAGGAAGACCGATGGATCAGCATATAAAAGCAGACATCAAACGCGTCTTTGAGCTTCAGAAAAAAAATCAAAAAACACTGCGTGCTTCAACAGCCGAGCAGCGCAAAGAAAAGCTTCAGCGCTTTTTAGATGCCGTCACCGCTCATGAAGAAGAAATCATCGAGGCGATCAGACGGGACGTCCGCAAGCCTTATCATGAGGTGAAAAGAGCGGAAACGCAGGGAACGATCAAGGCGATTAAAGATAATATGAACAATCTCGACACCTGGATGGCGCCGAAACGCGTCGGCTCATCCGTCAGCCCGGACGCTGACGGCGTATTAATGTACGAGCCAAAAGGCGTCACCTTAATTCTCGGCCCATGGAATTATCCGTTTATGCTGACGATGGCTCCGCTTGCCGCCGCCATTGCGGCCGGCAACAGCGCGATTGTGAAGCTGTCTGATTTTACGATGGAGACGAGCCATATTGCCGCGACAGTCATTCGTGAAGCATTTCATGAAAAAGAAGTCGCCATTTTTGAAGGTGAGGTTGATGTCGCGACAGAACTGCTCGATCAGCCGTTTGACCACATTTTCTTCACCGGCAGCACGAATGTCGGCAAAATCGTCATGACAGCAGCGGCGAAGCACTTGTCGTCCGTCACGCTTGAGCTTGGCGGAAAAAGCCCGACGATCATTGACAGCGACTATGATTTAATGGACGCAGCGAAAAAAATCGCCGTCGGCAAATTTGTCAATGCGGGACAAACATGTATCGCTCCTGACTATCTCCTTATGAAGGAAGATGTACAGGACACCTTTACAGATCTCCTGCAAACCATTGTCAATGCAGGTTTTATGGAGGATGATCATACGGTTGACCGCAATAAATTCACGCAGATTGTCAATGAGCGCAACTTTAACCGTGTCAAAGCTCTATATGATGATGCCATTGAAAAAGGGGCGAAAACGGCCTTCGGCGGCGTATTCGATGCGTATGACCGCACGATTTCTCCGACCGTGCTGACAAACGTCACGCCTGATATGAAGATCATGCAGGAGGAGATTTTCGCACCGATTCTGCCGATTATGAATTACGAAGATATCAGTGAAGCCGTTGATTACATCACTGACCGGGACAAGCCGCTTGCCTTATATGTATTCAGCCGTAATCAGGAGCTGATCGATTATGTCCTGCAGCACACGACGTCCGGCAACGCTTCTATCAATGATGTCGTCGTTCATTTCACTGACGTTAACCTTCCGTTCGGCGGCGTTAATACGAGCGGAATCGGTTCATATCACGGTGTGTACGGCTTTAAAGAATTTTCTCATGAAAAAGGCGTTTTTATTCAAGCCTCTAAATAAAAAAAGAATCCGCGCAGATGACGCGGATTCTTTTTTATTATTTTTTTGCCCCGAATGCGAGCAGTTTCGTATAAGTGCCGACGTAAAGCGTGCCGTCTTCAGCCAGAACCGGGGAGGAAATGACATTGCTGTCTGTTTGATAGCGCCATTTTTCATTACCGTCAGCGTCAACCGCATAGACGTTTTTATCGTCAGAGCCGAAGTACACATTGCCGTCTGCATCAATCAGCGGCGCCGTTCTCACAGGCCCGTCCGTATAGAAAGACCAGTTCATATTACCGGTTTTGCTGATGGAAAACAGCTCGCCGCTTCCCGAACCAATATACACATTGCCGTTATGGTCAATCGCTAATGAAGAGCTGGAGAAACCGTTTAACGGGAACGTCCATTTTACAGCGCCCGTTGATGTATAGGCGTATAAGCTGCCGTCCTGGTTTCCAGCGTAAACGGTGCCGTCTCTGTCAATAACCGGATAACCTTTAAACCCGTTGGACGTCGTTTTTGACCATTTCACTTGGCCCGTTCCGGAATTGATCGCATAAAAGATATTATTGTACGTTGCCGTATACAGCGTGCCGTTTGATGCTAACACGGGAGCGGAGCCGACCACGCCGTTTGTTTTAAATTTCCACTTTTGCGTCCATGTCGAAGGCGACGTCGGTTTAATCGCATAGATATAGTTATCCAGCGTCGACACATACAGCGTGCCGTCAGAACCGATAGCCGCATCGGAACTCGGCGCTGCGCTCAGCGGAACTGAAGTTAAAATGTTTCCGGTTTCTTTGTCGATGAAATACAGTTTTTTATCGTGAGAAGGAAGATAAATGACACCGTTTGTTCCGAGCACCGGAGTCAGCGTATAGGTTGTCCCGAGGTTTTCCGTCACCCATTTCACAGAACCGTCCGGATGATATGCCGTCAGCTTCCCGTCTTTTGATTGAATAAATACGGTGCCGTCTCCGTCAACCGCGGCTCCCGCACCGTTTTGAGGGTTGGCCGGGACATTCTTTTCCCATTTTAACGATCCGTCGGCAGTGCTTGTGAACCGGCTTTCCCTTGACCAGTTGAACATCGTCGGAGACATGGCCTGCGCGTCATACCGTCCCGTCAAGAAACCAGATGCCGCATGATTTTGTTTAAATACCGTTTCCGCAGCTTGAGCAGCCGCCGGATGCAGCCATTTTGCCCCCGGCAGATCAGAAACCGCTCCCACAGATAAAGCCGCAGCAACCGCAGCGCCGGCTGCCAATGTTTTCATTCGAAGTGAAGCTGTCTTTTTTTTCAATGTAAGTTCCTCCCGTTTCTATTAAAAACTGCTATACCGCTATAATCATACCATAATCATCCTATGAAATATTTGTATTTTAAGTAGATTTATAGAACAAATGTCACATAGACTGCTGCTGATGTTTCGGAGAGGAACGAAACGCGGCAATGTACCACACCACATTGACGATAAAAGCCGCGCCTGACCAAACGAGAAGACCGTAATAAAGAGACAGCTCCTGCCCTAAGGAAATGGCGGTCAATAACGCCACCAACAAGACAGCCGCGCAAATGATAAGCCCGATTCCGCAAAAAACGGCCATGATGATTTTCATGCCACGAACACCGAGAACATACATAATGAGCGGGACCGCATATATAACAAGGATCTGACCGACGGCGGCCCACATGCCCGCGGAGTTAAAACGATTCGCGTTCGGCCCCGTTTCTGCAAGCGGAGAAAGCGAGACGATGACCGGCAACAGACAAAACATCAGAGCGGACAGCAAGGTCACCGTGACCGTACCTTTTTTCTTTTGATTCATG
Source organism: Bacillus sp. 1021 (assembly GCF_014534735.1). Lineage (NCBI taxonomy): Bacteria > Bacillati > Bacillota > Bacilli > Caryophanales > Bacillaceae > Bacillus > Bacillus sp. 1021. Next base: position 115,549 of record NZ_JACVSR010000002.1, on the reverse strand, counting down.
TGAATATCCTCCTGACAAATACCCGGATTTTTTACCGGTAATCTGATAATATGTTATATTTTAACACGATATTTACTTAATTTGAGAATGTTTTACCAAAAACGAATTTACAAATCCAGAAAAATAGATATAATAAACGTTATGGAACCGATATTGATTCATAAAGCGCTATCTAACAAAACACGAAGTGATATTATGACATGGCTTAAACACCCGGAGGACCATTTTGATGAAAGGCCTTATCTTGAGCAGGGCCTCAGTTTCCGCACCGGAATTTGCGTCGGTGATATTCAGGCAAAGTCGGGGCTTGCGCAGTCCGTCATCTCCAGCTACCTGCTGACGATGCAAAAAGCCGGCCTGCTGGAATCTGAACGAATCGGAAAGTGGACCTATTACAGAAGGAATGAAAAACAAATTAAAGCCTTCGCTGACTATGTTCAGCACCAGCTATAACCATGAAAGGAGGGCTTTTTTTGTTCTAACATATCTATTTTTCTGTATATGTAGTTATAAAAGGAGGCATACATAACAATGAAAAAAAGCAGTTCCATCTTCATTCTATTTTTGGCACTAGGGGTTTTCGGGATTATCACGACCGAGATGGGCATTATCGGCGTTCTTCCGCAAGTGGCGGACAGATTTCAAATGGCCGCTTCAAAAGCGGGGTGGCTTGTCAGTATTTTCGCATTCATCGTCGCTGTGTCGGGACCGTTTTTGACCTTGCTTGCCTCAGGTATAAACCGGAAATACATTCTGCTTTTGGCGGTGCTGATGTTTGCCGTTTCTAATGCAGTCTACGCGTATACGGCGCATTTCAGTGTCATGCTTGCGTTTCGGATCATTCCGGCTTTATGCCACCCCGTGTTCTTTTCTGTAGCGCTTGCGGCCGCGGCCCGCCTTGTTCCCGCCGGCCAATCCGGAAAAGCCGTAACGAAAGTCTTTTCAGGCATCACCGCCGGCTTTGCGTTCGGCGTCCCTTTCACATCCTATCTGGCTGAGCGTCTCTCCCTTGAATCAGCCTTCCTATTCGGCGCGATCGTCAGTCTCATCGCGTTCATGGGCATTCTTCTCTTTTTGCCATCCATGCCGGTCACAGAAAAAATGTCTTTCAGAAGCCAGCTCGGCATCCTTCGCAAACCGGCCTTGTGGCTTAATATCGCTGCCGTTACCTGTCTCTTTGCGGCCATGTTTTCTGTCTACAGCTATTTTGCGGAGTACCTCGGACGGGTGTCCAATATGAACGGCACATGGGTCAGCTTCATGCTGATGAGCTTCGGGGTGATTATGATAGCCGGGAATTTCGTCTTCGGCGCTTTGTTATACAAAAATATGAAAAAGACCGTCATCCTGTTTCCGCTTCTTTATACAGCCGCCTACTTGCTCATATATGGGTTTGGGACGTCTTTCGCACCGATGGCCGTCCTTGTCTTCGTATGGGGCGCCGTTCATTCCGGCGGTCTCATTGTGAGTCAGACATGGCTTACTGCTGAAGCAAAGGAGGCCCCCGAATTCGGCAACAGCCTGTTTGTCTCCTTTTCCAACCTCGGCATCACCATCGGAACGGCGGCGGGCGGCTGGTTTATTTCACATTTGGGAATCCATCAGCTGATGTGGTGCGGCATCATGTTTGCCCTTCTGGCTTTCGGGCTGATCATGGGACGCTTAGCATGGGGAAAGAGGCCGCTCGCAGAAGCTTAAGCTCCGTTGCAAAATCCGGCATGATTACGTATAATATGGCAGATTAAAGCAAGGGAGAGAAAAAGATACATGGAAAGACCGGCAGGATTTTGGATTCGGTTTCTGGCGTATGTCATTGATCAGATCATTATAGGAATTCCGATTTTTATCATTCAATTTGCAGTCAGTTTTTTATTTGCGGCAGGCGTTGCGGCGGCTGACCCCTTCATGACCGAAAATCAGTTTAACATCTCTTTTCTGGTGTTCGGCGTCATCCCGATTCTTGTGAGCTCTTTTGTGATCAGCATCTTATATTTCAGCCTGCTCACAGCCTCAAAGATGCAGGGGACACTGGGAAAAGCATTGCTCGGCCTTAAGGTCGTCAATGAAGATGGCGGACGCGTTTCCATCGGCCAGGCCTTCGGACGCGCTTTCGCTTATATCATATCTAAGGTCATTCTTTATATCGGTTTCATTATGGGTGCCTTCGGAGAGAAAAAAGCGCTGCACGACATCATGTGCAGCACCCGGGTTGTTTATAAATAATGTCCTTAAGTCCGGGCCTTTTGAGCCCGGGCTTTTTTATGACGGCTGCGCCGGCTTGATGTCAATGCCGCCTTTTCCGTCAGCCTCAATGCGGATCGTCCCGTTCACAATGACAGACAGCGGATGAAACTCCGCATGCTGATCAGAAAAAATCCAGCGGCGCCCGTTCCGCCCTAAAAGCAAAAACGCCCCATCATTGTAATCACCCATAAAATGAAACCCGTTCTCCTTAAGAGGCGCGCCGTCTCTCACCGGTATACCGAAACGCTGCAGCTCCTTCCCGGTCGATACCACCTCGGCAGCCGTCAGATTCACCTCGCCGATATTCAGGACGGACTCAATCGAAAAACGTTCCGCGCTTGCCGGCGATGTGTCTCTCGCGATGAATTCCGCCAGATTGTTGGACGGATCTTTGAAATAAAAGGAACGCGCATGTATATGAGAGAAATACACCTCATCCTCCCCATCTTCCGTTTGAAAAACGACTTTATCCTTTATCCACGCCTTCGCCTCATCAAAACGATTATTCGGAATGTTAAACGCGAAATGATACGCCGGATGAGATTGAGAATCGGCGCGCCTGAATTCCAATTCACTTTCTCCCGCCTTGATTGTAAACGAATCATCGGACTCACCCGCTAAAGAAAAACCCAACACCCCTACGTAGAAGTCTTTCGTCTCCTCTAAAGCACAACTGTACAAAGTAATGTTATTTATTTGCATGATCATACCCCCTTTGGTTTATACTGCCATATAGAGGGGTTGAATCCCACTATTTCGTTTCACCAATTGAGAATCCCCCTTCCGCCCGGCGCTGAACATGATAAACAGCGCCAAACCGCTTATACCAAGCGATTTTTAACGTCTAAAGCAAAAAAAGCAGAAAATAATACCTCATATAGCTTGACAAAAAATAAATGTTATTTAATAATCTATATATAATTAGAATTATTATTGAAAGATAAAGTGAATGCTTTGTCTTTTTAATATATTTTAAAATCACATTTCAGGAGGAAGATATTATGTCTTTAATCGGAAAAGAAGTACTGCCATTCGAAGCAAAAGCTTTCAAAAACGGTGAATTCATCGATGTAACAAACGAAGATTTGAAAGGTCAATGGAGCGTTTTCTGCTTCTACCCAGCAGATTTCTCTTTCGTTTGCCCGACTGAACTTGAAGATCTTCAAGGACAATACGCTGCACTGAAAGAATTAGGTGTTGAAGTATACTCTGTTTCTACAGATACTCACTTCGTACACAAAGGCTGGCATGACAGCTCTGAAAAAATCGGCAAAATCACTTACGCAATGATCGGTGACCCATCTCAAACGATCTCCCGCAACTTCGACGTTCTTGACGAAGAAACTGGTCTTGCTGACCGCGGAACATTCATCATCGATCCTGATGGCGTCATCCAAACAGTTGAAATCAATGCTGGCGGTATCGGCCGTGACGCAAGCAACCTTGTAAACAAAGTAAAAGCAGCTCAATACGTTCGTCAAAACCCAGGTGAAGTCTGCCCGGCTAAATGGGAAGAAGGCGGCGAAACACTTACACCTAGCCTTGATTTGGTAGGTAAAATCTAAGGAGTGCATTCAATTGGTACTTGATGCAAATATCAAAGCACAATTAAATCAATACATGCAGCTAATTGAGAACGACATTGTTCTCAAAGTAAGCGCCGGTGATGATGACACTTCTAAGGACATGCTGGCTCTCGTTGACGAACTGGCTTCCATGTCATCTAAAATTTCAGTTGAAAAAACTGAATTGAACAGAACACCGAGCTTCAGTGTTAATCGTACCGGAGAAGACACAGGCGTTACATTCGCCGGTGTTCCTCTCGGCCACGAATTTACATCATTAGTGCTGGCATTGCTTCAAGTCAGCGGCAGAGCGCCTAAGGCTGATCAAAAGGTCATTGACCAGATTAAGAACATCAGCGGAGAATACCGTTTTGAGTCTTATATCAGCCTGACGTGCCACAACTGCCCTGATGTCGTCCAAGCATTAAACATGATGAGCGTGCTCAACCCGAATATCACTCATACAATGATTGACGGCGCGGCATTCAAAGAAGAAGTAGAAAGCAAAAACATTATGGCTGTTCCGACTGTTTTCTTAAACGGTGAATCTTTCGGAAGCGGCCGTATGACCATCGAAGAGATTCTCGCAAAAATGGGCAGCGGCGCAGATGCGTCTGAGTTTGCCGAGAAAGAGCCGTTTGACGTTCTTGTTGTCGGCGGCGGACCTGCCGGCGCAAGCGCGGCGATCTACACGGCGCGTAAAGGCATCCGCACCGGTGTCGTCGCTGAACGCTTCGGCGGCCAGGTACTCGACACCATGAGCATCGAAAACTTCATCAGCGTCAAAGCGACTGAAGGACCGAAGCTCGCTGCAAGCCTTGAAGAGCACGTGAAAGATTATGATATTGACGTCATGAACCTTCAGCGCGCGAAACGCCTTGAGAAAAAAGACCTCTTCGAACTTGAACTTGAAAACGGCGCTGTACTGAAAAGTAAAACAGTGATCCTGTCAACAGGTGCCCGCTGGCGCAATGTCAACGTACCTGGTGAGCAAGAGTTCAAGAACAAAGGTGTTGCATACTGCCCGCACTGTGACGGACCATTGTTTGAAGGCAAAGACGTAGCCGTTATCGGCGGCGGAAACTCCGGAATCGAAGCGGCGATTGACCTTGCAGGTATCGTCAATCACGTGACTGTGCTGGAGTTCGCGCCTGAACTGAAAGCAGACGAAGTCCTGCAAAAACGTCTTTACAGCCTGCCAAACGTCACTGTGCACAAAAATGCACAAACGAAAGAAATCACAGGCGACCAAAACGTAAACGGCATTACGTTCGTTGACCGTGAAACAGGCGAAGAAAAACACGTTGAACTTCAAGGTGTATTCGTCCAAATCGGTCTCGTGCCTAATACAGAATGGTTAGACGAAACTGTCGAACGCAACCGCATCGGCGAAATTATCGTCGATAAGAGCGGCGCGACAAACGTTCCCGGCCTATTCGCCGCAGGGGACTGCACAGACGGCCCGTACAACCAAATCATTATCTCAATGGGATCAGGTGCAACTGCCGCTTTAGGCGCATTTGATTATTTGATCCGGAATTAATGTAAAAAGCCGCCATACGAATGGCGGCTTTTTATGTTATCAGTTAGGGTTTGCCCCGCCAACACATGCTTTTCCTCATCGTTTTGCAGCTTCTCCCACTTTTTCGCCTGCTTTCTATATCATTTGAATTTTAAGGGTAATGTTAACATTACCCTTGTTAAAATAAATATATTCCCATTTATATCTATTACTTTTTCCTTTAATTAGAAAGGGGTTATTTGAATTGCAAAGAAAGTCTTTTACTGACTCATCCATTTTCTTTTTTTTAATTTTTATTTTGGGTGGCATACTTTTTCTTTTAACAAAATGATTCGAGTCTTTTTTAGTTGTTGACTCTCTAATCTATTTATACATAAGGCTTGCTCGCTATTAAGGCCCTATATTCGCCTGGTCAACGAAAGAAAAAGACAGCATACTGCAAGCGGTATGCTGTCTTTTTCGTGAAATTCTGATGACCATTTCATTCATAACCTTTATGTCTTGCTCCCTCTCGCCCGATAGATAAGAAACAGTCCAATAAACCACAGCGGCGTCAGCAGCAAAGCCGGGCGCGTCGCATCCGCAAACAGCATAATCACCAGAATGGCGGCAAACAGCGCCAGCACGGCGTAATTGATAAACGGCGCGAACGGCGCCTTGAAAGACGAGCTTGCGTGTAAGTCCGGACGGGTTTTCCTGTATCTGATATGACAGACAAGAATCACGCCCCACACCCAAATGAAACAAATTGCGCTGATAGTGGTCACGATGCCAAACGCTTCTTCCGGTATCAATTTGCTTAAAAGAGCGCCCGCTGACAGCACAATGACCGATACCCATAATGCGCTGCTCGGCACATGGTTTTTATTCAGCTTCGCGAAACTTGCCGGCGCCTGTTTCGTTTTGCTTAAATTATACAAAATCCGGCTTGTAGAAAACATCCCGCTGTTACAAGCAGAAGCGGCCGACGTTAATACGACAAAATTAATGATTCCCGCGGCCACCGGAATGCCGACTAAGCTGAAGGTTTTCACAAAAGGACTTTCCGCCGCATTCAGCTGCGTCCAAGGGTTAATACATAAAAGAATGATCAATGCCCCCACGTAGAAAAATAAAATACGCAATGGAATTTTATTGATAGCGGACGGAATGTTTTTTTTCGGATTTGATGTCTCCGCTGCCGACACACCCACTAATTCCACACCGACATAGGCGAAGATCACCATCTGGAACGACAGCAAAAAGCCTGAAAACCCGTTTGGAAACAAGCCGCCGTGCTCCCACAGATTCGCCGCTGAAACCGTTCCGGTATGCGTTTTGAACCCAATCACCAGCAAAACCACACCGATGACAATTAACGCGAGAATCGTGATCACCTTAATTAAGGCGAACCAAAACTCCAATTCTCCAAAAATCTTGACCGTTAACAGATTAAGCCCTAATAAAATGAGCAAACAGATTAGTGCAGGAACCCACTGCGGAATGTCAAACCAATATTTCACATATACACCGACGGCGATCACATCCGCCATAGCCGTCATAATCCAGCAAAACCAATAAGTCCAGCCGGTGACAAACGCCGCACGCGGCCCTAAATACGCCTCGGCAATATCCGTTAATGATTGGTACCCCGCTTTAGATAACAGCAGTTCTCCCAGCGCCCTCATGACGAAAAAAAGCGCAATACCTACAATAAAATACGCAAAGATGATAGAAGGACCCGCCAGCTGAATCGCCTTACCGGACCCTAAAAACAATCCGGTGCCGATCGTGCCGCCAATGGCGATCAGCTGCACGTGCCGATTCGACAAGTCCCTCTTTAGCTCTCGCTGTTCCACACCTGACTCCTCCTTACTTTTTGATGAACGACGAGAAAATAAAGCCAATAAAAAAAGAGATTGGATGCCCTCCAATCTCATGGTCATAAGAATATCAAATTATATTTGCGCCGCTGACAATCAACAGCATGCCAAATACATATTCGGTACTCTTCTGTCCTTTTGCCTGAGATTGTGAACCCTTCGGCGCCGCGGTAAACCCGCGGTCTCTCCAGAAGCCGCTCCTGCTGTAGTGCGACCCACAGCAATCATAGCCTGCTACGTATTAAGTTTCCGATAGAAATAACTATCAGCTAACTTTTTATTTTAATGGAAGTTTAATCATTTGTCAATAGGGTGATGAGCTGTCTGCGGAAGGTATATGTTGATGCCTTAAGCGCCGCATTTTCTGTTTTGTTTGTCTCAAAAAGGACTTATGAGGTACTATCATATAAGGTCTAATGATTTAAATATCATGTCATACTTTAAATTCACCTTATCATGCAATGGCTCGTAAATAAAAAGGGGATGGACGAGATTGGAAACCAAATATTTAGATCTGCTCGCACAAAAATACGATTGTGAAGAAAAAGTGGTCACAGAGATCATTAATCTGAAAGCGATACTGAACCTGCCGAAAGGAACCGAGCATTTCGTCAGTGATCTGCACGGAGAGTATCAGGCATTCCAGCACGTGCTGCGGAACGGTTCAGGAAGAGTCAAAGAGAAGATCCGCGATATTTTCAGCGGCGTCATTTACGATAGAGAAATTGATGAACTGGCAGCTTTGGTCTATTATCCGGAGGACAAACTGAAGCTGATCAAACATGACTTTGATACGAAAGAGGCATTAAACGAGTGGTATAAAGAAACGATTCATCGGATGATTAAGCTCGTTTCATATTGTTCTTCCAAGTACACCCGCTCTAAATTGCGCAAAGCGCTGCCTGCCCAATTTGCTTATATTTCCGAAGAGCTGCTGTACAAAACAGAACAATCCGCCAACAAAGAACAATATTACTCCGAAATCATAGAACAGATCATCGCGCTCGGCCAAGCTGATAAGCTGATCACCGGGCTTGCTTACAGCGTGCAGCGATTGGTAGTCGACCATCTGCATGTTGTCGGCGATATTTATGACCGGGGACCGCAGCCGGACAGGATTATGGAAGAACTGATCAACTATCATTCAGTGGATATTCAATGGGGGAATCACGATGTTCTCTGGATAGGCGCCTATGCCGGTTCCAAAGTATGTCTGGCCAATATTATCCGTATCTGTGCCCGCTATGACAACCTGGACATTATTGAAGACGTCTACGGCATCAATCTGAGACCGCTATTGAACCTTGCCGAAAAATATTATGATGATAACCCGGCTTTCCGCCCAAAAGCAACCGAAAACAGACCGGAAGATGAGATTAAGCAAATCACAAAAATCCATCAGGCGATCGCGATGATCCAATTCAAGCTTGAGAGCCCGATTATTAAGAGACGGCCGAATTTTAATATGGAAGAACGGCTGTTACTGGAAAAGATTGATTATGACCGCAATGAAATCACGCTGAACGGAAAAACGTATCAACTGGAAAACACCTGCTTTGCGACGGTGAATCCCAAACAGCCCGATCAGCTATTAGAAGAAGAAGCAGAAGTCATGGACAAGCTGCTGTTCTCTGTCCAGAATTCCGAAAAGCTGGGCCGCCATATGAATTTTATGATGAAAAAAGGCAGCCTGTATTTAAAATATAACGGCAACCTGTTGATTCACGGCTGTATTCCTGTTGACGAAAACGGCAATATGGAAACGATGATGATAGAGGATAAAGCTTATGCGGGCCGTGAGCTTCTCGATGTATTTGAACGGTTCTTACGGGAAGCGTTTGCTCATCCGGAAGAAACCGATGACCTTGCGACAGACATGGTCTGGTACTTATGGACAGGCGAGTATTCCTCCCTCTTCGGAAAACGCGCCATGACCACCTTTGAGCGGTATTTCATCAAAGAGAAGGAAACGCATAAAGAAAAGAAAAACCCGTATTACTATTTGCGTGAAGACGAGGCAGCCTGCCGAAACATCCTGAAGGAATTCGGGCTCAACCCGGATCATGGCCATATCATCAACGGCCATACACCGGTAAAAGAAATCGAAGGCGAAGATCCGATCAAGGCAAACGGAAAAATGATCGTTATCGACGGCGGCTTCTCCAAAGCCTACCAATCCACAACAGGCATCGCCGGCTACACGCTCTTATACAACTCCTACGGCATGCAGCTCGTCGCCCATAAACACTTTAACTCCAAGGCCGAAGTGCTGAGCACCGGAACCGACGTCTTAACGGTCAAACGATTAGTTGACAAAGAGCTGGAGCGGAAGAAAGTGAAAGAAACGAATGTCGGTGAAGAACTGATGAAAGAAGTCGCGATTTTGGAGAAACTGCGGGAGTATCGGTATATGAATTGAGGAATATGGAGTTCAGGGATGATTCTCTGGGCTCTTTTTGTGATTCCCCGCAACAACGGCTAATGATCCCCTTTCCCTGTATGTAAAACCGATTTAACCGCTTCTTCAATCTCCTTATAACCCGTACATCTGCAAATATTGGACTCCAGCCAGTTTTTTATCGTTTCATCACTTGCATTCGGCTCAGTATTCACTAAAGCATGACAATTCATGAGAAAACCAGGTGTGCAATATCCGCATTGAAACGCGAATTTTTCAATAAAAGCCTTTTGAATCGGCGTATTGATCAGTCCTTCAATTGTCGTAATGTCCTTTCCTTCCCCTTCTGCCGCAAGCATTAAGCAAGATTTCATCGGTATCCCGTCCGTTAATACCGTACAGGCGCCGCAATCCCCATTTAAGCAGCCCGGCTTTGAACCAGTTAATCCGAGACGAAGACGGAGAGCAAATAACAAAGTATCGGCCGGTCTGACAGTCATCTGTCTTTCCTCGCCATTTACTTTCAACGTAATAGGATCAGACATGAGAACCTCCTTCTAATTCTTGTAAGGCATCTAAGATTGTATGCTGCAAGACAAATATCCGATATTCACTTGAGCCTTCTGCATCATCAAGAACAGGTTTGGGTACATACTGTAAAGATCTGCGCACTCTATCTTCTGCTGTGCCGCTTTTATCGTTAAGCACAGCCTCCATTTCAGCAGAACGAAAAGGAAATGGACATACGCCGCTGAAGGCCATTCTGATCTCATCATCTTTTTTCAGCGCACAGACTGTCACCAATGGATAGCCGACATTCCACTGCTGTCTTCTTTTGATACTGACAAACGGCAAGTCAACATACGCTCGATCGACAACGATATGAAATAAAAAATCTCCTTTTCGCAACTGTATTTCCTTGTTAAATACTTTATTTATGGGACGGTAATGAATCCCCGCTCTCCCTGCAATCCCTAGCAAACTATCAGAAATCAGCAGCGGCAGCACGGCCTCACGGTAATAGATGCCCCCGCAAATGTTTCCGCCCAGGCTGATTTTATTTCGAGACGTCCGATCCGCAATTTCACTTACTGTTTTACTTAATAGCGGAAATGGATTTTCTTCCTCCAGTTTCGTTAGTGACACGCCCGCTCCGATCACCAGATCATGTTCATAAAAACGGATGGCGTGAAATCCCGGAAGTGCGTTCATATCTATCACTGCATCCGTATAGACGATATTCAGCCTTCCTAACGTGATAATTTCCGTGCCGCCGGAAAAATACAATGGTGTTTTCTTTTCGGCCGCAAGCGAGTGAAACAGACGGGTTGTTTCTTGAATGGTCTTCGGTTTAAAATAGTCGAAATCAAACGGTATCATCTTTCCACCCCATTTGCGTCCTCCATAATTGTTCGGGAATGAGAGGAAGTTGATTCAATTGGACTCCTAAAGCGGCGGAAAGGCAATTTCCTAATGCTGCAGGCATCCCCAACAGTCCGTGTTCCCCGCCGCCGCGCGCTCCATAAGGCGCAATCACATGCGGGGTTTCAACAAATTCAATGATATATTCAGGCTGCTCTCCATAGTGAAGGGGTCTGTATGTTCTGAGTTGAGGATTTAATACTCTGCCATACGGATCAAATACAAAGGTTTCTCTTCCTCCAAATGCGATTCCCATACTCATCCCTCCCATCACTTGACCCCTTGCAGCTTTTTCATTCAGTACAGTTCCTATATCTACAACAGAATAGGCTTTTGTGATCCGATACGTATAATCCCGCTTATCCAACTCAACTTCAATTCCCTGAGCACCTACAGCCCATTCGGGTCCCGGCTTTCCTCTTCCCGTTTCCCTGTCTAAATTCGTCATCCGGGTTAATGTGTAATGGCCGCTCGCAATGATTTGGCCGCCGATGGTATTTCCATTTGGAAACGTATATCCGTAAGCAATGTCTTTTATGTCAACATGTACAGCATGATAATCTATAAAATAAACTTTTCCGTCTGCCACTTCCAATTCCTCGACAGGAACCCGCAACACGCATGATGCCACTTCCTTAAGCTTTCGAATGGCTTCTTCCGCTGCATTCAGTACGGCTCTTCCGGCCATTAACGTCCCTCTGCTCCCCACGGTTTTCCAATGCTCGGGCGTTGTTTGGGTGTCTACAAGCATTTTTACGTGAATTTTGCTTATATCCATTTTCATTCGTTCCGCCAAGATTTGGGCTAACACTGTTTTTGTCCCTGTTCCAATTTCCACTACCCCTGACATCAAATTAATGCTTCCATCGGGATTAAAGGTTAAAATCACCCCGGACGTTGCATTTGTATCAAATGTTGAGGTTTTCCAAATACAGCTGATCCCCTTCGCCCGTATCTTCCGGCCGTCGATTTCAATTCTCTGTCCCTCGGACCAATTCATTAATTCCTTCAATCTCTCAATGCATTTCGGCACATTTCCGACCGTGCTTGAATTGAGAAGAACTTGAGTAGGTGTAGTATCACCGGGACGAATGGCATTTTTATAGCGGAGTTCTAACGGGTCCATGTTCAGCTTTTCCGCCAATACATCCATCGTCCGCTCAAAGGCAAATAACACTTCAGCATGGCTGTAGCCCCTGAATGCACTTGGATATGGATGATTCGTATACATACAATATGAATCACACGATATATGATCGATAGCGTACGGACCCGTACAATCAACCACCGCAGCCCGGCTGATGTCCACTCCTTTATCAGAGTATGCTCCGCCATCAAATAAAAGCTGAATGTCTGCCGCCTTTAAAATTCCATCCTTTGTGGCCCCTAATTTGACAATGGCATCCAATCCTATATGACCGGGAGATGTGATCATATCCTCTTCTCTCGTATTAAATAATTTGACGGGCCGGCCTCCGACTGCTTTTGATGCCAAATAGGCAATGACCTCTAACTGAACGGCTGCTTTTCCCCCGTACGCCCCTCCTACTAAAGGGGTTTTGACGATAACCTTTCCGGGTTCAATTCCAAAGTACCACTCCATTAATTTTTTAATGGCAAAAGGAGCTTGGGAGGATGTAGTAATGATAATCTCCTCATCAGCCCGAATTTCAACAATCGAGCACCTTGTCTCCATAGCCGCATGATCAGAAGGGTTAAAGGAAATTTGGAATTCTGCTGTCACATCACTTTCCTTAAACCCGTCTTCAATATTTCCTTTTCTGATTTTATCCAGGTTCGCAATATTTGTCTTCGGAACCGGGAATACACCTGCCTTCTTCTCATAGCGGTCAACATGTTCATGGACGAGGGGAGCATCTTTTTGAAAAGCCTCACGGGGGGAATTGACGACGGGAAGAGGTTTATAGGACACTTTAATAGCATCCGCGGCCTTTTTGGCTATGATTGGATTTTCCGCCACAACTACAGCAACCGGCTCACCGTGGTACCTGACCCTTTTATAAGCAATCGGCGGCCTGTCTTTAATTTCTTCACCTGCAAGCGGAAAAGGTTCATCGCCCAATATCGCTTTCACTCCGGGAATCTTCCAGGCTTCTGAAAAATCAATAGACGCAATATCGGCATGAGCATATGGGCTGATCAGCATTTTTGCGTGTAATGTGCCTGTTGCATGTAAATCATCAGTATATTTCGCCTTACCCGTCACTTTTTCAAGAGCCTCTTTCCGAATGACACTTTTCCCGATATACTCCAACTTATTCACTCCCCGAATTTATTCAGCAGGAAAGTATAATCTTCAACCGTGTCTACGTCATAAAAAAGCAAAGGGTCTTGAAAGCTGATCATTTTTCCCGTCTTGATCATACTTTCACGGATCACGTGCCGGGCGCCCTGATCTCCCTTTAACTGATGCAAGACTGGAAAACATTGATTTGAGAATAAAATGGGGGGCATAGGAAGATGCTGATTTTCAGCGGCGATAAATGAATAGCGGCGCTCCTTTTGATAAGAATCAATCAACGTATTGATGATATCTGCGGTGACAAACGGCTGATCTGCAAGGAGAATGATAACGGCGTCAGCCTCGTACGCTGCCGCTTTTTTCAAACCGCATTGTATAGAATGGCCTTGGCCCTTACCCGCTTGCTCACATTCTGCCTGGCTCCACTTATTTGAGATGGGATTTAAAAAGAAAAAATCCGAAAGCCAATGCAGTGAATCTCCCTTTCTCGTTATAACGAAGATATGATCTAATTTAGATAACAGGGCATGTTTAAGCGCCATACTTCCGAGGGAGACTCCATTGAGAAATAAACTGCGCTTATCCGTCCCCATGCGTCTGCTTGTACCGGCTGCCAGGTAAATGCCTGCTGTTTTCATAAGCGAGCCCTTTGTTTTCGCATTTCTTTAATCATCTCGCCAACAATGCTTACAGCAATCTCCTCAGGCCCTTGTGCTCCGATGGAAAGCCCAATGGGGGAATGAATATCCTCGGGAATCTCAGCTCCGCCTAATAGCCGCTCGGTGCGCCTTCTGGGGCCTAATACACCTTTATAAAACACATTCTCGTTTTTTAATGTATGTAAAATGATCTGATCTTTTTGAAAGCTGTGCGTCATAATGACAACAAAATCCCTTTTTGTCATGCTCAGGCCTTCTATGACCTCTTCCGGTGCTCCTATTATCAATTGGCCGGCTTCAGGAAAATGGCCGTGATGACATAAAGCGGGACGCCAGTCAATCACCGTCACATGAAAGCCCGCACGAGCCGCCAACGAAACGAGCGGCCTTGCATCTTCTCCTGCTCCGAAGACGTATAGACAAGGTTTTGGAACCATCTGATGGATAAAAAATAAATCAGATGTATGTTCATCCCTTTTGATTCCCTTTTCTGTCTGTCTCAGTTTTTGAATACAGCCTGGTTCCATATCCCCGCTTCCAAACACTGTGCCGTCTTCAGCTATATACAGATCTTCCTTCGGCTCTAATGTTTCAGTGAATCGTTTCACTCGGGTCACAGACTTTTTTTCATCTAAGCATGTCTTGACTGTTATCAGATTTCGTTCCAATTCCCCTTTTACAGGCTCAAGCAACACCGTCAAAACACCATTACAGCCAACGCCCTGCCCCCAGGATAAATCGTCCTCCGCGCTCATATCAAAGCGGACAATCAACGGCTCTCCCGCAGCCCAGATCTGCTCTGACCTTTCAGCAAGATCTTCTTCCAGACAACCGGCGGATAACATTCCGACTCTTGTTTTGTCCCCTAAAATTAACATGGAGGCCCCTTCCTTCTTATAAGCGGACCCCTCTGTTTTAATGATGGTAGCCAGTACCTTAGCTTTCGCAGAAGCCGCGATGACATCCAAAATCCGGTGTATATCATCCATTTGATTTCCCCCGCTTTTACCTGATCATCTGTATATCCATATTCTTTTTTCCAGAGAACATTACAAACTCTTCAGCAGTTTCTTCGTTTCTAAAAAAAAAGAGTCTTTATAGACCTTATGACCGGGCAGCGGGTGTGACTGCATGCCGGAACGGAGAGATTCCAATAACATGTTCTGTTCCTTCTGTTTCCAATTGTCTGTTTCACCCAGCTGTATTCCTTTAAAACCCGCAAAAAATTCACTTAACACTTGTAAATCATTGCCCAGCTCCCTTTTGTCACTTGAAGATAAAGCTCCTTCCCTTTCCCATTCTTTTAACGTTTTCACGACATTGGATATATACTCATATCCAGCATTCATCTTTTGCATCTCTGTTTGATATCTTGCAAGAATGATTTTATGTTTTTTTCTGATGGGGTTGAATTTCAAGCTCTCAGAGGCTGTTTGCAGCATCTCTTTTGCCGTATGCAGCTCCTGCAGAAGGTTATTCACTCTATCTTCCATGAGCGTCCCTTTTCCTTGTCCCCACTCTGATTGCACCCATTTGGAAACGTCTGAAAGTGTGTCAGAAAGCTGATGAGCCAATGTTTGAAATGAGTCCGCTGCCCTTTTTGTATAGTCCGGCGGAAAAAGAAACATATGAACCAGAATCGCGATGACGACGCCGATCACCGTATCGATGATCCGATCCATTGCATAATCTTTAGAGTGTCGTTCAAACGTAAATACCAATAAAATGGTGAGGGCTACCTGATGCAAAACCGTTTCATCTATTCGCAACCACTTTGCAATGTAAGTCCCGCCTAATAGTAACAGCCCCAGCATCCAGCCATTCATGTGTAAGTAACTGACAAGATAAGAGGTTAACATGATTCCGATGACCGTTCCCGCAATCCGATGAAAAGAAAATCGAACCGACTGATCTATGGTCGATTGCAAACATAAGATAACGGATAGAGGCGCTAAATACGGGTGTTTAGAACCCGCCAGTTTTGCCGCTTCCCAAGAAACCGCAGAGGCAATCGCCATCTTCCAAACCAAGGATGTTTTGTTTTGGTTTTTTTTACTTTTCTTCATCATACGCCCCCTCCTTTCAGAAACCTTTTCAACTAGGTTTCCGTTGCGCAAAGGGATTTATACTGTTGTATGGAAAAAGCGGAAGAAGCTGTTGTTCAAAGGGGGATTCTTGAATGATGGATTCTTTTTGGGGTTGGGGAAACATTAGCTTAAGAACCATGAGGCGTAAGATTTGGCTAGAGGAGAATCCTATTCCATTTAAAAAAAAGTGAAGGTAAGATCCGATTAAGGCAAACGGAAAAATGATCGTCATCGTCGGCTACACGCTCTTATACAACTCCTGCGGCATGCAGCTCGTCACTGATAAACACTTTAAATCAAAAGCCGAAGTGTTGAGCACAGGAACCGATGTCTCTTAACGGTGAAACGATTAGTCGACAAAGAGCCAGAGCCAAAAAAAGTATAGAACAAATGTCGGCGAAAGAACTGCTAAAGGAAGTGGATACTTTAGAGGCTGAGAGAGTACAGGTATATGAAGTGAGGGATATTTAGGGTTCAGAGATGATTCTCCGGGCTCTGTTTTACAATCGAATATAAATCATCAAAAACCTCTCAAATAAAGTTTGAGAGGCTCGCTATCAAACATGAAAAGTATTCATATTGCGATCAGACCTTATGATTCCGTCTACATTCTCGGCAATCGATTTATAATTTTGTTTTTTTGATAAACGATCATAATCCCCAACAATATAAAACTCTTTTTTTGCACGTGTAACTGCAACATTAATTAAATTAGGCTTTGAGCACGACCAATTTGCCGCTCCATCACTATTTTGATCCGTCCCCACTACAAAATAAACAGTGTCGGCTTCCTTTCCTTGAAAAGTATGAATAGTTCCTATTGAACTACGAATCCAATCATTCACTATTTTCTTTGGTACTCCCAATTCTGCCAACCGCTTTTTAATCGTTTTTTTGAGGCCATCTTTCACTGCTGTAAAAGGAGTAATAACATATATATCAGGAGCATTTGATGCATTTTTCCATTCAGAATAAATTTCCTCCGCTACTAAATCTGCCTGTTCTTTTACAAACTGTTTATTAGTTGCTACTCCCTTACAGTCAAACCATCCGCTTCTCC
This sequence comes from Bacillus sp. 1021, assembly GCF_014534735.1. Lineage (NCBI taxonomy): Bacteria > Bacillati > Bacillota > Bacilli > Caryophanales > Bacillaceae > Bacillus > Bacillus sp. 1021. Next base: position 98,467 of record NZ_JACVSR010000002.1, on the reverse strand, counting down.
CTTGTTTCTTTACAGCTAAAACCATTTTATTATCATAAGCAATTTGATTGGAGATTGTAAACATCGGATCTAAGCATCTCCTGTGAACCCATAAAGGAGTACCTATCCACTGTCCTTTACTGTTATACATTCCAAATGGATTCGCCACATCCGCCAGTGACTGTACAGAACTCCCTATTTCAATAAACCTATCTTCAATACCATAATATTTTTTTATATCTCCTAATATTGTTCGATCAATGGTGACAACCGGTTCTATCTGGATTGGATCACCAACAACGATAGCTTTTTGAGACCTCCATAATGCACCTGCTGCTTGTTGCGGAGTAGCCTGCCCCGCTTCATCAATAAACAAGTAACGAATAAAATCACGTCCAATTCCTTTATACATTGTTCGAACGCTGGCAAAGGTTGTACTGATTACTGGTGTGATTAAATGGATTACTCCCCACATATGTTGTAAACACATTCTATGCTCAGTCTGATTTAAATCTAACTTACTTCGATAATTTAACAAACGCAGACTTGATTTTATCGCGCTATAATTAAATATCAAAAACATTTTGTGAATCTTCATACCCTTCAAAAAAAGAAGTCCTCTTTCAAAATTCAATTCATCTGTTAGCCAGGGAGTATTTAATTGCCTATATTCGTATGTACTTTGAGTGTCACTCCAATAGTGATCATCGGGTATTACTAATCCCTGTTTATTGTATTTATTGTTGATAGAATCCCGAAATTTGTTTAACTCCAACCTCATTTGATTTGACCTCTTTTGCAAGAGACTTATTTCTTTCTCTTCATTTTTTATTTTCATAGTTAGTTCTTTCAATTGACTCTCTAGCTGTAATCTTTTATCTCTATTTTTGCGAAAAACTTTTTGCAAAAAGGTTGGTTTAGATAGTGATAACCCGTAAATTTCTTGCTCTAATAGCTGCTTCTTCTGTTTATAATGATCTGCCTTTAACACCGACTTTTCTTTTTCTGCCTCTAACAACAATAGCTGATTATCTATATCCCTAATTTTTGTGAAATTTTCGCATAAAGATTGCAACTCTGCTTTTTTCTTTTTTACTGACTTCAATGTTTGTTGGAAATCTGCTACAGCATCTTTCCAATCTGTCAAACTTATTTTTTTATTTTCCTGTTCCAATTGTTCAATAAATGACAGTTCACACTCGTCATTATTTCTATAATAGAGTTTTTTATAATAATGCGAGATATTCCCTGATTTTCCTAAAGACGCCGAAAATAAACCCCAAGTATCTGTATTTTCTCGGAGAAGAGCCTTTGCAGCAAAGGGATACAATGATAATTCCTCTGCTTCTAATGCATATGCTTCTTCATAATAGGAGAATTTACTTTTATCCGTAACTTTTCGTATTATTTCATCTTTTTTTGGAAGGTCGTTTGAAATATTTTCAACCGCACCGTTATTACTTGAAGCCACTACCATAGAATACTGATTAATAGATTCATTTATTTCATAAATAGTATATGGATAGCCATCTAAATCTAGTCTCTTCACCTTTTTCAGAGCTTTTTCAGGATGTTCAAAACACGCCATTTTTTCTGCTTTTTCAACCATAAGATTTGCAAAAATATCTTTTAACAGTGTCGTTTTTCCTGTTCCTGGTGGACCATTCACAGAACTTATCTTTTCATTGTTATTTACAATTTGATTTACAGCTACTTGCTGCATTAAGGATAATCTATGTTCTACAGGGGACGGCCACCTGCCGTTAGGTACATTTTTAGGCTGCAAAACATCTTCAATTACAACTCTATTTTCATCAATGTTCGTTCTATTATCAACCCCTTCAATAAATTTCCGTAGTGTCTCATTTTCTCCTTGCGAGATGATGTCACCCAAGTCATCTAAGAAAAAACTATGAAAATTATTTATCTCTCCATTTTGCCCAACCTTCAATATTTCTTTCTCAAAATAGTGAAGTGCTAGGTTATCTATTCGTAAAAAATACCGTTCGTAAACTTCAAGTACTTTCATAAGGGCTTTCTCTGTTACTCCATTTACAAAAATGACATCAACCTGTTCCTCAAATAACTTCAACTGATCTCGAAATGTAGTCATTAAATCATCATATGTCACTTCAAGATGTTCGGTTATTAATTTCATCACATACATAAGTACAGGTACAAATACAGAATCCTTTATATAATTGCCTGTTTGGTCAATTAAAAAAGACACGCTAAATAGCATTTTCTGGCCTTTATTAATCATTTCTTCATTATTTCGGAATAGATCACGTAGATAGCTAACAAGTTTATGTTGCTCAAAGCAACCTAAATAGTAACGAAATTGAATAAATTTATTATCAGAATCCTTCAAATGATGCCTCTCCCAAGGCCTTTCAGAAAAAAGAACTTGTTCTGTTTTCTTTCGTTGTTGACCATCTAAAAAATAGCTTCTGCCCAATTCATCTCCTATACCATTAACTCCGCTTGGTGATAAAGCCTCAACTAAATGCCATGCCTTTAATACCGAATTTACATCTATCTTTCTCATAATTGCCTCCTATTTTGTCAACGTTAATCGGTTATTATTCTCTTTATATTGATCTAACTGGAACCATCTCTCTTCTCTTTTTTCGACACAATTGAATATATATTGAATAAATACTACATCTTACTTTTAATCTAAGATTACCTTGTCAATTTATGATACGATGGAGTAAAAAGACAATACAGGGGTAGTCATATGAGTGAACTTGTGTTTTTAAAAAAAGATTTTAATACAGAACAAATCCTCGCCTTAAAGGAAACTCAATTAGATAACAAACCGGTTGTATACATTCTTTATAACGAAAAAAAGAAACCGACTGCATATATTGGGCAGACTGTACAGGCCACACGACGATTGAAAAATCATTTGAGAGACAAGAAGCGAAAAAGTTTAACGCAAACCATTTTCATTGGTCATGAGAGATTTCACCAGTCCGCATCCTACAATATTGAGACAAATCTTATTAATTACTTTATTGCTGAAAATCACTATCAATTGCAAAATGTTAGTCAAACTAGATCGAGAGAAATGCATCATTATTATCAAAAGAATTTTTATAACGAACAGCTTTTTGAGGAGATATGGGATCAGCTTCGGAAAGAGAACATTGTCAACGACACTCTTGAAAACCTCAGAAATAAAGACATTTACAAACTATCTCCGTATAAAGAGCTCTCTCCCCAGCAGGTGGAGATCAAAAATGAAATTCTTGATTTTTGCAAGGTGCATATTGACAAATCAGGTAACCATGTCATTTCTATAGAAGGAGATGCCGGAACAGGGAAAAGTGTCTTACTGAGCTCGCTGTTTAACACGGTTCAGGATTTATCTAAAGATGAAAGTTCACATTTAAAAAACAAGAACAATTACTTACTTGTAAACCATGGTGAAATGCTGAAGACGTATAAAAGCATCGCAAACAGCTTACCAAATCTAAAGAAAAAAAACTTAATGAAACCGACCTCCTTTATAAATCAAATGTCAAAAACAGGGGAAACAGCTGATATTGTATTAGTAGATGAAGCTCATCTGCTTTTAACAAAAGAGGATAAATACAATAATTTCCACTATCAAAACCAGCTTGAGGAAATCATTAAACGCAGTAGAATCACTATTGTCATCTTCGATCCTAAACAAGTGTTAAAAATTAAAAGCTATTGGAATGAAAGGTTGCTTGAGGAGATCACCAATCAATATCATGCGAAAACAGTAAAGCTCACGGAGCAAATGAGAATGAATGCAAATCCAGATACACTAAAGTGGATCAACCATTTTGTCTCAAAACAATTGCTCCCTCTGCCACAAGAAAATAATGATACTTTCCAACTCAAAATCTTTGAGAACCATGCTGACTTTAAAGCTGCAATTGAGAAAAAGAATAATGAAGTGGGTCTATCACGTATTGTCTCGACCTTTGATTATATCCATAAAAAAGATGGTGCTACTTATATGGTCGATGAGGAAGGCATTAACATGCCATGGAATTCTACAAATGACAAATGGACTTGGGCAGAACATGCAGATTCGATTAAAGAGGTCGGTTCCATCTATACTGTTCAAGGCTTTGACCTAAATTATGTTGGCGTCATTCTAGGACCTTCTGTCAGCTATGATTGTGAAAAGGATGAGCTTTTCATCGACACTGCAAAATATAAAGATACAGGCGCATTCACCAAACGAGATGACATGTCTGCCGAGAAAATTAAGAAAATAAAGGAAGAGATTATTCTAAACTCTATCAACGTCCTCATGAAACGAGGCATCAACGGTCTTTACATTTACGCAACGGATGTAAAATTAAGAAATAGATTGCTAGAGTTAAAAAGGAGCAGGAAAAAATGAGCGAAATCAAAGATTTAATTAACACGATTAATGAATTTAGAGACGCACGCAAGTGGAGACAATACCACAACCCAAAGGATCTTGCCATCTCCATTTCAATTGAAGCAGCCGAGCTGTTAGAAGACTTCCAATGGAAAAGCAGCGAAGAAGCACTCAAAGCAAACGAGGAAAACATTCGTGAAGAAATTGCCGATGTTCTTATCTATTCGCTGATGCTTTGTTCAGATCTTAATATGGATGTGAAGGAGATTATTGAGGAGAAGGTTGTGAAGAATGGTCGGAAGTATCCGGTCAAAGCGTAATTATATTTCCTTTCCATTTAGATCGTCATGCATCAGAAAATAAGTGCATGACGATCTTTTAATTATGTGCTTGGGAATGGTTAACAAATGATTGGACACTACTCTTTCTAATTTTAAACAAAAGAAATAATTTTGAAGTTGATGAGAAAACCTTAAATAATACTAATATTTATATCTAAATGTCCGCGCTAATTCAGCTCAGGATTTTTCCAAACTTTTTCCTCCTATAAATTGAGTGCGACTCAAGATAGTCAATAAATTTAACAACAAGAGTTTTCTCATTAGGAACTTTGAATACATTTCTTTTTATTTTTCTAATGTTGTTATGTTATAAATAATAATTCGCACTTTAAATAAACATATTAATTTTGAATCTAAAAGCTTTTTTTCAAAACCTTATCATTAAGTAATTCTATAAGGTATGGTTTTATAGAAGTAATAATGATAGCTCTTATTTTCTTTAACTGCTTTTCAGATGGCTCGCCTCTCATATTAAACATTTTTAGCATAAAATTGTAATCATTATCTCCATTAAAATTATTGTACTTATTAGGCGTGAATACACCTTGATCAAAAATGTACTTTAATATTTTTCTTGAGAAGTATTCAGAATTTAATGTGATAAATTCATTTGCTTTAACAGCATGGAATAATTTAAACAATTTTTCGTTAACTAATGTAAGTTCATTTAAATCTTCACGATCAAACTTCTTAATACAAGAACTTCCAATAGGAAAAAGTGTGTTTTGATTATTGATATTCTTAATTGTAAATAAATATCTAATATTTTCTTTACCACATATACAAGAAGATTCGTTATCTTCATCTTCAATAACATCATCAATTTCCCATTCTAATACAGCAGTATCCCATGACTTACTTACCGATTTTTCAATGACTGTTTTAATTAAATTTTTTACATAAATTGAACTCATATTGCCCTCCTCTTATTTAATATTTTTTTGATTGATAAGATTCATATGTCTCATTGATCGTATACAAGCTACATAGAATTTAGATAATGTTTGAAGTACACACTCATATAATTAATTTGGGGTGTTTTGTGACAGGTGAATATTTAGGATAAAATGACTTTTTGAGCCAGTTCATTCAAAAAACTCTCTTGAGGTCTGTTTGTTCTTTCAAATATATCTTCTTTCATTTTAGACAAAATAGAAATAAAATCTTTGTCCTGCATTGGTAGTATTAAGTTCTTGTTATCTCTATAATAGTCAGCACATCTCTGAAAAAGTACTTCCTCGTTACTACAAGTACGGAATACCATAAAACCTACTTTTCCTCGATTTGGAGAAAATCTTCCGTTTAACTGATCCAGTTCAGGGTTAGCAACATCCTTCGTGTAATTTTTACATTCAACAAAAATGTATGCTGAAGGAATATCCTTAACCGTTTGTAAATTAAAGAAGAATCCTTCTTCTGCAGCATTGTTATAAGATAGGTCTATTCTCTTTCTTCCTTGGTTTATCTCTTTTTATTTTACAGGATTTGTTAGACTTGGATAAAATAAAAAATTCATACAAGCAATAATTTGATTATGAAATTTGTTTGCCTCATCTGTTCCTGGATTGATTTCAGAAAAACCTGTAATCAGTCTATCGATAATATCTAAGTAAAATTCATCCCTATAATTCTCAAGTATATCTTCGTTAGACAATGATGATACTTTTCTTTTTGCAGATGCCTTAAATGACTCAAAGAAAGCAGGATGCTGCTTAGTGAACTTTCTCAAGTAATCTTTACTATAAGCATTATACTTTTTGGCAACTTCCTCTTTAACTACAAAAGTTTTGATTTTTCCACTTTTTAATTTCTTTCTTTTAACTAAACTTGTATTTAATCGTGACTCTTCACTTACTAGGAAATTCAATACAAAATGACGTGCATACTGCTCTGAATCATAATAGTAACCCCTTTTTCTGCACACAATAGACTTAGGTACTAGAAGTATGGGTTTATCATTTATTACTAGCATTTCTTCATAGCTTGCCGTCCATTCCAAATTTTCGGGATCCCAGTACTCCCTTGTTGCAATCCCGTTCTCTAACTTTATACCATATAGCTCACACTGGCTTTTAGTATATTCAATTAGGTGTTTTCGGATTACATTTGTACATAGATCAGATATTTTATCATGAGAAATATTATCAACAAATATTTTAATATCTTTAACACTGGAAATTAAACCATCGTCAAGCGCGTTACTATCCAAAATGTACTGAAATAGTTCTGAAGCATCATCGCCCCCTATACTTTTTCCTTTTACACCTGTCTTAGATAACCCTAAGCATGTTTCATATGGCTCCGTAAATCTAAAATTCCTTCGAGCTTCCTCTATATCTCCATTTTTGAATTGCGATAAGGTATATTGAAAGAAGTTTTCGAGAGTAGCATGTGCCTGTTGAGACCATCTATCTTCTCTAATAGATAGAAAATATGGATCTAGAAAAAGTGGCATATCATTTTCATAATCAATATCTACAAAATCTAGCTCATTTTGTTTTCTATTGAGATTAAAGTATTCACTTATTTTCATTTATTACACTCCTAAACTGATAAAATAATTTTTTTCTAAGAAATTAATATATGGGGATAAAGCCACAAGCCATTTATTAAATTTCTTATGTCCGGAGCATTTTTCCTATTATCTTCAGTTGTCCATGCAACCGTACTGTTCGTTTCCTTTAAACGTTCTATAAACTCCTCAATTACCTCTACCTCACTGTCTGTATAAACATAGAGTTTTCGCAATGTTTTATCTTGTGGTGTGCCAATCGATAAATGCCTTGTTCCAATGAGTATAATTTTATCATTCTCATCAATACCTAATTCACCAATTACACCTTTGTTAGCCCTTATCGTTGCTATTTTCTCTTCCTTAGTTATTGAATTAGGGATTTTGTCGTTAAGTTGCTCAAGAAATGATTTGAAATCAAACATGGTGCCATTCTTTTGTAGATCGAGTTCAGAAATGATATCCTCTTTATCTTTCTCTTTTATCCAAACTACAAAATTCCCCTTCAAATGATTTCCATATGTTTTAAGTTTGATAATTTTGTTAATTCGTCTCAAATGTATGTAAAGTTCGTCTCTTCTGGCTGAATCCTCTTCCGAAAGAAACATCATAAAAACAAATCTCCCGTTATTAATTTTGATCTCAAAAGCGGTCATTTTATCTTCTGAGTTTAATCCTTCTAAATATACTCCTAGAAGATTAGTAAAATTGAATTTAGTTTCCACTCTAATTATTCACTCCCATAATTTTTTTAGACTGTTGTAATCTATTTGTTCATCTTGGCACTACTTATGATACGGCTCCCCACGATTAATCCGAAAAGCCCGGTAAATCTGCTCCACTAAAATCAGACGCATGAGCTGATGAGGAAATGTCATTTTTGAGAATGACAGTTTGTCGTCTGCGCGTTTCATGACGGCGTCGCTTAAGCCGAGTGAGCCGCCGATGACGAAGGTGATTTTGCTTTTTCCATAAGTCGCCAGCTTATCTATTGTATCGGCCAGTTCTTCGGATGTTTTCATTTTTCCTTCGATGGCGAGGGCGATGACGTGGCTATCCGGGCTGATTTTGGCCAGGATGCGTTCGCCTTCTTTGTCTTTGACGATTTTCATGTCTTGGTCGCTCAGGTGTTCCGGCGCTTTTTCGTCCGGGAGTTCAATGATGTCGATTTTTGCGTAGGCTGAGAGTCGTTTTTTGTATTCTTCAATGCCTTGCTTGAGGTATTTTTCTTTTAGTTTTCCGATGGTCACAATATTGATATTCACAGGTCATCCCCACTTTAGAAACAAGTTATTCATATATATTGTCCACAATTGTGGATATCTTTTCTGTATTTTGTGTAGGATCATTCGTTCCCTACTAGATATGTTGCAGTGTCCCCACATAATTCACAGGCTGTGGATAAACTGTTAGTATGTTCGATTTTTCTGATTTCGGGCGGAAGCTCATGATCATCTATGTACATGTCCAGCACGGTTTCGATATGTTCTTCACAAGAATAATAAGCGGTTTTCATTGTTACATCCTCCGGTTTTCTTTTGCACGCGGCAATTGTTCTCTTCTCAATATAACCTATTTATACACATGTTAGTAGTGCTTCGGGCTGAGTTTTATCCACAATTCGGCAAATCACGCGCAAAAAGAGCCGGCGTTTGCAGCATCCGGCTCTTTACGTGTTTTCTCTTTTTTCTAAGCGAAGGACGAACAGAATTCCTAATAGACACGCCAGCAGCGTACAGCATACATCAATCCAGTCCGGCTTTCCGCCGTTTAGAAAAGAGTTGGTTATCACGGAAACCAGGAGAATGGTTACGGTCACCGCGGCAAGCTTTTTCTTCATCGGCTCCCTCCTTCATCTGACTGTCTTCTGCTTTTACGGTGCAAATTCCTCTATTTCTTTTTCTTGCTATATAGCCTTATCATGAGGGTCACAACGATATATACAATCATAATCAATGCCCCGTTACTCACATCAGGGTATCCAATCAACATATTCATTATGACAAAAACAATGGTTATACAAATGACGGACAACAATAAGAAGAGACTGAATGATTTCAAATGAACACCTTCTTTCTTGCAGTAACGTTTCATTATAAAAAGCTTACCAAAAGCGGCAAGCTCTTCCCACATGTTCATACTCTTCAAAACCCGCCCATCACCTGCACATCGTACAGTTTGAGGTGGCTTTTCGGCGTGATGATGTCTTTCAGGCTGGGAATGGTCCGGTCGTTCAGTTTTTTGCCCGTTTTCAGATCGAAGGATTCGATTTTGGCGGACTTTTTGTAGCTGTACGTGAACAGATACAGCTTTCCGTTTTGATGGGTCAGCTCCTTGAAGTCGGCTTTCATTCGTGATACGGGGAGGGTGAAGGCCTTTTTGCTTTTTCCGGTCTCAGGGTTGATGCGGTACACGTTTCCGAAGCCGTCAACGAAATAGAAGCTGCGCCGCTCCATGAAAAAGCTTTTTTTGAAGCTGAACGGCATGGAGTCATAGATAGTCTGTTCGTCATTTTTATAAGCGGCGATGTCATATGTTTTGATAGTGCCGCTCTTTCTCATAACTTTCACCATTTGGTAGATGTGTTCTGCTTTTTCCCCTCTGGTGACAAAGCAGACGGCGCCGTCGTCCGCAGCGAGCTGGGATTCGACTGACGTGCCTTCTTTATACGTCCATGTCGCAATTGATTTTGTATGGAGCTTTTCTTTATCGGCCTGAATGTCTTGTATGTGATAGCCTTTTTCGTCATCTGTCGGCGTGAGCGCGAAAAGATGATCTTTAAAAAAGCCTGAAGCGCGGATATAGTGCGGGATGACGTCTTGCTTCCACCTGCCGTCAATCTGGCGGTACAGCTCTGAGCGGTAGCTGCCGCCGCTCTTGTCGTAGCCCGAATTGTACAGCGTGTAAAAGCCTTTCGTCCGTTCGATATACCCGGCGCTGTCTCCCGTATGCTGGTACGCTCTTTTATACGTGTGAAGACCATTTTGAACGGTGTAGATTCCTTTTTTGTCCTCCAGCAGCACGCTGCCGTCATGCACTTTGGCCGATCCGAGCTCAAGCCCATTCATTTGATAAGAAGAGAGCCGCCCCTTTTTATCGGCGAAGAGGGCATAGCTTTTTCCGCCGCCGAATGTGTCTTGATCAGCCGCAGTGGAGAAATACAGCAGCGCTTCTTTATCTTTCAGAAAATCAGGATCATTTAATATTTCCCTATCAACCTCCGCAGGCTCTTCCGTGCGGAAATAGAAGAAGCATAAGACCGCTGCAGCAAGGATGAACACTAAGGGTATCCAGATAATTTTTTTCACGTTGTTCCCCTTAGTGAATGGTCAGAATCGTGGTCGTGTAAGACGAGCTTGTGATGTCGCGCGGATATACGCCTAAGCCGCCGTTAGAGTCGATATCAATCCCGGCTTTTAAAAGGAATGCCGACCACAGCAGTTTTGAGCAGTTTTTGGCGCCTTCATGGCCCGTATTTCTGTTATTGACGAAGTTGAAGGAGTATTCATCACCCACTCTTGATACGGCCCAGTCAGCGGCGGCTTGTTTTTGGGCATCAGTGACTTTCACGGTCTGGACGATTGAATTGTCTTCGACTTCTCTTCCGTTATAAGCGATCTGGCGGACGCCGTCTCCCGGCACGGATTCGACAATTTTATCAGCGGATGAATACATGCCGACATGCCCGTGGTTGTAAAAAGCCGTGTATGAGTTCGTGTAATAAATATTGCCTTTTGTGCTTTTCGGAAGTTTTTTTGTGCCTGATGATCCGCCCATTGCAGAGAGTCCGTCTTTGGAAGCGATTACATTTCCTTGCACCTTATCTGCTGTGATTTCTTGATGAAACTGCTTGAGAATCGCTTCTGTTGAAACGTGTTTCTGCTCAGCAAGCTCTTTGGCGGATCGGAGAACGTCTTGCGGGGTTGTGCCCTGCTGAAGCTCTGCGATTTCTTTTGCGTAGCGGGCTGCTTCTGTTTCTTTCGCTTTGACATTCATACCGGAGAACGACAGAACCATGGTGAACGACAGGGCAAACGGGAGGACGGCTTTGAACAGCTTTTTACACATATTACTTCGCCTCTTTTCTCAAAGTATAATTTTTCCACATTTGCATTATATGACGGAATTGTGATAAAAAAATAGCCAATTTACAGATTTTTAAAAATTTTATAACAATAGTAAAAGATATGCATAATCGTCTTATCAAATACATAACAATCGGGTCGTTGCGGTTTTCTCATTGGGGTTAGGGTGCATGGGCATGCAGGAAGGACTACGGCAGCCAGAGGGAGTCATGCCGTTCCTCTCGGGGTGATCAATGTGGATTGGATCGAATGAAGAGCTTGTCGGAAAAGCACTCGGCGCCATACAGAAAAATTCTTTACCTCGCGATGCAGGCCCGCTCAGAAACGATCTGCATAGGTTGATCCGCGGGTGCCGATTGAAGAGACCGGCGGCGCCATGAAGGAGGATGGCTGATCAAAGGCGTCCCCCTGCCGTGAGCTCGGTAAAGGCGGATCAGCTTGATGCCGATGAAACGCCGCGATTTCATTTAGCTGCCAATACGGAGCCCGTCCAAAAACTTACCGCCATTGCCCGGGAAATGAATAACAAAAGAGGCCCATCGTGCGGGCCTCTTTTCATGACAGCTTTTTGCTCATAATCACATCGGTCTCCAGGAATCCCGTCTTCTCATACAGCTTCCGCGCCGTTTCGTTATGAGCGAATACATGGAGAGAAATCTTGCGGACACCCAGATCTTTGGCTTTGTCCTCCAGCCTTGCGAGTGCCTCTTTTGCATAGCCTTTGCCGCGGAAGGGCGGATGAAGGCCGAAATCATAAATAAATGCGTCGTGCTGCGGGTGATCCGGATCGGCGTGCAGCCACAGCCAGCCGGCATTTTCCTTACCGTCTAATGTCAGCGTCCATAAATAGTGATCGGCCGTTTCCAGGCCGTCAGGAAGCAGGTCTTCAAACGCCAGCTCCGCTAATTCCGGCGCTTCATCAGGCAGCCACGTTCCTGCTTTTACCTTATCTTCAGCGTAATGCTTTGTTGAATGAGCGAGATAGGACTGAAATTCTTGTCCTGTCATCGGCTGCAGCGTGATAGCCATTGAATCACTCCTTACAAAACACAGACTGAAAGCGGTTCATGAAGTATTATCCGAAGGCTCCGTTTTCCGCCGGTTTTATGATTTGTTCGGCTTGTGCCGTTGAACCAGTTTGCGCAAATAATCCAATCGAAATGAGACTTGCTAAAGCTGCTGAGAGTACAATGAATTTACATGTTTTCATTACGAATCCCCTCCGTCAATCTCAAAATTTGGTCATTGGCATCAATTGATTCCTGAAAATACTTCGCCGCCAGTTTGTAATTCTCCTGTTTTTTAAAATGCGTTGCGGCTTGATACGATAAATCGGAAACGTCACTCCACAGCTCTTTCCTTCTTAACTCGGCGAAAGCTGATTCAAGCGCTTCTTCACTGTGGTCAATAAATACATGCTGTAAGATGCGCAGCTTTTGGGTATATACGGGCTCGTTTTTGTCTTCTGCGGCATTCAGCGCTTTATGCAGCCAAAACCGTCCCTCATCCGTCTGTTCCTGCTTCAATAATACTCTGGCCAGCATGTACAGACTCCGCACCGAATACGCTGATCGCAAATGCTCCTTTTGATCGAGAGCCATTTCAAATTCGACTCGCGCCTCCTCCAATTTCTCCTGTCTTTCATAGCAAATGCCTGCGTTAAAGTGGGCGAGCGCTTCAATGTGCGGATCGCCCGCTTTGGCGGCTTGATGGACTGCCGTCTGCAGGAGCTCTTCAGCTTTCTGGTAGTGAAACAGGTCCATTCTGTTACAGCCGATCACCATTAAACACTGTGCTTCTCTGACCGCGTACATTTCGTTCGCTTTGTAGATCTCTAATGCTTTTTCCGCATGGTTCATCGCAAAGTAGTTTTGGCGGATTTCATAATAGGCAATCGCCACTTGATAATTAAACTCGGCTCTTTCAATCTCATTCGGTATGTGCCGGAGCCTGCTTTCAGCAATCCGGTAAAAATTAATGGCGTTCATGAACCGTTTTTGGTAAAACTCGTGCATTCCGGAAAAAAAGTAATAATAGTATTGAATCATCTGGTCTGTTTTTTCTTTATCAGCGGTCAGCTGGATCGTTTTTAAAATGCCGTCTGTTTTCTCATACTCTTCCATCAATAGCTTATAGCGGGAATCAATTAAATTAAAATAAAGGAGCACCGTTTGATTTTGTGTCATATTTTGCAGATCTGTAAGCAGTTGTTCTCTTAATGCCTCAGCCGATTCGGTGTTGTGCTTTTTGATTTCTTCATACCAGTCACTGATTTTTTTCGCAACAGTTTCGTGGGCCATCACCTCAGCCATCTGTCAGGACACCTCCCTTTCCCATTTTGTGTAATAAATATATCATATTTACAGGGTCAAAAAGAGGGTGACAGCCGGCTAGTTTCCTCGTGGCAACAAAAAAACCTCCGCAGGTGCGGAGGCGCATATTTTATAATAGTTTTTTTCCCAACAAAGATTCCACCAGCTCAACCGCTGTTTTGCCGGTTTTGTTTTTGTGATCGAGGATCGGGTTGACTTCGACAAATTCAGCTGAGGTGATAATGTCGGCATCATGCAGCATTTCCATTGCCAAATGGCTTTCACGGTAGCTGATGCCGCCGACGACAGGCGTCCCTACGCCGGGCGCGTCGCTCGGATCGAGGCCGTCGAGATCAAGGCTGAGGTGAACGCCGTCACAGTCTGACAGGTAGTCAATGGTTTCTTCAATGACCTTCGTCATGCCGAGGCGGTCAATCTCATGCATCGTATAAACCTTCATGCCTGTTTCCTTAATGTATTCACGCTCGCCTTCGTCAAGCGATCTCGCGCCGATGATGACGACGTTTTCCGGCTTGATTTTCGGGGCATAGCCGCCCAGATTCACCAATGTGTCGTGCCCGACGCCGAGGCTGACGGCCAGCGGCATTCCGTGAATATTGCCTGACGGCGATGTTTCCAGCGTATTTAAATCGCCGTGCGCATCGTACCAGATGACGCCGAGCTGTTTATAGTGCTTGGCCGTTCCCGTCAGCGTTCCGATCGCGATGCTGTGATCGCCGCCCAAGACGAGTGGGAACCGCTCATTCTCAATGACGCTGTCCACCTTGTGGGCGAGCTGCTCGTTCCCCGAAAGCACAGAGTTCAGATTTTTCAGCTCTTCATCATTTTTGAGTTTTTCACGATTGACGGGGATGTCGCCTAAGTCTTCCACCGCATACCCCATGTCAGATAACCGTTCAATGAGATGCGCGTAGCGGATGGCGCTTGGGCCCATGTCCACTCCGCGTCGTGCTTGTCCTAAATCCATCGGCATTCCAATAACTGAGATATTCTTGTTCATCCGTTTTTCCACCTCAACATGTTGTATGTTGTCCTGTGCGGGTTTCTCAAAGATGACTTGGACACGAAAAGATTTAAAGCTCTATCTGTTTTTCTGACTGTTTATGCTTTTTTACATACAGATGATAGACGATAACGCACACCGCCATGAACGGGATGCCGCAATAAAGGGCGAGCCGCTGTTCTGAATCAAATGCGAGACTGATCAGAACGACCGTATTTAACGTCAGCCCGACAATAGGCAGCACCGGGTACAGCGGTGTTTTAAACTTAAGGTCTTTCACTTTGCCGCCTTCGCGGATGTATTTCCGTCTGAACATCAGCTGCGACAGAGAAATCGTAATCCAGCCGACCTGCGCGCTTAGTCCGGCTAATGATAAAAGAAACATATAAACGGTTTCCGGCGCTGCCACTTTAGACAGCAGCGACAGGCAGGCGACGGCCAGCGTCACAATCAGCGCGTTCATCGGCACGCCGCGTTTATTTGTTTTGCCGAGCGCTTTAAAAGCTTGTCCTTCGTTCGCCATGGCATATAGGATACGCGTCGATGCAAACAGGCCTGAGTTGGCCACTGACAGCAGCGCAATTAAGATAACAAAGTTCATGATATCAGCGGCATACGGGATTCCGATTTGTTCAAACACCACGACAAACGGGCTTTCGACCACTCCCGCCTGCTTCCACGGAATCATGCCGGCAATGACGATGATAGAGAGAACGAAGAAGACAAGCGTTCTCCATACCGTCTGCCGGATAGAGCGCGGAATCGTTTTCTCGGGGTCTTCACTTTCTCCCGCGGCAACCCCGATCAGCTCCGTTCCCTGGAACGCGAAGTTTACGGTAATCATCGTAACAAGCATCGCCTTCATGCCGTTCGGAAACAATCCATCCTCATAAAAATGAGAGAAGAAAGGTGCCTGCTCGCCGTGTTTCAGATCGATCAGGCCGAACATGGCGGCGCCTCCCAAAATAATAAACAGCAGAATGACTAAAATTTTAATGCCGGAAAACCAAAATTCCGACTCAGCGAACGCTTTTGTGGTAATGGCGTTCAAAAGAAACATCAGCCCGACAAACACGAGGCACCACACCCATACGGGAACATGCGGAAACCAGCGGAGCATCAATTGTCCCGCAGATAAAAACTCAATGGCGCATGTCACCGCCCAGCCGAGCCAGTACAGCCAGCCGAATGCGAAACCGAAAGCGGGGCTGATAAATTTGGTGGCGTACGTCTGAAACGACCCTGATACGGGAAGGGCAACCGCAAGCTCGCCTAAGCAGAGCATTGTCAAAAACATAATAAAACCGCCGACCAGATAAGACAGAACCGCGCCCAGCGGTCCCGCCTGGTTGATTGTATATCCGGTACTCAGGAAAAACCCGGTGCCGATTACTCCGCCCAATGAAATCATAAACAAATGGCGCGATTTCATTGTGCGCTGAAGCTGATTCTCTTTTTGATTTGTATTCACTATTCTGCACCCCTTCAGCAACTTGTATTGGAACCAAGCCGGTGCTTTGAAACCGATTTGCTGTCCAAAGAGCCTCTATTTGTATATGAAAGTTATATGAAATTCATTTTCGTACATAAAGATACATTATACTAAAATACTGTCGCCGCGCAAATAGAGTGTGCTGAATTTTTTATTTGTTAATTCCATACAAGCTGAGGGAAAGCGTTTCCACATCAAGTTTTTACGCGTTTTGAAGCACGTTTGTGATCTTTTGGACCGCCCAGTCCAAGTCTTCCTGGGAAATCATTAACGGCGGTGCAAACCGGATCACGGTATCATGTGTTTCTTTGCATAAAAGCCCTTCGCCTTTCAGCTTTTCACAGTACGGGCGGGCCGCTTCAGTCAGTTCCACGCCGATAAACAGGCCGCGGCCGCGCACATCTTTTATGATCGGGTTATCGATTTTCTCAAGCTCTTCTTTAAAATACCGGCCAAGCTGAAGGGAACGCTCTGCCAGCCCTTCTTCCTCTAGGACTTCAAGAGATGCGAGCGATACCGCGCAAGCGAGCGGGTTTCCGCCGAATGTCGAGCCGTGGGAACCCGGATTAAACACGCCGAGAATATCACGGTTCGCCGCGATGCACGAAATCGGGAAGACGCCGCCGCCGAGCGCTTTGCCCAAGATAAACATATCCGGTACGATATTTTCCCAGTCAACCGCGAATCTTTTCCCTGTCCGGCCGAGTCCCGTCTGAATTTCATCAGCGATCAGGAGCACATTTTCTTCCTTACAAATAGCGGCCGCTTCTTGTAAAAATCCTTCCGGCGGAATGACGATGCCCGCTTCTCCCTGAATCGGTTCGAATAAGAAAGCGGCTGTGTTCGGCGTAATCGCCCGGCGCAGCGCTTCCGCATCTCCGTATGGAATTAATTTTATACCAGGAAGCATAGGTCCGAAACCGCGTTTATACTCATCTTCTGAAGAAAGGGATACCGCAAGCATCGTTCTGCCGTGGAAGTTGCCGATACACGCAATGATTTCCGCCTGATTATCTTCTACTCCTTTGACCTCATATGCCCAGCGTCTCGCCGCTTTGACAGCGGATTCAACAGCTTCCGCCCCCGTATTCATCGGCAGAATCATATCTTTTCCCGTCAGCTTGGCTGTTTTCTCATAAAACGGGCCGAGCTGATCGTTATGGAACGCGCGTGACGTCAAAGTGATTTTATCCGCCTGATCCTTCAGCGCCTGAATAATCTTCGGATGTCTGTGTCCCTGGTTCACGGCAGAATAAGCACTGAGCATATCCATATATTGATTGCCTTCAGGGTCTTTTACCCAAACACCCTGCGCTTCAGAAATAACGATCGGAAGAGGATGGTAGTTGTTCGCACCGTAGTGTGAAGTTTGGCTGATAATCTCTTGAGATTTTGTGAAAGCTGACATAATCTGATTCCCCCTTGTTTTGTATATCATTCAACATAAGATCTTGCTTTCCCTTTTTATAAAGCAAGTTCCGTGCCAATCCGAAAAAACGGGATATTTCGCCAGCATTCTTTCTCTTCCTGCAAAATTTTCCGGCAGTTTGCGTGCAAACTTCAGGCAAGCGCAAAATTTTTTTGCGTTTCCTGATCAATTTATTTTAAAATAATGAATGTTACGACGATTGGGAGGGGGAATTGACCTGCACACAACCAGCGAATTTTTCACACTCGTGTTACAAAGCATTCTGGAAGAGATTGATGTCGGGCTGCATGTGGTGGACGAAAAGGGCAGCACCGTCATTTACAATAAGAAAATGATGCAGATTGAAGATATGGATGAACGGGACGTCCTGCATAAAAACCTGACTGATGTATTTATGTTTTCCAGTCAGCAGGACAGCACACTCGTCCAAGCCCTTCAGGAAGGCAAAACGATTAAAAATGTAAAGCAAAGCTATTTCAATAACAAAGGCCAGGAAATCACGACGATCAACCACACCTTCCCGATTGTGCAAAACGGCGAGATCAAAGGCGCCGTGGAGATCGCCAAAGACGTCACTAAGCTCGAACGGCTGATCAGGGAGAATATGCACAGAAAAGAACAGAACAGCTACACGTTTGACAGCATTCTCGGCAGCAGCCCGGTCATTCGGGAAGTCATCGAAAACGCGAAACGGGCAACCCGCACGTCATCGTCCGTGCTTTTGGCCGGTGAGACGGGAACGGGCAAGGAACTGTTCGCCCAAAGCATTCACAACGGCAGCCAGCGCTCAGGCGCCCCGTTCATATCACAAAACTGCGCCGCCCTGCCGGACAGTCTGGTCGAAAGCATTTTATTCGGCACGAAAAAAGGCGCCTTTACCGGAGCCATCGACCAGCCGGGCTTATTTGAGCAGGCGCAGGGAGGCACCCTTCTCCTTGATGAGATCAATTCTCTCAATCTCAGCCTGCAGGCAAAGCTGCTCCGCGCCCTTCAGGAAAAGAAAATCAGGCGCATCGGATCAGCGCAGGACAAACCGATTGACGTCCGCATCATCGCCACGATGAATGAAGACCCGATCACCGCCATTTCAGAAGAGCGGCTGCGCAAAGATTTATACTACCGATTAAGCGTTGTCACGCTGATCATTCCGCCGCTCCGGGAGCGCAAAGAAGACATTCTGCCTCTGGCCGAAGTCTTTATCCAGAAAAACAATCACCTGTTTCAAATGCATGTCGATTCGATCAGTGACGATGTGCAGCGATTCTTCCTGGAATATGACTGGCCGGGCAACATTCGCGAGCTTGAACATATGATTGAAGGCGCCATGAACTTTATGACGGATGAAACGACGATTACGGCAGCCCACCTTCCTTATCAGTACCGCATGAAAATCAAACCGGCTGACACGGATGCCAAAGCCGCCGCAAGCACCCAGCCCGGCACCGATTTAAAAGATAAAATGGAGAACTTCGAAAAATATATGATCGAAAAGACCCTGAGAAAACACGGCAATAACATATCCAAAACAGCAAACGAGCTCGGAATCAGCAGACAAAGCCTGCAATACCGCCTGAAAAAATTCGGTCTGGACCGGATGAAATGAATCCAACTGAAAAAAGGCTGAGATGCTCCTCAGCCTTTCGTCAGGTTATGTCTGATTGGCGAGCCGCTCCCCGGTAAACCAAAAGTTTTCGCTCACTGCCAATGTATGTTCCGTATTCTCGACTGGATGGCGACGCTCGCTTTCAGTTTGTAAAAGCTGCGCATCATAAACAGCGACAATAAGATGGATAACACCCCGATTGCGGTCAGCAGCAAGGCTGAATCAAAATAGTCGTTAAGAATCGGATAAACGGAAAGGCAATGAACATGAAGAGCGATGTCAGCAAACTGATAATCGACAGCAGCGCGGCTCTCGTTCTTGACGGAATCTCATTGTTCACCACCTGACTGAAGACGGGTTCTATCACGTCATAGAGCGCGTTAATGACGACAAAAGCGGCTATCGTCACGTACAGGCTGCCCAAAGGTATAAACAGATAGGCTGCCCCGATGATGCAGAATGTCAGCAGAAGCACGCGCCTCGGCGTGAATTTTTCCGCCGGCTTTGAAGAAAAGATGGAGCACAGCGCCTGTAAGATGGACAGTCCCGCAAAAATAACGGATATGTGACGCACGGACAGCCCTTCCGATATAAAAAACCGATGTAATCGCAAAGAAAACAGAGAGGGACAGCACCAAATATTTAAAGGCTTTGTTCAGCCTAAAGAAGTCCTTGACTTCCTTTAGGATGTCACCGACCGTCTGCGTTTCGTGTTCACTGTTTTGAAATGGCTGACGCGGGGAACAGCTACGTCCGCTCCGGCCCGCGTTCGGATAATAATCGGCATACACGATTCGGATCGGTTCTTCCTGCGGCTTCCGTCCGTTTTTCCTATTCTAAATAGTCCGGGTGAATTTTATTAATCTTCTTGTATGAGCGGGATCTTTTTGGATCAACAGGCTTACCCCGGCAGCCGGATTACGAACACGGAGCCTTTTCCCTGCTCGCTTTTCACTTCAATTGTTCCGTTATGGCTATCGATAATGGTTTTTGTAATGGCAAGACCCAGCCCGGTGCCGCCGTATTTACGGGATAGGGAGGTTTCTGCCCTGTAAAACCGGTCAAACAAATGAGGCACATGCTCCGGGGCGACGCCCGCTCCGTTGTCCGCCATCATGAGCATGATTCCGCCGTCTTTCTGCAGGGAGACGGTGATGACGCCCGTTTCTTCATCCGTATGCTGCACCGCATTGTAAAAAAGATTGAGAATGACCTGCTTCATTTTGTCTTTGTCAAAAACGGCTTCAATCTTTTGATCGACAAAAAACTCGAGCTTCCGGTTTCCCGCCAGCAGCCTCAGCTGAGCCTCCATTTCCAAAATGACGTCTCCCAGCGCGCCTTTTTTCATTTCAAAGCTCGGCTTCCGGTCCATCTTCGCGAGAAACAGAAGGTCCTCTATCAGCTTATTCGCTCTGGCGGATTCCGCGTACAGGCTTTGAAGCGCTTTTTCTTTCTGCTCCGGCTTCTCCGCCGCTCCGCGCATTAAAATTTCGATAAAACCGTGAATGGAGGTAAGGGGTGCTCTCAGCTCATGTGACGCGTCTGATACAAACTGCAGGATGCGCTCCTTCGCTTCTTTTTCCGCCTGAAACGCGGTTTCAATCCGTCCCAGCATCTGATTGATGGAGATGCCCAGCGACTCCATTTCTGCCTGCCTTTTATCAATCGGCAGCCGTTTATCGAGACTGGCGGCATTGATGTCATCCACCATACGCCCAATGCGCGATAATGGCTTGAGTGTGAGCCGGATCATCGGTAAGAAAACAAACAGTCCGATGACCAGAGCCGCAAAGGAAAGCACCGCAAAAATGCCGATCTGGCGGAAAAGCGAAGCATTCAGAGGCTGGGTCAGCGTACTCATTTGCACAACTCCCGCCTGTCTTCCGCCAACGGAAATCGCCTGAAACACGACGATGATTTCCTTACCCGCTTTATTGTGAGCCACCTGATAGTGAAGCGCCATGGGGTCTGTCAGCGCATCCCGATACACGTTTTTCGGAAAAGATGGGGCGGCTCCCGCTTGCGGGTCTTCTGATAAAACAGACATCTTGTATGATGGATTGATAAAAGCAGCCGTCATCCCGGGGGAAATCAAATTCGGGTGAGCCGGTGTTTCGGAACGGGCAAGGGTTTTGATTGACCTCCATACACTTTGATCCATTGAATGGATATAGCTCTGGATGCTGATCGCCTGATTTTCATACATCGTCCGTGCCATAAACATGTACTGAGTGCCGCCGATGAAGCATAACAGCAGGGCCAAAATCGCCAGTGACCTGAACAGGAGCTGGAATCGCAGGGTTCTGAACAGCTTTCTCCGCTTCATCCCAGGTCCGCCCTGCATTCGGCGCCCCGCACTTTGTGCTCTTTGTCCTTCAGCTTTTCGCGTAAAGAGCGGATATATGCCTCGATGATATTGTCTTCCCCGAGAACCGTTCCATGGTAAAGCCCCATCGTTATCAAATCAATGAGTGCAGACCCGCCGTCTGCACTCAGCAGCCGGATGCCTTTCAACTTATTCATGATGCAGTCTCTCCTTAGATGTATCAGCCTGTGTTTATTTTTTTCGCTTCCTCTTCTATTATTCGCTTTTATCTGAAACAAAACGGAATCTAAGCTGAATTGGTTAAAGTCAACGCCTAAAAACGGTGCAGTCTGCACATCACAATAATTTCACCTGCCGCTTCAATTTTGCAGCATCAGTCTGTTTCTGCCTATTATCAATTGAGCGTGTTGCGGCCCGCCTTCAGGAAAAAACGGCATAAAAAAAGCGCCCTGAAAAAGGACGTTTGATATGACATGGTTCATTTTTTTAAATTCTGCATTCTAAAATAATTCTTCCTTCGCATTCACCCTCGATTTCGTTCAATACGATGATCACATCAGCCGTTTTCATGTGTTTCACCTCCCCTTTTCTTCATCATATTAACAAATAAAACAATAAAAAACAGCCCGGATGTCCGGGCTGCTTTTTTATTTCTGTAATCGATCTGCTTCTGTCAGTTTGACTTCCGCTGTTTTTTTCTTTCCTGAACGGTAGAACGTGATGTTCACACGGTCGCCGATCTTTTTGCGATACAGACGTTCACGAAGATCCACAATGTCGTTGACCTTATGACCGTCGAAACCGGTGATCACGTCAAGCTTTTTCAGCCCTGCTTTGCCGGCCGGTGAAAACGCGTCGACACCCATAATGACCGCCCCGGTTTTAACACCTTTCGGAAGTTTCAGCGTCTGGCTCCAGTGGTAGCTCGCAATATCCGTTAAAGATTTCATTTCGATACCGAGGAAAGGCCGTCTGACTTCTCCGTATTTTTCTAAATCCTGAATAACGGGAATGACAAGCTTTGAAGGGATGGACAGGCCGATTCCTTCAACGGCGGATTCGGCGATCTTCATTGAGTTGATGCCGACCACCTTACCCGATATATCCATCAAAGCGCCGCCGCTGTTGCCGGGATTAATCGCGGCGTCGGTCTGCAGCACTTCCGCATTCCAGTCCGGCTGTCCGTCTCCGTTTGAGTCAACGGGCACCGCCCTTTCCTTGCCGGAAATAATTCCCTGCGTCACTGAGCCTGCAAATTCAAGCCCGAGCGGATTTCCGATCGCCACGACCGGTTCTCCGACTTTGACTTGATCGGAATTGCCGAACTGGGCGGCCGATTTGATTTTATCAGACTTCACCTTCAGCACGGCCAGATCCATCAGACGGTCGCTCCCGATCAGTTCGGCAGGCACACGCGAGTCATCTTTCAGGCTGATCTCAATCTCAGTCGCACCTTCAATGACATGATGATTGGTTACGATATAAGAAGTGGTTCCGTTCTTTTTGTAAATGACACCGGACCCGCTTCCCGCTTCGCCGCCCTCTCCCCAAATATCGGTCTTTTGGATATTGAGAACGCCGACTACCGAACCTGATACACGGCTGACCATATTCGTGACAGCGTCGTTGACATTTACGTTGACTGTTTTCACTTGTTCGCTGCCGATGCGCTGATTGGCGCCTCTGCTGCTTTCACCATGGTCTCCGCCTGTCCAGTACGGCAGCAGTAAAGCCATGAGCGCGGCCCCGACGATGACGCCGATCAGACTTGAAAGGAAGTATCCTCTCTTACTGCGGCGGGGCTGTTCGGGGGCGTACTGTTCATCATCGCGATTATAATCCACCCTATCTCAAATCCTTTCAAGAGAACTCAATTTGCTTATAGTGTGGGTTATATCGCGGATTAATAATCATGATTCATTTGGAAAAATTACACGGCGCACAGCGGCGTCGGGATTTTCGGATCGGTATCAAATAATTGAAACGTTTCCCCCGCGACAAATCCTTTCGCAGCCAATGTCTGCTGCACGGACATTCTCGCCAGTTCCTTCATATTGTTGTCTTGGCTCAGATGCGCCAAATAAATGCGTGATGTGCCGTCGCCGATGACATCGGTCATGGCGAGCGCCGCGTCTTCATTTGAGACGTGGCCGACATCGCTTAAAATCCGCCGCTTAATGCTCCAAGGGTATCTGCCCATTTGCAGCATGCCGACGTCATGGTTGCTTTCAAACACAAATACATTGGCCGAACGGATAATGCCTTTCATTCTGTCGCTCACATATCCGGTGTCCGTCATCAGCGCGAGCTTTCTGCCTTGGTAATGGAAAACATAAAACATCGGCTCGGCCGCGTCATGAGAGACGCCGAATGACTCAACATCAAGCCCTCCGAAAGATTTCACGCTTTCCATCGGGAACAAAAACTTTTGTCCGGTATCCAGCTTGCCGATCTGATTCTCCATCGCTTTCCACGTCTTTTCATTGGCGTAGACGGGAAGACCGTACTTTCTCGCAATGACGCCGAGCCCTTTAATATGGTCGCTGTGCTCATGAGTGACAAAGATGCCGTCCACGTCGTCTATCTTGCGGCCGATTCTCTCCATCAGCCCGTCCATCGCTTTACCACTCAGGCCGGCATCCACCAGAAAAGAGTGCTCCTCTGTCTCCAGATAAAACGCGTTTCCGGTACTCCCGCTCGCAAGAACGCTAAATTGCAAGCTCATTTGTTCTCACTCCATTATTTATTTTGATTGTTATCAATGACTGTGCTTTCCAATGCATTCACAGTGTACGTTTGCTGTGTCTTTTTCTTCGTCCCTTTTGACTTATCTTCAATTGTAATTCTCCATACCGGCGCCAGCACCTGCGTACTTGTCAGCGGGTATTGGGCAATATAGCCGAACTTGACGCTTTTGACGGCGCAATTCGCTTTTAAGTAATTTTGAGAATACAATAATTCGACCGCATCCAGCTCAGGAATCAGGCTTTCCGTCTGGATTCGCTTGAATGACTCCAGCATGGTCTGCTCGTAAGACACGACCTCGTTTTTATCGTTCAGATGCAGAATCACCTGTCCGATCGCATCAGTGGACGAGTCAAAATCCTGATAAATAAACTGTCCGTCATACGTCTGGTAAAAAATGATCTGTTTTTGATCCTTGTCGACTTTCCACAGTTTATATTTTTCACCGCCGGTTATTTTAGAGCTGACAAGCGATTCCGCATCATCCTGCGGTTTTTGCTTCGATAAACCGACCGGATCGGTAAATTTCATTTTCAGCGTCGTGACCTTGTGATCATCCGCCGGCATCTCCATTAAAGGCTTTTGATCCTTCAAGGCATCAATATCTTCCGCGGTGAATACCTTTTGGCCCGCCGTCAGCCGGTAGCCCGTCGCGGAATCAGAAGACAGGTTGCCGAATGTGATATGATCCATCTCCATGTCTTTTTCCACATTTGAATTTTTAATCACTTCGTATTCACTGCTTGAGCGTTTTTCAAAAAACTGATAGCCGAGAAAAATATCGAGGATGAGGAAGGCAATGATGAAGATCGTTTTTGTCTTATTCCACTCCATTATCGTCCTCCTCCTTCCCCAGCAGATCTTTCGTAATCGGAACGATCTTCCCGTTGATTTTCATACTCCAGACGGGTTCCAGCTCAACAAGATCATTCGTTGACGAAGATACCATTTGATAGGACAAGAAGATCTGGTCGATTTTGTTCACATCGTATTTATCCTGCTGCTCCAGCAGAGACACAATCTCATTGCCGCTCATCATTTTTACGTCTTTTGTTTTAATCGGATTCGGCCCGAGAACATAGTTCGGCCGCTTGTAGCTGAGAACTTCGTCATTGGCCCATTGCAGGGTCATAACAGGCCCGGACCCGAAAGGCTTAGACATGCTGTTGATGACGGGCATTTGATCTTTAAACATGTAGAAACTCAGCTGCTGGTTATCACTCACATTGAAAAATTGATAATGATCCGTCCAGCTCCCCGTATCCTCTAAATATTTATAGCTTTTCTTAATCAGCTCTCCCGTTTGGTAAGAAGCACTTTGCGCCAGGTTCCGGTGCTGGAACTGAATCTGCCGCTGCGTCGAATTGATTTCCAGACGGCTGATTCCGTCAGTCAGCACGTTCCGATTGTAATTCGGGTCCTCTCTGACCGTGCTCGGATCATTAAAGAGTGTCTGCTTAAACAGGTTCGTCTTAATGGTTTCAGTGATAAATTCTTTTTCCTTCATATTAAACCGCGCATTCGGCATGAGAAATTCTTTGCTTTTTCCGACCGAATAGAGGTGGTATAACGGCATACTCGATTTTTTGCTGTACAGCTCATTCATCAGATTGCGGTAATTTGCAGACTCGACAGTCACTTCCAGAATCAGCTGTTTGCTGTAAGAGACCATGTAAATCTTCTTATTCGGCTTATTCTCATTAAACGGAATGACAATATGGTCAAATGAGCTGTATTCCATTGACGGATTCGACCATTTAAACATCGATTGGAAGAAATCAATCGGAATGGTGTCATTGAATTGCAGATCGAGCTTTGCCGAATTCCCATTTCTGCCGTAAAGCCAATTTTTAAAACCGAGTTTGTCGTATTGATCAGAAATATCCTTCATCCCTTTTACTTCCCATTGCGGCAAATCCGCCCACAGGTCATTAAAGAGCGTTTCATCAACCACTTTATAATGAGAGCCGTTTGTATGAATGAACATATCCCGGGGTTTTACCGTTTGCGACATTTTTTGGCTCGTTTTATCAATTTTATGCTTTTCCCGGACAGTCGATTTGGTTGAGGCCGTGCCTTCTGAGAAATTGGGCTGGAATGTCCAAATTCCCCATGTTAAAACAAGACTAATGACGACTAGCACCGACAGTATGACTGTTTTTATATTTTCACGCCTCATCCCAATCATCCTCTTGCTCTTCTTTATATGGAAGAGTAAATGTAATCTTCGTGCCTTTGCCTTCTACACTGTCGGCCCAAATGTCACCGCCGTGCGCCTGAACCATCTCTTTTGCAATCGCAAGGCCGAGTCCGGTGCCGCCGAGCTTTCTCGTGCGCGCCTTATCCACCCTGTAGAAACGGTCAAATACTTTTTCCACATCTTTTTTCGGAATGCCGATCCCTTCATCTTTTACACTGATGTAGAGCAGCTCTTCTTTCTCATTCACATCAACTGAGAAGGTGACATGTCCGCCTTCCGGTGAGTATTTCAATGCGTTAGAAATGATATTATCGAGAACCTGCGTCACTTTATCCTGATCAATCTCCACGTACAGATTTCTGTCCGGCAGCTCGCGGATAAATTCGACATGCTGTTCTTTCGTCATTTCAAAACGATCGATAATCAGAGACATAAAGCGGATCATATGAATCCACTCTCGATTAAACTGATAATCTTTGCTGTCGAACTTAGAAAGCTGAAGCAGATCATTCACCAATCTGATCATGCGCTCAGTTTCATTTTGGGTCACCATTAAGAAACGCGGAGCGATCTCTTTGTTTTCCCACGCGCCTTCTGCAAGCGCCTCTAAATAGCTTCGCATTGTCGTCAGCGGTGTCCGAAGTTCATGGGACACATTCGCAACGAATTCTCTGCGCTCGCGATCGAGTTTTTCCTGCTCGGTGACATCATAAAGAACCGCGATTAAACCATCAATTTTTCCGTGCTCTCTCTGAATAACGGAAAAATTGACCCGCAGCACAGTCGTTTCATCGTCACGTTCGATCTCCAGCAGCATGGAGTCCTGCTGTTCTACTAAATCCTCAAATGTAAAGTTCTCTTTTATGCCCAATAAAGACGTAATCGGCATCTCTAAAGCCGTTTCACGTGAAACATTCAGCAGCTCAAGCGCAGGGCTGTTTAACAGAATAATAGCCCCGTTGCGATTCGTGGCGATGACGCCGTCCGTCATATACGCGATAACGGAAGAAAGCTTTCTTCTCTCCCCTTCCGTCATGGCTTGGGCATCTTCAAGCTCTTTCGTCAGATGGTTGAAAGTCGTTGCGAGCTGACCGATTTCATCATGCCCGTATTTTCGAACCTTTCTGGAGAAATTCCCTTTTGCCAGTTCCATCGCCTGCTTACGCATATCCGACAGCGGATGGGTAATGGTCCGGGCGAGAAATATACCGAGAAGAGCCGTCAGAACGAGGGCTAAGCCTGTTCCTGAAGCAAGGATCGAGTTGACGGTTTTCATTTGGTTAAAAGTATCTTCCATACTGGCCACGACATATATCGCGCCGACAACTTCCTGATTCTCTGTAATGACCGGTTTTGCCGAAATCAGCACTCTGTTTTTGCTTTTAGGATCATAATATTTTTTTGAATAGGCCTGTTTTGTAGAGAAAATCCGTTTAAAAATCGGGTCAGTCGTCTGTTTCCCCGCTATTTCCTCGCCATAAGGCCTCGAAGAACCGACGACCTCATAGCTTTTATCAACAAAGGTAATTTCCCGTATTTCATTGTTTTTCGTAAAATCATTCAAAATACGCTTGACGTCATCCTTAATGACGGTGCCGTCATTGTCCCCTTTATATTCCTGCTCAATATAATAGGAAAGGTTGTCAATCCGCTGATTTAACGATAATTCATAGGACTTGAGAAGAGAATTCTCCACCTGTTTCACAAAGTACACGCCGATAATCTGCATGGCAATGATAATAAGAAGTACATAGATCAGCGTGATCTTAAATTGAATCGACCGAAAAAAACCAACCTTATTCATCGCCGGTTAGTCCTGTTCAGGGTTTCTCAAGTAATAACCGACACCCCGTCTTGTGACGATCCAGTTCGGATGGCTCGGATTATCCTCGATTTTCTCGCGAAGGCGGCGAACTGTCACATCCACCGTTCTCACGTCACCGAAATAGTCATAGCCCCATACAGTCTGCAGCAGATGCTCGCGCGTCATGACCTGTCCGATATGTTTGGCTAAGTAATGCAGCAATTCAAATTCACGATGGGTCAGCTCGATCGTTTCTTCTCTTTTTGATACGACATAAGCGTCAGGGAAGATGACGAGGGAACCGATATGAATGTCATTTGAAGCTGATTCTTCCTCAGCCGGCGCAACCGTAAGCTGGCGGCGCAGGTTTGCTTTGACGCGGGCCAGAAGCTCACGCGTGCTGAAAGGCTTAGTGACATAGTCATCCGCTCCGATTTCAAGTCCGATGACCTTGTCAATCTCCGAGTCTTTTGCCGTCAGCATAATAATCGGCATATCATATTTTTTCCGGACTTCCCGGCACACTTCAACTCCGTCTTTATTCGGAAGCATAATATCTAATAGAATTAAATCGGGCTGAAGCTCCTCCACCATTTCCACGGCTTCGTTTCCGTCATACGCACAGTGCACGTCATAGCCTTCTTTTCTTAAATTAAACTCTAATATATCTGCAATCGGTTTTTCATCATCGACTACAAGGATCTTCTTATCCATCATCTTGATTTTCCTCCTGCCAGAATGACTTCATTTCATCTATTGATGTTTCATGATGATCACAATTCGGATCGTGAAAAACGTTCCCCGTCTATTATAACGGTTTCAGGTCAAAAGATAAAAAAATTAAAGAGAACAGCGCAAAAACGTATTGAACTGCCATCCTTTTGTCATGTTTTTTATTTTCTTTTAAAAAATAATATTTTTTTGAAACCTCACGAAAAAAAACGCCGTCTACTTTTTGACGTCTTCTTCTGGGCCGGCTGAAAAGCCGGCTCTCCCTTTTTTTATCACAAAGAAAAAACGCACCTACTATTGCAGATGCGTTTGGGTAAGTGGCTCGGGACGGAATCGAACCGCCGACACACGGATTTTCAGTCCGTTGCTCTACCAACTGAGCTACCGAGCCAGATGTTTCTTTTCTATACTATAAAGTAAAGTAAAATGGCGGTCCGGACGGGACTCGAACCCGCGACCTCCTGCGTGACAGGCAGGCATTCTAACCAACTGAACTACCGGACCTTACAGTAATTTGTCCGGGGAACCGTATCGTGGCGGTCCGCCCAGGACAAATAAGGAATTAGCAATAACGCTAAAGTAAATCAATGACCCGTACGGGATTCGAACCCGTGTTACCGCCGTGAAAGGGCGGTGTCTTAACCGCTTGACCAACGGGCCATAAAAAGTGGTGAGCCATGAAGGACTCGAACCTTCGACCCTCTGATTAAAAGTCAGATGCTCTACCAACTGAGCTAATGGCTCTTGATGTGTCGGATTATGTATCATAGAGCATTCAGACAAAAGCTTTCTTGCAGTACTCTATTGAAGCTGTTCCGTAACAACGAGATTTATAATATCATAGAATATTCGAAAGTGGCAACTACTTTTTTGAAAAAAATCTATTATTTTTTTCCTACATGAAAAAACAAGCCTCCGGTCACGGAGGCTTGTCTGCTGCAAACCCTTAGTTAGCACGGTATACACTGCGGATGACGTTCGTTTGTGAACGGTCAGGACCGACAGAGAAAATAGAAAGCGGAATACCTGTCAGCTGAGACACGCGTTCCAGATAATGGCGCGCATTTTCAGGAAGGTCGCTTAACGTTTTTGCGCCTGTAATATCTTCCGTCCAGCCAGGCATTTCTTCATATACCGGTTCACACTCAGCGAGGGCTTTCAGGCTTGCCGGGAATTCTTCAATCACTTCACCTTTGTAGCGGTAAGCGACACAGATCTTCAGCGTTTCAATGCCAGTCAGCACATCAATTGAGTTCAAAGAAAGATCTGTGATTCCGCTGACGCGGCGGGCATGGCGGACAACAACGCTGTCAAACCAGCCGACTCGGCGAGGGCGTCCTGTCGTTGTACCGTATTCGCGTCCGACTTCACGGATTTGATCTCCGATTTCGTCTTTCAGCTCAGTCGGGAAAGGACCGTCACCCACACGGGTTGTGTACGCTTTCGATACACCGACGACGTGCTGAATTTTTGTCGGGCCTACGCCTGAACCGATCGTCACCCCTCCGGCGACCGGGTTGGATGAAGTAACAAACGGGTATGTCCCTTGGTCGATATCAAGCATAACCCCTTGAGCGCCTTCAAATAAGACGCGGCGGCCTTCATCCAGCGCGTCATTTAAGACGACGGATGTATCGCATACATACTTTTTAATCTGCTGGCCGTATTCATAATACTCATCCAGAATATCTTCAATTTTGAAGCCGTCCGTTTCATACATTTTTTCAAGAAGACGGTTTTTCTCTTCAAGGTTCCGCTCAAGCTTTTCT
This sequence comes from Bacillus sp. 1021, assembly GCF_014534735.1. Classification (NCBI taxonomy): domain Bacteria; kingdom Bacillati; phylum Bacillota; class Bacilli; order Caryophanales; family Bacillaceae; genus Bacillus; species Bacillus sp. 1021. The sequence continues at coordinate 67,745 of NZ_JACVSR010000002.1, read as the reverse complement.
GCAAACACGTCGCGATCTAACAGGTCTGCGATCCGAATGCCGATCCGCGCCGCTTTGTCCATATAAGCAGGTCCGATGCCTTTTTTCGTTGTGCCGATCTTATTGGCCCCTTTGCGTTCTTCCTCTACTTCATCCAGTTTCAGATGATACGGAAGAATCACGTGGGCTCTGTTGCTGATTCTCAAGTTATCCGTGCTCACATTGCGTTCATGAAGATACGCAAGCTCCGTTACGAGCGCTTTCGGATCAACAACCATTCCGTTCCCGATGACACACGCTTTTTCTTTATAAAAAATTCCTGATGGGATTAAATGAAGCTTGTACGTGACGCCATCAAACTTGATGGTATGTCCTGCATTGTTTCCGCCTTGATAACGTGCGATCACTTCTGCATTTTCTGATAGGAAATCTGTAATTTTACCTTTTCCTTCATCGCCCCACTGCGTACCTACTACGACTACTGAAGACATATATCCGTGCACCTCCGTTAACCTTTCAAAACGATATCTCATTCAAACAAATTAAGTGTATCAGTGCCGAAACAGAAAGTCAATCGTAAATCCGAACATTAAAATCTTATCATTCTATATTTGTTCGCCTTAACTCCGTTTAAAAGCGTTTTCTCTTTCATTTGTTATCTATTACTCCCGAAACTTTCATACTTTAACATAACAAAGAACCCGTATCCCGGGTTCTCCAGACAGTCATTTATATGCCGCTTGTATTCATTAGAACGATCCGCCAGCCGTCGGGATCTTCGATGGTCACGCCTTTTTCTTCCCAGTACGGATTTTCGGGTTCTTTCTCTTCATATCCCATCTGCTTTAACCTCGTGCTGATGCGAATGACCTCCTGAGAATCCGGGATGTAAAAGACAAGCAGGCTGTCGCCGTGCGGAACGGGCGCCGGCTGAGACGCGCCCGTTTCTTCGGTAAATTCTAAATGATATTGCGTATGAGGCAGGCCGAACATGACGCCACTGTAGCCTCTATGTCCGGAAAAGCTGCCGACCCTCTTCAGTCCGAGGCCCTCTTCATAAAACCTGATGATTTCTTTGAGCTGTCCGGTCGGCCGGGCAATCCGGATTTGCGCCGCTTGGAATTGCGAAAATGCAATTGTCATCATCATTCCTCCCTTGATGCTATTATATAAAAGCGCTTTCTTTTTATCGACTGCAGAACGGACGGCATTCTCTCATTCTTTCGGATGAAAAAAAGCCTCAAGACATCGCTTGAGGCTTTACGCACCTGCCGGAACACCGCCGTCATCAAAGCGTCTTTCCAGGTTTACGAACTTATTGTATTCCTTCACAAAAGCCAGTGAGACGGTGCCCACCGGGCCGTTACGCTGTTTGGCAATAATGATTTCGATGATGTTTTTGTTTTCCGATTCTTTATCATAGTAATCATCACGATACAGGAAGGCGACGATGTCGGCATCCTGCTCAATACTTCCTGACTCACGGATATCTGACATCATCGGACGTTTATCCTGCCGCTGCTCAACACCCCGGGAGAGCTGAGACAGGGCGATGACCGGAACTTCAAGCTCCCGTGCCAGCGATTTTAGCGCCCGTGAAATTTCCGATACCTCTTGCTGGCGGTTGTCGCTTGAACGGCCGCTTCCCTGAATGAGCTGCAAGTAGTCAATTAAAATCATGCCCAATCCGTTTTCCTGCTTCAGCCGGCGGCATTTTGAACGGATTTCGCTGACGCGGATGCCTGGGGTGTCATCTATAAAGATACCGCTGTTTGACAGGCTTCCCATCGCCATCGTCAGCTTGCCCCAATCTTCTTCCGTCAGATTTCCCGTTCTGAGATTTTGGGCGTTAATATTCCCTTCGGCACAGAGCATACGCATGACAAGCTGCTCGGCTCCCATCTCAAGACTGAAAATCGCGACGCTCTCATCCGTTTTGGTGGCCACGTTTTGCGCAATATTTAAGGCGAACGCCGTTTTCCCCACGGACGGACGGGCTGCGACAATGATCAGATCATTTCGCTGGAAACCCGCCGTCATCCGGTCAAGCTCAATAAAGCCGGTCGGAATCCCGGTAATATCGCCTTTCCGGTTGTGAAGCTGCTCAATATTGTCATATGTTTGCACAAGCACATCTTTAATATTTTGGAAGGCGCCCGAGTTTTTTCGCTGCGCAACCTCCATAATCGTTTTTTCCGCATCGCTTAATAGATCTTCAACTTCATCCTCGCGCGTATACCCGTCTTGGGCGATCGAGGTCGCCGTTCTGATTAAACGGCGGAGAATTGATTTTTCCTCAACGATTTTCGCGTAATATTCTATATTAGCCGCTGTCGGAACGGAATTCGCGATATCCGTCAGGTAAGAAACGCCTCCCACCTCTTCTAACAAATCGGTATTCGCAAGCTCTGACGTTACCGTGATCAAATCAACCGGTTCGCCGCGGTCTCCGAGCACGAGCATGGCATTGTAAATTTTTTGATGTGACATTCTGTAGAAATCATCCGGAATCAACACTTCAGAAGCCAGTGTCAACGCAGACGGCTGTAAAAAAACAGCACCTAACACGGCCTGCTCAGCTTCTATGTTTTGCGGCGGCAGCCGATCATTCAGAAGGTCTGTCATGCTAAGCACCGTCCTCTCCTTAAAAAATATCCAAACTCCATTTTACCATTTCTCATGAAAAAGAATAGAAAAATATCACTTTCCCTGTATTTGTCAGGAGAGGGTTATGTGTTTTGCCGTTCCGAATGCCGGGAAACAAATAAACAAACCAAACCCAGGAGGGAAGAAGGATGAAGACATATGCAGTAACGCCAAGTATTGATGCAGACGGATGGTTTGTGAAGGCAGAAAATGTGGCGCCGACGGCTCTTTGTACATCAAAGGACGCGGCAATCGAAAAAGCGGAGCAGATGGCGAAAGAGAACAGCCCGGCTAAGCTTGTCATTTATGATCAGCATAAAAACATTGAAGAGGAACGTTCCTTTTAAGAAAAGCCTTCGCCCGCGCGAGGGCTTTTCTTATTCGATGAAGCGGATCTGCAGCACTGTCTGCGCCATGAGATCAGCCGTTTTTTGATACAGATCCCATTCTTCACAGGCGGCAAATACTTTCATCATTTCCTGCAATGTCTGTTTAAGTATGATAAATTCGTCAATTGTCCGCAGTTCTGCGGCCTTTTTCTGATAATCAGCCAGCTTCAGCTGTAATAACATCAATGGCGATTGCATAAAAAACCTCCCCCATTCTGTTATAAAGCCAGGCTTATCAAACCTCCATTTCTTTGTCATATCCTCTTACGATAGAATTTTGATTTTAGTACAATAAAGAAACGGAAGGAGTGATCACATGAAACCGCTGCAAATTTCCGCTGAAACGGCGCAAAAGCTTGCAGAATCACTGAATATGCCGCTTGAAAGAATCATGCACATGCCTCAGCACATTCTGCTTGCCAAATTAGCTGAAGTCCAAAAAGAGAACGATCAAAAATAAAGGCTGTTCCCTCATATATATGTGCGGGAGGCGGAAGCAATGGCTTTCCGCCTCTTTTTCTTATAGGTAAATAAGGAATGGCGGCCGGACGAGACGAGATCAAAACCCAGTCTCTTTGCTTTGCTCTTAATCACTCATTTAAAAAAAATGTTTGATAAATACTGTCTATTTGTGAAACCATGTTCTCCTGACGCAGATGCTGGCCGGCATAGGTCTTTGCTGCTTTTCCAAACTGTTCTCTGAGAGCTTGATCCGTAATCAGTCTTAAGAGGGCATCGGCAAGCTCCCGTATGCTGCCGGGCTGACAGATAAGGCCTGTTATCTCATGCCGGATCATCTCAGGGATCCCCCCGCAGTCAGTTGCGACAATGGCCTGACCTGAGAACATCGCCTCGATGATCGCTATGGGAAAATTATCATTCAATGTAGGCAGAACAAAAATAGACGATTCAGCCAAAAGCGCCGGCACATCACGCCGTTTTCCGAAGAAAAACACATTTGAAAGACCCAGTTTCCGTCTCTTCTCTTCAAGAAAACCCCGCATTTTCCCGTCTCCGATTATCCATATTTCAACTCCGGATAAGTGCTGCCGGATTTGTGCGAGAGCGTCCAGCAGCACGTCATGTCCTTTTCGTTCTGTCAGGCGGGAAACACACGCAATCACGAGCTTCTCAGCACGTTTTGGCTCGGGTGCATCCCGGATGTCAATGCCGGTATAAACAGTCGTCAGCTGTGTTTCTTTTGCACCGTACTCCAGAAGAGGCGCATGAAAGGAGTCGCTGATGGTAATGATTTTATCCGAAGCCCGAATGCCCTGTCTTTCTATCTCAGAGAAGTATGCCTCTTCAATTGAGCCCTTTTGGATTTTATGAAACTTCATCCGGCTTTTCGTAAAATGTCCATGCGGCGTGAAGAAAAGAGGACGCCGAACCGTTTGATTAAGATGTCCCAGCAAAAATACCGCAAACAAATCCTGCGCATGAAACAGATCGTATTGCTCTAAATCCTTTTCCATCAAAAATCGTTGAAATACATGTAAATAGCTGAGATTTTTGACGAGTTTTTCGTTTGCGGCGCCGTATCTGCCAAGAAGAAACACTCTGACTGCATCAGCCGCACGCGGAATATCTTCCTGAAAAAACGATGGCGGCATTTGAAGGGGCGAGATGACATCCGCCTGATGACCGGCGCGCTCAAAACCTGTCTTAACTGACGTGATATAGCTCGCCAATCCTCCGACATTCGGGTACTTGAGAAAAGTTGCGTACAAAATACGCAACAGCCTTTTTCGTTTGGGGGAGCTTTTTCTTTCCGCACAAAATGAATGCAGCTCTTGTTCATCTTGATGGCCGATGCCATAAAATTGATCCATGACGCGCAATAAGGCAGGAGGCACCAGACTGCACGGCCTCCCGATCTCTTCTCTCAAACCCGCTCCCCCTCTCTCAAACCTATAAACCTAATTCCAGTCCCCATTGTGACACTTTGTCTGCATGATAGGGCAGCAGCTCTCCTCCCCGATTGTCGAATATTCTCCGCAATTGGGTATGAAGCCCTTTCTCAAGGGTTCTCTGCACATAAGCCATTTTATAAAGCGTCATAGGGGGCGTCTCAAAATGAATGCCCCGCTTTTTCATTTCTTTCGCATACACTTTTACACAAAACGTCCGAATGTCTTCTGCGTGGCGGCTCCAATCTTTTCTGAAGCCGAGCAGAATCTCAACCAGAACCGTCATATCGAACCAAACCGGCGCGTATTTTGCTGATTCCCAATCGATGAATTGAATGTCCCACGGTTCATGGCCGGACGCGTCATGGGTGCAGATATTCTGCATATGAAGGTCGCCATGTGTAATGGCCGAGCCGTTTTGTATCAATTCAGGGAAAAAATCCGGTCCTTTTTGCTCCAGCAAGTGAGAGATCTGCCGATAATGAGGCTTGACGATATCTTTTGTACGTTCATCTTTAAGGGCCCTATCCAATAATTCCGCTGTCTTTTTGATCTGCTTTTTACGCCCCTTCCTCATCGTTTCCGATTCATATACCGGGAGCCATGACCGCCATTTTCCGTCAGAAATTTTCTTGTTTTCAAAGGTGCGGCTGTGCAGTTCTGCGACAGACGGAATAATATATTTGAAATGCTGAGGATGAAATGTAAGCTGTCCCCTGATCTGGCTGACAAACTCCATAAATATCCATGTTTCATGATTGCTTTCTTCGATAAGATAGATTTCCGGCAGCAAATCCCCTAAGACAGAACGGGCTTTACTGTATATATTAATCTCGACCGCGTTTTTTTCACGGGAAGATTTATACACCTTCAAAATCAGCGGTACGGTCCCGGATTTCTTTTTCACAAGGAGTTTATAAATGGCGCTTCTGTCCGTTGATTTCAGACATGTGATGCCGTCCGGATTCACAGCCGCCTTTTCGCCAAGTGAATACGATAGTTTTTCGTCAATTCTCAGTTTCTGAAACGCAGCATACAAACGATCCTTTTCATACATGCCGATCTTCCTTCCGCTTCCGTTTCCAGCTGTTTTTGAGATGGGACCAAGTGTTTCTGATAAACGGCATCGGGTCATTCCAAGCAAAAAGGGCATATTCTTTTTTTCCTTTAAATCCTCTCCAAAAATGCCGTAATGTCATTTCTCCTCTTTTTCGTTTCTTCAAAAACGTTAAGAAGTAACGCACCTCATAAATCCAACTGATTCCTTCTTTTTGTTCGAGCTGAGGCTTTACATTTTGTCCGGTCAAATACAGATAGTACATGTAAACGAAATGAACGCCTGCAGATTCCGTCAGGCTATGGCTGAGCCAAAAGCGCGGATTTATTTCTATAAACTTGTAAACATTGTCCCGCGGATCCTTTTTAAATTCCGCCATGCCTACTCCTTTGAGCTGAATCGCTTCAAAAAACGGCAGGGTCTTCTCAATTAATTCAGGAACCCGTTTGCTCACGACATGAGCCCCAGCGCCAAAATCAGCGGGAAATTGATGGTTTTTTTGCAGAGAAAACAAGCCCATTAATTTCATTTGGTCATCATAAAAAGTCGCCACTTTATAAAAACATTGATTGTCTCCGGGAATGATCTCCTGCACGAGCAGTTCTCCATTTTTTCTGTAGGAGCTGAACTCCCTGCGCAATTGTGCGGCATCCTTCATCACTATTGCTTTTTTGTTTACTTTTTTTCTGTATTCATGGCCGGCCACCGGTTTTAAAATACACGGGAAGTCAATATTGGCGATGGCCTCTTCCAGTTCATCCTGATTGTTCGGAAAAAAGGTTTTCGGGCAGGGAATGTTGTGCTTCATCGCTAATTCATATGCTTTGCTTTTATCTAAAACCGTCTCTAACAGAGAGCGGCTCGGGAGCAAAAATAAAAAAAAACCGGCTAATGTGTCGCGGAATTTGGATATGAATCCCGCATAATCATCAGATCCTGCGTACAGAACCGGTTTTACTTGAAATCGCTTCCCGAAATCAGTCAGAAATGTCAGCAGTTCTTTCTCTTGTGTTAAAGGGCTGGGACAGACCCCGCAATCTGCCAATCTTGATTTTCCGATACGATAAGGTTCCTCCGTGTCAAACGCGTAAACATCTATTCCTCTTCGGGCCAGGCTTCGAATCATCCCGATCCCGTTTGCACTGAAATCAAGTACAACGGCCGCATGTTCGTGTTTCATAATCTCCCTCCGAGCTTGATGGTATTTTGATAAATGGATTCAATATTTCTGATCATCGTCTCGCTGCTTAAATGCTTCTCTGCGTAGGCCTTTGCATTTAAAGCAGCTTTTTTCCGCGCAGATTTGTTAGAGATAAAAAACGTTAAAGCCCGGGCTAGCGCCTCTGCATTTCCCGGCTCGACAATCAGCCCTGTTTTGTTATGGCGGATGAGATCCGGGATGCCCCCGCAATCGGTCGCGATGATAGCCGTGCCGCTGAACATCGCTTCAATAATCGAAATGGGCAGACTATCATTAATGGTCGGCAGTACGAATATGTCCGTCATATTCAAAATAGCGGGAACATCGTCTCTTTTTCCTAAAAAGGAGACCATTGATAGTTTCAGTTTTCGAGCCTGTTCCTCCAAGGCGCTCCTAGTCTCTCCGTCTCCTGCGATCAGCACTTCTACATCATCAAGTACATGAGACGGAATTCGCGAGAGTGCCTCCAGCAAATACTTATGTCCCTTTCTCGGGCCTAATCTTGCAATACACGAGATGATAATCTTATTTTTCGGTAACGGGATTTTCTTTTTCCAGCCTATTTTTGTATCGTAATCAATTCCAGTGACCACCGTTGTCATGTCTTCCTGTTCGGCCCCGAGCTTCATGAGCGGCCTGCGGAACGTATCGCTGATAATAATCAGGCGGTCTGCGTATTCAATGGCTTTCATCTCTAATGTTTTATAATAAATCTCTTCTACCGAGCCTTTTTTAAATATGTGAAATTTAAGTCTGTTGAAAGTAAACATGCCATGCGGTGTGAAAAATAAAGGTTTCTTATAGATTTGATTGAACCTGCCTAACATATTGGCTGTAAATAAATCTTGAGCGTGGAACACATCATATCTTTCCAAAGGAATCTTTTGAAGCATTTGCTCGTATACAAACATCAGCCGATTATTTCTCAAAATATGATCGTTATAATCCCCGTATCTGTCTTTAAAGAAATCTTTTAACTTCGGAATAACAGCATCCCGCAGTTCTTTTACTTTGTCGGATGGAAACAGATTAGGGGATATGACATCTACCTTATGGCCTCTCTTTTTCAAGCCTTCACTAAGCGTTTTAATATAGTTTGATAAACCGCCCGTGTGCGGGTAGTCCCAAAACGTGGCAATCAAAATGGATAACTTCTTCTTTTTCCTGTATACCGGCGGAATTTGATCTGCATGTTTCATCTGTGTCTTTATGGCTTTCTTTTTTTGCGGGCGCGTTTTGACCCCGTAGTAGCGGTCAAGCGTCTGGACCATATACGGATAGGGGACGGAAAATGTCTTGTTCATTTCCAGATCCTCCGCACCACTTCAAATGCTTCGGCGTATTCCACACCCGCTGTCATCCCTCTGACTCTTCCTAAATGTTTAACGCCTTCATATGAACGGGGATGAGGGTAATCCCTCATTTCTACGTCGTAGTGGTGAAGCGCCGCGAGTTTGGCATCCATCGTGTCTGTGATATTGACGAAGTAATTGGGCTTGAAGAGTTTATCAGCCGTATTCCTCTCCCACTCGCTTGAAGACAGCGTTTCAAACGTAAGCAGTTCAATCGGCTTTTGATCCGGAAGAGGTCTGGCGGCTGTTAAAACTGCTTGGAATGTTTTCTGATGGTCCATATTGATATCGCCGTAATGATGAGTAAAGATTTTATCAGGCTGATAGACGCGAATGAGCTGTTCTAATTCTTTGACAAGCTTATGAAGAGGGATACATTCCAATTCTAAATTCGTATGCTCCAAAAAGATGACTTTCTCAATTCCAAGCTCTTGATTCGCACGTTCGCCTAATTGTTTAATATGATGAGCTTCTTCTTTTCTTCCTAATGCCGTAATAACGGAAATTACTTTATATCCTTCATTGATCAGCCGTTTTATGGTGCCCGCTGATCCCAATAGTTCATCATCAGGATGAGCGCCGATAACCATAATGTATTCTTCCATTTTTTCCACACTCCACCAAACAATTGTTACAAGTATCATATGACGACCCTAAAAAAAGGAAACTTACATGTGCGGATTTTCAGAAACTTACATGTGCAGCTGCCATTCCAGGTAACGTGACGGATTTAATTTTTTTATGGTGTCCAAAAACTCATCCGCCAGGCCGTATTGGTTCAATCCTTTTAATAGTTTTACAGGAAAGCGGGCAATTGCGGAAAAGGCTCTTTTATGATCGATGACTTTAAGATTACCGTGTTCGTTGATTAGAATGTGCCTGATTTCGGCGTCCCATCTGGTAAAACCGATTTTCTTTAATTCATCCAGCATATTTAAAATATCAGCCGCCAGTTTTTCGGAAATGGATTTTTCTGTTTTAATATGGCGGGCAAGGGAGGTGCCTTGAACATATTCCATCACAATATAACGATCTCCGTATTCATACAGTTTTGGAATCACTGGGGAACCTTGTCCGATTTGCAAAGCTGCCAATTCCTTCTCGCATGTCTCTATTTCAAAGAAATACTTTAAGCATTTGTTGTGTGTTAAGCGGTAGACTTCCCCGTCTTTTCCGTTCCCGATCAGCGGATAGTGTTCCAGCGTCTTTTTATTTTCCGGATCATTAAAATATGTTTCAGAAAAAAATCGCATCATACCGACACATCCTTCGTTATGTTGTAATATCATATGCAATCTGATAAGCATCGGACATGAAACATTCTCATCATTTTCTTACGCCGCATCTTATGCTGACATAAAAAAACCCGCCGGATCGGCGGGTTTTTCTATTATTATATATTACGCTTCTTCTTTTACGTGAACCTTCAGCACAGCCTGAACTTCAGGATGCAGCTTTACAGGAACGTTTGTATATCCCAATGTGCGGATACCGTCTTGGAGTTCCAGTTTCCGCTTATCCACTTTAATCTTGTGCGACTTTTGCAGCGCTTCTGCAATCTGCTTGCTTGTGACAGATCCGAACAGGCGGCCGCCTTCACCGGATTTGGCACTCAGCTCAACAGTCAGCTGTTCAAGCGTTTCTTTTAAATCTTTCGCTCTTTCAAGCTCTGCAATCGCTTCTTTTTTCTCTTTTTCTTTCTGTCCTTTCAATGCGCTGATGTTTGTCGCATTTGCTTCGACAGCGAGGCCTTTTTTAATGAGAAAGTTATGTGCATAACCGTCTGCTACGTTTTTCATTTCGCCTTTTTTCCCTTTACCTTTTACATCTTGTAAGAAAATAACCTTCATCTCTGAACGCCTCCCTCAAAATATTCATCAATGGCTTCCTTCAGCCGGACAAGCGCTTCTGAAACAGAAATGCCTGATAACTGGGTTGCCGCATTGGTTAAATGCCCTCCGCCGTCCAGCGCCTCCATAATAATCTGCACATTGACCTCGCCAAGCGATCTCGCACTGATGCACACCGTATGCTCATCCCGTCTGGCTACGGCAAATGAAGCTTCCACTTCACTCATCGACAAGAGGGAATCAGCAGCCTGCGCAATCAGCACCTGGTCAAAGTACTCCTCTTCATTTTCAGGAAGAGAAGCAATCGCGATATTTTCTTTATAAAGAGTTGTATGCTGGATCAGCTTCGCCCGCTTGATATAAGAACCGACTGATTCTTTGAGGACTTTCTGCACCAGAACCGTGTCTGCGCCTTTCGCTCTCAAATAAGAAGCAGCGTCGAACGTCCGCGAGCCCGTGCGAAGGGAAAAGCTCTTCGTATCCACTATTATACCAGCTAACAGGGCCGTCGCTTCAATCATATTGATTTTGAGCCGCTTCGGCTGGTACTCAAGCAGCTCCGTCACGAGTTCTGCGGTGGATGAAGCGTATGGCTCCATATAAACGAGCAGCGGGTCTTTAATAAATTCCTCGCCTCTTCGGTGGTGGTCAATCACAACGATGTGCTCGATTTTGTTCACGAGACGCTCTTCCATCACAAAGGACGGTTTATGTGTATCCACGACGACAAGCAGCGTGTCATCATTTGAAATTTCCATCGCCTCTTCCGGCGTGATAAACCGCGACCACAGCTCTTCGTATTTTTTAATTTCTTCAATCAGGCGCTGAACACTTGATCCGATCTGATTCGGATCAATGACGATGTAGCCTTCCTTGCCGTTGGCCTGCGCCACCTTTAATATTCCGATTGCGGCTCCGACTGCGTCCATATCAGGAAATTTATGACCCATAATAATGACATTGCTGCTTTCTGAGACAATTTCCTTGAGCGCGTGGGAAATCACCCGGGCGCGCACCCTTGTTCGCTTCTCCATCGGATTCGTTTTGCCGCCGTAAAATTTCACCTTGCCGTTCGGCATTTTGATCGCCACTTGGTCGCCTCCGCGGCCGAGGGCCAAATCGAGGCTAGACTGCGCCAGATCTCCAAGCTCCTTCAAGGAAGAAACCGATGCGCCGATCCCGATGCTGAGGGTCAAAGATACCGTATGAACAGATGTTTTTTCACGGATTTCATCCAAAATCGAAAATTTCGCGTTTTCAAGCTCCGTTAATATGTGCTCATTTAACACCGCGATAAACCGTTCCGAGGACGTCCGCTTCAGGAAAATGCCGTACTCTTGCGCCCACGCATTTAATAATGAGGTGACCTGGCTGTTCATCGTGCTTCTCGTCTGGTCATCCAGCCCCTGTGTGACATCATCGTAGTTATCTAAAAAGACATATGCCAGCACGGTTCTCTCATTTTCGTACTGCTTTTCAATCTGAATCTGTTCCGTCACATCAAAGAAATAAAGCAGGCGCTCATCTCTTTTAATCACCACTTTAAACTTCCGCTCATTCAAGGTGATCGTTTCCGAATCGACCTCCTGCTTGATCAGCGGCACGACGGCCTCACATGTGTCATACAGCGAGCGCCCGACGAGCGTGCTTTCATTAAAGCAGGAAGACAAAAACGGATTCGCCCACTCAATGTAATATTGATCATTAAACAGCATAATCCCGATAGGCATTTCCATTAATGCCTCTTCGCCTACTTTTTTCAATCTATAGGATAGCGTGGAAATATAATTGTCAATTTCTCTTCTGATCAAAGAATCCGCACGCTTAATGAAAAACAAGATCACGGCGAGCAGCACAACGCCGACGGCTCCTATCAGCCAGTTAAAGTAAATGCTGATGAGGATTACGATGATTGACAATGCAATCAATGCATAGATGGGATACCGAAACAACGGCTTTTCATAAAAACTAGGCATTTCTATCAACTCCCCACCTGTAAGTCACACTCAATTTCGCGTCACCTTATTTCTTATGTTAAAGCCTATGTCAATGATGCCTAAGAGGAGATACACGGACATGATGAGCGGAAAAAGCACACCCAGCACAATCGCTAATACAGGAACCGCTTTTGGCATCTCCATCTCATGGCAATAGAAAAAAATAAACGCTAACCCTTGAATACAAATCAGCAAGTTGAGAATATATCCCCCATTCAATGAAACCGAATACATCATATGCCCTTTTTCTAAATGCAGAAACCCTAATATTGTCACAACAAAGTACAAAATAACAACGACTTGCGGGAGTCTGAGCTCTCTAAAAGGCTTCATCTTCGGAAGATCAGGGAAAAACCTCCTTAAAAACGGCCTTGCCATAGCATAACTGAGGAAAGCAGAAACAATGCTGGTCAATATAAGCGCAGTCGGAAAAAGATATTGAAGCGTGCTCAGCTGTCTTTCCATCAGCTTGGTCTGCTTCCCGAACTGATCTCCGTAACCCAGCTGTTTTGACATGGTTTCTGCTAAAGACAGCGACTCTCGAAGCTGGGACATCGTGTTATCAACCACGTTCATATTAAGAAACACGATGCTGAACACAAAAATAACGACACCGCACAGCATACACGCAATAGCGCCGGCCGCAACCGCATAACCGGGCTGTTTCTTTTTAAAGTAATATCCCATAGCAATCCCCGTACAGGCCGCCGTAAACGCGCCTGTAAGCCCGGCAAACGAACTCACAATAAAACTGACAGGGAGGCTGGCAAGACCCATCCAAATCCCCGGCTTCAAACCGTGCCGAATAGTATAAAGAATGATCGGCAACGGCAAAGCAAAGAGAAGAATCGCCCCCAGTAAAGGGAGATACACGACCAAAAGGGAAATGATTGCAAAAATACTGATCAAAATGGCGCCTTCTATTAGAGCCCTTGTATTCTTCACTTACTCACCTCAAACCTTGTATCATTCAGAACATACGAATAGAAAAGAGCAGCTTAGACGACTGCTCTTTTGACGCCGCAATGTCTCTTCCAAGACCTGAATTTTCCATAAACTCTCCAAAATACACGTATTTATTCTAACATAAGTCAAAATCGTAAGTAAAATGAGCACAGACGGCTCCAATGTTCCATGTGAAACATGAAAACAGACAAACGGACATCCTAGTGAAAGAATGCCCGTTGTATCAATGATCCTGATCGTCCATGAAACCAGAAGTATCTCTGTTTTTCTTTTTGGTTTTCCGTACAAATAACAAGACGATAACGATAAGTAAGAGAGTGGTTGCCTGTAAAACACCGCTGCTGAAAAGGAAGAAGTTCTTTATCATGTCCCACATATAGTTTCACCTCTGCTTCGTATTTCCTTTACATTGAGTTTCCCTTTCTGGAAACTTCAAAACATCAGGAACAACATCGGGACCGGGGCATATGCTGATAATGAAAATGAAGGATAAAGGAGATTCTCACACCATGACTGAGCGGAGAACATTAGCATGGCATGAAACGTTAGAACTGCACGAGTTAGTGGCTTTCCAGGCAAACGGGCTTGTGAAATTAAAAAGAACCGAACGTGAAGTAAGCGATGCCAGATTAAAACAGCTTTACAGATTTTCCATCCACTCGCTGGAACAAAATCTGCGTGAACTGCTTCCCTTCTTCCCTGAAGCCCCCGGCTTTCGTGAAGATGAGACAGAAGAGCGGGCTGATTCCTCCTTTTACAGCGGCGGCCTGCTGAGCATGGCCAAAACATCTGTCCGCAATTACGCCGGAGCCATTACAGAAACGGCCACACCTCAATTAAGAATCGTCTTCGTCAAGCACTTAAACGCGGCCATCAAGTGGCACCAAATGGTCTTTGAGTATATGGAAGAACGCGGTCAATATCCGGCTTATAACTTGAGCGAATTGCTGAAAAACGACGTCCGCAACGCCAGAAAAGCCATTGCGATGAAATAAAAAAAAGCAGCAAGGACTCTCATCCTTTGCTGCTTCTTATTTTTGAGCGGACTGATCTTGAGCCGACGTTTTTTCCCGGTATGTTTCGAGAAATTCCCGGTTGGCGTCTCCCCATTTCTTCATTTGCAGCACGATCGGTTCAAGCGACCTGCCGAATTCGGTGAGTGAATACTCAACCTTTGGAGGCACCTGCTGATACACCTCACGATGCACGATGCCGTCCGCCTCAAGCTCCCGAAGCTGAAGCGTCAGCATACGCTGCGTAATGCTGGGACAGATGCGCCGAAACTCATTAAACCGCTTTTTTCCGCCGATCATATGATAAAACAAAATACCCTTCCACTTTCCGCCGATAACGGAAAGTGTCAGCTCAACCGGGCAACCTTCTTTATTCGGATATATGTTCATAATTCATCCTCCATAGTACCTTTTTTGATACTACATGCTGATTAGCATCTGACTTACCCAGTATTTTACTCGCAATCTGCTCCCACTCTCAACAAAAATGCTTCTTTTTCACATCAATTTTTAAGGTTTTGAAGATTACACCCTCCGCAAGACGTGTTAAACTATAAAAAGATTGTTTACACTACAAAAAAGGACAAGGAGTTATTATGGAAAAAATTCTTATTTTCGGACATCAAAACCCAGACACAGATACCATTTGCTCTGCCATTGCCTACGCTGATCTAAAAAACAAACTCGGCTTCAATGCTGAGCCTGTCCGCCTAGGACAAGTCAACGGCGAAACACAATACGCGCTTGATTATTTCAAGCAGGAAAGCCCGCGCCTCGTGGAAACAGCCGCAAACGAAGTAAACGGCGTCATCCTTGTTGACCACAATGAACGCCAGCAAAGCATCAAGGATATCGAAGACGTTCAGGTTCTTGAAGTCATTGACCATCACCGTATCGCCAACTTCGAAACGGCGGAGCCTCTTTACTATCGTGCAGAGCCGGTCGGCTGTACGGCTACGATCTTAAACAAAATGTACAAAGAAAATAACGTGAAAATCGAGAAAGAAATTGCCGGTCTTATGCTGTCAGCGATTATTTCCGACTCACTTTTATTTAAATCTCCGACTTGCACAGAGCAAGATATCGCGGCGGCAAAAGAGCTTGCTGAAATTGCCGGCGTAGATGCGGAAGAGTACGGCTTAAACATGCTTAAAGCAGGCGCCGACTTAAGCAAAAAAACGGTGGAAGAGCTGATTTCCCTTGATGCGAAAGAGTTCACGCTCGGCAGCAAAAAAGTCGAAATCGCCCAAGTCAACACAGTTGATATTGAAGATGTCAAAAAGCGTCAGCCGGAATTAGAAGCGGCCCTTTCAAAAGTCATTGCTGAGAAAAACCTTGATCTGTTCCTTCTCGTGATTACGGACATTTTGGAAAACGATTCCCTTGCGCTTGCCATCGGCGATCAGGCTTCAAAAGTGGAAAAAGCATTCAACGTCACTTTAGAAAACAACACGGCTCTTTTAAAAGGTGTTGTATCCAGAAAGAAACAAGTCGTTCCTGTTTTAACAGACGCGATTGCAGAATAACCAAAACACCCCGGGAACCCGCCGGGGTGTTTTTTTTACGGCTTTTTTTGTAAGCGCTAACCAAAAAAATCGCTTTGACGCATTTTGATATGTGATATATAATATATCACATGAAAGGCGTTTTTTCTATTCATTGTAAATCAATACAGCAAGGGGGGTTCTGCGCTGGAAAAACACGCTGCTCTTTCCTATTCACGAACAACAGGAATTTGGCTTGTGCTTACAGGAGCTATCTTATGGGGTGTCTCAGGAACAGTTGCCCAGTATCTGTTTCAGGACCGCCATTTTAATACAGAATGGCTGACCTCTGTACGGCTGCTGCTTTCAGGGGCGCTTCTGCTCGGAATCGCGTACCGCAAAGAAAAAGGACGCATATGGGCTGTTTGGAAAGACAGACGGGACATAGTTCCCCTTCTTTTATTCGGGATTTTCGGAATGTTAGGCGTTCAATACACCTATTTCGCGGCAATTGAGTACGGCAATGCGGCCACCGCTACCGTTCTCCAATATTTAGGGCCGGCCATTATTACATGCTTTTTAGCGATCCGCGCAAAGAGAATGCCTTCAGGAAAAGAATTGCTCGCCGTCTTATTAGCGGCTGCAGGCACATTTATTTTGGTCACGCACGGGAATGCCGGCAGCCTGTCCATATCCGGCCTGGCCGTCTTTTGGGGTATCAGCTCAGCCTTTGCGCTGGCGTTTTACACTCTTCAGCCGCATCGGCTTTTGAAGAAATGGGGATCCGCCATTATTGTCGGATGGGGCATGCTGATCGGCGGAGCCGCTCTCAGCTTAGTCCGGCCGCCTTGGAAGTTTGAAGGCCAATGGTCATTATCCGCTTATGCCGCGATTGTATTTATCATCATTTTCGGAACGCTCATCGCTTTTTATTGCTACTTGGAAAGCCTGAAATATCTGAGTGCCTCTGAAACCAGCCTGCTCGCCTGTGCGGAGCCGCTGTCGGCAGCTTTTTTAGCGGTGATCTGGCTGCATGTTCCCTTCGGAATATCAGAATGGCTGGGTACTTTATTGATTTTAGCCACCATTGCTTTATTATCTATCAAGAAAAAATAACCTCTCTTTTTTTAGAGAGGTTTTTTCCTAGGCCTGGAGCACCCCTTAGTCTCAATTACCCATATATTAAAGGGCCTTTTTTCATTTTACTATCTTCCAAAAGAGGAAATTAGACCAGTTGTCAATAGATTCAGAGTCTAATAGAATGATGTCGACAAGTAAATCATGCAGGATTGTTACTGATAAAGCAGGCAAGACCTAAAATGTGTTAAGGGCAAAGTGTATTCTTTGGCGTCACCCCTTGCATATTTTAGGTCTTTTTTTCTGTAACAAACCTGCCATTCATGAATGCGGGAGGATCGAATCGGCAGATCGCAACAAAAGTACATACAAAAGGAGACATGGACATGAACATCAAAAAATTTGCAAAACGAGCCACAGTTCTAACTTTTACGACTGCACTTCTGGCAGGGGGAGCCACTCAAGCCTTCGCGAAAGAAAATACCCAAAAACCATACAAAGAAACGTACGGCGTCTCTCATATCACACGCCATGATATGCTGCAGATCCCTAAACAGCAGCAAAGTGAAAAATACCAAGTGCCTCAATTCGATCAATCAACGATTAAAAATATTGAATCTGCAAAAGGACTCGATGTGTGGGACAGCTGGCCGCTCCAAAACGCTGACGGAACAGTAGCTGAATACAACGGCTATCACGTCGTGTTTGCACTTGCAGGAAGCCCGAAAGACGCTGATGACACATCAATCTACATGTTTTATCAAAAGGTCGGCGACAACTCGATTGACAGCTGGAAAAACGCGGGCCGTGTCTTTAAAGACAGCGATAAGTTCAACGCCAACGATGAAATCCTGAAAGATCAGACACAAGAATGGTCCGGTTCTGCTACCCTTACTTCTGACGGAAAAATCCGTTTATTCTACACTGACTTTTCCGGTAAACATTACGGCAAACAAAGTCTTACAACGGCGCAGGTAAATGTGTCAAAATCTGATAGCACGCTCAACATCAACGGAGTGGAAGATCACAAAACGATTTTTGACGGCGACGGAAAAACATATCAGAACGTTCAGCAGTTTATCGATGAAGGCAACTATACATCCGGCGACAACCATACGCTGAGAGACCCTCACTACGTTGAAGACAAAGGCCATAAATACCTTGTATTCGAAGCCAATACAGGAACAGAAAACGGATACCAAGGCGAAGAATCTTTATTTAACAAAGCGTACTACGGCGGCAGCACGAACTTCTTCCGTAAAGAAAGCCAGAAGCTTCAGCAGAGTGCTAAAAAACGCGATGCTGAATTAGCGAACGGCGCCCTCGGTATGATAGAGTTAAATAATGATTACACATTGAAAAAAGTCATGAAGCCGCTGATCACTTCAAACACGGTAACTGATGAAATCGAGCGGGCGAACGTTTTCAAAATGAACGGCAAATGGTACTTGTTCACTGATTCACGCGGTTCAAAAATGACGATCGACGGTATTAATTCAAACGATATTTACATGCTTGGTTATGTATCAAACTCTTTAACAGGTCCTTACAAGCCGCTGAACAAAACAGGTCTTGTACTGCAAATGGGTCTTGATCCTAACGATGTGACGTTCACATACTCTCACTTCGCAGTGCCTCAAGCCAAAGGCAACAATGTCGTGATCACAAGCTACATGACAAACAGAGGCTTCTTTGAGGATAAAAAGGCAACTTTTGCGCCAAGCTTCTTAATGAACATCAAAGGCAAGAAAACATCCGTTGTCAAAAACAGCATCCTTGAACAAGGACAGCTTACGGTTAACAACTAATCATAATAAAAAGAAAATGCCATATTTCATTGGCATTTTCTTTTATTTCTAAACAAGATGGTGAATTCAATCATGGCACGAAAATGGCCCATTGCAATATTGCTCATTCTGGGTGCGTTCCTGTTTGTCGGCTTACTGCCGGACAAAAGCAACAATTCCTCAAAAACAAACACGAAGAATAAACCGGATTACCGGGCGGCATATCATTTCACAACCCCGGACAAATGGAAAAACGACCCTCAAAAGCCCATTTTTTTCGATGGGAAATATCATTACTATTATCTTTATAATCGGGATTATCCGAACGGCAACGGCACAGAATGGCGGCACGCTGTATCAGAGGACTTGGTGCACTGGAGGGACGAAGGCACGGCTATTCCGAAATACACCAACCCAAACGGCGATATATGGACCGGTTCTGTCGTCATTGATAAACACAACACGGCAGGCTTCGGCAAAAACGCACTGGTCGCCATCACAACGCAGCCGACGGCCAAAACCGAAGCACAGGAACAATATTTATGGTACAGCACGGATAAAGGAAAAACATTTACATCCTATAGTGATCAGCCCGTCATGAAAAACCCGGGCACTAAAGACTTCCGGGATCCGAAGGTAATCTGGGATGAACAGGATAATAAATGGGTGATGGCCATGGCCGAGGGCGAAAAAATCGGCTTTTATGAATCACCCGATTTAAAGAATTGGCATTACACGGGCGGTTTTATCACCCAGCAGATCGGCCTCATCGAATGCCCTGACCTTTATATGATGCGTGCAGATGACGGAACGGCCAAGTGGATTCTCGGCGCAAGCGCAAACGGCAAACCTCAGGGCAAACCGAATACGTACGCTTATTGGACCGGAAACTTTGACGGAAAAGAATTTACTGCCGATCAAGCGGAACCGCAATGGCTCGATTACGGGTTTGACTGGTACGGCGGCGTCACATTTGAGGACGGCAATAGCAAAGATCCGCTGACAAAACGCTATGCGCTGGCATGGATGAACAATTGGGATTATCCGAACGAAACTCCGACACTAAAGAACGGCTTTAACGGCACGGATTCTATCGTTCGTGAAATCCGCCTTCAGCAGCAGGATGGCGGCACCTACAGCCTGATGTCAGAGCCGGTTGAAGCATTGAACCAATTAACCTCTTCAACGGACGGCACTGAAGACAAACAGGTGAACGGTTCTGAAACACTGCCGATCAAGGGTGATACGTATCAGCTTGACATGGATATTTCTTGGTCCGATATCAAAAATGCAGGCGTCAGACTCAGAGAATCAGCAGACCAAAAGCGGCATATTGATGTCGGTATTTCAGCAGAAGACGGCTGTGCCTATGTGAACAGATCATTTACAGATCAGCCTGATAAAACCGGGACATATACTGAAAGCAAAGCGCCATTTGACGGAAATAAAGGGCGCGTTCATCTGAAAATTCTCGTGGATAAAACGAGTATTGAAGTATTTGCAGATGACGGAAAAACCGTTCTCACAAATGAAGTGTTTCCAAAACCCGAAGATCAGGGAATCACGCTCTATTCTGAAGGCGGTTCCGCTGACTTTCAGCATATTGAGATAAAGCATCTCGGTTCCATTCATCCTTAGATCACTCTTCATTTCTAACCGGCGTTCATACTGTGTTAAAATGCTTGTATGTATACTACGATTCATGAGGTGTTCCATTGGATAATCAAAACAAAGAACCTGTGCTGAAAAGAACCATCATGCGGGACGAAGTGTATCACACGCTCAGAAACTGGATCATAACGGGCAGGCTCAAACCTGAAACAAAGTTAAAGGACAAGGAACTGTCGGAAACATTGGGAATCAGCCGCACTCCGATACGGGAAGCCTTATTGCGCTTAGAAGATGACGGCTTGGTCATGACAAAGGCAAACAGATGGACGCTTGTCGCTCCGATTGAGTTAAAAGAAGCGGAAAACTTGTATTCCATTGTCTGGACGCTTGAAAAACTCGCGTTGCAGCAAGCCCTCCCGCATGTGGACGCTGCAGTGATTCAGGAATTGAAACAGCTTAATGAAGAGCTGCTTCAAACGGTGAAAGCCGGCGATAAAATGGCCATTCTGGAAGCGGATAATGCATTTCACCATCGCATCATTCTGCTTACAGACAATGCCGAACTCTGCAAATTGCTTGTGGGCCTGAAGGTGAAAATCCAGAGAATGGAGATCCGCTATTTCAGCGAAGATGATGCATTGACCAGATCATACAATGAACACGCTGCTATCATTCACGCATTAGAACAGCAGGATGACGCCGCTGCCCTTGCAGCGCTTGAAGCGAATTGGAAAAACAGTTTAGAACGTCTGCAGAACATGTCTTAGCAAACGAAAAAGCCAAATCATATGATTTGGCTTTTTACGGATATAACAAGGCAGCCGACTTGGCTGTCTTGTTTACTTTTTGTTTATATATAAATAAATACCGTAATCCGTCGGCACAGAAGCATACCCCATCTGTCTGAGCATGGCTGTTATATTCCCGCGATGATACGTTCCGTGATTCACAACATGGAGAATCATATCGGCCGCCGTGGTTTTCATGATGTCACCTGACGGATGTTCTATTTCAAGGGAGAGATTGATATTTTCCTCCTTTTGCAAAAATAGTTGATATTGGTCTGATAATTCCAAAAATAGATTTTCCAGCTCTTCTATCTCTTTAGACAAGATGTCCTCTTTTTGCTGTTCAGCTGATTTCAGCGTATCCTCCAGACGCTCTCCGGAGAACACATCAAACCACCCCTTATCCGACAGATACACATGGGTCAATACACCGGCTATCGACGGAAAGACACTTTGAATCTCTTTACGGTACACATCCTCCGGAAGCTCTTTAAGCCGGGTGAATATTTGCTGATTTGCCCAAAGATGATAATCATACAATTGCATTGCCAGATGTCCCACAAAACCCTCTCCTCTCTCGATATAGAACGTACGTTCCTGATTATACCACGCTACATGCGGCTCTGTACCGTTTTCTTCATTTGCAGCTGAGAAAACCCGATAAAGGCTGAAAATAATAAAAGAATCCCCGCGCTTATATAAATAAACCGCACGCCGAATACATCCGAGATCATTCCCGTTCCAATAATGGAAAACATAAAGATCAATTGAATGAATGCTGATCTCGCCGCTAATATATTGACCCGTGTCTGTTCAGTCGTGATGTTTTGAAGAAAGGTTTCCTGCGTCAGATCTCTTAATACGCAAGCCGGCCCCATACACAGCACCAGAAAAAGGGCCAGAACGGCACTGCTGGTCAATCCATAAATAAAAGTGAGCATTCCATATGCCAAGGCTCCCGTCAGCATAAGCGGAATGAGGCTTCGCTGAAACTTACCGGATAACCTATAGATGATCAATCCGCCGATCATCGTCCCTGCATAATAGGCTCCGTTCACATATCCCCACCACGCTTCTCCTTTTTGAAGGACGTCATGCACATAAGTTAAGGACACAGATCCGATCCATATCATGCCTGCCCACGATTCGATCACATCCATCACCATCAGGGCCCGCAGCTGTTTTTGCTTAAATAAATACACCCAGCCGCTTGCCGCATCTGCAAAAAGTGAACGTTCCCTGACTGCTGCCGTCGCACAGATGCGTACTTGAAGAAACAGAATGATGCCCAAAACCGAAGAAACCAGTAACATTACAGTGATGATTATTGTATAGCTTTCTCCCAAAAATGCGATGATGACGCCGCCCAGAGACCATCCGGCAAACTGAACGGTCTGATCCGCCGCAGATAATAAGCCGTTCGCCTTCGCCCTTTGATCAGGAGGAATGATTTCTCCAATCAGCGCGCTTTTTATCGGAGCGAACCAGCCGTTGCAAAAAGAAATTCCTCCGACCAGACAAAACAGCAGAAAAAAGAAAGCCGATGAACCAGCTTGGATTACATAAAACAAACAGACTAACAGTGTCACCTGTATCAATTGAGAACCGATCAACAAAGACCGAAGCGTAAACCGGCCGGTGACCAGCGGCAAAACGGCGCTTCCCAATACGCGACATACAATGCTGACGAACGTCATGAGAGAGGCCGCCGCCGTCGAACCGGTTTTTGTAAACAAAAACAAGATAACAGCCATTGTATAAAGTGAGAATCCTAAATTGATAGCGGTCTGGCTGTATAAAATAGAGTAATACGCCCTCTTCAAATTCATCTTCTGCAAAAGCTTCACTCCCTGATTATGTAAATCATACCATATTTGCCGATCAGCTCTCTTAAAAAACAGAGTTCACTCCATCTATTAGTCTTTATGAGCAGAAAGGAAACTTTCAGCAAATAACAATTAAGAAGGATGGAGTGACACATATTTAAAATCATCAGTGCGATTATCATCGTTACGTTCGTGCGGGGTATTTATGGGCGCCTACAAAAATCGGACTCGGCTATATTTCACCGTTTTTCTTTACGGCCCTGCAGCTTTTTACAGGAGCTCTTCCATTATTCCTTATACAATTCATACGTAAGAAAGATTGGCTTCCGGCTAAAAATACTGGAAAAATTTGATAAATATACCCTTCGTTATTAAAAATCAGCTTGCTGCCCCCGCCGCAAAGAAAAGAAAGCGGTGTACGCATTTACTTTCAAAAAGACATCGACACCCAATCCTTTTTACAAAGCTAAAAAAGACGGGGCTCTCTATTGAAGAGATGACTGAATTTTATTCCCACCAGAGACTTTGCTTTGGCTCAAAACGAAGGTAGAGATCTTAACGAAACACGTCAGCAAGCTGGAAAAACAGCTGGCCGACATCGAAAATGTTATTTCGTTAACGAAAAAGAAATCGGCACTTATCGTGATATTTTGAAGGCGATGAAAGATTAATTAACTCTGTGATTTCGGAACAAAACAAGAGCCGATGCTCGCAAGCATCGGCTTTTTTTCTCCTTATATGGGAGGCTCCGCATGTCAGGTTTTCATCTTTAATTTGATTTTCCTGCCTTCCGAAAAAGTAATCATACTTAGGACAATGAAACAGCCTATCCACTGTATCCATGTTAAGCGCTCCCCCAGGAAAAAGGCGCCAAAGATGATTGTGATGATCGGGCCCATCATTGAAATCAAAGACCCTCTTACTGCCCCAATCCGTTTGATACCTTCCAGCATAAATAAAAAAGGAACGACTGTTGTAAATACAGCAATGATTAAAAAAAGGAAATATACGGGTGGCTGAAACGACCATAACTCTGTCTGATAGCCAAAACCCTTTCTGATGATTAAAAAAAGCACCATGGCAATGCTTGCTAAGGACATCCCATATGCATTCATACGGATACTGCCTACTTTGCGAACAAGCTGACCGGACAGGACCAAATAAAGTCCGTAAACCGCGGACGACAGAAGAACGAGAAAAGCGCCAAATATATTCGCACTCAATTCGTGCAGATTCCAGCCGCCAATGGAAAAAAAGATTCCTATGCTGACCACAACGACAGAAATGATGTCTGCAACGGTGATTTTCTCCATTTTTCCAAAAAACGAGATAATCATGACAAAAATCGGATAACTCATAACGAGCATCCTTTCTACAATAGCTGAAACATAATGCAGCCCGATAAAGTCCAACAGCGGAGATAGAAAAAAAACGAGCAGACCCGTGATTCCTGCTCTGACTATATCAGCCTTTGCCGGTTTTTCAGATAATTTAGCACGATATGTAAGAAAAATGATGCAAAAAAGAGGGGTTGCAATCACTTGCCTGAAAAATAGCGTTGACTCCGGAGTGGCTCCGAATGAGTAAGCCCACTTAATAAAGATCGACTTTGAGGCAAAACATAGCGTACCAACAATCATAAACAACATTCCGGCGAGAAACGGGTGATTTAGTTTTGGCGGAGTATTCACTTCGATTTTGCTCATAGATTTACACCTTTCCTTAGTATGAAAGAAATGAAACACCCTGGCTCATAGCGCAAGGTGCTCAAGGTTATTATTTATATCATACATTTAATTTAATATTATTTATTTCGATTCTGTAAGCAGTTTCCCTTTTTGTTTTATATACCATAATGCATTTCTATCAATAATTTTAGACATACTGGCGTCTTCAGGTTCCGGCCTTGGCATGGCAATGGGGCTGATTTTTTTATCATAACGAAGGATATCAATAGAAAAAACCGAGATTTTCGGTTGTGTACATACATGCCATTGCCATACTGGCGCCTGTCCCTTATGATGTATAATGCATAATAAATATATCTATAATGCTTATCAGTAATAAAATGAAAGAGGTGACATTGATGGAATGGGAACAGCTTGAATATTTCCAAACGCTCGCACAAACTGAGCATGTCACAAAAGCCGCAAAGCTATTGTCCATATCACAGCCCGCACTCTCCCGCTCAATTTCCCGATTGGAAACCCACTTAGGCGTTCCGCTGTTTGACAGACAGGGCCGTTCGATTACATTGAACAAATACGGAGCAATGTTTTTAAAACGGGTTCAGACCATGATGAAAGAGTATACTGACGGCCGAGAGGAAATTCAGGCTTTATTGCAGCCGGATCAAGGAGAGGTTTCTCTTGGATTTTTACATACACTCGGGACAGCCATCGTTCCGGATGTCATCAAGACCTTTCAGCAAAAACACCCCGCAATCAGCATTACATTAAGACAAAATCATTCCTATTGGCTGCTCGATCAGCTGAAAGAAGGTAAGCTTGATCTCTGCCTTCTCGCATCCACTAAACCTGAAAAGTCGATTCGATGGGTGCAATTATGGAGTGAGGAACTCTTTTTATATGTACCGAAAGGACATCGCCTGGCACATCGTGAAACCGTCACTCTGGACGAACTCGCCGAAGAACCTTTTATATTGCTGAAAGAGGGGTATGCGCTCCGAATGACGGCTGATCAGCTATTTGAACAAGCAGATATCCATCCGAAGATTATGTTCGAAAGTGAAGAGGCGGCAACTGCGGCCGGCTTCACGGCCTCCGGTCTCGGTGTTTCCATTCTGCCTGATTTAAAAGGATTGGATCAAAGCAACCTCTCAAAAATACGCATCAGCTGGCCAAAATGCCAGCGCGTGATCGGCCTCGCCTGGATAGAAGGCAGATTTTTATCTCCTGTTGCTGAAACGTTCAAACAGCATGTGATTGAACATTTCGGCTGAACAATGCCGTCCTGACGAAAAAAAAGCCGATGCGCACAAGCAACGACGGCCGAACCTGTTCTTCAAAACAGAATAAAAAAAGAGGGCTTCCGAGAAGGAAGCCCTCACTCCGTCTGCTACGCCAATAAAAGAAAAATAAGCGCTAAAACAGCCGGAAGTCCTTGTTTTACGATAATTGATTTGTTTGAAGTAAAGCCGCCGAAAAGAGCGGCGATGACCACGCAGATGACGAAAAACAATTGAATCATATGGCCAATCGGATCAGCTCCGAGGATCAGCCCCCAAATGAGGCCGGCAGCCAGAAATCCATTATACAGACCTTGATTTGCAAACATGACCGCCACATTCCGATCACCTTCTAAATGCTTCGGCAATTTGAAGGACCGCTTAGCTGCCTTCGAATTGATAAAAAACATTTCAAGTATCATGATAAATACATGTTCTAAAGCTACAATTCCGACGAAAACAGCTGCAATAATGTCCACTGTCTCTCTCCTCTCAGCTTCACTTCAACCTTATTTCCATTGTGCGATTGTTTCGATAGGAAGACGGTAGGAAGCATATCCTTCGTCCGCCGCTTTTCCGATTGATAACAGCATGACCGGTACATAACGCTCTTTATCCATTCCGAAAACCTCGGCGATCTTTTCTTTATCGTAGCCGCCGATCGGGTTTGTGTCATAGCCGTGCGCGCGTGCCGTAAGCATCAGCTGCATGGAAACAAGGCCTCCGTCGATCAGAATCGTTTCACGGTTCACTTGCTCCGGAAGTTTTTCAAAATGTGCCGTCAACGCAGCGATTTGTCTGTCTTTTACTTCCTGCGGCATGTAGCCCAGTTCGACCGCTTTTGAATAAATTTCTTCTAAATAGTCATCACTGTTCATATCTGCGAAAACCGCGATCACCGCAGATGATGTGCTGACTTGTGTTTGGTTAAAGCTAGCAAGCGGCGCGAGTTTTTCTTTTCCTTCAGGGCTGTCAATGACAAGGAAACGCCATGGCTGCGCGTTAACTGAAGACGGCGCTGTCGTTGCTTCTTCCAAGATTTGAGTCATTTCTTCTTTGCTGATTTTTACAGCCGGATCGTAATTCCGAATGGAACGGCGGCCTTTCATAATGTCCATAAAGTCGTTTGTTTTCAGTTCTGTTTTCATGTGTAATACACTCCTATGCTTTCATATTTTCTATATTATTCTGCATCTGCGACAATACGTTTTTTAACATACTGCGTTCTTCCGCGCTGACACCGGCAAGCATTTCCTTTATGAAACGCTCCTTCTCTTTTTTGGAAGTCTCAATTCTCTCCCGTCCCTGTTCAGTAAGCCGGACAAGTATAATGCGGTTGTCCTCAGGTTTGCGTCTTCTTGTGACCATTTCTTTGGTTTCAAGCTGTTTCAAGTGTCTTGTAACAGCCGCCCCATCAATATTCACCTTTTTCTGAAGATCGCTTTGACTGATCTCGTCGACGTGAAAGAGCACGGCGAGAAGCTCAAGACGGGATTGGCTGATTCCGGTGCACGCTTCAAACTTCGCTCCGATTATTTTATGCAGTGATTGAAGCTGATATAAAATCTCGCCTTCCTCTGAACAACATGCTGTCAAAACCCATCCCTACTTTCTTTTGCGCAATTAATTGACTAGTCAATGTTTGATATATCAATAATATACATCCGTTATTCTTTTTTTGCAAGTGTTTTCTCCTTTTTAAAAAAAGCTGCCGGTGAACGGCAGCTCGCTTCTTAATGATTATGAACTTTTCTGAAATTACTGCCTTTTACTTCAGCTACATCATATACCGTTACAAAGGCGTGCTTATCAATGTCATTAATAATTTCCTTCAGTTTGGTCTCTTCCAAACGGTTGATGACACATGTGATTTCTTTGAATTTTTCATGAGAAAAACCGCCGTATGCTTCTTTATACGTAGCGCTTCGGCCTAATTCCTCACGAATGGTTTCGACCATTAATGCAGGCTCGTTGGTGATAATCTGAAATGTTTTCGAACCGCTTAAGCCTTCCTCAACCACATGAATCACCTTAGACGCAATGTAGTAAGCAATCACGGAAAGCAAAGCGCCTTGCAGCCCGAATACAAAAGAAACAAAAATAAACACAAAGATATTTAAAAATAAAATGAGGTCGCTCGTGCCGAACGGCAATTTCCGTGACAGCAGCACGGCCAGCATATCAATTCCGTCTAATGCGCCGCCGTTACGCAGTGCCAAGCCCATTCCCAAGCCAAGAATAATCCCGCCTACAACGGTGATTAACAGGGTGTCTCCCTCGATGATAGCCGGCGTGTGATGGAAAAAGCTTGTACCCGCGGCAAGTGAGACAATGCCGATAATGGATAGAAACGCAAAGCCTTTCCCGATTTGCTTATATCCCAACCAGACAAATGGTATATTGATCACCGCAATTAAGATCCCAAGAGGCAAATGAAACAGCTGCGAACCGACAATGCTGAGTCCGGTCACTCCGCCGTCAGATACACTATTCGGAATCAATACGGTTTCCAGCCCATACGCGGCAATGATTCCGCCGATGATGACCATGATGGCCCGTACGATGGATTTTGCTTTAAATTTCTTACGTTTTTGTTTTTCGATTGTATTCATATCATTCCCCGCTTCAATTATTTTATCTTATTTAAATATACCATAATTGATACTTTTCGTTAAAAATAAGCCGATCAGCCGATTGTGAAGCAGGAACCGAGGAAGGTGATTTTACAGATAAAGTATCCATTTACGGCTTTAATCATTCAAAACACCACCACACAGTAAAAGGAATTATTATCCATTAATAATCCCTTTTGTTTCCCTTCTTCACATATTCCCAATCATGTTCTATATTTTTTCTCACCCGCTGAAGAAGGCTGGAAATGGTTTCTTTTTCTTCAGATGTAAAGCCGGCCAAGGCTACTTCCGCAGAGTGCTCTCCTTCTCTTTGCAATAACGGATAAACCTTTCTTCCTTTTTCGGTCGGGAACAGTTTTTTTATTTTTTTATTTTGATCATCAGGACGCTTTTCAATAAACCCTTGTATTTCCAGTTTTTTTATCGCTCTCGCCGCTGTTGTTCGGTCAACTTTAATCATTTCCGCCAATTTTTCCTGTATCATTCCCGGGTTTTCACATATACGAACAAGATAGAGATACTGCCCTTTTGTTAAGTCTAATTCTTTAAATTCTATATTGCTGATGGAATCCAATGCCCGGGCAATCATGCCGATTTCCCGCAAAATATCAGTCATATCTTTTCAAACCCTTCGTATTTTTGTTGCATTTACAATATAATTGTTTTATCGTTACTTCTATAAGACCACAAGCAAGCCGTGCAGTCCAGACTAATATGTGAAAAGGATTGGTTAATGATGAGGGTAAAAAGAATAACGACGGAAATTGATTTACAAGCAGCGCTCGAGATTAGAAAAGCAGTATTCATTGAGGAACAGCAAGTACCCGAATCCGATGAGTTTGATCAATTTGATACGCTTCAGGAACAGTGCGGGCATGTCTTGGTTTATCATGAAAATCAGCCTGCCGGCACAGGACGCGTCCGCATCGTAAACCATACAGGCAAGCTCGAACGAATCTGCATCCTGAAGCCTTACCGCAAATACGGGTTGGGCAAAGTAATCATACGCGAATTAGAAAACATGATAAAAGAAAAAGGCATCACCCAATGTAAACTGCATGGACAAACACAAGCGGAAGGCTTTTATCACAAACTGGGATATCAGACAGATTCACCGGAATTTATGGAAGACGGTATCCCGCATGTTTTAATGACAAAAGAGTTGGTTTAACCGAATAACAGCAAAACGGCTGTATGAATTATTTACCGAAAGCCTTCTATAAAGGCTTTTTTTCTTATCCTGAAACCCACAACTAAAAGGAATGTATTCGCAGCCGGTGCTTGTCACAAATGGCCGCCCCAACGGTTATCCCATACTTTGCACTTGCATACGTCACTTCAATCGTCGGCGCTTCAGAAGCAGCCATTTCACTTTACGCAACACCCGCTTTATCCTTACTTATTTCCTGGTTTTGGATAGGCGAAGCGCCCGCCTTTATTTCTCTTTTAGGCGGAACAGTTACAGTCGTCGGGGTGTGTTTTATCTATTTGGAAGCAAATAAAATCAGGCTTAACTGAATTTTTCAGAATTGTGATATGTTAAGTATATCAATATTAAAAGAAAGAAAATCCATGATGCGATAGGTTGCAGCTTCTTTGCCATGCTTGGCGCATAAAAGGGGTGTAAGGAAAATGAAGATAACAGATAGTATTTATGGCGATTATGTTGTAGATGGAATTCTTGAAGAGCTTATTTTCAGTCATCCAGTACAAAGACTAAAAGGTGTTTACCAAGGAGGAGCAAGTTATGTTGTGAATCAAAAGTGGAATGTCACGAGGTATGAACATTCCATAGGCGTAATGCTTCTCATAAAAAAATTGGGCGGCTCTTTAGAAGAACAGATCGCAGGTTTACTTCACGATGTATCTCATACTGCATTTTCACACGTTATTGATTTTGTATTTAACAATAAAAATGAGGATTATCACGAAAACATTTATCATCAAATCATAACTGATTCAGAAATCCCCCATATTCTCAGTACATATGGATTAAATTACAAAGACATTCTATTAGACAACTCTAATTGGAATTTGCTCGAACAGCCAGCTCCTGAGTTATGCGCTGACAGAATCGATTATACCTTAAGAGATATGTATCGGTACGAAAACATCACAATGGAGGAAGTTGATCATTTCTTAGATCATCTAATAATTAAAGAAGGAAAAATATACTTAAAAGATATAAAGACTGCTGAATGGTTTGTAAGAATTTATTATAAAGAGGTTATTGATTTCTTTATGAATCCTCTTAATATTTACGGTTATGATTATTTGGCTAAGACTTTAAAAACCGCCTTGGATAAAGAAATCATTAACATAAACACACTGCTCGGAACAGATGAAGAAGTAATGGACATCTTGCGTTCTTCCGGGGATATGGATGTTAAAAATCTTGTTAGCCGCTTACATCGAAGAGTCATTGTTAAAGAAGATAAGGCTGATTATCATTTGCATCGTAAGAATAAAATGAGGATTATTGATCCGTCTGTATTCTATGATGACAAACTTATCGCTTCCTCTGCATTATCAAAAGAAATTAAAACGATGAACGAAAATGCTAAGAAAAAAGCTGAAGAAGGGATGTATGTAAAAATAATTTCAAACTGATTTACCTCTTGAGCCTGCTTCAATCATTAGGCAGACGTAGGGAACAGTGAAAAAGTAAAACACGAAACAAGCCCATCCTTGTCAGCATCGGCTATTCGACTGTCATTGGTGTCACTATAACTAGAAAGTTACAATAAGTGTGTGAAGCTGTTTCTTAACGCATATGCGTTTCCGTTCCAAAATCGGAACCATTGCCAATTTACATTTATCTTTAAATTATTTATTAGTAAGAAACAATTCTCTTTTTTATTAGAGGGGAACCAGCATGCCTGTTTTTAGGAATTCCTTTCTGCACTGGCCCCCCTCAAAGATTAACTCTCTGTCATACCTAATGATAAATAATTCTTAAATTCCTTCTATTAGAGAGTATTGGAGTTACTGGTATGATCTCGCCATTAAATGGATCTCTCAGTTTAAAAACATAAATTCGGTGCTCATTTCCAGGAGCCCCTCGCCCTCTTGATTTTTTTTGATCAATAATATCCGCAGGATTATTTGGATTAAGTATCCAATGAGAATACCAGATCTGTCTTACATATCTTCTGTTCGTACTCTGAGGGCGTTCATTGAATCTACAGTGGTTCGTTGCCCCTTGCCAATATAGGTATCTGCCATTACTGATTTCATAACGATTATTTACAAAAAACCTAATTCCGACACATTCACCTGGATAAATGATGTCAGGTATATTATAATGACTTTCCCGGTGACAATTGGCATCTCTATATTTCGTATAAGGAGTTACTCTAACGCTTTGTAATCGGTTTCTGTTAATGAATAAATACTGCTGGGTGACTTGACCAGTTATAGGATTAACCGCTAAGTGACTGAGAAGAATGCCCTGATAAGCCGACAAGTTTGTGTTTTGAACACTTGTGGTTACATTGATGGTGTTGTTCGTTATACTTGTGACGCCACCTACCAATCTTCCGTTATGAACACAATAGCCATTCCTGCATGAAGCTCCGCTGCTCGCTCGGTATGACACTCCTACGCATGTTCCACGTACGATAACAACCAAACATACCACTTCCTCTCATTTAATCTGCTTACTAACTATGAATATCAGGATCTGTTTGAATAAATAATTATTTTCTCACACGCCCAATTTTTTACTTTTTCCATTCGTTACTGTTAAAAACCATCAAGTGGTTTCCCGAGGTTCCATACCGAAAGAACTGGATCAATTCACTCCTCTTCCTCAATGAGCAAAAAAAAAGGAAAACAGCATTGGAATGCCCAGTGTGCCCAATCTGTAAGAACGGCGAACCTAGCCATTCTCTCATTACCGTAACTAGAGTTGGCAACACGCATAACATTGTTAATACAGTTTCAGGATATAGTTCAGTTTTTTGCAATATTCTCAGAAACAGCAACTCATTTCTTGACTCAAGCGGCTGCTTTGAATTCTTGCACTGAATTAAGTGTATGGACGGGCTATTTCATCTATTTTATATCTCGCTTCTTATGCAACTCTTAGATTAATCCCTCGTACCAACTTGACAAAAAATACACCTCCAGTTTTTTTATAGAATATGAAAAAACGATCTTAACGAATTGGACTTATGTTTCTTTTACTAAAAATGTGCTATTCAATATTATTGTTTTTTGACAGATTTTAAGCACAAAAAAATGAGCAGACATAAAGTCTACTCTTCCAACTTTGTTTCTTTTCCTTTAACCAAGTCGGCCGCCGTCACCAAAGGTTTATTAAATCAATTCAATACATATAATCTCCTTCAGTTAAATCATATATCACAAAAGCTCAAAGCTAACAAAAGAACAGAATTAGTAATTTGTTTATTTGCAACGTAACTTAACATAACCACTCTTTCCGGAACACACCACAAAAAAACTGTCGCAGACCAGTGGGGACTAACCCATAATATGGGATAAATGAAAAACACCTTCACGTTTGAAAGGGGAAATATTTAAAGTATTTAATTTTATACTTGTGGTACAGTAAGAATGAAAAACAAATTGAAAGCGGATGATCCCATGCCAAATAAAAGCAAACCCAACAGTTTAATCACAGAGAAGTCTCCATATCTCCTCCAACACGCCCACAACCCCGTAAACTGGCACCCTTGGGGAGAAGAAGCCTTCGAAAAAGCGAAACGCGAAAACAAGCCGGTTCTTGTCAGCATCGGCTATTCGACATGTCACTGGTGCCACGTAATGGCTCACGAGTCCTTTGAAGACGAAGAGATCGCCGGTATTCTAAATGATAAATTTATAGCCATCAAGGTTGATCGTGAGGAGCGGCCTGATGTGGATTCCGTGTATATGAGAATCTGCCAGCTGATGACGGGGCAGGGCGGGTGGCCGCTGAATGTGTTCATCACACCTGATCAGAAGCCGTTTTATGCGGGGACGTATTTTCCGAAGACGAGCAAATTTAACCGCCCTGGCTTTATCGATGTGCTTGAACATCTGTCCGAAACGTTTGCAAACGACCGGCAGCATGTCGAGGATATTGCTGAAAACGCCGCCGCTCATCTTGAAGTCAAGGTTCACCCGGCTGAGGGCATGCTTGGCGAACAGGCGGTCCATGACACGTATCGCCAGCTGGCCGGCGGGTTTGATACGGTGTACGGCGGGTTCGGCCAGGCTCCGAAGTTCCCGATGCCGCATATGCTCATGTTTCTGCTTCGCTACTACAGCTATACGGGTAAGGAACAGGCATTGGCAGGCGTAACCAAGACACTCGACGGCATGGCGAACGGCGGTATTTTTGACCACATCGGGTTCGGATTCGCCCGCTACTCGACTGATAATGAATGGCTCGTGCCGCACTTTGAGAAAATGCTGTATGACAACGCCCTTCTCCTGACTGCATATACCGAAGCCTATCAAGTCACGGGCAACGAGCGCTACAAACAGGTTGCGATGCAGATCGTGACGTTTATTCAGCGGGAAATGATGCATGAAGACGGCAGCTTTTTCTCAGCCTTAGACGCTGATACCGAAGGCCGTGAGGGGAAATATTACATATGGTCAAAAAAAGAAATCATGGATCTTCTCGGTGATGAACTCGGCTCGCTTTATTGCAAGGTATATAACATCACAGATCAAGGCAATTTCGAAGGAGAAAACATCCCGAACCTTATTTTCACGCGGCGTGAGGCCATCCTCGAAGAGACCGGCCTCACCGGACATGAGCTGACCGAACGTCTTGAAGAGGCAAGAACAAAATTGCTGGAGGCGCGGGAAAACAGAAGCTATCCGCACACAGATGACAAAGTGCTGACCTCATGGAACGCGCTCATGATTGCCGGACTGGCAAAAGCCGCAAAGGTATTTCACGAGCCGAACTTTCTCAGCATGGCGGAAACAGCGATCCGCTTTCTCGAACTTCACCTCATGCCGGACGGGCGCGTCATGGTCCGCTACCGTGAGGGCGAAGTGAAAAACAAAGGATTTATCGATGATTACGCTTTTCTCATCTGGGCTTACCTTGACCTGTATGAAGCGAATTTTGATGCGTCTTATCTGCAAAAAGCGAAAACGTTATGTACAAGAATGCTGGAACTGTTCTGGGATGAAGGACACGGAGGTTTCTTCTTTACGGGGAATGATGCCGAGACTCTTCTTGTCAGGGAGAAAGAAGTTTATGACGGGGCCGTGCCTTCCGGAAACAGCGCGGCTGCCGTACAGCTGCTTCGCCTCGGCCGCCTGACGGGTGATGGATCACTGATCGAAAAAGCAGAAGCCATGTTTTCTGTTTTCAAACGGGAAATAGAGGCCTACCCGAGCAGCAACGCTTTCTTCATGCAAAGCGTACTGGCGTATACAATGCCGCAAAAAGAAATCGTTGTGTTCGGAAGCAAAGATGATCCGGACAGAAAGCGTTTCATTGAGGCGCTTCAGGAACATTTCACTCCCGCCTATACGATTCTCGCCGCGGAACATCCGTCAGAGCTTGCAGGCATTTCTGATTTTGCCGCGGGTTATCAAATGATTGACGGTAAAACGACGGTTTACATTTGTGAAAATTTTACCTGCCGCAGGCCGACGACGGATATTGATGAAGCGATGAACACATTACAAATCAGCAGCAGAGCCTAGGCGGCCTGCTGCTTTTCTTTTTTCACAAAACGGAACGCGAGCCATGCGAAGATGATATTAATCACCAGAGTCGATATGCAATCAAATATTTCATAGCCGCCGGCAGCTGTTGCAAATAGCGACGGAATACCGCTGTACACCGAATGATCCTCTGTGAGAAAGATAAATAAAAACATATTATTGGCAGCGTGACCGCCCAAGGACATCTCCAGACTGCCTGTTTTAATCGTGATAAAGGTCCAGATCATGCCGATGGTGACATATCCGATTCCCGCCCAGAGCGCCCCGTTTTCCATCTCCGGATTTCCGAAATGAAGTGCGCCGAATAATCCGCCGACGATGACAGTCAAAACCACCGCATTTGCCGTCAGTTTTCCGGCGAACTGAAGCAGAAAACCCCGAAAGAGAAATTCCTCCGCGGAGGTTTGAATCGGCACCAAAAAGATGGCTGCCGCTAACAGCAGCAGAAAGCGTGAAGCATGGAATTCCTGAAGCGAGAAGCGATCCGGATGGATTGAAAAATCAATCAGCCCCGCCATAAACATCAACAAAAAGTAAGTGCCGAATCCAAAGAAAATCCGCTTCCAGTTCAGCGACTGATTCGGTGTAATGATGGATAAAAACCGCCGTTTCATAATGAAACGAACTGCTATCCAAATGCCCGGGATGGCTATGAAATAGACGATATGCTGTAAATAAATATCCGCCAGCGGGTCACTTAATGCCGCTTCATCCCAATCTATCGTCAATGAAGGATTGAACTCGGACGTGAGAAACATATAAAACACGGTCAATATGCTTCCAAAAAAGAACAAACCCGCAATGACCAACAGAGAAAGGAGATATCTCCACACACTATTTCTTCCTTCTGCGGGCCTTATAAACATATTCATTTTTATGCATCAACTTCCTTTCCTTCAACATTTTACAATATAAACAGAATCAGATATAGAAAATGTTATATATTTTTAAGAAGAAAGCGCTATGCCGTTTCCTTCGGCTCTGGTTATTTGCACTCTGTTTTTGCCATAAAAAGACCTTTATAATGTATTTGTCAGATAAATTTACAGTATTTTCTGATTACATTTTGCCAAGTCAGGGGGTTTTTTATGAAACATCAGACATTCTCAAATGTGGCGAACCGATTAGACCGTCTCCCCATTTCGCGTGTGCACTATCAAGTATTAACCGCTCTCGGAATCATCTATTTTTTCGATCTCGCTGATCTGTTTACGCTCAGCAACGTCGCTCCTGCGCTGATTGAGCATTGGGGCGTGAAGCTGTCCACCATTGCCGACATCACGGCTGCATCCTTCCTGGGCATGTTTTTAGGCGCCTCGCTCGGCGGCAGGCTGTCTGATCGGATCGGCAGGAAAAAAGCGCTGAATTGTTTTGTTCTTATCTTTTCGATCTCATCTTTTCTGAATGCGCTGGCATGGGACATTCCTTCCTTAATGATTTTCAGGTTTTTGACAGGTCTCGGCGTCGCGGCCGCTATGATTGTCACTAACAGCTACTTGGCGGAATTCTTCCCATCCTCCGTTCGGGGAAAATACATCTCCTTTTGCGCCATGATTGGCTTAATCGGCGTTCCCGTGACAAACGTCGTATCCGCTTTTGTCATTCCGTTAGGCTCATGGGGATGGCGGCTCGTTTTTGTATGGGGCGCGGCCGGTCTCATTTATTTCTTTTTTATCCGCCGGCTTGAGGAATCGCCGCGCTGGCACGAAAATCGGGGGGCATATGATCAGGCAGACGCCATTATGAATCGGCTTGAAGCCCGCGTAGAGAAAGAAAAAGGTCCGCTCCCCGCGCCAAAAGAAGCAGCAGAAGTACATACAGTGAAGCACGCCGGCTACTTAGGGCTGTTTCAGGGCAGGAATTTAAAGATCACCATCATCCTGTCTGCAGTATGGATTCTTGAAACCTTTGGCTTTTACGGCTTTGCCTCATGGGTGCCCAGCCTGCTGAAAAGCAACGGCATCACCATGGAAAAAACGCTGTGGTACAATGTGCTTCACTCTGTCGGCGCCCCGCTTGGCGCGTTGCTCGGTTCCATGATATCCGAGACGTTCCAAAGGAAATGGATTCTGGCCGCAAGCGCTTTTCTGACCGCCATTGCCGGACTGTTGTACGGCATGACGTTTATTCCCGTGATGATTATTGTGTTTGGATTTGTCGTCAACGTCACGGAACGGGTTTTCACCTCAAATTTATACGCATACACATCAGAGCCGTATCCGACGGAATATCGTTCGGCGGGCAGCGGGCTGGCGTACGGGCTCGGCCGTTTTTCCAACATATTCGGTTCCCTGCTCGTCGGATTTATTGCCGTAAAACTCGGATACATCAGTGTCTTTTTGTTTATCGGCGGCTGCTGGCTTCTATGTTCCGTTCTGTTAATCCTCTTCGGCCCGAAAACAAATGCACAGCAAATATAATCAATAAAACAGTGCGGGTTCACCCCGCACTGTTACACTGTGATTTCTATCAAATTGCCTTCCCCATCCTCTATCACGCTCTCATAATATCCGTCACCCGTTACGCGCGGGCCGCTTACAACCTGAAATCCGTCATTTTTAAACGTCTCCGTCAGTTCATTCACCCGCTCCTTGCTGCCTGTAGAGAATGCGAGATGCGCCCATCCGGTCATATTCTGTGACGGAGTTTCATCAATGCCTCCTTTTTTCATAAGTTCCAGCCTGCATCCGGAGTCAAATGACAGAAAGTACGATTTGAAATCCTTTTTCTCATTATGGTAAAGGTCATTGGCCTTTGCCCCGAAGTATTTCTCATAAAATTCTTTCATCCGTTCTAAATCTTTGACCCATATCGCTGCATGTTCAATTCGCATATGTCCGCCTCCCTTTTTTCCTCAATCTAGTTATAAGGCATGAAATCCATTTCAGCTCAAGACTTTTTCCTCTGAAATTGATGCATAATTTGTTTTTTAGCCGTTTCTCCGTGCAAAAACAGCAAAAATGCTTCTTTTCCGACACGTTCTAAATGAAGTTCCAGGGATGGAATATTCAAAACCCGGCTAACGCTTAAATTTCCTTCACCGATGATCTCCGCGTCCCATTTCTGTTCTTTCGCAAATTGGTACAAGCCGGCAGCCACATCATCACTGTGCGCATAGACGGCCGTCGGCGGCTTGCTGAAACCCCAGAGATGCTCACCCGCACGCTTTCCATCGTCCATATCATGGCAACCGACCATAATGCGGGTTTCATCCAGAGAACCGAAAACCGCCTTATATGCATTTACCTTGTCGGCCGTACTCGGGCTTTTTTCCGCTTCCCGCACACATGTAAAAGCAACGTCTTGATGCCCGCGGTTTTTCAAATACATAAAGCTCTCTCTGTAAGCCGCCTGCCTGTCGTTATAAGCGCAGGGAATCTCTTCGTGCTGTGTATATTCACAAGCGACAATGGGGCCGTATTCAAGGTAAGGCACGGCTGTTTCCCATTCATTCGCGCGGGAGGTGACAATCAGCCCGTCAATCTTTTTCATTTTCAGAAGTTCGAAATACGTCATCTCTATAGCGGGGTCATAGTTGGTGGGGAGAAGGGTTGTCACGTAATCATGAGCAAATGCTTCCTTCGTGATACCGTTTACAATTTTGTCAAAGCAGGGATGGTCACTGTACGGCAATATTACGCCGATCGTATTGGTCTTTCCGCGAATCAGATCAATGGCAGTTCGATTAGGAGTATAATCCAGCTCCTTCATTACTTGATTCACAAGACGCCTTTTCTCCTCAGATACATACGGGTGTTGGTTTAACACGCGTGATACGGTGGCCACCGACACATTCGCCAGTTTCGCAATCTCTTTTATATTTGCCATGTGCTCCTCCATTTTCGATAATAAAAAAGCAGCAAGAGTGGATTTCTCTTACTGCTATCTCATCATAAATCCACTGTCATTTCAACAGGGCAATGGTCAGAACCCATGATATCGGCACAAATGGCCGCTTGGCTGATCCGGTGCTTCAGCCTGTCTGAAACAATAACATAATCGAGCCGCCAGCCGATATTTTTCTCGCGTGCATTCGTCCTGTAAGACCACCAGGAATACGCGCCTTCCTGATCGGGATATAAATAGCGGAACGAGTCGGTAAATCCCGCGTTCAGCAGAGCGCTGAACGCTTCCCGCTCCTGATCCGAGAAACCGGCGTTCTTTCGGTTGGCTTTTGGATTTTTCAAGTCTATCTCCCTGTGTGCGACATTCAAATCGCCGCATAAGATCACGGGCTTCTTCCGGTCAAGCTTCTGCAGATAATCCTTAAAATCCGCTTCCCATTGAAGACGGTAATCAATTCGCTCTAATCCGCGTTTGGCATTTGGCGTGTAGCAGTTGACGACGAACACATGCTCAAATTCAAGCGTGATCACCCGTCCTTCTTGATCATGGCTGTCAATTCCCAACCCATAGGACACGTGCAGCGGCTCTTCTTTCGAGAAAACAGCCGTGCCCGAGTAGCCTTTTTTCACCGCATAGTTCCAATAGGCGTGATATCCTTCAGGCTGTAATGATACTTGTCCGTCCTGTACTTTTGTTTCTTGCAGGCATAAAATATCGGCTTTCGTTTCCTGAACGTAAGTATTGATATCTCTTTTTTTCATCACGGCACGCAAGCCGTTTACATTCCAAGAAATCAGTTTCATGTGTTCCCTCCCGCCGGCTCAGCCGGTATTAACATTCAGCATGTGTCTATTTCCATGTTTTATTGTGCCTGCCCTCTAATGCCAACAGCTGTTTTTTCATTTCTAAACCGCCTCTGAATCCGGTCAGTTTTCCGTTTTTCCCGATGACACGATGGCACGGAACCGTAATCAATACCGGATTTTTCCCGATTGCGGCGCCCACGGCTCTTACGGCTGACGGTTTCCGGATCATTTCTGCTATATCCGAATAGGAGTATATCTCGCCGTACGGTATGTCCATAAGCGCTTTCCATACAGCAAGCTGAAATTCCGTCCCATAAAGATCGAGCGGGACGGAAAATACCGATCTGCCATTTTTGATGTACTCGGACAGCTCTGCTGTGTAAGGCGCCAGTTTTTCATCATCACGCACCAATCGGTATTCCGGCATGGCTTTTCCTGCCCACTGCACAAGTTCTTCAAAGTTACCATGATTTGAACCTATGAAGCAAAGCCCCTTAGAAGTAGCGGCTGTATACAGTCGCCAATCATTCCACGTGAAGCGTGTCCAATAGATCATCGTCTCTTTACTCATAATGACCCTCCCTGTCTCGTTCCGGCAGTTTTTCTGTATTCTGTGGGCGAACTTCCGGTTCTCTTTTTGAAAAGGGTCGCAAAATGCGCTGTGTTTGGAAATCCGACAGTCAGAGCGATCTCCATAACCGTCTTATCAGTATGCATTAAAAGATCCCCCGCCTTCGCGAGTCTTTTTTTCTGTATATACTCAATCGGAGATATCCCTCTGATTTTTTTAAATGTCCGCTGTAAATGATAAGGGCTGCCGTGACACATATCTGCCAATATGCTCAGAGTCAGGGGTTCGTGATAATGGCCGTCAATGTACTCAGTGATTTGCGCAACCCATTCTTCATCTGGGAGACGAAGGCCGTTTGGCCGGCACCTTTTACAAGGACGAAAATGTCTCTTTATCGCTGCTTCAGCCGTATCAAACACCAGTACGTTTTCCTTATTCGGAACTCTCGATTTACAAGAAGGGCGGCAGAAAATCCCCGTCGTTTTTACTGCATAATAAAACACCCCGTCATAGGAAACATCATTGTGTATGATTGCGTTCCACTTCTCATCTGTCAGGATATTTCTTTCCGTTTCCATCTCAGTCACCCCCTGTTCTTCAGTATAAACAAATTCATTTTATAAGTACGCATATTTGAATAGGCGAGCAAGATAACAAAGACGGATGTAAGAAGCCCTTCCATGTTTCATGTGAAACATTTCGGCAGGATGGGGACGGAATAATAAAAAAAGAGCAGGAGCCCGCAGGCTCTTGCTCTTTTCTTTCGGCTTACTCGCCAGTTACGTATGGAAGTAAAGCCATTTGACGTGCGCGTTTGATCGCGATAGTCAATTTACGTTGGTATTTCGCATTTGTTCCAGTTACACGGCGAGGTAAGATTTTACCACGCTCAGAAACAAACTTTCTAAGAAGATCTACATCTTTGTAATCGATGTGCGTAATGCCGTTAGAAGTGAAGTAACAAACCTTACGGCGTTTCGCACGACCGCCTCTGCGTCCTCCTGCCATTGTCATTTCCCACCTTTCTTGTTATGAATATAGCGATAATCTATTAGAACGGAAGATCATCATCCGAGATGTCAATCGGCTTGCCGTCGTTGGCAAATGGATCATCATTAAAGCTGTTCCCTTGATTTCTTCTCTGGCTGTTCTGATTTCCGCCGAACGGATTATCATTTTGGCCTCCGCCAAAGTATTGGCCTCCGCCGCTGTTTCCTTCGTTGTATCCGCCTGAACCAGAACCGCCGCTTTTAGGCTCAAGAAATTGAACACTTTCAGCTTGGACTTCTGTCACGAAGACACGCTGTCCCTGCTGATTTTCGTAATTTCTCGTCTGGAGTCGGCCGTCTACGCCGGCAAGACTTCCTTTTTTAAGAAAGTTTGCAACGTTTTCGGCTTGTCTTCTCCAAGTGACACAATTAATGAAATCGGCTTCACGTTCTCCGGACTGGTTCGTGAAAGTACGATTCACAGCAAGAGTAAACGTGGCGACAGCCGCACCGCTTGGCGTATAACGAAGCTCTGGGTCTTTTGTTAGTCTTCCGACTAATACAACTCGGTTAAGCATATGAAAGACCACCTTTTAACATTATATATTTCAAATTGCTTATTCTTCTTCTTTAACAACGATGTGGCGAATGATATCGTCACTGATCTTAGCTAAACGGTCGAATTCAGCAACCGCTGCAGCTTCAGACTGAACGTTTAAGATTTGGTAGAAACCGTCACGGAAATCGTTGATTTCGTAAGCAAGACGACGTTTACCCCAATCTTTTGTTCCAGTGATCTCCGCTCCGTTAGAAGTCAAAACGTTGTTGAAACGCTCGATAACTGCCTTCTTTGACTCTTCGTCAATGTTTGGACGGATAATGTACATAACTTCGTACTTTTTCATCTGTTTGCACCTCCTTTTGGTCTAAGCGGCCCTTAAATGGGCAAGGAGCAATAATTCTATTACTCACAAGTTTATATTATACCAAAGCTCTTGTCCCTTTACAACTGTGTCCTATACATTAAATCGGAAATGAATGACATCTCCGTCTTGGACGATATATTCCTTACCTTCCAGACGCACTTTTCCGGCTTCTTTGGCTCCGGACATTCCGCCGCCTGCCAAGAGGTCTTCATAAGCAACCGTTTCAGCGCGGATAAAGCCGCGTTCAAAGTCAGTGTGGATGATACCCGCACACTCAGGAGCTTTCATGCCTTTTCTGAATGTCCAAGCGCGCACTTCCTGTTCGCCCGCCGTAAAGTATGTCGCGAGGCCGAGAAGAGAGTATGACGCTTTAATCAGCTGATCAAGGCCTGACTCTTCAATGCCGAGCTCTTCTAGGAACATTTGTTTTTCTTCGCCTTCCAATTCAGCAATTTCAGACTCAATTTTCGCGCAGACGACGATGACTTCGGCA
Organism: Bacillus sp. 1021; assembly: GCF_014534735.1. Lineage (NCBI taxonomy): Bacteria > Bacillati > Bacillota > Bacilli > Caryophanales > Bacillaceae > Bacillus > Bacillus sp. 1021. Next base: position 24,881 of record NZ_JACVSR010000002.1, on the reverse strand, counting down.
TTTTCACCCGCGGCGTACTCACGGATTTTCGCAACGTATTCATTGTCTGAAGGATCAGCCACTTCATCCTCGCTTACATTCGCCACATAAAGCACGGGTTTTGACGTAAGCAAATGCAGCTGCTTCACAAGCTTTTGCTGTTCTTCCGTAAATTCAACGGAACGTGCAGGTTTTTCTTGTTCGAAAGCTTCTTTTAATTTAGATAGAATATCAAATTCAAAAACCGCTTCTTTGTCTTTTTGCTTCGCAAGCTTGCTTACCCGTGTGATGCGTTTTTCGACTGTCTCCATGTCGGCAAGAATCAATTCAAGATTGATCGTTTCAATATCATCAATCGGATCGACTTTCCCTGACACGTGCGTAATATTGTCATCCGCGAATGCCCGTACAACGTGACAGATCGCGTCTACCTGACGGATATGAGAAAGAAACTTATTTCCCAGCCCTTCACCTTTAGATGCGCCTTTTACGATCCCCGCGATATCAGTGAATTCAAACGCAGTCGGCACCGTTTTTTTCGGGTTCACCAATTCAGTCAGCTTTTGCAGACGTTCATCAGGCACTTCCACGATTCCCACGTTCGGATCAATTGTACAGAACGGGTAGTTGGCTGATTCGGCACCAGCCTGGGTAATTGCATTAAATAACGTCGATTTTCCCACATTCGGCAAACCGACAATTCCAGCAGTTAAAGCCATTCTTTCATCTCCTCTATATCAAACCATCATCGTATTAAACGTATTGTAAACCTAGAGCAATTATAAGGAGGTTCATAGGAAAAGACAAGCTGAGAAAAAAGCATTTCCCGCCCTCTCTCTCCTTAGATTATCCTTTTTTAACCGCTACCAGACAGTCAAAAAGCGTACTTCCCATTCCATTATCGGAATTTGAATCTTTTGTAAGCATGTTGACCGAGCCTCCGAATGCCGACCACATGCCTTCATCTATATTCACCGTCTTCGGGTGAGCCTGCTTCATGATTTTCACCCTGCCGCGCAGACGTCCGCGGTCATTGTATACCTCTGCCATATCTCCGTCCTGAAGAGAAAGCTCCTCGGCGATATCCGGCGACAGATCCACCTGAATCTGCTGAAGCTTTTCAATAAACGGCACGTGCTGTGAATGATTGGAGCGCTGCGGGTGAATGGACAGCAGCGTATACGGATATTTCCCGGCCAGCCCGGCGTCGTGATAAACGGATTCTTCCGGCACTTCCAATTGAGGGAGGCCGCTGTATCCTTTCTGTTCTGCCAATGACGAGACGAATTCAAACTTTCCGCTCGGGGTTAAAAATTGGAAATCATTCCACGGAACCTGTTTGACCGGAAGCGGCATATGGCCTTTTTCCTTTAATCGCTCAAGGGTGATTCCTTCTTTCTCCAAAGAAGAAAGCCCCATTTTCAAGAAATCTTCCGTACTGTAATCAAACAGCTCTCCGAATCCGAGACGCTTGGCGAGCTCCGTCCAGATCCAGCGGTCTGATTTCGCCTCTCCCTGCGGTTCCGCAAGCTTTCTGCCATACTGAACATAGTGATGGTACATGCTGGAGTAATAAATATCTTCTTCTTCAAAAACAACGGCCGTCGGCAATACATAGTCACAGAGCTTCGCCGTATCGGTCATGACCGAATCAATGGCCACTGTGACCGGTGTTTTTTCAAACGCTTCCTTCACTTTTTTTGTATTCGGCACCTGTGTCAGCGGATTGCCGCACGTCACGATAATCATCTCAATCGGCGGGTCGGCTGCGTTCAGCGCCTCTTCGGCCTGTGTCATCATCGAAAACGTTCTCGTGTTTTTCTTCAGATCAGGACGGGTGAGTTCGGTCTTTGCAAAGCTTTCACCGACTTGGACATTTCCAAAGTTGGCTCCGCCGCCTTTAATACCGACATTTCCGCTCGCTGCCGCTAGAGCGTCAATCCAGCGTATCGTCCCGCCTCCGTTTTTATATCTCTGCATCCCAAGACCCATAAAAGTAGAAGCGGGACCGTCAGCATATAGATCAGCAAGATATTCAAGCACTTCTAAAGACGTTTCGGTTTTCTCAATGATCTCATTCAAAGAAATCGTGTGCAGCAGCTTTTCTATTTCTTCAAAACCGATCGAATGCTTTTGAATGAAATCGGCATCCGTTCTGCCGGTTTGGCATAATATTTTCAAAACACCCGCCGCAAGCCAGCCATCCATTCCGGGTTTAACGGATATATACCGGTCGGCAAGCTTTGCAGTCGGGTTAAAAATAGGGTCAATGACCGTCAGTGTCGCTCCTTTTTTCTTCACCTGCTGTAAATGATGATAGAGGTGCATATTCGTCCGTGACACGTTTCTGCCCCATACGATCACATGCTTGCTGTGATAAATATCAAGCGGTCCATGCCCGTAAGAACGGCCGAAATCCCAGTGCTGCGCCTCAATTCCGGATCCCCAGCAAATGCTGCCCGCAATCTCCGTCACACCGCCGTATCCATTGAAAAAACGCTGGTCGAGCGCTTTCAAAAGACCGTTATTGGCGTAATCATGACTGTGCAGCACAGCGGCAGTGCCCAGCGTTTCCTTAATCTCCGCCATTTTTTCCGCAATTTCATCTAACGCCTGCTCCCATGAAATGCGGACAAATTCGCCGTCTTTCTTTTTTAAAGGAAAACGAAGCCGTTCCGGTGCATTCGTTTTCGTCTCCAGCATTCTGCCCCGGCCGCAAATTTTCCCTTCTGTGATGGGGTGACTCGGGTCTCCGTCTACTTTCGTCACCTTTCCATCCTCAACTGTCACCAAAAAGCCGCAGCTGTCCCAGCAATTCAGCGGACACGCTGACTGATGCACTTTGCTCATCTTGCCTCTTCCTCTCCTCTATATGAAAAAGCATGAGCGTCAGCCTTATGATGTAGGCTCCTCATGCTTGACGAGTACTTTTTTCAGCTTTCTCTCAAAATCTCTTCTCGGAATCATGACACTGTGGGAACAACCCGTGCATTTGATCCGAATATCCATTCCCATCCGAATGATTTTCCACCTGTTTTCACCGCAAGGGTGCGGCTTCTTCATTTCAACAATATCATTCAGGCCAAAGTCTTTATCCGCCAAGACCCTTCACCTCTCTCCATAGACTGCTTTATTCATTGTACAAAAAAAGTCAGGATAAGAGCAACGGCCGCACTCAAAATGAGCATTATACTTTTTTCCATCTCCCTAATACAGGGTAAAGAAGAAGACATACCAGCAAATAAAGACTTAAGAGCCCGTAAATGGGATACAAAATGGCGATTAAATCTGAAAAGCCGATTGTCGTAAAAGGCACCATCACAGCTAAAAGAAGAAGAACGAGCGTCCATCTCGGCAATTTCACAAAAACAAGCATGCGGCTGGACAGCCCGAACAGACCGGTCACGGTTGTCGTATAAATGGCTAAAAAAAGCACGGCTGTCATACAAAGAAACAACGGATAAGGAGCACCTTCAAGTACAGCAAAGAGAGGAATCTCATAATGTGTGAGACTGCCTGAGAGCTGTACAAGCGTTTCATTGTAGACAAATGAAATCACACCGAAAATCAGCCCGCTGACAACACTGGCGATTTTCGCTTCCCCAAGTCCTTTCATATCCTTCCCGACAGAAGAAAGAACCGCCACAACAGAAAGGATATTTAATGACGTAAAGGTAATGCTCGCCGGCCAATTATATTGACGGGTTAAATCTATCGTCCACGTATAGTGATGGGTTGTCTGAAAAAAGATCAATGCATATAACAGCCCCGCTACAAGAATCGGTATCAAAATGCTATTCAGAGATAATATTCCTTTTATATCCCAAAAGAATAAACAGATGGTCACAATGCAAAGAAGAAAAATACCGATCCAAAACGGCAGCTTGTACATTTGCAGCGTCACACCGCCGCCGGCAATCATGACCGTCGTCGTTGAAAATAAATAAAACATGATAAGAATATCATAGATTTTGGCAAGAGCCGGCCCCATCAAATGCTCAAGCACAGGTAAAAAGTGCGTTGATTGGACCTGATAGCTGATCTTCAGCACAATATAAGCCGAAATGGTGAACATGACTGTAAACAATACAATGGCCAGTCCGCTTTCAACACCGAAAAACTGCCATATTTCCTGCCCGCTTGCATACCCGGCTCCAATCTGGCTGCTTAGTATGAGCAGCATCCACCTCATTCCGGCTCTCCACAACCTTATCACCTCATAAAATTTCTGATAATCCCCGCATATTGCTACTATATTGAGCGACAGCGGCAATCATTCATACAAACGGGACAAATATGGTACGATGAAGATAATTGACTACTCAGAAAATTCATTCGTGTAAGGAGCTCAAATCATGTACATCAGGCGTTTAACCGCAAGTGACACCCAGCTTTACTCCAGCATCAGGCTCAAAGCATTAAAAGATCACCCGGACGCATTTGCGGTCAGCTATGATGAGGAGAAAGAATGGCCGCCCGAAAAATTCAAAGCCAGGCTTGAAGCCGACAATGCTATAGTGCTTGGCGCCATTGAGAAAGGCAGTCTTGTAGGCATCATTAAAATATCCAATCACCCGCTTTATAAACTAAGACACATTGCAGTTATCGGTTCTATGTATGTTTCTCCTAAACATCGAGGATCAGGCGCAGGAAAAGCCTTAATGACTGAAGCCATCAGCCAAGCAAAAAAGATGAAAGATACGGAACAGCTCCACCTCTCGGTTACTTCAACCAATGAACCTGCAAAAAAACTCTACGCTCAGTTAGGTTTTATCCTCTTCTCTACAGAAAAAAGAGCGCTGAAATTAGATCACCAACAATATGTCGATGTAGATCATATGGTCTTATACCTTTCATGAACTTGAAGAACAACAGCTTCAGGTTCATTTTTTTACCCGGCAGATTGATTATGACATAAGCATAAAAAAAGACAGTGCTGGATATACTGTAAACAACCATACATCACCACAAACATCAGTGTAATACTCGTATGACATGACAAGGAAGTGAACCCTATGAATCGAAAAGGCGGGCTTTTTTCTCAGGAACGGGCAAAACAATATGTGTCCCACACGGATTCCTCTGCCGCGAATCAAATACAAGCGATCCTTGCTTCATCTTTACGTAAAGCAGGCGGCAGGCCGTTAGTCACCGTGTGTATCGGTACAGATCGATCAACCGGAGATTCATTAGGTCCGCTTGTGGGAACAAAGTTAGAAAACATGAAGTTAGGCAGATTACACGTTTACGGAACACTGTCAGACCCCGTTCACGCCGTAAATATGAAAGACAAACTGAAACATATTCAACATATACATAAAAATCCGTTTATTATAGCGGTTGACGCTTGTTTAGGCCGCGTTAAAAGCGTAGGGTCATTTCAAATCGGCGATGGACCGCTGAAGCCCGGAGCCGGTGTTCAAAAAGACCTTCCTGAGATCGGTGACGTTCATATTAATGGAATCGTCAATGTCAGCGGGTTTATGGAGTATTTTGTCCTGCAGAATACGAGGCTTCATCTTGTGATGAGCATGGCGAATGTTTTGGCAGAGGGATTACAGCTGACGGATAAATCAGAAGGACGGCAGGAACGTCTCAGTCCGTTTCATAAGCTGACAAGACGTATATAAAAAAACCATCTTTTATAAAAAGATGGTTTTTATGCTTCTCTTTCTGACAACAGTTCGAGGATACGTTCAAGGTCTTCATTTGAGAAAAACTCAATCTCAATTTTCCCTTTTTTCTTTTGTCTCTTAATATTGACTGTTGTTCCGAAGTAATTTTGCAAATATGATTCCCGCTCTTTTAACACCACGTCTTGTACAGGTTCTTTTTTCTTTGTTTCACGTGGAACATTATTGTTTAACTGCTGAATGAGCTGTTCAAGCTGACGGACGTTCAGCTGTTCTTCAACCACTTTCTTCACCAGCGGTTCAAGCTTGTTTTTATTTTTCAAACCGAGCAAGGTTCTGCCGTGCCCCATGGATAACGTACCTTCTGCAATAAGGTTTTGGATGCTTTCAGGCAGTGTCAGCAGTCTCAAATGGTTGGCAATATGAGGTCTGCTTTTCCCGAGCCGTTTAGCGAGCTGTTCCTGGGTAATATCCAAATGTTTCAGCAGTGAATCATATGCCAGAGCTTCTTCAAGCGGTGATAAATCTTCACGCTGAAGGTTCTCCAAAAGAGCGATTTCCCGCATCAGCGATTCAGATAACTCCCGCACGATAGCCGGCACTGTTTCTTTCCCGGCAAGCTTTGCAGCGCGATAACGGCGTTCCCCGGCTACAATATCGTAGCCTTTCAGTGATTTTCTCACGATAATGGGCTGAAGAATGCCATGCTGAATGATGGATTCCTTCAGTTCAGCTAATGACTCATCATCAAATTGTTTTCTTGGCTGATAAGGATTGGGGCGCAAATCACTGATTTTAATCTCTTCCACTGTCTCTTCAGACAAATCAACTTGATTAAACAACGCATTAATCCCTTTTCCGAGCCCGCCTTTAGCCATTCGCTGCCACTTCCTTTGCTAAATCTAAATATACTTCCGCACCTCTCGAACGCGGATCGTATAATATGATCGGCTTGCCGTGACTCGGCGCCTCACTTAAACGGACATTACGAGGAATAATGGTTTGATACACCTTATCTCTAAAGTATTTCTTCACCTCTTCTATCACTTGAATGCCGAGATTCGTTCTGGCATCAAGCATCGTCAGAAGCACTCCTTCTATCATTAAGTCTGTATTTAAATGTTTTTGCACAAGCCGAACTGTATTTAATAATTGACTCAATCCTTCAAGAGCGTAGTATTCGCACTGAACCGGGATAACAACTGAATCTGATGCGGTAAGCGCATTAATCGTTAATAACCCGAGCGACGGAGGACAATCAATAATCATGTAGTCGTAATTTTGTTTCACTGATTCTAATGCTCTTTTCAGCCTTACCTCCCGTGAGATCGTCGGAACCAATTCGATTTCCGCTCCCGCAAGCTGGATTGTGGCTGGAATGACATCTAAGTTCTCTACTGAAGTCGGTTTAATAATATCTGTTACATCTGCGTCATCTACTAAAATGTCGTACACACAATGATCCACATCGGCTTTTTCAATCCCTAATCCGCTCGTTGCGTTGCCCTGCGGATCAATATCAACAAGAAGAACCCTTTTACCTATGTAAGCTAAGCAAGCCCCCAGATTAACAGAAGTCGTTGTTTTCCCGACTCCGCCTTTTTGGTTCGTAATTGCTATGATTTTTCCCACGATGTCACCTACCTTCACATGAACATGTACTGTCTTGTTTCTATCTTATCAAAAAAAGAGTAAAGCGTTTTATTTTTTTCATAATTTGTTTATCAGCAAGTGAAAAAAATGCAAACAAAAAAGACACTTTCTCTTATAAATTCTCCGATAAAGTGACTTTTTTGACTGTAAAAAGACAATTCGCAACACAAAAAGATAAATTTTTACATTTATAATACATAGTGCAGAATACATCTATTATTATCTCAAAATAGTTTTTTGACTAAAATAAAAACTCCCCTGCTGATCAGGAGAGTTTTATTTAGGTATCCGAATGGTAAGCTGAATGTACTCTTCGAATTCTTCTTCCTCAGTATTCAGTCTGACACCGCTGTCTTCCACCATGGACAAGGACTGGCGAATCGTATTCATCGCAATTCTTGTATCCCTGCTGAACGCTTTGCGTCTCGGCTTCGGTTTCTGCTTATTCTGTTCAAGCATTTTCACCACTCGGTCTTCCGTCTGCTTGACGTTTAAGCTTTTCTCGATGATTTCCGCAAGCAATGTGACCTGAAGCTCCGGCTGTTTGAGCGGGATCAGGGCTCTTGCATGGCGTTCCGTGATTTTTTTCTCCATAATTGCATCCTGGACGGGTTCAGGAAGCTTTAACAATCGGAGCTTGTTCGCAATTGTTGACTGGCCTTTTCCTAAGCGCTGCGCCAAGGCTTCCTGTGTTAAATCATGAAGTTCTAACAGCCTTGCGTACGCATGAGCTTCCTCAATGGAGGACAATTCTTCTCTCTGCAGGTTTTCAATCAAAGCGACAGAAGCTGTTTCCGTATCAGAAAAATTCTTTATAATCGCGGGAATATTTTCCCACTCAAGCGTCTGTACCGCTCTCCAGCGCCTTTCACCCGCAATGAGCTCATATTGTCCTTCATCTTCTGTATGTCTGACAACAATCGGCTGAATGATGCCGTGTGTATGGATAGTCATTGCTAACTCTTTGATCTTTTCATCTGAGAAAATGGTGCGTGGCTGAAAACGGTTGGGAACGATAGCATGTACCGGTATTTCGAGTATCTCTTCTTTGTTTGTATCATGCTCTGCTATCTCCGGTTCCTCTTCCTTCTCACCAAACCCGAAGAAACGAGAGAATGAATGCTTCATGTACCTACACCACCTTTAAAAACTGCCATTTTTATAATTCTATTTTCTCATGGTTTTTCCTGCTGTATCTTCATCAATTTTGCAGAAAATATGATGGAATTGTCACATCAGGCTGTCTAAATTACCCTTCAATTGGCGATTTATTCGGAGTACCCGGTTTTCTCGGATATTTTTTCGGAGTGCTTTTTGTCTTGCGAATGATCATAATGTTCCGTTCACTTTCTTCGACGGGAAGTGTAAAGGAATGAACTTGTTCAAGCTCTCCTCCCAATACTTTAATCGCCTTTTGCCCCGCTTTCAGCTCTTCATCAGCGGCTGCTGCTTTTAGTGCCGCAAATACGCCGTTTTTCTTGACAAGCGGCAGACAAAGCTCACTGAGGACTGACAGACGCGCCACCGCACGAGCGGTCACGAGATCAAAGCTTTCCCGGACGTCCTTCCGCTGTCCGAATGTCTCTGCCCTGTCATGGACAAAGGTCGTATGCTCTAATTGTAAAGCATCAGAGAGAGTTTCCAAAAACGTAATCCGCTTATTCAGTGAATCGACGATGGTGACATGCAGATGCGGGAAGCAGATTTTGACGGGCAGGCTTGGAAAACCGGCACCTGCGCCAACGTCACAAAGAGTGGTGACCTTTTCAAAATCAATATAAAATGCCGCCGTAATCGAATCATAAAAATGCTTAAGGTATACTTCCTTTTTCTCAGTGATGGACGTCAGATTCATTTTTTCGTTCCATTCCACGAGCATCTGGTAATACAACTCGAATTGCTCCAGCTGGCGGTCAGAAAGGGAAATCCCTTTCTCCGCTAAACTGGATGTAAATTCCTCTATATTCATGCCGTCATCCTTTCTATTCAGCTACCTTGGCAATACGGCCCTGCTCCAGGTAAACCAGCAGGATTGAAATGTCTGCCGGATTGACCCCGGAAATACGGGACGCTTGAGCAACTGATAAAGGACGCACTTCTTTCAGCTTTTGACGGGCTTCAGTAGCAATTCCTTTAATGGCGTCATAATCAATCCGATCAGGGATTTTTTTATTTTCCATTTTCTTCAGCTTCTCCACTTGCTGCAAGGATTTTTCGATATATCCTTCATATTTCACTTGGATTTCCACTTGTTCCGCCACATCTTGCGGAACCGGAGAATCAGCAGGCGCAAGTTTTGTCACTGTTTCATAGTTCATTTCCGGACGTTTCATTAAATCTGTGCCGCGCACTCCGTCTTTCAGCTCGCTTCCGCCGAGTGAACGGATATATTCCTGATTCTCAGGAGACGGCTTGATAATAACAGACCAGAGACGTTTTTTCTCAGCCTCGATCGCCGCTTTTTTCTTTTCAAACGCTTCATAGCGCTCATCCGAAATTAAGCCGATCTCATGGCCGATTTCCGTCAGACGAAGATCCGCGTTGTCATGGCGGAGCAGCAGTCTGTATTCCGCCCGTGAAGTCAGCAGACGATACGGTTCATTGGTTCCTTTCGTTACCAAATCATCAATCAATACGCCGATATACGCATCGGAACGGCTGAGGATAACCTCTTCTTTTCCAAGCGCTTTGCGGCCTGCGTTAATTCCTGCCATAATTCCTTGCCCGGCTGCTTCCTCATAGCCTGATGTACCGTTAATTTGACCGGCCGTGTACAGGTTAGGGATTTTTTTCGTCTCCAGTGTAGGCCAAAGCTGCGTCGGTACGATCGCGTCATACTCAATCGCGTATCCGGCTCTCATCATCTGCACCTTTTCCAGTCCCGGAATGGTCGCCAGCATCCGCTGCTGAACGTCCTCAGGAAGGCTCGTGGATAAACCTTGAACGTATACTTCCTGCGTATTTCTGCCTTCCGGCTCAAGGAAAATCTGGTGACGCGGTTTATCATTAAAGCGAACGACTTTATCTTCAATGGAAGGGCAATATCTCGGTCCTGTTCCCTTAATCATACCGGAATACATTGGTGAACGATGCAGGTTGCTGTCAATGATCTCATGAGTCTCAGGACTCGTGTAAGTCAGCCAGCAAGGCAGCTGATCGGTAATGTATTCAACCGTTTCATATGAGAAAGCGCGCGGAACCGGATCTCCCGGCTGGATTTCTGTTTTGCTGTAATCAATGGAATCGCTTGAGACGCGAGGAGGCGTTCCCGTTTTAAAACGAACGAGATCAAAACCAAGCTCCTCTAAGTGCTCAGAAAGTTTAATAGACGGCTGCTGGTTATTCGGGCCGCTTGAGTAAGACAGATCTCCGAGAATGATCCGCCCTCTTAAATACGTTCCGGTTGTCAGCACGACCGATTTTGCCTTATATTCAGCACCGGTTTGCGTAATGACACCGCGGCACTCACCGTCTTCAATGATTAAACGCTCGGCAATCCCTTGAAGAAGTGTCAGATTCGGTGTTTTTTCCAGTGTATGTTTCATTTCATGCTGATATTGGAATTTATCCGCCTGCGCACGCAGCGCCCGTACGGCCGGACCTTTCCCTGTATTCAGCATTCTCATTTGAATATGAGTTTTATCTATATTTCTAGCCATTTCTCCGCCGAGCGCGTCAATTTCGCGGACGACAATCCCTTTTGCGGGGCCGCCGACAGACGGATTACATGGCATAAACGCAACCATATCAAGATTAATCGTCAAAACAAGCGTTTTAGCTCCCTGGCGCGCGGATGCGAGGGCAGCCTCAACACCGGCATGCCCGGCGCCGATGACGATCACGTCGTATTGGCCTGCTTCATACCCCATGGTTTTTTCCTCCCTTTTATTTACCTAAACAAAATTGTGAAAAGAGCTGATCAATTAAGCTTTCGTGGACGGCATCACCGATGATTTCGCCCAGCAGCTCCCAGCACCTTGTCAGATCAATTTGCACCATATCAATCGGAACATCCTGTTCAATTCCGTTCAGCGCATCATCAATCGCTTGCTTTGCCTGATGCAGAATCGAGATATGACGGGTATTGCTGACATATGTGAGATCTCCGCTTTCGATCGCTCCTGTATAAAATAGCGACTGGATCGCTTCCTCTAAGTCTTGTATACCTTCTTCTTTCAGCAATGAGGTCGTGACGACAGGCCGGCCTTTCGCAAGCTCCTTGACGCGCTCAGCGTCAATCTTAGCCTCAAGATCCGTCTTATTCATAATGACTATGACGTCCATTCCCTCCACAGCTTCAAATAATTTCACATCTTCCTCAGAAAGCTCTTCGCTGTGGTTAAGCACAAGCAAAATGAGATCCGCTTCCTTCAGAACCTGGCGTGAGCGTTCTACGCCGATTCTTTCGACGATGTCTTCGGTCTCACGGATTCCGGCGGTGTCGACAAGCCGGAGCGGCACGCCTCGGACATTGACATATTCCTCAATCACATCACGCGTCGTTCCCGGAATATCCGTTACGATCGCCTTCGTTTCATGGACAAGACTGTTAAGCAAAGAAGATTTCCCGACGTTCGGACGACCGATGATTACGGTAGACAATCCCTCGCGTAAAATTTTCCCCTGCTCAGACGTACGAAGCAGCGCTTCAATTTCTTTCTTCACGCCGCCCGCCTTCTCCACTAGAAGCTGATGCGTCATTTCTTCGACGTCATCATATTCCGGATAATCTATATTAACCTCAACATGGGCAAGTGTTTCTAACAATTCATCCCGAAGACGGCGGACTAGTGCGGAAAGCCGTCCTTCCATCTGGTTCATGGCGACATTCATGGCACGGTCCGTTTTGGCCCTGATCAGATCCATCACCGCTTCCGCCTGTGAAAGGTCAATCCGTCCGTTTAAAAATGCGCGCTTCGTAAACTCACCGGGTTCCGCCAGTCTCGCACCTTCTCTTAAAGCAAGCTGGAGTACCTGATTAACCGTCACAATTCCTCCGTGACAGTTGATTTCAATGACATCTTCCCTTGTGAATGTTCTGGGCGCTCTTAAAACAGACACCATCACTTCCTCAATAATCCGTCCCGTCGTGCTGTCTGCGATATGCCCGTAATGAATGGTATGCGATTCTGCCGAACTGAGCGTTTTGCCTTTCGGACCCTTGTACATTTTGTCGGCAATTTTCACGGCTTCCGGCCCGCTCAGCCGAACGATCGCGATCGCGCCTTCACCCATCGGAGTTGAAATCGCTGCAATTGTATCCATGCTGTTCACCTCTCTTTATCTCTGTTTCCATCTATATAAAAAATTGATTTACGCCAAAATTAAAAGATAACATAGTTTGGTTTGAAGTGGAAGATACGTTATCCACAAAGACAGAAATTCATCCCTTATTACTTTAACTTATCCACATGTGAATAACAATTAATTTTATTTCCTAAAACCTTTTTTATCAACAGCATACACCGAAAAAGAAAAAACTTAAACGCAAAAAATGCGATTCTGCTTAGGAATAGAGCCATTTTCGCCAATAAAAAAACCGAAGTTCCGATTTTACCCGGACTTCGGTTTTCTGCTATCTTTATGGGAAATAACGAGATGGCGGTACCGGCCTTCACCGGTAGAAAAAGTTTTGATATTTGGGTGTCTCGACAGAGCGTCATGGATGATTTTTCTTTCGCCTGACGGCATCGGTTCTAAATGCACATCTTTTTTTGTTTTCGACACCTGCTTGGCCAGCCTGTTTGCCAGCTGGTCCAGAATTTCTCTTCTTTTCAGTCGATAATTTTCAGCGTCGACAACGGCGTGGCGATACTGGCCGGAGCCGCGGTTCAAAACAAGCTGCGTTAATGTTTCCAGAGCATTGAGTGTTTGTCCTCTTTTGCCAATAAGCAGCGCTGCTTTTTCACCTTTAATATGAAAACAAACTGTTTTTTTGTTTTCTTCCGTAACAATCTCAGAAGGCCCCGCAATGGAATTGATGATTTCTTCCAGATACGCTTTCGCTTCCTGAACAGGATTTTTTTTCTCTTCCAGTTCTACGATCGCATTCTTTTTTCCGAAAATACCCAAAAATCCTTTAGATTCTTCCTGCACCACCGTTATTTCTACTTGATCTTCCGTCAGTTGAAGTTCCTGAAGGCCTGATTGAACTGCTTCTTTGACATTCCGTCCCGCAGCAGTCACCTTCTTCACTTTTTCTTTCCTCCCGCTTTCTGCGTTTCCGGATCGTGTTTAATGTCAGGCCCTTTAATAAGGAATGTCTGAGCAATCATAAACAGGTTTCCGACTACCCAATAAAGAGAAAGCGCACTCGGGAAGTTGATCGCAAATACGATGATCATGATCGGCATAATCCATACCATCATTGCCATTTGAGGATTCTGAGATGGATTTCCGGCCATCATCAGCTTCTGCTGGACAAAAGTGGCCACACCGGCAACGATAGGAAGAATATAGTAAGGATCTTTCTCTCCTAAATCAAACCATAAAAAGCTGTGCTGTGAAATGGCTTGCGTACGCATAATCGCGTGGTAGAATCCGATCAAAATCGGCATTTGAATCAGGATCGGAAAACATCCCGCCAATGGGTTTACCCCATGCTTTGAAAACAGGGCCATTGTTTCCTGCTGAAGCTTCTGCTGCGTTTTTTGATCTTTTGAGCTGTATTTTTCTCTAAGCTTCTGCATTTCCGGCTGAAGCGCCTGCATCGCTTTTGAGCTTCGAAGCTGCTTGATCATCAGCGGCAGAATCAGCAGACGGATTAAAATCGTAACGATGATGATCGATAAACCATAGTTATCGCCCGTCAGTTTCGCTACGTACGTAATGACTTCTGACAATGGGTACACAACATATTTGTCCCAGAAATGCGGACTATTCGCCGTAATCGGCTCTTTTACACTCGAGCATCCGGCCAGCAGGACGAGCATACCGACCATACTCAGTAGTAACCATATTCTCCTTTTCAAGAACGTTTCCTCCTATACCATTCTTTATAAACCTTGTATGTATTTTAGCATCTTTCAGTTTTAAATGGCGGTCATTTTTCGCCAAACAAAAGGAAGCGCTTTTAAAAACGTGAAGAAAACAAAATATGAGCTATTTTGACGAAGATTTCTTATATAAAGAGGTTTTTCTGAATAAGTGCTGCAGACTTTTTTTTGTTTCTTCAAAACTGAGGTCGGCGGCGGGTTTTCTGGCGATAATAATAAAATCTTTCGGCTTGAGGAGCTCTTTTTCCTCCTGAACCGCCTGTCTGATTAACCGCTTCACCCGGTTGCGCACGACGGCGTTGCCGATTTTTTTACTGACAGAAAGCCCTACCCGGAGCTCTTCCTGCTGCGGCTGATCAAGCGTATACAGCACGAACTGGCGGTTTGCCATAGACGTTCCGCGTTTAAACACTTTTTGAAAATCTTCATTTTTCTTTAACCGATTTCGCTTCTTCACTTTGATTCACTCCGATATTCACTCGCAGAAACTTTTATTACTATCTAAAAAAAACGGGCCGCCGGAATACTGAAGAAAATTTCTCCAGTACCGGGCGACGCATGATCTCTTTTCTCTTAATGTGAAAAAAGACCACTGACATTATTCAGTGGCCTAAGCTGATAATACTTTTCTGCCTTTGCGGCGACGGCGTGCTAATACTAGACGACCGTTTTTTGAACTCATACGGCTTCTGAAGCCATGAACTTTACTGCGTTTACGGTTATTCGGTTGGAATGTTCTTTTCATTTATGACACCTCCCTCGAGGAATAGCTGTTAAAGACAGTCTTACTTATTATATTTGTGCTGCCTATTCATTGTCAACTTCAGCAGTGCTTTTATTTCTTACAACCATAATAGGATAACATACCTTAACCAGATTAGAAACCTTAATTTTCATATTCCTTTTTTTAACGCAAAAACGCCGCGCGCCTTCCAGAAAAAATGGTATGTGGATAATTTTTTGGCCTTTTTTTAATATCCACAACCGTTATCGACAACATTTTCACATTGCTAACCCCTGTGGACAAAGATTTTTCAACAAGTTGTCAGGTTTGTGGATAAGATTACGAGAACCATTGCAAGTCCTCGCTTAATTTGATATTATATTTGTGTTTTAACTCTTAATTACTTCTTCACTCCGTTCTCTTTATCCACAAAGTGTGGATAAGTTGTGGATTGTTTTCACACAGCTTGTGTAGATTGTTGTCCACAACTTGTGGAATTTGTCGAAAAGCTATTTTTCTACTATACTATATGTTTTCAACATTTCGTGTGTACGAATGGTCAGAGCCATATGCTCTTTTTTTGTGTTCTATAACAGGGGAAGAGCGCTGATTTTAAAGAAAAGGAGGGCTGTGCCGGATAATGGAGAATATATTAGATCTTTGGAATCAAGCTTTAGCTCAGATAGAGAAAAAGTTAAGCAAACCGAGCTTCGAAACTTGGATGAAGTCGACGAAAGCCCATTCGCTGCAAGGAGATACCTTAACCATCACCGCTCCCAATGAATTTGCCAGAGACTGGCTGGAGTCCAGGTACTTACATCTCATTGCAGATACCATATATGAATTGACCGGGGAAGAATTGAGCGTCAAATTTGTCATTCCTCAAAATCAGGATGCAGAAGACTTTTTGCCGAAACCGCAAGTGAAAAAAGCGGCAAAAGAGGAACCGTCTGATTTTCCCCAAAGCATGCTCAACCCGAAATATACATTCGACACATTTGTCATCGGATCGGGAAACCGATTCGCCCATGCAGCATCACTGGCTGTAGCGGAAGCACCCGCTAAAGCGTACAACCCTTTATTTATTTACGGGGGAGTCGGTTTAGGAAAAACCCACTTAATGCACGCAATCGGCCATTATGTCATTGATCATAATCCTTCAGCCAAAGTGGTGTACCTGTCTTCTGAAAAATTCACAAATGAATTCATCAACTCAATCCGCGACAATAAAGCCGTTGATTTTCGCAACCGCTACCGGAATGTTGATGTACTTTTGATAGATGATATTCAATTTTTAGCCGGAAAAGAACAAACACAGGAAGAGTTTTTCCATACATTCAATACGCTTCATGAAGAAAGCAAACAAATCGTGATTTCCAGCGACAGACCGCCGAAAGAAATTCCGACCCTTGAAGACCGTCTGCGTTCGCGGTTCGAATGGGGATTGATTACGGATATCACGCCGCCTGATCTGGAAACGCGGATTGCCATCCTGAGAAAGAAAGCGAAGGCGGAAGGCCTTGATATTCCGAACGAGGTCATGCTTTACATCGCGAATCAGATTGACAGCAACATCCGTGAACTGGAAGGGGCATTAATCCGGGTTGTTGCCTATTCATCTTTAATCAATAAAGACATTAATGCGGACCTGGCTGCAGAGGCATTGAAAGATATTATTCCTTCCGCAAAGCCTAAGGTCATCACGATAAAAGAGATTCAGCGGATTGTCGGACAGCAGTTCAACATTAAGCTTGAAGATTTCAAAGCGAAAAAGCGTACGAAATCGGTTGCGTTCCCAAGGCAGATTGCCATGTATCTTTCCAGAGAAATGACAGACTCTTCTTTGCCTAAAATCGGGGAAGAATTTGGCGGAAGAGACCATACAACCGTCATTCATGCTCATGAAAAGATTTCAAAACTGCTGATTGATGACGAGCAGCTTCAGCAGCAGGTAAAAGAAATAAAAGAACAGCTTAAATAAAAGAGCCCTCGGATGAATCGGGAAAAGTGTGAATAACTTTTCGCTAGCCATGCACAGTCTGTCCACATGTGGATAGGCTGTGTTTCCTGTCTTTTTCACAACTTATCCACAAATCCACAGGCCCTACTATTACTACTGCTATTTTTAAAATATATTAATTATATTATCCGTTAGGAGGATAAACATGAAATTTACGATTCAAAAAGATCGTTTAGTTGAAAGTGTACAAGACGTTCTAAAAGCCGTTTCATCCAGAACCACAATTCCCATTCTCACCGGTATTAAGATCGTAGCCTCAGATGAAGGAGTATCTTTTACGGGAAGCGATTCTGATATTTCAATCGAGTCATTCATTCCGAAAGAAGAAGATGACAAAGAAATCGTGACGATTGATCAGCCGGGTAGTATTGTGCTGCAAGCGCGTTTCTTCAGCGAAATCGTTAAAAAACTGCCGATGGCGACGGTTGAAATCGAAGTTCAAAATCAATATTTAACAATTATCCGTTCCGGAAAAGCGGAATTTAATTTGAACGGTCTTGATGCAGATGAATATCCGCATCTTCCGCAAATCGAAGAGCACCATGCCATTCAGATTCCGACGGATCTTTTGAAAAACTTAATCCGTCAAACCGTGTTTGCTGTGTCCGCCTCAGAAACACGACCTATCTTGACAGGTGTAAACTGGAAAGTGGAAAACGGTGAATTATTATGCACTGCCACGGATAGCCATCGGCTCGCTTTAAGAAAAGCAAAGCTTGATATTCCGGAAGACAGCTCTTATAACGTCGTCATCCCCGGAAAAAGTTTAACCGAGCTGAGCAAAATTCTTGATGACAATCAAGAGCTGGTGGATATCGTCATTACAGAAACCCAAGTTCTGTTTAAAGCGAAAAACGTCTTGTTCTTCTCAAGGCTGCTTGACGGAAACTATCCGGATACGACAAGCCTAATTCCGCAGGAAAGCAAAACAGAAATCGTCGTGAACACAAAGGAATTTTTACAGGCGATAGACCGTGCTTCCTTATTGGCGAGAGAAGGCCGCAACAACGTGGTAAAGCTTTCTGCCAAACCGGCGGACTCGCTTGAAATTTCATCAAATTCTCCTGAAATCGGGAAAGTGGTCGAAGCTGTGCTCGCTGACCGGATTGACGGTGAGGAATTAAATATTTCATTCAGTCCAAAATATATGATGGACGCACTGAAAGTACTTGAAGGAGCGGACATCCGTATCAGCTTTACGGGAGCGATGAGACCGTTTCTTATCCGTACGCCGAATGATGAAACCATCGTTCAGCTCATCCTTCCGGTCCGAACGTATTAATCAAACAGAATGTGCTGCCGGCTTAGTTCGGCAGCTTTTCTGTTCATCAGCCTGCTCCCTCAAGTTTTCCCTTTCCTTATTTCAGGATTTTTTAGTACAATTAGATATTAGTGATATTTGAAAGAGGTCGATATTATGGCAAATCCGATTTCGATTGACACAGAAATGATTACGCTTGGCCAGTTTTTAAAATTAGCCGATGTGATTCAGTCCGGCGGTATGGCGAAATGGTTTCTGAGCGAGCATGAGGTGACAGTCAACAATGAACCTGACAATCGCCGCGGCAGAAAGCTTTATGTTGGAGACGTGGTCGCGATTGAAGGATTTGGTTCATTTCAAGTCGTCAATTAAAGCGGGTGACAGCGGTTGTATATCCAAAATTTAGAATTAACATCCTACCGTAATTATGAGCGCGCTGAGCTTCAATTCGAAAACAAGGTGAATGTGATCATCGGAGAGAATGCCCAAGGCAAAACCAATCTGATGGAAGCCATCTATGTCCTTTCGATGGCAAAATCACACCGCACCTCAAATGATAAAGAACTTATACGGTGGGACGAAGACTATGCTAAAATAGAAGGAAGAGTGATGAAGCGCAACGGGGACATCCCGATGCAGTTAGTCATCTCCAAAAAAGGTAAAAAGGGCAAGGTCAATCACATAGAACAGCAAAAACTCAGTCAGTATGTCGGAGCGCTGAACACCATTATGTTTGCCCCGGAGGACTTAAATCTCGTCAAAGGCAGCCCGCAGGTCAGGAGGAGATTTCTTGATATGGAGATCGGGCAGGTTTCTGCTGTTTATCTGTATGATTTATCTCTTTATCAAAAAATCCTTTCCCAGCGGAATCATTTTCTGAAACAGCTGCAAAGCCGGAAACAGACTGACCGGACTATGCTTGACGTTCTCACTGATCAGCTGATTGAGGCAGCCGCAAAAGTTGTCGCCAAACGTCTGCAGTTTACGGCGCAGCTTGAAAAATGGGCGCAGCCGATCCATTCGGGCATTTCCCGGGGGCTTGAGGAACTGACGCTTAAGTATCACACGGCGCTTGATGTATCAGATCCTAAAGATTTGTCGAAAATAGGTAACAGCTACCAGGAGTCTTTTTCGAAATTAAAAGAAAAAGAAATAGAACGGGGCGTCACCTTATTCGGACCGCATCGGGATGATGTCCTTTTTTATGTGAACGGACGCGATGTGCAGACTTACGGTTCGCAGGGACAGCAGCGTACGACGGCTTTGTCTTTGAAACTGGCCGAAATAGATTTGATTCATGAAGAAATCGGAGAATATCCCATTTTACTTTTGGATGATGTACTAAGCGAGCTGGATGATTACCGCCAGTCCCATTTGCTTCATACAATCCAAGGCCGTGTGCAGACATTTGTCACCACGACGAGCGTGGATGGCATTGACCACGAAACCTTACATCAAGCAGGAATGTTCCGTGTGGAAAACGGTGCGTTAGTGAAGTGAAGAAATGAGGTGAGCGATTGTATATTCATTTAGGTGACGACTTTGTCGTTTCAACACGCGATATCGTCGGCATTTTTGACTGCAAGGTCAATGTATCGCCGATTGTTGAAGAATTTCTGGACAGACAGAAAGAAAAAGTAGTGCCGTCCGTAAACGGCACGCCAAAGTCTATCGTAGTCACGACTGAGAATATATATTACTCTCCCTTATCTTCCGGCACACTGAAGAAACGTGCGCAATTTATGTTAGAAATAGATTCTTAGCGGATCTTTACAATGAATATATCGTTTAAGAAAAGTGTAGGTGAATGTGCATGGCTATGGAACAGCAGCAAAATAGTTATGATGAGAATCAGATACAGGTATTAGAAGGTTTGGAAGCTGTTCGAAAGAGACCGGGGATGTACATCGGATCAACTAACAGCAAAGGCCTTCACCATTTGGTATGGGAGATCGTCGACAACAGTATTGACGAAGCTCTGGCCGGTTATTGTACAGATATTAACATTGTGATTGAGAAAGATAACAGCATTACTGTTACAGACAACGGGCGCGGAATTCCGGTCGGTATCCAAGAGAAGATGGGCCGCCCTGCGGTTGAAGTCATCATGACCGTTCTTCACGCCGGCGGTAAATTTGACGGAAGCGGATATAAAGTATCCGGCGGTCTTCACGGTGTAGGGGCGTCTGTCGTAAACGCCTTGTCGACCACTCTTGATGTTACGGTTCATCGTGACGGGAAAATCCATTATCAGGCGTATGAACGCGGTGTTCCGGCGGCTGATCTTGAAGTGATCGGTGACACTGACAAGACCGGGACGATTACGCACTTCGTTCCCGATCCGGAAATTTTCAAAGAAACAACTGTATATGACTATGATCTGCTTTCAAACCGTGTCCGCGAATTGGCCTTCCTGACAAAAGGCGTAAACATCACGATTGAAGACAAACGTGAAGGACAAGAACGGAAAAACGAGTACCACTACGAAGGCGGAATCAAGAGCTACGTTGAGTACTTAAACCGTTCCAAAGAAGTCGTTCACGAAGAGCCGATTTATATCGAAGGCGAGAAAGACGGCATTACGGTTGAAGTTGCATTGCAATACAACGACAGCTATACAAGCAATATTTATTCTTTCACGAATAATATCAACACATACGAAGGCGGCACACACGAGGCCGGATTTAAAACCGGTCTGACCCGTGTCATAAACGACTATGCAAGAAGAAAAGGGATTTTCAAAGAAAATGATCCGAATTTAAGCGGGGATGATGTGAGAGAAGGGCTGACTGCCATTATTTCAATTAAGCACCCTGATCCGCAATTCGAAGGGCAGACGAAAACGAAGCTCGGCAACTCTGAAGCGAGAACGATCACTGATACGCTGTTTTCTTCTGCGCTGGAAACATTCCTTCTTGAAAATCCGGATTCAGCCCGCAAAATCGTTGAAAAAGGCTTAATGGCCGCAAGAGCGCGGATGGCGGCGAAAAAAGCGCGGGAATTGACCCGCCGCAAAAGCGCGCTTGAGATTTCCAATCTGCCGGGCAAACTGGCGGACTGTTCTTCTAAAGATCCGAGCATTTCCGAGCTCTATATCGTAGAGGGTGACTCTGCGGGCGGATCAGCGAAACAGGGACGGGACCGCCATTTCCAAGCCATTCTGCCGCTGCGCGGTAAGATTCTGAACGTTGAGAAAGCCAGACTTGATAAGATTCTCTCAAATAATGAGGTCAGATCAATGATTACGGCTCTCGGCACGGGTATCGGAGAAGATTTTAATCTTGAAAAAGCGCGTTATCATAAAGTGGTCATCATGACGGATGCCGATGTTGACGGCGCCCACATCAGAACGCTTTTATTAACGTTCTTCTACAGATACATGCGGGAAATCATCGAAAACGGCTATGTCTACATTGCCCAGCCGCCGCTTTATAAAGTGCAGCAGGGAAAACGGGTGGAATACGCTTATAACGATAAGCAGCTTGATGAGCTTTTAAAAGAGCTTCCGCAATCGCCTAAGCCCGGCCTCCAGCGTTATAAAGGTCTCGGAGAAATGAACGCGACTCAGCTTTGGGAAACGACAATGGATCCGGCGACCAGAACGCTTCTGCAAGTCAATCTTGAAGATGCGATGGATGCTGATGAGACGTTCGAAATGCTGATGGGCGACAAAGTAGAACCGCGCAGAAACTTCATAGAAGCAAACGCCAGATACGTGAAAAACCTTGATATTTAACCATGAAAGCCTTATTTTCGTTAAGAAATAAGGCTTTTTTCTCAAAGCGGCTTCAAGCAGCCTCTGCAAACCCGCAAAACCCGTATATTCTGCTAAATTAATGTGTATAAACACAAGTTTATTGATATAATGGAGAATAGTGAAATCGTATTGAAGATCATAATGGACAATCTACTCCCACATTATTTCATGTGATACTTCAGGGAGGTTTTTTTAATGAGTGAACAAAACACACCACAAGTACGTGAAGTCAATATCAGCCAGGAAATGCGGACATCCTTCCTGGACTATGCAATGAGCGTTATCGTATCCCGGGCGCTTCCGGATGTGCGTGACGGTCTGAAGCCGGTTCACAGACGGATTTTGTACGCAATGAATGATTTAGGCATGACCAGTGACAAACCATATAAAAAATCTGCCCGTATCGTCGGCGAAGTTATCGGTAAGTACCACCCGCACGGTGATTCAGCGGTTTACGAATCAATGGTCAGAATGGCGCAGGATTTTAACTACCGCTACATGCTTGTTGACGGACACGGCAACTTCGGTTCAGTTGACGGCGACTCTGCGGCTGCGATGCGTTACACAGAAGCGAGAATGTCAAAAATCGCAATGGAAATTCTGCGTGACATTACGAAAGACACGATTGACTATCAAGACAACTATGACGGTTCAGAAAGAGAACCTGCCGTCATGCCTTCGAGATTTCCGAATCTGCTCGTAAACGGAGCTGCCGGTATTGCGGTCGGAATGGCGACAAACATTCCCCCGCATCAGCTTGGAGAAGTCATTGAAGGCGTGCTTGCCGTAAGTGAGAATCCTGAGATCACAATCCAAGAGCTGATGGAATATATTCCGGGCCCGGATTTTCCGACGGCCGGTCAGATTTTAGGCCGGAGCGGCATCCGCAAGGCATATGAATCCGGACGGGGATCAATCACGATCCGGGCTAAGGCTGAAATCGAAGAGACATCCTCGGGAAAAGAAAGAATTATTGTCACGGAACTTCCTTATCAGGTCAACAAAGCGAGATTAATTGAAAAAATCGCAGATCTCGTCCGGGACAAAAAAATCGAAGGAATCACCGATCTGCGTGACGAATCCGACCGTAACGGAATGAGAGTCGTCATCGAGATCCGCCGTGACGCCAATGCTCACGTCATTCTGAATAACCTGTACAAACAAACGGCCCTGCAGACGTCTTTTGGAATCAACCTGCTGGCGCTCGTTGACGGACAGCCGAAGGTATTAAACCTGAAAGAATGTCTGGAGCATTATCTTGATCACCAAAAGGTCGTGATCCGACGCAGAACGGCTTACGAACTTCGCAAAGCGGAGGCGAGAGCTCACATTCTGGAAGGGTTAAGAATCGCTCTCGATCATTTAGACGCGGTGATTTCTCTTATCCGTAGTTCTCAGACGGCTGAAATTGCGAGAACGGGTTTAATCGAACAATTTTCACTGACTGAAAAACAGGCGCAAGCCATTCTGGACATGCGTCTTCAGCGATTAACCGGTCTGGAGCGCGAAAAGATCGAAGAGGAATATCAATCACTTGTTGCGCTTATCGCCGAGCTGAAAGATATTTTAGCCAATGAAGAAAGAGTGCTCGAGATCATCCGTGAAGAACTCAACGAAATCAAAGAGCGGTTCAATGATGAGAGACGCACTGAAATCGTTACGTCCGGTCTTGAAACAATTGAGGATGAAGATCTCATCGAGAGAGAAAACATCGTCATCACGCTGACTCATAACGGCTATGTTAAGCGTCTCCCAGCGTCCACATACCGCAGCCAAAAACGGGGCGGAAAAGGCGTGCAGGGAATGGGAACGAATGAAGATGACTTTGTGGAACACTTAATTTCTACATCGACGCACGATACGATTCTATTCTTCTCTAATAAAGGGAAGGTATATCGTTCAAAAGGATATGAAATTCCTGAATACGGCCGTACCGCAAAAGGCATTCCGATTATTAACCTCCTGGAGGTTGAAAAAGGCGAATGGATTAATGCCATTATTCCGGTCAGCACATTTGATGAGGAGCTTTACCTCTTCTTCACGACCAAACAAGGGGTGTCGAAACGTACGGCACTGTCCCAGTTTGCGAATATACGGAATAACGGACTGATCGCTTTAGGTCTTCGGGAAGACGATGAACTGATGGCCGTCCGTCTGACTGACGGCAAGAAACAAATCATCATCGGAACGAAGAACGGCTTGCTGATCCGTTTCCCTGAAGAAGATGTAAGACAAATGGGGCGCACCGCTGCAGGTGTCAAAGGCATCACGCTGACAGATGATGATGTCGTGGTAGGCATGGAGATTCTTGAAGAAGACTCCCATGTTCTCATAGTGACAGAAAACGGCTACGGCAAACGTACGCCGGCCTCAGAATACAGAGTCCAAAGCCGGGGCGGAAAAGGCCTTAAAACATGTAAAATCACTGACAGCAACGGTCCGCTAGTAACAGTAAAAGCTACAAGAGGCGAAGAAGACTTAATGATTATTACGGCAAGCGGCGTGTTAATCAGAATGGATATTAACGATATCTCCACTACGGGACGTGTAACACAAGGCGTCCGTCTGATCCGCATGTCCGATGAAGAGCACGTGGCCACTGTGGCACTAGTGGAAAAGAATGAAGAAGAGCCGGAAGAAATGGAAGAAGAATAGATGAAAAAGCGCAGCTGTAACAGGCTGCGCTTTTTCTATATATAAAGAAACGAAAAAAGCTTTGACACACAGCGATGATGCTGATATAATTCTTTTTGTTGTCTTTTCAACATAAAGACAGTCTGCTAAAAAAAGTTTTTTCGAAAAAGTATTGACCTATCAAACTGAAAATGTTATGATTAAGAGGTCGCTTCAAGAGAAGTA
>NZ_JACVSR010000019.1:0-571 GCF_014534735.1 Bacillus sp. 1021 | reverse complement strand
TAAAATATGGCGCGCCCGAGAGGAGTCGAACCCCTAACCTTTTGATCCGTAGTCAAACGCTCTATCCAATTGAGCTACGGGCGCATAATAATGAATGCCGAGGGCCGGACTTGAACCGGCACGGTAGTCACCTACCGCAGGATTTTAAGTCCTGTGTGTCTGCCAATTCCACCACCCCGGCGTGGATGGTATAGTTGGAGCGGAAGACGGGATTCGAACCCGCGACCCCCACCTTGGCAAGGTGGTGTTCTACCACTGAACTACTTCCGCATACAGGATAACTATCCTGTATAATGCGGGTGAAGGGACTTGAACCCCCACGTCATAAGACACTAGATCCTAAGTCTAGCGCGTCTGCCAATTCCGCCACACCCGCGTAACATGGTGAGCCATGAAGGACTCGAACCTTCGACCCTCTGATTAAAAGTCAGATGCTCTACCAACTGAGCTAATGGCTCTCTTTAAAGACTTATGTTATTATCTTGTCCAAAAATGGTGCCGGCCAGAGGACTTGAACCCCCAACCTACTGATTACAAGTCAGTTGCTCTACCAATTGAGCTAGGCCGGCAT
>NZ_JACVSR010000018.1:0-600 GCF_014534735.1 Bacillus sp. 1021 | reverse complement strand
CAAAAGTATGTATGGCGCGCCCGAGAGGAGTCGAACCCCTAACCTTTTGATCCGTAGTCAAACGCTCTATCCAATTGAGCTACGGGCGCAACAATAAGTGCCGAGGGCCGGACTTGAACCGGCACGGTAGTCACCTACCGCAGGATTTTAAGTCCTGTGTGTCTGCCAATTCCACCACCCCGGCATGGATGGTATAGTTTAGTTGGAGCGGAAGACGGGATTCGAACCCGCGACCCCCACCTTGGCAAGGTGATGTTCTACCACTGAACTACTTCCGCGTTTGGCAATGCGGATGAAGGGACTTGAACCCCCACGTCTGTAAAGACACTAGAGCCTGATTCTAGCGCGTCTGCCAATTCCGCCACATCCGCAAGAAAAAAACATGGTGAGCCATGAAGGACTCGAACCTTCGACCCTCTGATTAAAAGTCAGATGCTCTACCAACTGAGCTAATGGCTCTTTTTACAAGAGACTTATATAGTATAACATATAAAAGTGGTGCCGGCAAGAGGACTTGAACCCCCAACCTACTGATTACAAGTCAGTTGCTCTACCAATTGAGCTACACCGGCCTAATACGCCAACTTATGTATGATAGAA
>NZ_JACVSR010000017.1:0-767 GCF_014534735.1 Bacillus sp. 1021 | reverse complement strand
TATGTCCTCCGCATTCATTCCGCAATACAGCGTCACGTATCTGAAAGACTCTTCTTGTCCGCCTTCACCCGGCGGTGATTCCTGCCACTTTGGCTGAAGCAAGAGCGGTTTTTCCTCCGTTTCCTCTTCCAGAAAACGGGCGGTGAGTCCCGTCAATCGGACACATACCGCGCCGTTTTCATCACACAGCTCAATATGATAGGCGCCGTCCGCTGAGGAAAGCACCGCCCACATCGTCTCACGACACGCAGAAAACACCTGTATATCCTGCAGGGCAAACGGCAGAAACGGCCGTCCGGACGCGGAACCGTCTGAGAGCACGAGACCGATAGAAGCCTGAAGGGCGGCGTCCAGCATGCTTGGATGCAGGATGAACGACTCCTTTTCTTCGCAGGCGGACGGCGGAAGAGTGAGCTTTGCGAGCACTTCTCCGCTCCCGGCATAGACGGCGTCAAGCGTCTGATGAGACGGTCCGTAGGAAATGCCGAGGCTGTCGAATGCTTCATAGCACTCAGCCTTTGACATACGCCGGCCGCCGCAGCGCGCCTGAACCGCTTCCACATTGAGTACCGGAGCACGCTCCGTCTCTTCGAGCACGGCCTTTCCCTGGAAAAAGACAAGCGGCTCTTCTCCTTCGGCATACGCTTCAAAAGCGATGTCTCCGTTTTCTTCCGGCTGAAGCTTTACATGAAGCGTCACTCCTTCAGAAAACGCCGTCACCGGACGGAGCCAAACGATCTGTTTGAGCCGGACACCCGCTTTCCCGC
>NZ_JACVSR010000016.1:0-767 GCF_014534735.1 Bacillus sp. 1021 | reverse complement strand
GATGTCCTCCGCATTCATTCCGCAATACAGCGTCATGTATCTGAAAGACTCTTCTTGTCCGCCTTCACCCGGCGGTGATTCCTGCCACTTTGGCTGAAGCAAGAGCGGTTTTTCCTCCGTTTCCTCTTCCAGAAAACGGGCGGTGAGCCCCGTCAATCGGACACATACCTCGCCGTTTTCATCACACAGCTCAATATGATAGGCGCCATCCGCTGAGGAAAGCACCGCCCACATCGTCTCCCGGCACGCAGAAAACACCTGCATATCCTGGAGGGCAAACGGCAGGAACGGCCGTCCGGACGCGGAACCGTCTGAGAGCACGAGACCGATAGAAGCCTGAAGGGCGGCGTCCAGCATGCTCGGATGCAGGATGAACGGCTCCTTTTCTTCACGGGCGGACGGCGGAAGAGTGAGCTTCGCGAGCACTTCTCCGCTCCCGGCATAGACGGCGTCAAGCGCCTGATGAGACGGTCCGTAGGTGATGCCGAGGCTGTCGAATGCTTCATAGCACTCAGCCTTTGACATGCGCCGGCCGCCGCAGCGCGCCTGAACCGCTTCCACATCGAGTACAGGAGCACGCTCCGTCTCTTCGAGCACGGCCTTTCCCTGAAAAAAGACAAGCGGCTCTTCTCCTTCGGCATACGCTTC
Organism: Bacillus sp. 1021; assembly: GCF_014534735.1. Classification (NCBI taxonomy): domain Bacteria; kingdom Bacillati; phylum Bacillota; class Bacilli; order Caryophanales; family Bacillaceae; genus Bacillus; species Bacillus sp. 1021. The sequence goes on along the minus strand of NZ_JACVSR010000016.1, from coordinate 119 downwards.
AAAAGCGATGTCTCCGTTTTCTTCCGGCTGAAGCTTTACATGAAGCGTCACTCCTTCAGAAAGCGCCGTCACCGGACGGAGCCAAACGATCTGTTTGAGCCGGACACCCGCTTTCCCGT
>NZ_JACVSR010000015.1:0-1136 GCF_014534735.1 Bacillus sp. 1021 | reverse complement strand
TGAAGCAGCTTTATTAGCTTACCACTCAGCTTCTTTTATGTCAACAACTTTTTTCAAGTCGTTTTTGAAGCTTTTTGTTTTGTCTGCTGTTCATCAGCGACGTTTAATAATATACCATGTTATTTCTCTATAAATCAAGTGTTTTTTGAAATAAAGAGAAAAAATATAATCAGTACATTATCTTAAAGTTTGAGAATGGTCGGGAAGACAGGATTCGAACCTGCGACCCCATGGTCCCAAACCATGTGCTCTACCAAGCTGAGCTACTTCCCGATTTCAAGTGCATTATGGCGCGCCCGAGAGGAGTCGAACCCCTAACCTTTTGATCCGTAGTCAAACGCTCTATCCAATTGAGCTACGGGCGCAAAAATAAATGGAGCGGAAGACGGGATTCGAACCCGCGACCCCCACCTTGGCAAGGTGATGTTCTACCACTGAACTACTTCCGCAAGAAATAAATGATGAACGGTTAAAATAAAAACAACAGCATCAGAAAAAGGAAAACTCAGTTATGCTCCAGCCAGTGTGGCTCTCTGCTTAATCTAAAGCAAAAGTATATCGGGAAATTCATACAGTGCATTATGACAAAAGTAATTATATCAGGGTTTTGATAAAAGTCAATACCGTTTAACAATTTAATAATAATCTGTACTAACCTAAGGCTGCAAAAAAGAAAACTTCGTTCTCTGGATCAGAACTTGACCATTCAAGAAATTAAACTGATTAGATCTATTATACATACAATTAAGTTAACCTAATTATGCTATTTATATCACGGGAGCCATATCTCTTTGAAAATGAAGAAAGCAGACTTCCTAAGAAGGCTGCTGTTATATTTTCACCTTGATTTCTGCGGAGAGCAGTAACAGGGTCTTTGCCTATTTAAATACAAAAATAACAGTTCCATAACGCGCGGAAACTGCTTCAGATCAACGTATTTAGATAAGCTTCCAAGCGGGCTCGAACCGCTGACCTCTTCCTTACCATGGAAGTGCTCTACCTGCTGAGCTATGGAAGCAATGGCTCCGCAGGTAGGACTCGAACCTACGACCGATCGGTTAACAGCCGATAGCTCTACCACTGAGCTACTGCGGAATATTATAAGCTTCATAAACAAAAACATGGTAGATAAAACA
>NZ_JACVSR010000013.1:0-2888 GCF_014534735.1 Bacillus sp. 1021 | reverse complement strand
AAACCGGACCAACGGGTGCAACAGGATCAACAGGAGTAACTGGTGAAACGGGTGCAACCGGAGTAACAGGAGCGACTGGAGAAACGGGACCAACAGGACCAACCGGAGTAACCGGTGTAACTGGAGCAACCGGCCCAACGGGTGCAACCGGAGTAGCTGGAGAAACAGGAGCAACCGGGGAAACAGGAACAACAGGAGCGACCGGAGTAACAGGCCCAACCGGCTCAACAGGAGAAACCGGCCCAACCGGAGTAACTGGAGTGACAGGAGAAACCGGATCGACTGGAGAAACGGGACCAACAGGTCCAACCGGAGCAACAGGATCAACCGGCTCAACCGGAGTGACAGGAGAAACCGGCCCAACAGGTCCAACTGGAGCGACTGGCTTAACAGGAGCAACAGGAGAAACAGGTCCAACCGGAGCAACAGGAGAAACTGGCCCAACCGGAGTAACTGGAGTGACAGGAGAAACCGGCCCAACCGGAGTAACTGGAGTGACTGGAGCAACCGGAGTAACAGGCTCAACCGGAGAAACGGGCCCAACAGGAGCAACTGGTGTAACAGGCTCAACCGGAGAAACCGGCCCGACAGGAGTAACTGGAGAAACCGGCCCGACAGGAGTAACTGGAGAAACCGGCCCGACAGGAGCAACCGGAGCAACCGGGGCAACTGGAGCAACCGGAGCGACCGGAGTAACAGGAGAAACCGGCCCAACCGGGGCGACAGGAGCAACCGGCCCAACAGGAGAAACAGGAGTAACCGGAGCGACTGGAGAAACGGGACCAACAGGAGAAACAGGAGCAACCGGAGCAACCGGGGCAACTGGAGAAACAGGAGCGACCGGAGTAACAGGAGAAACCGGCCCAACCGGAGCAACCGGGGCGACAGGAGCAACCGGCCCAACAGGAGAAACAGGAGTAACCGGAGCGACTGGAGAAACGGGAGCAACCGGATCAACCGGAGCAACAGGAGCAACAGGAGCAACAGGAGCAACCGGAGCAACAGGAGTAACCGGAGTAACCGGAGCGACTGGAGAAACGGGAGCAACCGGCTCAACCGGAGCAACAGGAGCAACAGGAGCAACAGGAGCAACAGGAGAAACAGGAGTAACCGGAGTAACCGGAGCGACTGGAGAAACGGGAGCAACCGGAGCAACCGGCTCAACCGGAGCAACAGGAGTAACTGGTGAAACAGGAGCAACAGGAGCAACCGGGGAAACAGGAGCGACAGGAGAAACGGGATCAACAGGAGTAACTGGTGTAACCGGATCAACAGGAGCAACAGGAGTAACCGGAGCAACCGGCTCAACTGGAGAAACTGGTTCAACCGGAGTGACTGGAGAAACCGGCCCAACGGGTCCAACTGGAGAAACAGGTCCAACCGGAGCAACCGGAGCAACAGGAGTAACCGGAGTAACCGGAGCGACTGGAGAAACGGGCCCAACCGGAGCGACAGGAGAAACGGGCCCAACAGGAGCGACTGGAGAAACGGGCCCAACAGGAGCGACTGGAGAAACGGGAGCAACCGGAGCAACAGGAGCAACAGGAGCAACAGGAGCAACAGGCTCAACCGGGGCAACTGGCGTAACCGGCTCAACTGGAGTAACAGGAGCGACAGGAGTAACTGGTGTAACCGGCTCAACTGGAGAAACTGGTTCAACCGGAGCGACTGGAGAAACTGGCCCAACCGGAGCAACAGGAGTAACTGGAGAAACGGGCCCAACAGGAGCAACAGGAGTAACTGGAGAAACGGGCCCAACAGGAGCAACCGGAGCAACAGGAGCAACAGGAGCAACAGGTATAACAGGAGTAACAGGAGCAACCGGCCCAACGGGTGCAACCGGAGTAACAGGAGCGACTGGAGAAACGGGACCAACAGGACCAACAGGAGCAACAGGTGTAACAGGAGCAACCGGCCCAACGGGTGCAACCGGAGTAACAGGAGTAACTGGTGAAACGGGCCCAACCGGCTCAACCGGAGAAACTGGTTCAACCGGAGTGACTGGAGTAACTGGTCCAACAGGAGCAACCGGAGCAACAGGAGTAACTGGTGTAACCGGAGCGACTGGAGAAACGGGATCAACAGGAGTAACTGGTGTAACCGGAGCGACAGGAGAAACGGGACCAACAGGACCAACCGGATCAACCGGGGCAACTGGTGTAACCGGCCCAACAGGAGCAACAGGAGCAACAGGAGTAACCGGCTCAACGGGTGCGACAGGAGAAACCGGCCCAACAGGTCCAACAGGAGCAACAGGAGTAACCGGCTCAACGGGTGCGACAGGAGAAACCGGCCCAACAGGTCCAACCGGAGCAACAGGAGTAACCGGTTCAACAGGATCAACAGGAGTAACTGGTGTAACCGGAGTGACTGGAGAAACGGGATCAACAGGAGTAACTGGTGTAACCGGAGCGACTGGAGAAACGGGACCAACAGGACCAACCGGAGTAACAGGAGTAACAGGAGAAACAGGAGCAACCGGAGCGACCGGAGTAACTGGAGCAACCGGCCCAACGGGTGCAACCGGAGTAACTGGTGAAACGGGTGCAACCGGAGTAACTGGTGAAACGGGTCCAACTGGAGAAACTGGCCCAACGGGTGCAACAGGAGCAACGGGAGTAACTGGCCCAACGGGTGCAACAGGAGCAACGGGAGTAACTGGTCCAACTGGAGAAACAGGAGCAACAGGAGCAACAGGCTCAACTGGTCCAACAGGCTCAACTGGAGAAACGGGACCAACAGGACCAACCGGAGTAACAGGAGTAACTGGAGCAACCGGCCCAACGGGTCCAACCGGAGTAACAGGAGCAACAGGAGTAACTGGTGTAACCGGCTCAACTGGAGAAACCGGCCCAACGGGTCCAACCGGGGCAACAGGCCCAACCGGC
>NZ_JACVSR010000012.1:0-3046 GCF_014534735.1 Bacillus sp. 1021 | reverse complement strand
TTCTCTCAAAACTAGATAACAGTAAGCATACATTCAAAAATGGTTAAGTCCTCGATCGATTAGTATCTGTCAGCTCCATGTGTCGCCACACTTCCACCTCAGACCTATCAACCTGATCATCTTTCAGGGATCTTACTTCCTTGCGGAATGGGAAATCTCATCTTGAGGGGGGCTTCATGCTTAGATGCTTTCAGCACTTATCCCGTCCGCACATAGCTACCCAGCGATGCCCTTGGCAGAACAACTGGTACACCAGCGGTGCGTCCATCCCGGTCCTCTCGTACTAAGGACAGCTCCTCTCAAATTTCCTGCGCCCGCGACGGATAGGGACCGAACTGTCTCACGACGTTCTGAACCCAGCTCGCGTACCGCTTTAATGGGCGAACAGCCCAACCCTTGGGACCGACTACAGCCCCAGGATGCGATGAGCCGACATCGAGGTGCCAAACCTCCCCGTCGATGTGGACTCTTGGGGGAGATAAGCCTGTTATCCCCGGGGTAGCTTTTATCCGTTGAGCGATGGCCCTTCCATGCGGAACCACCGGATCACTAAGCCCGACTTTCGTCCCTGCTCGACTTGTAGGTCTCGCAGTCAAGCTCCCTTGTGCCTTTACACTCTGCGAATGATTTCCAACCATTCTGAGGGAACCTTTGGGCGCCTCCGTTACCTTTTAGGAGGCGACCGCCCCAGTCAAACTGCCCACCTGACACTGTCTCCCCGCCCGATAAGGGCGGCGGGTTAGAAGGTCAATACAGCCAGGGTAGTATCCCACCGATGCCTCCACCGAAGCTGGCGCTCCGGTTTCCAAGGCTCCTACCTATCCTGTACAAGCTGTACCAACATTCAATATCAGGCTGCAGTAAAGCTCCACGGGGTCTTTCCGTCCTGTCGCGGGTAACCTGCATCTTCACAGGTACTATAATTTCACCGAGTCTCTCGTTGAGACAGTGCCCAGATCGTTGCGCCTTTCGTGCGGGTCGGAACTTACCCGACAAGGAATTTCGCTACCTTAGGACCGTTATAGTTACGGCCGCCGTTTACTGGGGCTTCAATTCGCACCTTCGCTTACGCTAAGCGCTCCTCTTAACCTTCCAGCACCGGGCAGGCGTCAGCCCCTATACTTCGCCTTACGGCTTCGCAGAGACCTGTGTTTTTGCTAAACAGTCGCCTGGGCCTATTCACTGCGGCTCTCTCGGGCTTGCACCCTAACAGAGCACCCCTTCTCCCGAAGTTACGGGGTCATTTTGCCGAGTTCCTTAACGAGAGTTCTCTCGATCACCTTAGGATTCTCTCCTCGCCTACCTGTGTCGGTTTGCGGTACGGGCACCTCTCACCTCGCTAGAGGCTTTTCTTGGCAGTGTGGAATCAGGAACTTCGCTACTATAATTCGCTCGCCATCACAGCTCAGCCTTCACGGGAAACGGATTTGCCTATTTCCCAGCCTAACTGCTTGGACGCGGATATCCAATACCGCGCTTACCCTATCCTCCTGCGTCCCCCCATTGCTCAAATGGTGAGGAGGTGGTACAGGAATATCAACCTGTTATCCATCGCCTACGCCTTTCGGCCTCGGCTTAGGTCCCGACTAACCCTGAGCGGACGAGCCTTCCTCAGGAAACCTTAGGCATTCGGTGGAGGGGATTCTCACCCCTCTTTCGCTACTCATACCGGCATTCTCACTTCTAAGCGCTCCACAAGTCCTTCCGGTCTTGCTTCACAGCCCTTAGAACGCTCTCCTACCACTGTTCGAAGAACAGTCCGCAGCTTCGGTGATACGTTTAGCCCCGGTACATTTTCGGCGCAGAGTCACTCGACCAGTGAGCTATTACGCACTCTTTAAATGGTGGCTGCTTCTAAGCCAACATCCTGGTTGTCTAAGCAACTCCACATCCTTTTCCACTTAACGTATACTTTGGGACCTTAGCTGGCGGTCTGGGCTGTTTCCCTTTCGACTACGGATCTTATCACTCGCAGTCTGACTCCCAAGGATAAGTCATCGGCATTCGGAGTTTGACTGAATTCGGTAACCCGGTAGGGGCCCCTAGTCCAATCAGTGCTCTACCTCCGAGACTCTTACCTTGAGGCTAGCCCTAAAGCTATTTCGGAGAGAACCAGCTATCTCCAGGTTCGATTGGCATTTCACCCCTACCCACACCTCATCCCCGCACTTTTCAACGTGCGTGGGTTCGGGCCTCCATTCAGTGTTACCTGAACTTCACCCTGGACATGGGTAGATCACCTGGTTTCGGGTCTACGACCACGTACTCATGCGCCCTATTCAGACTCGCTTTCGCTGCGGCTCCGCATCTTCTGCTTAACCTTGCACGGGATCGTAACTCGCCGGTTCATTCTACAAAAGGCACGCCATCACCCGTTAACGGGCTCTGACTACTTGTAGGCACACGGTTTCAGGATCTATTTCACTCCCCTTCCGGGGTGCTTTTCACCTTTCCCTCACGGTACTGGTTCACTATCGGTCACTAGGGAGTATTTAGCCTTGGGAGATGGTCCTCCCGGATTCCGACGGAATTTCACGTGTTCCGCCGTACTCAGGATCCACTCTGGAGAGAACGAAGTTTTGACTACAGGGCTGTTACCTCCTATGGCGGGCCTTTCCAGACCTCTTCATCTACCTCGTTCCTTTGTAACTCCGTACAGAGTGTCCTACAACCCCAAGAGGCAAGCCTCTTGGTTTGGGCTGATCCCGTTTCGCTCGCCGCTACTCAGGGAATCGCATTTGCTTTCTCTTCCTCCGGGTACTTAGATGTTTCAGTTCCCCGGGTCTGCCTTCTCATATCCTATGTATTCAGATATGGATACCACTCCATTACGAGTGGTGGGTTTCCCCATTCGGAAATCTCCGGATCAAAGCTTGCTTACAGCTCCCCGAAGCATATCGGTGTTCGTCCCGTCCTTCATCGGCTCCTAGTGCCAAGGCATCCACCGTGCGCCCTTTCTAACTTAACCGTTAAAAAGAATCACTACGTGATTTCTTGCATTACAATTGAATGTGAATTACTTCTGTTATCTAGTTTTCAAAGAACA
>NZ_JACVSR010000011.1:0-3105 GCF_014534735.1 Bacillus sp. 1021 | reverse complement strand
TCCGGTTTCTCCAGTTGAACCCGTTTCACCAGTTACTCCTGTTGCTCCAGTTACTCCTGTTACCCCGGTTGGTCCTGTTGGTCCCGTTTCTCCAGTTACTCCTGTTGCTCCTGTTGGACCGGTTTCTCCAGTTACTCCTGTTGATCCTGTTGCACCCGTTGGTCCGGTTTCTCCAGTCACTCCGGTTGAGCCTGTTTCTCCAGTTGGACCAGTTACTCCTGTTGATCCTGTTGCTCCCGTTTCTCCAGTCGCTCCTGTTGCTCCGGTTACTCCTGTTGATCCTGTTGCCCCGGTTGATCCGGTTGGACCCGTTTCACCAGTTGCTCCTGTTGATCCGGTTGGACCTGTTTCTCCAGTTGGTCCCGTTTCTCCAGTTACTCCTGTTGATCCTGTTGCACCCGTTGGTCCGGTTTCTCCAGTCACTCCGGTTGAACCAGTTTCTCCAGTTAAGCCGGTTACGCCAGTTGCTCCTGTTGCCCCGGTTACTCCTGTTGCTCCGGTTGGACCGGTTTCTCCAGTTGCTCCTGTTGCCCCGGTTACTCCTGTTGCTCCGGTTGGTCCCGTTTCTCCAGTTGGTCCCGTTTCTCCAGTTACTCCTGTTGATCCGGTTACACCAGTTACTCCTGTTGCTCCGGTTGGACCGGTTTCTCCAGTTGGTCCCGTTTCTCCAGTTGAGCCGGTTGGACCCGTTTCTCCAGTCGCTCCTGTTTCTCCTGTTGGTCCTGTTGGTCCTGTTGGTCCCGTTTCTCCAGTCGCTCCTGTTGAACCAGTTTCTCCAGTTGAGCCGGTTACACCAGTTACTCCTGTCGCTCCTGTTACTCCAGTTGAGCCGGTTACGCCAGTTGCCCCGGTTGGGCCCGTTGGGCCAGTTTCTCCAGTTGGACCCGTTTCACCAGTTACTCCGGTTACACCAGTTACTCCTGTTGCTCCGGTTGCACCCGTTGCACCGGTTTCTCCAGTTGAGCCGGTTTCTCCTGTCGCTCCTGTTACTCCCGTTGATCCGGTTACGCCAGTTGCCCCGGTTGAGCCGGTTGGACCCGTTGGGCCAGTTTCTCCAGTTGAGCCTGTTGGACCAGTTGAGCCTGTTGAGCCTGTTGCTCCTGTTGCTCCTGTTGCTCCTGTTGCCCCGGTTGCTCCTGTTGATCCTGTTGCCCCGGTTGATCCTGTTGGTCCCGTTTCTCCAGTTACTCCGGTCGCTCCGGTTGATCCTGTTGGACCGGTTTCTCCAGTTACTCCGGTCGCTCCGGTTGCACCCGTTTCTCCAGTCGCTCCGGTTGATCCTGTTACTCCTGTTGCTCCTGTTGCCCCGGTTGCTCCGGTTGGGCCGGTTACACCAGTTGCCCCGGTTGATCCGGTTGAGCCGGTTACACCAGTTGCTCCGGTTGGACCTGTTACTCCTGTTGCTCCAGTCACTCCGGTTGATCCTGTTACTCCTGTTGCTCCGGTTGCTCCAGTTACTCCGGTTACTCCGGTTACTCCGGTTGGTCCTGTTGCCCCGGTTGATCCTGTTTCTCCTGTTGCTCCAGTTACTCCGGTTACTCCGGTTGGTCCTGTTGGTCCCGTTTCTCCAGTCGCTCCGGTTACACCAGTTACTCCTGTTGATCCTGTTGCCCCGGTTGATCCTGTTTCTCCTGTTGCTCCAGTTACTCCGGTTACTCCGGTTGGTCCTGTTGGTCCCGTTTCTCCAGTCGCTCCGGTTACACCAGTTACTCCGGTTACTCCTGTTGATCCTGTTTCTCCAGTTGCCCCGGTTGCTCCGGTTACTCCTGTTGGTCCCGTTTCTCCTGTCGCTCCGGTTACTCCTGTTACTCCTGTTACTCCTGTTGGTCCCGTTTCTCCAGTTGAGCCGGTTACACCAGTTACTCCTGTTGCTCCTGTTTCTCCAGTTGGACCAGTTACTCCCGTTGCTCCGGTTGCACCCGTTGGGCCGGTTTCTCCAGTCACTCCGGTTACACCTGTTGGTCCTGTTGGTCCCGTTTCTCCAGTCGCTCCGGTTACACCCGTTGGGCCAGTTTCTCCAGTTGAGCCGGTTGATCCTGTTACTCCTGTTGCTCCAGTTGCCCCGGTTGCACCAGTTACACCAGTTGCTCCGGTTGAGCCCGTTACTCCTGTTGCTCCGGTTGATCCTGTTGCTCCTGTTGACCCGGTTGGACCCGTTGGGCCAGTTTCTCCTGTCACTCCGGTTGAACCAGTTTCTCCAGTTGAGCCGGTTACACCAGTTACTCCTGTTGCTCCTGTTGGACCAGTTACTCCCGTTGCTCCTGTTGGACCAGTTACTCCTGTTGCTCCTGTTGCTCCTGTTGCTCCTGTTGCTCCTGTTGGTCCCGTTTCTCCAGTTACTCCTGTTGCTCCTGTTGGACCGGTTTCTCCAGTTACTCCGGTCGCTCCTGTTGCTCCGGTTGATCCGGTTACTCCTGTCGCTCCGGTTGATCCGGTTGCACCAGTTGGGCCAGTTTCTCCTGTCACTCCAGTTGAGCCAGTTTCTCCTGTTACACCCGTTGCCCCGGTTGCCCCAGTCGATCCGGTTGGGCCCGTTACACCCGTTGGGCCAGTCACCCCGGTTGAGCCAGTCGATCCGGTTGGGCCCGTTACACCCGTTGGGCCAGTCACCCCGGTTGCTCCTGTTACTCCGGTTGCTCCGGTTGCTCCCGTTACTCCGGTTGGACCGGTTTCTCCAGTTGGTCCCGTTACACCAGTTACTCCTGTTGATCCTGTTACTCCAGTTGAGCCGGTTGGGCCCGTTTCTCCAGTCGCTCCGGTTGCTCCGGTTGGACCAGTTACTCCCGTTGCTCCGGTTACTCCTGTTGGACCGGTTGACCCTGTGATTCCAGTCGATCCGGTTGCTCCTCTTGCACCCGTTGCTCCTGTCGCTCCCGTTACTCCGGTTACTCCTGTTGGACCGGTTGACCCTGTGATTCCAGTCGATCCGGTTGCTCCTCTTGCACCCGTTGGACCTGTTACTCCTGTTGTTCCTGTTATACCAGTTGGACCTGTTGACCCTGTGATCCCAGTCGATCCGGTTGCTCCTCTTGCACCCGTTGGACCTGTTGATCCGGTTGTTCCTGTTACTCCAGTTGGACCGGTTGACCCTGTGATCCCAGTCGC
>NZ_JACVSR010000010.1:0-16635 GCF_014534735.1 Bacillus sp. 1021 | reverse complement strand
CGACTTCTCTCGAAGCGACTTAATTATTATAACACATCATCATCATTGTCGTCAATAACTTTTTGAATTTCTTTTTCAAAAATCCGTTTTGTCATCAGCGACGTATATTAGAATACCACCCTTAATTCATCATGTCAACAATAAACGACAAATTAAATGATGAAGCGTTTAATGACGATTAAAGCCGCAATGCCGGGTATTCCTAAAATCCCGCTGATGCCGGTTGTGATCAGATTAACAGGTATATGAATGCCGAGACTCCCGCCGAATAAATTCACACCTGCCAGAAGAATCGCTCCGGCAACAAACTTAACGGCAGTCACACCAATCCATCTTAACGGCTTTGAAGATACTCCCCATAATAAAAGCAAAGCAACCAGACCGACAATCAAACCGATAATAAAAAAAGGCTCCATGAATCTTCCCCCTCGCTTGTTTAGTACAAGCTTATGAGAAGACCCCGGAGAATAGACCTCTTACTTCCATCTGCTCATTTTTAAATTCCGCTGCTTCGCTTCTTTCAAATAAAAAAAGTATTTAGATTCAGCGACTTTCAGCTCAAACAGCACCTCAGCTGAGGGCTCAAGACTTTTATCGACCAGACTCTTCTGTCTGTTCCATTCTTCTTTTTGTTTAAAGAGCTGTTCAATCAGTTTGTCATCAAACTCTTTTCTTAATGTATTTCTGCGAAGAAAACCCATGCCTCGCCATTTCCTCCCTTACAATTCACGTCTTCCTTCAAGAGCTTTTGAAAGAGTGACCTCATCAGCATATTCCAAATCACCGCCGACGGGCAGACCGTGGGCAATACGGGAGAGCTTGATGCCTGAGGGCTTTAACAGCCTCGATATATACATCGCTGTTGCTTCCCCTTCAATATTAGGGTTGGTTGCGAGGATAACTTCTGTCACTTGATCATCCTGAAGACGCTTCAGCAGTTCCGGAATCTTAATATCCTCCGGGCCGATGCCGTCCATCGGAGAAATTGCGCCGTGAAGAACATGATACTGGCCGTTATATTCCTTCATCTTCTCCATTGCAATAACATCCTTAGGGTCCTGCACCACACAAATGACAGATCTATCTCTTCTTGTATCCTCGCATATATAACAAGGGTCCTGATCTGTAATATGTCCGCAGATCGAGCAATATGTCAGATTCCGCTTCGCATTGACGAGCGCCTTAGCAAAATCCAATACTGTGTCTTCTTTCATACCTAGAACAAAAAAAGCCAGACGAACCGCTGTTTTCGGTCCGATCCCTGGCAATTTCATAAAGCTGTCAATCAGCTTTGATATTGGTTCAGGATACTGCATGTTTATTTATCCCCCTAGAATAAACCCGGTATGTTCATTCCTTTTGTAAATTGTCCCATTGTCTCATTCGTCATGTCATCGACTTTCTTGAGGGCGTCGTTTGTCGCAGCAAGAACCAGGTCCTGAAGCATTTCGATATCTTCCGGATCAACGACTTCTTCTTTAATCGCAACGTCTACAACTTCTTTTTGGCCGTTGACTTTTACAGTCACCATTCCGCCGCCCGCTGTGCCCTCAAGCACTTTTTCAGCAAGCTCCTCCTGAGCCTTCGCCATATCTTTTTGCATTTTTTGCATTTGTTTCATCATTTTTTGCATGTTTCCCATTCCGCCACGCATATTCAATCACTCTCTTTCATCTTATTAGTCTTTTATTTCGATTAAATCCGCTCCGACAAGTTTTTTCGCCTCTGCAATCAGCGGATCTTCTTCAGCCGGTTCGTTTGATCCTTCACTTTCCTGCTGATGATCATTTAAAAATTCTTCTCTTATTTTACCCCATTGTGCTTCCGGAACGCCAATCAAATCCATTCTTTTCCCGAGCATTGATTCGAGAATCTGTTCAAGATTCGTACGGACTCCGTTATTGTCTTCAGCAACCATTTTACAATGGATTTCGTATTTAAATTTAAGCACAAACGCCTTCTGGGCAGCGGCCACCGGTTCACTGTCATTCAAAAGAGCCGCATGAGACACTTTATTCTGCTGTTTCAGGTGTGCCAGCAGCTTGCCCCAGCTGCTTTTAAGCTGTTCAAGGTCAGGCCGTGTGGCTTCCTTCAATATTTCATGAATTCTTCCGGCCGGGGCTTTGTAATGGCTTTTTCCGCCTTTTTGAGGACGCGGGGCTTCTTTCGGAGCGCTTTCCGCCTGAACTTTCACCCCGGAGGTCTTCAGCCTTTCTACTTCCTGCTCAAGCTGCTGGATCTTATTCATCAGCATGCCGACCTCTGGGATATCTGCGGCGGCTTGCTGTGCCGTCTGGCATATTTTCACGACAGCCACTTCAAAAAAGATTCTCGGGTGGTTCGTCCACTTCATTTCCTGATGGCTTTTATTCAGGATGTCAATCATCTCATATAAAGCGGGGGCCGGTATTTCACCGCTCAGATTCCGAAACGTTTCATCGACCTTCACCTTCTCCAGGACTCCTTCTAAACCGGGAGCAGCCTGATACAAGAGCATATCCCTGAAATAGAAAATCATATCTTCAATCAGTTTGGCCGCATCTTTCCCCTGCTGGAGCAATTCATTGAGTGTTTCCAATGCTTCGGAAACCTGTTTGCGGTGAAGAGCAGATGCCAGTTTTCCAATATAGTGCTGGGAAACGGCTCCGGTAATAAGCAGTGCATCATCCACTGACAGCTCCTCGCCGCTGAATGATACGGCTTGATCGAGCAGGCTCAGCGCGTCCCTCATTCCACCGTCTGCGGCGCTCGCTATGATATCAAGGGCGCCTTCTTCCACCTTCAGCTGCTCTGCATCGACGATTGTCTTCATTCGTCCGACAATTGCTTTGGATGTAATCCGTTTGAAGTCAAAACGCTGACATCTGGAGATAATGGTTAAAGGAATCTTATGAGGCTCAGTCGTAGCTAATATGAAAATGCAATGTGCCGGCGGTTCTTCCAGCGTTTTCAAAAGCGCATTGAATGCGCCGATAGAGAGCATATGCACCTCATCTATAATATATACCTTGTAGGTAACGGCCGACGGGGCGAATTTTACCTTGTCGCGGATGTCGCGGATTTCGTCTACACCGTTATTCGACGCCGCATCTATTTCAATCACATCTGATATAGAGCCGTTTGTGATCCCCTTGCACGCCGCGCATTCATTGCACGGTTCTTCTACAGGGGCGTGCTCACAGTTGACTGCTTTCGCAAATATTTTAGCTGCACTGGTTTTCCCCGTTCCCCGTGGTCCAGAAAACAGATATGCATGAGAAAATTTCTTTTGCAAAAGGGCATTTTGCAGCGTTTTCGTAATGTGTTCCTGTCCGACCACATCTTCAAACTGCTGAGGCCTAAATACTCGATATAAAGCTTGGTAACCCACAGGATGCGCCCTCCTCTGTTATTCATCATGTTTATTATACATGAACGGGCTTTTAACGCCAAAACCCGTTTTTCATACACGAAAAAACTCACCTGTCATAAACAGGTGAGTCTGAAATTTGATGATTGATTTACCGTGCACCTTCTGTCGATTCGCTACCCTAAGCGTTACTTAAGCAGTTAGCTCAGCCCAGGCAACCCTGCGGCACATGAGAGGTTTCACTTAATGCTGCTTCCTTCCGGACCTGACATGGTTCATGAATTCCCATTGCGCAGGACCCAGACGTCAACGCCACTTACTTAAGGCAGACCTTACAGTAAACGAACCTCGAGAAGGGATTCGGCCCCGCTAGAGCGGATTGCGGGTACAGGGCACCGCTACCTCCCCGCTTAGCACGGCAAAATAAATATCAAATTTTTATATGCGCACCATTTATGATGCACACATAAGTATATCTGCTTCAGGCAGAAAATGCAACCGTACTACTCAGACAACTTTTTCCTCATGTCTTTCTTTTGCCGGCGAAGCTTTCTGAAAAAAGCGCTGAGCATTTCTCCGCACTCTTCTTCAAGCACGCCGCTCACCACTTCCGCTTGGTGGTTGAACCGTTCTTCCTGCAGAAGGTTCATAAGCGTTCCTGTACAGCCTCCCTTGGGGTCGAATGCGCCGAACACGACCTTATCGACTCTGGAAAGCACGACGGCTCCCGCGCACATCGGGCACGGCTCTAAAGTGACATAAAGAACGGCGTCTTCAAGTCTCCATGTTCCCAGCTTGCGGCACGCTTCGTCTATCGCCAGCATTTCCGCGTGGGCCAGCGACCGCTGTTCGGTCTCCCGCAGATTATGCGCCCGCGCCACGATCTCATCATGCAGAACAAGGACGGCCCCGATCGGCACTTCGCCTTTCGCTTCTGCTTTTTTCGCTTCTTTTATGGCTTCTCTCATATAATATTCATCATTCATCGGTTCAAGCTCTCTTCTTAAGTTTTTTCATGTCTCATAAAGGTTAAAATAGGAATACCCCAGCAGAAAGGAGTTGCCGGCATTGTCTGAACCTAACAACACAGCCCTTCTCATTGTCGATATGATTAACAATTTTCAATTTGATATGGGCGAACGTCTTGCTGAAAAAACCAAACAAATCGTCCCCCGTATTTTATCATTAAAGAAGCATGCAAAACAAAACAACTGGCCGATTATTTATATTAATGACCATTACGGGCTTTGGAAGGCGGATATTGATGCCATCAGGGAGGAATGCAGCAACGACAGAAGCGCATCCATAATAGAAGATATCTCGCCTCATCCGGATGATTATTTTCTCATTAAACCGAAGCATTCCGCTTTTTATGAAACGGCGCTTCATACTCTTCTGACCGAGCTGCAAGTGAATCGATTAATGATTACGGGGATTGCCGGGAATATTTGTGTGCTGTTCACGGCTAACGACGCTTATATGAGAGAATACAGTATTACCATCCCGAAAGACTGCACCGCTTCCAATAGCGACGAAGACAATGATTTCGCCTTGACGATGATGGAGAATGTTCTCTTCGCAGAAATAACCACGGAAAAACAAATTATCGACGAAAAATAAACATGATCGGCCTCCTTTTTTCATACATTTGATAGCGGATATGAAAGGAGGCGTTTTTCATTCAGATCTATGTAGTGAAACGGGGCGACACGCTTTCCGCTATTGCGGCGCGCTACCGGACATCCGCAAATGTCATTGCGGAAGCAAATAAACTGCCTAATCCCAATACACTGGTTGTCGGACAAACTCTTGTCATCCCGATTGAGGGTCAATATTACGAAGTGAAACAAGGCGATACTCTTGCGGCAATCGCCGGCCGTTTTCATATATCGGCCGCGGAGCTTGCGAGGGTGAACGGAATTCAGCTCAGCACCCCATTGCAAAGCGGGACCCGCCTTTACATTCCGCAGCAGACAAATAAGCCCGATATCGAATCAAATGCCTATATAGAACCGCGGGGAACGAGCGTAAGCGCTAATCTGCAGCAGGCGGCAAGAGAGGCCTCACCTTATTTAACATATCTCGGCGCATTCAGTTTTCAAGTGCAGCGGAACGGGACTTTAAAGGAACCGCCTCTCACCAATTTAAGAAGCATCAGTGACAGGCACAACACCGCACTGATGATGATCATCACCAACCTTGAAAACGACGCATTCAGCGATGATCTCGGGCGGCTCATTTTGAATGATAATACCGTGAAAACAAAACTCTTTCAGGAAATCGTCTCCACGGCTAAACAGCACGGCTTTCGCGATATTCATTTTGATTTCGAATATTTACGTCCTCAGGACAGAGAAGCCTACAATCGTTTTTTACGTGAAGCGAGGACGATTTTTCACCGTCAAGGCTGGAAGATTTCAACGGCGCTTGCTCCGAAAACGAGCGCGACCCAGGCCGGCAAATGGTATGAAGCACATGACTACAGGGCACATGGAGAAATCGTCGATTTTGTCGTCATCATGACATATGAGTGGGGATACAGCGGGGGCCCGGCTCAGGCCGTATCACCAATCGGCCCTGTAAGGAATGTCATTGAGTATGCGCTGACAGAAATGCCTGCTTCAAAAATCGTCATGGGCCAGAATATGTACGGCTATGATTGGACACTGCCTTTCAAACAGGGAACGACAGCGAAAGCCGTCAGTCCTCAGCAGGCAATCGCTCTGGCAGCACGCTATAAAGTCGACATTCAATATGACGAAACCGCCCAGGCTCCATTCTTTCGATACACGGATGAAAATCAGAGACGGCATGAAGTATGGTTTGAAGACGCACGATCCATTCAAGCGAAATTCAATTTAATTAAAGAACTTCATTTAAGAGGAATCAGCTATTGGAAACTCGGCCTCTCCTTCCCGCAAAACTGGCTTTTGCTCGGAGATCAATTTCATATTGTGAAAGAGACGTTTCGTTAATTGGAAGCGTCTTTTTTCATGGGCTTTTCTGAGAGTGTGATACAATATAAAGGCCGGCAGATGACGGATGTTTGCAGAATTAAGGAGGATTTTTCAATGAACAGAGCCCCTTTTATCGCGGTAGAAGGTCCTATCGGGGCGGGAAAAACGACACTCGCTTCTATGCTTTCTGAAGAGCTCGGTTTTCCTATGATTAATGAGATTGTGGAAGACAACCCTTATCTTGATAAGTTCTATGATAATATCGAGGAGTGGAGTTTCCAGCTTGAAATGTTTTTTCTCTGTCACAGGTATAAACAGCTTGAAGATACAGATCGTGATTACTTAAAACAAGGACAGCCCGTTTTGTCCGATTATCATATTTATAAAAACGTTATTTTCGCAGAGCGCACATTGCACGGACAAAAGCTTGAGAAATATAAGCAGATTTATCATCTGCTCACTCACGACTTGCCGAAACCGAATGTTATTGTATACATAAAGGCAAGCCTGCCGACATTGCTTCAACGCATCGAAAAACGCGGGCGCCCGTTTGAGAAAAACATCGAGCATCAATATCTGGAACGTCTCATTGCAGATTATGACACAGCCATCAGACAGCTTCAGGAAGAAGATCCGGATATATCTGTACTGACCATTGACGGTGATACCGAAGACTTTGTTTTGAATAAGACAGACTATGAAAGAATTGCCCGTCAGGTAAAGGAGCTTATTAAATGAAAGACATTCATATTCCAAACAACGCCATTATAACAGTAGCAGGAACGGTAGGAGTCGGAAAATCGACTTTAACCAAGGCTTTAGCAAAACGGCTCGGCTTTAATACCTCGCTTGAAGAAGTGGATGAAAACCCTTATTTAGAGAAGTTTTATCATGATTTTGAGCGCTGGAGCTTTCACTTGCAAATTTATTTTCTGGCTGAGCGGTTCAAGGAACAGAAAAACATCTTTGAATCAGGCGGCGGATTCGTGCAGGATCGTTCGATTTATGAAGATACAGGCATATTCGCAAAAATGCATGCCGATAAAGGTACCATGTCGCTGACAGATTACAAAACATATACAAGCCTTTTTGAAGCGATGGTCATGACGCCATACTTCCCGCACCCTGATGTTTTGATCTATTTAGAAGGTGATCTTGAAAACATTATAGAACGGATTGAAAAGCGCGGCCGCGATATGGAGCTGCAGACAAACCGCTCCTATTGGGAAGAGATGTATAAACGGTACGAAGACTGGATCAGCAGTTTTAACGCCTGCCCTGTGCTGAAAGTGCGCATTGAAGATTATGACCTTGAAGCTGATGAACAGTCACTGGAACCTTTGATCGAAAAAATCAGCCGCGTGATCAACGAAAACAGAAATAAGTAAAAATAAGAAAGCGATTTTCCCGAACAGAGAAAATCGCTTTTTTTGCATATAAAAAATCCGCTGCATCAGATGCAGCGGACAAAACAATCTCCAATATATGCTCGAGTTTCATTAGGTTTAAAATCAATATGGCGGAGGAAGAGGGATTCGAACCCCCGCGGGCTTTGACACCCCTGTCGGTTTTCAAGACCGATCCCTTCAGCCAGACTTGGGTATTCCTCCGTATCGACATTTAATAATATACCACATGGCTTGTTTTTCAGTCAAGCGCTTTTTTCATATTTTTTATTTCTTTTCTTAAACAGCTTGTCCGTCAGCTTTACTATCATACAAAAGACTCGTATCCAAAATCAACCGCTTTCTGTTATACGGCAGGAAAACACAGTGAAAACCAAGAATACATTCAAATAGATAACCTGTTCATAAAGGTGGAGAACACAATGAAAGTCATAATCGCACCGGATTCTTTTAAAGAGAGCATGACAGCAAAAGAAGCTGCCGACAGCATCGAAAAAGGATTCAAATCAGTCTTCCCTGATGCTGAATATATCAAGATACCCGCGGCGGACGGCGGAGAAGGAACCGTTCAGGCTTTAACGGATGCCACCGGGGGGAGAATCATTAATAAAACAGTGACCGGTCCGCTGGGAACCCCGGTAAACGCCGCATACGGACTTCTGGGAAACGGACGCACGGCAGTCATTGAAATGGCAGAAGCATCAGGACTTCATCTCATCCCCCGTCATCTCAGAGATCCGTTGAACACTACAACAAGAGGAACGGGTGAACTGATAGCAGATGCAGCTTCCCGCGGGGTGAGTGAAATCATCATCGGTCTTGGCGGGAGCGCAACCAATGACGGCGGGACCGGGATGGCGAGCGCGCTCGGTGTGCGTTTCTTAAATGAGGAAGGTCAGGAGATACCTGACGGCGGAGGCTCGCTGCACACCCTGGCTTCTATCGATATAAGCGGCCTCTCCCCTGATCTGAAATCTATCTGTATCCGTGCCGCATGCGATGTCGAAAACCCTCTGACCGGGGAAAACGGCGCATCATATGTCTTTGGCCCGCAAAAAGGGGCGACCGAGAAGACAAAAGTTGTATTGGATCGCAATTTACGCCATTTCGCTGATGTATTGAGACGGCAGCACGATATTGAAGCGGATACCGTAAAAGGCGCAGGTGCCGCAGGAGGTTTAGGCGCAGGGCTGATCGCCTTCTTACAAGCCGACCTTCAAAGCGGGATTGACGTTGTATTAGATACACTGTCCTTTTCAGATCAGATAGAAGGCGCTGACCTTATCATCACCGGAGAGGGGCAGATTGACGGACAAACAATATTCGGCAAAACCCCCGCAGGAATTGCAGCACGCGCAGCCGCTCAAAAAATTCCCGTTATCGCGTTGGCGGGTTCCTTGGGAAAAGACTTTGAACATGTATACAACGGAGGAATAACAGCTGTATTTTCTATCGTGCCGGGCGCTGTAAGTCTTGAAGATGCCTTAGCATCAGGCCGTTTTAACCTTGAAAGCACAGCCCGGAATGTCGCCGCTTTATATCAAACAGCCAAAAAGGCGCGCCTCTAGGGCGCACCTTTTTATGGTTTGATGACTTCTTTATTTCCCATATAAGGACGAAGCACTTCCGGAATGACGACACTTCCGTCTTCCTGCTGGTAGTTTTCCAAGATGGCAGCTACTGTTCTGCCGACTGCCAGACCGGAACCGTTTAATGTATGCACATGCTCCGGCTTGCCTTTCGCTTCGCGTCTGAATCGAATGTTTGCGCGTCTCGCCTGGAAGGCCTCAAAGTTGCTGCAAGAAGAAATTTCACGATATGTGTCTTGGCTTGGAATCCATACTTCAATATCGTACTTTTTCGCAGCTGTAAAGCCGAGATCTCCGGTACACATGCTCATGACACGATACGGCAGTTCGAGCAGCTGAAGCACCCGTTCAGCTTGATTTGTCAATTTTTCAAGCTCCTCATATGAATCTTCCGGCTTCACGAATTTCACAAGCTCAACCTTGTTGAATTGATGCTGGCGGATCAAACCGCGTGTATCACGGCCGGCAGATCCCGCTTCTGAACGGAAGCAGGCGCTGAACGCGGCATAATTAATCGGCAGGTCCTCGCCGGATAAGATTTCATCGCGGTGCATATTTGTGATCGGCACTTCCGCCGTCGGAATTAAGAAATAATCCTCTTCCCTGATTTTAAAAGCATCCTCTTCAAATTTAGGAAGCTGTCCCGTCCCTGTCATGCTCGTACGGTTTACCATATAAGGAGGAATGACTTCCGTGTAATCATACTCATCAACGTGAAGATCCAGCATAAAGTTGTAGAGCGCGCGTTCGAGACGGGCCCCTAGTCCTTTATAAAACACAAACCGGCTTCCCGTTACTTTTGAAGCGCGTTCGAAATCAAGGATGTTCAAGCGGTCAGCGATATCCCAATGCGGTTTCGGCTCATATGCAAATGCCGGCGCCTCTCCCCACTTGCGAATTTCAATATTATCATCTTCAGTTTCCCCGACAGGCACTGAATCGTGCGGGATGTTCGGAATAGACAGAAGGATGGTTTCGAGCGTGGTTTCCACCGTGCGAAGCTCTTCATCAAGCTTCTTAATTTCTTCGCCTGCTTCACGCATCTCTTTAATAATATGATCAGCGTCTTTTTTCTCCCGTTTCAAAACGGCGACCTGCTGAGACACTTCGTTGCGTTTTCCCTTCAGTTCTTCTACTTTGCCGATAAGTTCTCTTCTTTTTTCATCAAGCTCTTCAAACTTATCAAAGTCAGATAAGTCTTCGCCCTTAGGAATGAGCTTCGCTTTTACTTCTTGAAAATTGGCTCTCAGGACCTTCGTATCAATCATACTTAACAACTCCTATCTGTTTTATCGAAAATAAAAAAGAGCCCTCATCCCCTAAAAGGGACGAGAGCTCTCGCGTTGCCACCCTGATTGAAAACAAGCTTACACTTGCTTCCCGCTTTAACACATAACGGTTTTCCCGTAAATGCCTACTTGTTTTCAGCATTTCGCTCAAGGACGGATTCGGACAGCATCTTCCACCGATTCGCACCACCCATCGGCTCTCTTTGAAAGAGAGGCTTCCTACTGCTTCCTGTCAACGCTTTTCGATCTTTATTTGTGTTTATAATGTACTATAAGTATCAGCGGTTTTCAACTGTTTTATACAGCTGTTTCCCGCTTATGCTTTTCCGCCATCTTCACAAACAGCTCTGTCACCCGGTGGTCATCCGTCAGTTCAGGATGGAACGAGCAGCCGAGCAAATGCCCCTGCTTTGCAGCCACGATGCGTCCGTTATGCTCACAAAGCACTTCAACATCTTCTCCGGCTTCTAAAATGTGCGGCGCGCGAATAAATACACCCGTAAACGGCTTATCAAGGCCTTTAATCGTCAGGTCAGCTTCAAAGCTGTCGACCTGACGGCCAAAGGAATTACGCTCGACAACCACGTCTAACAGCCCTAAATGAGCATGATCGGTTCCCGCAATCTCTTTGGCTAAAATAATCAGACCGGCGCATGTGCCGAACATCGGCTTGCCTTGAGCGGCAAACTCGCGAAGCGGCTCCATAAAATGATACGTATCCATTAAACGCCGCATTGTCGTGCTTTCTCCGCCCGGCAGGATTAAGCCGTCAATGTCATTCAACTGTTCAGGACGCTTAATGACAACACCTTTTGAACCACATGCTTCAATTGAACGAATATGTTCTCTTACTGCTCCTTGAAGTCCAAGTACACCAATTGTTAACATGCTTCCAGCTCTCCTATGGTTTTACCAGCCGCGTTCTTGCATACGCTGTTCCGGCAATAGATTTGAGATTTCGATTCCTTTCATCGCTGTGCCCAATTCTTTAGAAAGCTCAGCAATCAGTTTGTAATCTGTGTAGTGAGTCGTTGCTTCCACAATTGCTTTGGCGAATTTAGCAGGGTTGTCTGATTTGAAAATACCTGAACCGACAAATACGCCGTCAGCGCCCAGCTGCATCATCAATGCCGCATCAGCAGGCGTCGCCACTCCGCCTGCAGCAAAGTTCACAACAGGCAATTTGCCGTCACGTTTGATTTGAAGCAGCAGCTCATATGGTGCACCGAGGTTTTTCGCTTCAGTCATCAGCTCATCATCGCTCATCGCTGCAACTTTGCGCACTTGCGCGTTTACTTTTCTCATATGACGGACAGCTTCCACAATGTTTCCTGTTCCCGGTTCGCCTTTTGTACGAAGCATGGAAGCTCCTTCAGCGATACGGCGCGTTGCTTCGCCGAGATCACGGCATCCGCATACGAACGGAACAGTATATTCATTTTTATTTAAATGAAATTCTTCGTCAGCCGGAGTCAGAACTTCACTTTCATCGATGTAATCTACTCCCATTGCTTCAAGGACACGCGCTTCAACGATATGTCCGATACGCGCTTTTGCCATTACGGGAATGGATACTGCATTCATTACTTCTTCAACGATCGTCGGGTCAGCCATGCGGGCTACACCGCCGGCAGCACGAATATCAGCCGGAACTCGTTCTAACGCCATTACGGCAACAGCTCCCGCCTCTTCCGCAATCTTCGCTTGTTCAGCATTTACAACGTCCATGATGACGCCGCCTTTTTGCATTTCCGCCATTCCGCGTTTTACACGGTCAGTACCTGTTTGAGCCATTATTTGGTCCCCCTAGTCAATGTATAGTTAGATAATTTCTATCTCTTATTGTATCCCAGAAATACAATATTTCATATGGATATTCTTATTTTACAGTGTGATGGAAGAGATAGATATCATTTTTTTACTAACAATTTGGTTTTTTCAGTATATTAAGCAAAAGAGCCCTAACTTTCATCAGAGCTCTTTCTTATTTCTTAAAACCAGCCTGTTACCGTATCAACGGCGCTGTTCCAGATTCCGGAGAAGAAACCGCCGATGCCGCGCATCATCTGAACAAACCAGTTTGCTTTATCTACATCATTTTTCGTTACAAGATTCACGCTGAACTCTTTGGATTTGAGGAAGCCGTAGTCTTTGTCACTGCCTTTGTATGTAACTTTCAGCGTTCCGACTTTCGTTCCTTTTTTCACAGGAGCCGTGATTTCTTTTTTATCTAAAGTCACTTCGGCTTTATAGTTCTTTTCATCCCCGCTTTTCACAGGAATAGAAAGCGCCTTATCAGTCACAATATCGACTTGCTTGTCTTTCCCTTTATCAACGTCAATCGTTTTGTGCCCTTTTACTTGAGAGCCTTCAGGATAAAGATCTTTCATTGAGAAATTGCTGTTAAATGCGTAATCGAGCATTTTTTTCGTTTCATCAAATCGTCCGGTATGCAGGTTGCCTTTTGCGTTTAACACAACGGTGATGACCCGCATTCCGTTCCGCTGTGCGGTGCTTGTAAAACAAGATCCCGCAGAATCAGTAGAACCCGTTTTTAACCCGTCAACGCCGGGATATTCAGAAACAAGGCCTTTTAACATGAAGTTCCAGTTCGGCATGTCCATTTCATCATCAGTGCCGGCTCTGAATTTCGTCTTAGCGATGCTTGTTGTTTTCAGAACTTCCGGATAATCAGTGATCAGGCGGTCTGCAAGAAGCGCCATGTCTTTTGCAGAAACTTCACTCTCTTCTTTAACGCCTTCTCCTTGCGGCTGCTTGCCGTGAAGGTCTTCATTCACAAGCCCGGTGGCATTTTTAAAATCATAGTTTGTCATGCCTAATTCTTTGGCTTTCGCATTCATTTCAGCGACAAATTTCGTTTCAGTTCCGGCAAGAATTTCGGCAACTGCAATCGCGGCTCCGTTAGCAGAGTAAATCGCCATGGCCTGGTACAGTTCTTTGACTGTGTATTTGCCGTCTTTCCGAAGAGGGACGTTTGATAAACTGTTGTCTTGAGAAATTTCATAGACGTAATCATCAGGAGTATACGTTTGATCCCATTTCACTTTTCCTTCTTTAATGGCTTCCAGAAGCAGGTATTCAGTCATCATTTTTGTCATGCTGGCAATCGGCAGTCTTTTGCCTGCATTTTTACTGTATAAGATTTTCCCCGATGAAGCCTCAATCATTATCGCAGCTGAAGCATTGACATCAACCGGGTCATTGCCGGCTGCCTCCGCTTTAGACATTGGAACAAAGCAAGTTGCGGCCAGTGCCAGTACCACTAATGACACTAACAGCTGTTTCCATTTCGTGATGTTCAATCTTACGACCTCCGTCATTCATTTTAAATCTATAATTAAGCCGTTAAGGACATATTCAAATTCAAAACACAACAGTATAAATTTTATCACACTCGATATAAAAAAAATAGACAGAGTCAGCGACCCTGTCAAATGTTTTTTATTTGTAACAATTATGAGATTGTATAGTTTGGTGATTCTTTCGTAATTTGAACATCATGCGGATGGCTTTCGCGAAGACCTGCTCCTGTCATACGGATGAATTGAGCTTCTTCTCTTAAAGCGCGTAAGTCTTTTGAACCGCAATATCCCATACCTGAACGAAGACCGCCGACAAGCTGATACACTGTTTCTTCTACAGGACCTTTGTACGGAGTCCGTCCTTCGATACCTTCAGGGACGAATTTCTTATTTTCTTCTTGGAAATATCGGTCTTTACTGCCTTTTTCCATGGCAGCGACAGAACCCATACCGCGATACACTTTAAATCTTCTGCCTTGATAGATTTCAGTCTCTCCCGGGCTTTCTGAAGTACCGGCAAGCAGGCTTCCAAGCATTACGGCATGTCCGCCGGATGCCAATGCTTTCGTAATATCACCGGAGAATTTAATACCGCCGTCCGCGATAATTGTTGCGCCGTGTTTTCTTGCTTCAGTGGCACAATCATAAATGGCAGTGATTTGCGGTACGCCTACACCTGCAACGACGCGTGTCGTACAGATGGAACCAGGTCCGATTCCCACTTTTACAATGTTTGCTCCGGCTTCAATCAAAGCTTTTGTCGCTTCAGCCGTTGCCACATTTCCTGCGATAATGTTCAGTTCAGGATATGTTTCACGAATTTTCGCAACCGTGTTCAGTACGCCTCTGGAATGTCCGTGAGCCGTATCAACCACGATAACATCGACATTCGCTTCAACAAGCTTGCTGACGCGTGTCATTGTATCGCCTGTCACGCCTACCGCAGCGCCGACAATAAGGCGTCCGTGTTCATCTTTAGATGAATTCGGGAATTCGATAACCTTTTCAATATCTTTGATCGTGATAAGACCTTTTAATTTATTTTGGTCATCCACTAATGGAAGTTTTTCAATTTTATGTTTCTGTAAGATTTTTTCTGCTTCGTCTAATGTGGTGCCTACAGGAGCCGTAACCAGCTCTTCTTTTGTCATCACGTCACTGATTTTCATTGAATAATCAGAGATAAAGCGAAGATCACGGTTTGTAATGATTCCGACAAGCTTTTGATCGTCTTTATTATCTACGATCGGAACACCGGAAATTCTGTATTTCCCCATCAAATGCTCCGCATCGAATACTTGATGATCAGGTGTTAAAAAGAAGGGATTTGTAATAACGCCCCGTTCAGAACGTTTGACTTTGTCAACATGTTCAGCCTGCTGTTCGATGGACATGTTTTTATGGATAATGCCCAAGCCGCCCTGTCTGGCCATCGCAATCGCCATAGCTGATTCTGTTACTGTATCCATTCCCGCACTGATGACAGGAATATTAAGCTTTAACGTTTTTGTCAGTTCAACAGATAAATCCACATCACGCGGAAGTACGTCTGATTGAGCCGGTACGAGCAGTACATCATCGAACGTTAAGCCTTCTTTTGAAAATTTACTTTCCCACATTAGTAAATCCCCCTCTTTTCGGCAAAATATTATATGTAGATTATCAACTAGAAAACGGCATGTCAAGGAAGCGAAGAAGAGTTGAAATATTTAGATAAAGGAAAGGGTTTAAAAATACACATGAGAGACCTTGAGTGGAAAGAGTTATCATTATTTTATTCCGTGGAATCCTCCCAGAAATTCCTAAATAAAGTCTATACAGAAAGAGGAATGGAAGAACCAAAACGATATGCGTTTAAAAACAGTGAACGCTTCATATTTTTTATCAAACACGCCGAGTCCTTTTATAAACAGGCATCTCTCTCCCCTTTAGAAATTAAGCCTATTCTGTTGTTTTACGGGATGTCACAATTGCTGAAAGCCTGTCTTCTGACTACAGATCCAAGCTATCCGAGTCACGCCTCAGTACTCGCACATGGCGTTACTGCCCGAAAGCGCAAAAAGCAAAATTACAGTTTTAGGGATGATGAAGTGAAGGTGCAGCGCAATGGCTTATGTATTCATGTAATGAATCACTTATTCGGAATAGCGGGTCTTGAGGAAGAACGGTATACAATGAAAAAACTGCTGACAGCCATTCCCGAATTGCACACTGTATTTCATTTTCAAGAGAAAAAGAATTGGCTGACCAAAGTAGAGCTGAAAGATGACCTTGTTTTAGTTCCTGAACATACGGTGATTCAGTACAATATGTCTGACTCCCGCTTTGCAGAATATATCAGTCATCATTTGAATTGGTCTTTTGTCAGGAAAAGCCATAACCATTTGGTTTTTGAGGCTGATTCGCTAGATACTGAACCTTGGTCTTCGCCAAACTTAGCGTTTCACTTAGAGAAAAATCAATATTATCTCCCCTCTCAGCGTGATCAGTTCCTGCATCTTCCCGAAATGATTATTCATTATTTGGTCCTGTACAATATCGGGATGATTGCGAGATATGAAACGGAATGGTGGTATGAACTGCTGACACAGCATGTCAGCGATGATTATGTATTGATCCGGCGGTTCTTAGAGGTCACAGAACGTAAATTTCCTTATTACATTTCTAATTTCCTTAAGCAATACCTATAAACAAACAAAAAAGGCAGCTCATCATGAGCTGC